>NC_010622.1:0-695837 GCF_000020045.1 Paraburkholderia phymatum STM815 | reverse complement strand
CCAGCCGGGCGGCGTACTGGTGCGCGCGGGCCACACGGAAGCCGGTTGCGATTTCACGGCGCTCTCGGGGCTGACGCCCGCTGCCGTGATCTGTGAAATCATCAAGGACGACGGCACGATGGCGCGTTTGCCCGACCTGCTGACATTCGCCGAGGAACACGGCCTGAAGATCGGCACGATCGCCGACCTGATCCACTACCGCAGCCGGACCGAATCGATCGTCGAGCGCGTGTGCGAACGCACGATGCAGACCGTGCACGGCCCGTTCCGCGCGGTCATGTATCTCGACCAGCCGAGCGGCCAGCCGCACATGGCGCTGGTGCGCGGCACGCCCACGCCGGAACGCGAAACCATGGTGCGCGTGCACGAGCCGCTGTCGGTGCTGGATCTGCTGGAAGTTGGCACGTCCACGCACTCGTGGACGCTTGACGCCGCAATGAAGGAAATTGCCGCGCGCGATCACGGCGTGATCGTGCTGCTGAACTGCGGCGACTCGAAAGAACACATGATCGACGTGTTCAAGGCATTCGACGAAAAGAGCCGGGCCGAGGTGCTCAAGCGCCGCCCGGTGGACTTCAAGACGTATGGCATCGGCGCGCAGATTCTGCGCGAACTCGGTGTCGGCAAGATGCAGGTGCTGTCGAACCCGCGCAAGCTGGGCAGCATGTCCGGCTATGGGCTCGAAGTGACCGGTTTCGTGCCGATGCCAGGCAGCGCGGCCGAGAAGCCGCAGAACTGCTGAACGCATCAACTGCTTTCACGACCAGTTTTCGCTCAGTTGTCGCTAAGTTCCTGCTCATCTGCGCTCAACCAACACTCTACGGACTTCATATGGAAATCGGACAATACCAACCGAATCTCGACGGCGACGGCCTGCGCATCGGCATCGTCCAATCGCGCTTTAACGAACCCGTTTGCAACGGCCTCGCTGACGCCTGCATCGAAGAGCTCGAACGCCTCGGCGTGACGGGCGAAGACGTGCTGCTCGTCACCGTGCCGGGCGCGCTGGAAATCCCGCTCGCGCTGCAAAAACTCGCCGAAAGCGGCCAGTTCGACGCGCTGATCGCGCTCGGCGCGGTCATTCGCGGCGAGACGTATCACTTCGAACTCGTGTCGAACGAAAGCGGCTCGGGCATCTCGCGCATCGCGCTCGACTTCGGCATCCCCGTCGCGAACGCCGTGCTGACCACGGAAAACGACGAGCAGGCCGTCGCCCGCATGACCGAAAAGGGCCGTGACGCGGCCCGCACTGCCGTCGAAATGGCCAACCTCGCGGTCGCGCTCGAGCAACTGGACGGCGACGAGGACGACGAAGGCGAAGGCGAGGACGATGAAGAGGAACGGGCATGAAGAGCGCACGCCGACGCTCCCGCGAACTGGCCACGCAGGGGCTCTATCAGTGGCTGCTGTCGGGTTCGCCGGCAGGTGAGATCGACGCGCAGCTGCGTGGCGCCCAAGGTTACGACAAGGCCGACCACGAACATCTCGACGCCATCCTGCACGGCGTGATCCGCGATTCGGAGGCGCTGTCGGCCGATCTGGCGCCTTGCCTCGACCGCCCCATCGACCAGCTGTCGCCCGTCGAACGCGCGGTGCTGCTGGTGGCTGCATACGAACTGAAGAATCACATCGACATCCCGTACCGCGTCGTCATCAACGAGGCTGTCGAGCTGGCGAAGACCTTCGGCGGCGCGGACGGCTACAAGTACGTCAATGGCGTGCTGGACAAGCTGTCGGCGAAGTTGCGCGTCGACGAAACGCAGGCCGCTGCCCGCAAGCAGTAAGCGTTCTCGACGAGCGTAGACGCCTCAAGCTGCTGGCGATGCAGGCGGGTCCCGCGTTGCCGGGCCCGCGTTTGTTGTTTGCGCGGTGACACCCGCGCGTTTGCACTGAACTGGATTGACCGAATGAACAGCGTGACGGAACCCCTTGTGAAAATGGCCGCCCGCGTCGACGCCATCCAGCCGTTCTATGTGATGGAACTGGCGAAAGAAGCGGCGCTGCTGGAGCGCGCGGGGCGCGACATCATCCATATGGGAATCGGCGAGCCCGATTTCACCGCGCCCGAACCCGTCATCGAGGCAGCCGCGCGAGCGTTGCGCAGCGGCGCCACGCAATACACGGGCGCGCTCGGCATTCACCCGTTGCGCGAGGCGATCGCGGGGCATTACAAGCACACCTATGGCCTCGAAATCGACCCGGCGCGCATCGTGGTGACGGCGGGTGCGTCGGCCGCGCTGCTGCTGGCTTGCGCGGCGCTCGTCGATCGCGACGACGAAGTGCTGATGCCCGACCCCAGCTATCCGTGCAACCGCCATTTCGTCGCTGCCGCCGAAGGCAAGCCGGTGCTAGTACCGAGCGGTCCGGCCGAGCGCTTCCAGCTGACGGCGAACGACGTCGAACGTCTGTGGAACGCAAACACGCGCGGCGTGCTGCTCGCTTCGCCGTCGAACCCCACGGGCACATCGATCGAGCCTGACGAACTCAGGCGCATCGTCGAAGCGGTCCGCGCCCGCGGCGGTTTCACGATCGTCGACGAAATCTACCAGGGCCTGAGCTATGACGCGCCGCCCGTGTCCGCGCTGTCGTTCGGCGAGGACGTGGTCACCGTCAACAGCTTCTCGAAGTACTTCAACATGACAGGCTGGCGCCTTGGCTGGCTCGTGGTGCCGCCCGCCCTCGTTGGCGCGTTCGAAAAGCTCGCACAGAACCTGTTCATCTGCGCGTCGGCGCTCGCACAGCATGCGGCGCTCGCCTGCTTCGAGCCGGACACGCTCGCCATCTACGAAGCTCGCCGGCTCGAATTCAAGCGCCGCCGCGATTTCATAGCACCCGCGCTTGAGTCGCTCGGTTTCTCCGTGCCTGTCATGCCTGACGGCGCGTTCTACGTCTATGCGGACTGCCGCAGCATCGCGCATCCCGCCGCCGGCGACAGCGCCGCGCTGACCCGGGCGATGCTGCACGATGCGGGCGTCGTGCTGGTGCCAGGCATGGATTTCGGCTCGTATCAGCCGCGCGAGTACATTCGTCTGTCGTATGCGACGGCTTATTCGAAACTGGAAGAGGCTGTCGAACGTCTGCGCGCGCTGTTTGGCGGCTAAGCGCAAACCGCGCCGACCATTAAAAAGGGCACCGTAAGGTGCCCTTTCATTTTTGCCGAGGCAGGGAAAACCGATTATGTTCAGGCGCCCAATTCGGGCTGCTGCGTCGGATGCTTCGCTGCGTTCGCGCTCGCGTCGTCCTGCTCCGCACCCTTCACCGGCGACGCCGCCGTCAGCGGATGCCCTTCCAGCGTCACCTGGACGCGCTTGTTTGCGCTGTTCGACGCCGCATTCGACGTCGGCGTCGAAGCCTGCACCGTCGCCGGCGCCTGCGGGCTATTGATCGGCACTTTGCGGCCCCGCGCCACGTCGCGCAGACGCGTGCGCTCGGCCATCACCTTTGCGCCGTAGCCGCCGTCGTCCTGCGACGTCGAACCGACGTACAGACGCAGGCCGCCCGGCAGCGAACCGCCGCGCGCAATGCAATCCTTCAGCACGATGGCGCCGACCTTGATGTTCGCGAGTGGCTCGAGCGCCGCACTCTGGCCGCCGAAATAGCGGAATTTGTCCGAATGCACCGTCGACATCACCTGCATCAGGCCTTTCGCGCCGACGCCGCTTTCCGCGTACGGGTTGAAGCCCGACTCGATCGCCATCACGGCGAGCAGCAGCAGCGGATCGAGGCCGACTTCGCGGCCGGTATCGAACGCGGCCTTCACGAGTTCGCTGACGGGCTCTTGAGCCACGCGGTAGCGCCGCGCGATAAAGGTGGCGACGAGATTCTGCTCGCGCGTCGAGACCAGCACACGGTCGTCGCGGGCATCCGGCGATACCCGCTGCGACGGGATCATCGACGCGATCGCGCCGACGCTCGGCAGCGTGCGAGGATCGAGGCCGTTGAGGGCGGCCGAAGAAAGGCCCGTGCTGATGCCCGTGCCCGACGGCGCCGTGAAGCTGCTGTTGTCGGTGGCGACGTTGTAGCCGGCGTCAGCGGCCGCCGCGGCAGCGTTGGACGTGTCGGCCGCGCCAGACGAACGGGAAGAGCCCGACGCGCTCGACAGCGTGTCGTCCTGCGGCGCGGTGTTGCCGCGCTGCTGCGGCGCGAACGACGGCAGCGGATTGCCCTGCAGCAGACGGGCGGGGCCTGCCTGCACGGCGGCCGAAATGAAGGGCATCAGCCGCGTTGCCAGCGTCAGGCGCCAGCTCGGCATCAGCCACAGCGTGAGCGCGAAAAGGACGGCAGCTCCACCAACCACGCTGAAAAGATGATGACTCACACGCGTCCCTTGGCGCAGCGCGCCGCGCATGACCTGCGCGAGCCGCTCGTTGGGACGCCACGATAACCAGGCGTTCATTCAGATCTCCCATGTTGCTGGCTGCGCGAACACCGTAAAAACGACCGGTTCGACTGCCGGTTCGCAAAAGCCAAGACGCCGCGCGCTCTGGTTAAGGCGCTAACGACGTCGGGAAAACGGCAAAAAGTACCGTTGAGGAGCCAAAATCTCGAAAAGGGCCGCCTGCATGCTGAAAAGCAAGCATTCGGTGGCTCCCACGCGAAAAACCAGCGTCGAAGTGCGCTGGCGAAGACTACATGTGACCGTCAATACCGTGCAGGGGCGGTAAGAGCGACGCGTTGCGTCTGAAGGACCGGAGGACGGTGGTAAAAACTATCAATTCCCTGCAACCGATGTGACCGGATTTTATCAGGGTTTTATAGATCGTCAACACTATAAGGCCGCAAAACTATAACCAATTGTAATAATGAACACTGTTCAGAAGCGTCCCGCGCCCTGCATACGGGGCTTCCCAGCCGATTGGCATTTTCCAAATCAACGCGCGATTCCCAACGCAGGTAAAATCGACAATCCACTCGGCGCGGTCGTTCTTCATCTGTCCGCCACTCCGCCGCCCGCATTCCCAGCCCCGGCATCGCTGCCAAACAGAACGATGAAATAGAACGATGAAATACAAAGACCTGCGTGACTTCGCGAGCCGCCTCGAATCGCTCGGGGAGTTGCGCCGCATCTCGCAACCCGTGTCACCTGTCCTCGAAATGACCGAACTCTGCGACCGCGTGCTGCGCGCAGGCGGCCCCGCGCTGCTGTTCGAGTCGAAGGCGACGCATGCGTTCCCGGTGCTCGGCAATCTGTTCGGCACGCCGCGGCGTGTCGCGCTCGGCATGGGCATCGACGCGTCCGCGCCGGGCGGCGCTGGCGGCGATCAGGCGGCGCTCGAGACGCTGCGCGATGTCGGACGCCTGCTGTCCGCGCTGAAGGAGCCTGAGCCGCCCAAGGGCCTCAAGGACGCGGGCAAGATGCTGTCGCTTGCGAAGGCGGTCTGGGACATGGCGCCGAAGACGGTGAGCGCCCCGCCCTGCCAGGAAATCGTCTGGGAAGGCAATGACGTCGATCTCGCGAAGCTGCCCATCCAGACCTGTTGGCCGGGCGACGCTGGCCCGTTGATTACCTGGGGCCTCACGGTCACGCGCGGACCGAACAAGACGCGGCAGAACCTGGGCATCTACCGGCAGCAGGTGATCGGACGTAACAAGGTCATCATGCGCTGGCTTGCACATCGCGGCGGCGCGCTCGACTTCCGCGAGTTCGCATTGAAGAACCCCGGCAAGCCGTATCCCGTCGCGGTCGTTCTGGGCGCCGATCCCGCGACGATCCTCGGCGCCGTCACGCCCGTGCCCGATACGCTGTCGGAATACCAGTTCGCGGGTCTGCTGCGCGGCGGACGCACGGAACTCGCGAAGTGCATCACGCCGGGCGTCGACACGCTGCAGGTGCCCGCGCGCGCGGAGATCGTGCTGGAAGGCTTCATCTACCCGCAGCAGGGCACGCCGGCACCCGCGCCCGAAAGTGCGCCGCCGCGTCCGTCGAAAGGCGCGAGCGCGGCGTATGAGCATGCGCTCGAAGGTCCGTACGGCGATCACACTGGCTACTACAACGAGCAGGAGTGGTTTCCCGTCTTCACGATCGAGCGCATCACGATGCGCCGCGACGCGATCTATCACTCCACCTACACGGGCAAACCGCCCGACGAGCCGGCCGTGCTGGGCGTCGCGCTGAACGAGGTGTTCGTGCCGCTTCTGCAGAAGCAGTTCACGGAGATCACCGACTTCTATCTTCCGCCCGAAGGCTGCAGTTACCGGATGGCCATCGTGCAAATGAAGAAGAGCTATCCGGGCCACGCGAAGCGTGTGATGTTCGGCGTGTGGAGCTTTCTGCGGCAGTTCATGTACACGAAGTTCATCGTCGTGGTCGACGAAGACGTAAACATCCGCGACTGGAAGGAAGTGATCTGGGCGATTACGACGCGTATCGACCCGTCGCGCGACACCGTACTGGTCGATCGCACGCCGATCGACTACCTGGATTTCGCATCGCCCGTTGCCGGACTCGGCTCGAAGATGGGACTCGATGCGACCAACAAATGGCCTGGTGAAACCGACCGCGAATGGGGCCAACCGATCGTGATGGACGATGCCGTCAAAGCTCGCATCGACGGTCTGTGGAACGAACTCGGCCTGTAAGCTCAGGCCTGCTTGCAGGCGACGCCCGCAAAGGCCGGCGCGTCAACCATAACAGTCATCAAAGCGGTCGAACGGATGCATAGTTTGTCGATGTTGTCGGACGGTTTTTTTCTCTCGCTGTCGTTGTGCCTCGATATCGGTCTCGTCAACGTCGCGATCATTTCCCTGACGTTGTCGCACGGCTTCAGGCCGGGCTTCTGGCTAGGTCTCGGTTCCTGTTTCGGCGACCTGATCTATGCGGCGCTCGCCCTCGCGGGCATGGCCGCGCTGCTGCAGTTCGAGTCGGTGCGCTGGGTCGTGTGGATCGGCGGCGCGGCGACTCTGCTCTGTTTGACGTGGAAGATGGCGCGCGAGGCGCTGATTCCCGCATCGGCGCCGCCCGTCGAAGGCGAAGCCGACGCAACGACGCCGCGTCTCGATCCGAAGCGCGGCTTCCTGCGCGGCGTGCTGCTCGCGATCTCTTCGCCGAGCGCCATTCTGTGGTTCGCGGCCGTCGGCGGCGCGCTGATCGCCAAGGCAGGCGCAACGTCTGTGACGACGGCGCCCGTGTTTCTCGGCGGCTTCTTCCTCGGGGGACTATGCTGGACGCTCTTTATCTGCGGCCTGGCAAGCCACGGGCGCAAGCGCGCGGGCACGGGGCTGCTGCGGATCTGTCACGTCCTGTCGGCGCTGCTATTCGCTTACTTCTCGTACAGCGTGATCGTCAACGGCTACCACGATCTGATCGTGCCTACAGCGCACGCGGCAACTAGCTGAGCAACGAGGTAGCACGTTCGCGTCGACAAAACGAAAACGGCGCAATGCGGCATTGAGCCGACATTGCGCCGTTTTCGTCCGGCTCGCGCAGCGCAACGCGCTACGCAGCCGGAAGATCAATAACGGTAATACGGGCGGCCATAGTAGCCGTGATGGTAGTAGGGACGGTGATAACCGTAACCGTAGTATCCACCGCCCACGACGACAGGCGGCGCGACCACGACGGGCGGCGGCGGCGCATAGACCACGGGGGGCGGGGGTGCGTAATACACAGGAGGCGGCGGTGCGTACACGGGATAAGCCGGTGCAACAGGGACACCGATGCCGATGCCAACGGACACATGAGCCTGCGCTGCAGTGGTCAGTCCAACCCCGAGTGCGGCAGCAGCGATAAACGGAACAATCTTCTTCACTTGTATTTCTCCTGGCGGCTCGGCCGATCTGACCGTGTCGCATGACGGACATGCTCTGAATTCAATGTATCGAAAAAGTCTGCATGCCGTTGTCTACATTTGTTGCAAATTGCAATTGCGGGAAATTGGTTCGCGAGTCGGCATCCGGGGTTCATTTGTCAGATGACGCCGATGATACCGAAAACCAAGGTTTTGCCCGCGCGGTGGCTCCAGATCGGGCATCTTGACCGGCCTCCGCAACAGCAGCTTCGGTGCCTCGGTAATCTTTATTTACAAATAAATCAATATCCGTTGCGCAAGCGCATCGTACGGGCCGCGCGCCACCATATGGCCGTTAACGAAAAACGCCCGGCCAGCGGTCCGGGCGCTTTACTGGAAACGGTTCGAATGCACGTCAACCGACCTTCACATAAGTGAACTCGCGCGTGACATTAGGTGGTACGTACGCGCCGCTAATCTTCACCCGAGGCGTAAGCCGCTTCTTCTGATCCCACCAGCGACGTCGCTGGGTATGCGTGAGAAACCGCAAGTGCTTTCGGTAAGCAAAGATGCTCATCGTAACCTCCCGGATCTGACTGCGAGACATAGAAAACCACGGTGACTGCCTATCCACTCCCTACGGAACCCTGAAAGCAGTTTTCGCGCCTGCGCGCACAACCGTTGCTGTCGTGCGTCTGCGAGCAGCCCTGAAAGTGTCGGTCGACTGCGAAACGCGAGTCGGCGCGCGCCCAAACCACCAGACAAAGCCACCAGCTCCCGCAGTCGATTCATGGGAGAGGCGCGACACGCCAGTTTCCTTGTTCAGTTCCGTCGGGAGCAGGAACCATGTCCCAGCCCTCGTTGCCGCGCCTGGGCTTCGTCAGCGCGGACCGGATTGTGCGCTGCCGAGCGCCCGGTTTCGCACGCGCCGGATATCCCGTCACGGCCATGGCGAGCCACACGCCCGAATCGGCGCGGTGGCTTGCCAGTCAGATCGAATTCTGCGCCGCGTATGACGACCTCAGCGGGCCGTCGAGTCGGCGGACATACTCTTTTTAGCGGTCCACGATGACAGCATCGGTACGACAGCGAACACACTCGCCTCTCCCGCTCGCGCGGCGCCTGGCAAGAAGGGCTGGCCAGTCGTGCAAGACAGCCGCGTCGCCCGTCGAACTGACTGCCCTGGCTCGGGACCACGGCCCGTCGATCGGCGGTTTTTATTCACTTTACCTGTTCAGAAGCGATTTGACAGATATCGAACAAATCGCTGGCTGCTCAGTAACGATGGAGGCGGACGGCGCACTCGAGGACACGCCGTCGACGTTCAGCCGCCGCGCTGCGCTGTCGTCCGCTGTCGAGCCCCGCCGAAGGCGGCGGCGTCCTATGCAGCGGAATTCGCGCTGCGCAGTCTGGCCAAGAACGCGAGCTTGTGGTGGAAGCTCGGTTCGGACGAGCACGACGCTGCGCGCCCTGCTCCCGGTATGGACTGCACCTCCAAACCACGCGCGACGGCAGCCGCGCCAACGCGCTGGCGGCACCGCTTTCGCGTGGCGACGTCGGCGTGGTGGAAACGCAACTGTCGCTGCTGGAAGGGCTGGGCGTCGATTGCAGCACGCTGTTCGGCTTGATCGCGCGCCGAGCCGTCGCACTCGCGCGCCGACGTACGACGCCGCCTGTCGCGGCCGATGCGGTCGCGACAGGCGTCGAATAGTCCGTCGGCCGCACGCTCAAAGGCGCCGCGAAAGGTGCAAGCGTGGAGTAAGGCGTGATAATGTGACGTCCGGCATGAGCGGGCGATCATGGCTACCGCCCGCGACGGGAGGGGCGGCACGGAGTGCCCCAAACACGGCCGGCCACCACGCGGACAACGACACGCAGCGGGCGCATGAGACGCACGGCACCTGCCCGCGCTTCGTGACCAACCGACGAGAACGCACAATGATCAAGGTCAGCATCCTCTATCCGTATCGAGAAGGCGGACGTTTCGACGTCGACTATTACTGCGCCACACACATGCCGCTTGCCGCGAAACTGTTCGGCGCACCGCTGAAGGGCTGGTCGGTGGACATCGGCATCAACGCCGGGCCGCCGGGCTCGCAGCCGCCGTTCGTCGCGGCGGGTCACTTTCTGTTCGATACGGTCGAGGCGTTCTACGAAGCTTTCAAACCCGCCAGCGACACATTGCTCGCCGACATTCCCAATTACACGGACGGCGGCAACGGCAAAATCCTGATCAGCGAAGTCAAGGTCGCCGGCTAGTCCGGTGACCCGCGCGCAAGCGTGCTGTGGCGAACTGCGCAGTGCCTGTTGTGCGGCCATAGTGTCAGCCGTCCGCCGGCCTGCCGGCGCCAGTGCGTCCCCCGTCGGGGCGTTTTTTTGAAGGAAAGGATCCACGATGTTCGGCGATATCGCCCGTTTTCTGCTCAATACCATTTTCACGCTATTCGGCGCGGCGCTGCTGCTGCGCGCCTGGCTCCAGTTCATCCGCATGCAGCCGTACAACCCGGTGTCGAGCGCCGTGATGCAGGCGACCAACTGGCTCGTGCTGCCGCTGCGCAAGATCATCCCCGGTACGCGCGGCATCGACTGGGCAAGTCTCGTTGCTGCGCTCCTCACGTCGGTCGTCTATGTCGTGCTGATGGTCGCGATCGTCGGCGTCGATCCACTCGGACTGATGCCGTCGCTGCTGATCGTCGCGCTGCTGACAGTCGTCAAATGGGCGCTGAACCTGCTCATCTGGCTGACGATCCTGATGGCGCTGCTGTCATGGCTCAATCCGCGTTCGCCCGCCATGCCCATCCTGCATCAGCTGACGGCGCCGTTTCTCGACCCGCTGCGAAAGATCATGCCGCGACTCGGCGGCATCGATCTGTCGCCGATCCTGCTGTTCGTCATCGTGCAGGTGCTGTTGATGGTCGTGACGCGCGCGGCCGTGTCGCTCACGCTGTTCGGCATCTGATACGGCTTTGAACGCGCGATGCCGGCGCATCCGGCGATTTGCCCAAAGCCGCCGAATCCGCGTAAAATGCAGCGCTCTGCGGGCGTCGTATAATGGCTATTACCCTAGCTTCCCAAGCTAGAGACGTGGGTTCGATTCCCATCGCCCGCTCCACTTTCAGCCGCTCCCCGCCGCACAACGCGCGCACGGAGAGACCAGGCGGAAAATCCAGCGTGAGAGCCGCCTCCCTGAAGGCGGCTTTTTTGTAGCGTGCTTCGTGCAGCGTGCGTGGGTACTACGTGCCGCGAACAAAGAAAAGCGCCCCTCACGCCCTGTCAATTCAGTGACTTCCGCCGCCCACTCTTGCCTTCATTACGATGATTCACGATCCGAACGAAGCCGGTCTGCCGCGCGCCTCTTCCCAGCTTATGGGCGACGATGCGCCAGGCCACGAGCCGCCTGAATCCGCCGGAACCGCTGGTGACGCCGCTGCGTCGGAAAACGCGCTGCACCGGCGCCGGATCCGCAGCTTCGTGACCCGCGCGGGCCGCGTATCGACGGGACAGCGCCGCGCAATGGATGAACTCGGCCCGCGCTTCGTCGTGCCCTATGCGCCGCAGCAGCCGGACTGGGAAGCCGTCTTCGGTCGCCGCGCGCCGCGTATTCTGGAAATCGGCTTCGGCATGGGCGCCACGACGGCCGAGATCGCGTCGCATCGTCCCCATGACGACTTCCTTGGCGTCGAAGTACACGAGCCGGGCGTTGGCGCGCTACTCAAGCTGATGGGCGAGCAGAATCTTTCGAACATCCGCATCATCCAGCACGACGCCGTCGAAGTGCTCGAAAACATGATTGCGCCGCACAGCCTGGGCGGCGTGCATATTTTCTTTCCCGACCCGTGGCACAAGGCCCGTCATCACAAGCGCCGCCTGATCCAGCCGAAGTTCGTCGCGCTGCTGGTGTCGCGAATGAAGCCGGGCGCGTACATCCATTGCGCGACCGACTGGCAGAACTACGCGGAACAGATGCTGGAAGTGCTCGGTGCTGAGCCCGCGCTCGAAAACACCGCCGACGATTACGCCCCGCGTCCCGACTATCGTCCCGTGACGAAGTTCGAGAAGCGCGGCCTGCGTCTCGGGCATGGCGTATGGGATCTGATCTTCAGGCGTCGTCCGAACAGCTGATGCGCTTTCGCTTCAACTGAGACAAAAAAGGCCCGCGGTCTTCCTGCCGCGGGCCTTTTTCATATTGGGCGCGCCGACACGGGCGAAACGTCACTCTGCCCAGCTCAAGCCGCCGCTATAGCCGATCAGCAGAATCAGCAAGCCGAAGCCGATCCGATACCACGCGAACGCGCTGAAATCGTGCGCAGCGATGTAGCGCAGCAGCCAGCGCACGCAGGCGAACGCGCTGACGAACGCCGCCAGAAACCCGATCGAAAAGAGCCCGAGCGCGTCCGACGACAGTTCGTGCCAGCCTTTGTGCAACTCGTAGACGGTCGCGCCGAAGATGATGGGGATCGCGAGGAAGAAGGAGAACTCGGTCGCAACGCGCCGGTCCAGTCCGAACAGCATACCGCCGATAATCGTCGAACCGGATCGCGACATCCCCGGAATCAGCGCGAAGCATTGCGCGAGTCCGACTTTGAGCGCGTCGAGCGGACTCAGGTCGTCGATCGAATGAACGCGCGCCCGTACCTCGGGCCGATTGCGTTGCCATGCCTCGACCCAGAGGATCAGCACACCGCCCACCACCAGCGCAAACGCAACGGGCACGGGCGCAAACAGCACTGCCTTGATCGATTTCTCGAGCAGCAGACCCAGCACGATGGCCGGAATCGTCGCGATGATCACGTTGAGCGTGAAGCGCCGCGACTCGATGCGCGTCGCGAGTCCCGCCACGACGTCGATGATCCGCTGCCGGTATTCCCAGCACACGGCGAAAATCGCGCCGAGCTGGATCACAACGTCGAATGTCTTTTCCTGCGGGACATCGAAATCCAACAGACTGCCGGCCACGATCAGGTGACCCGTGCTCGACACCGGCAAAAATTCGGTCAAGCCTTCCACGACGCCGAGAATGAGCGCCTTCAACGTGATGATCCAGTCCATCCGTGGCCTTTTCGCTTGGAGTTGATGGGCGATGCGTCAGCAATGCTGGCGCGGCCGCCCGGCCCCGCATGCGTCACTTTTCGACGATCTGCACGCGTATGCCGTTTGTAAGGACCGTGATTGTACCGGGTTCGTAATTCACGCCGGCAAATTGCAGCTGCTCGGGCTTGAACGTGTAGACGGGGTAGTTGGTCAGCAGTTGGGTCGCGAGCACGGCGGCGGCCGCGTTGATCTGCTGAGTGTAGGCTTGCGCGTTACCGTCGACGCTGACGTTGTCCACATTCGGCGCGCGCAGCACGACAGAACGGCTTGGTGCATCGTATTCGAGCTGGCTCGACAGCGTGAAGACACCGTTCACCGGCTGCTGCAGGAACGGACTGGCGAGCCGCGCATCGAGCCGCACGGAGACGCGGTTCGTATCGGGCAACAAGCCGACGACGGGATTGGCCAGCGCGACATCGAACACCTGCGACACGGTGCGCTGATACGGAAACTTGCGCTGGACTGCCTCCTGAACCTGCTTTTGCGAAAACGTGTAGTGATCCGGAATAAATGGAAACGTCGACGTTGCGCACGCGACGAGCGGCGCAGTGATACCCGCCGTCACACAGGCGGACAGCGCGGAAATCAGAAAGCGACGCCGTGCGGGCGTGGCGGGTGGGGTCATGCAGATTCTCCTGTAACGCGGCGGCCGCCGCGCCGGTATTGCTTTCGCTGGGTTGTCTTTCGTCTATCGGGCCAGGCGGGCGCCGGCGATCACGGCCGTGTCTCCGCTTCGAGACGTGTGAGCCAGATCAGCGCATCGTCGCGCGAGTCGCCGCACATGACCGTCTGCGGCTGTAGACCCGAACAACAGGCCGGACGTTCCGGCAGACCGAAAATCGCACAGCGCAGATCGTCGCCGAGCTGCACGCAGCGCACGCCTGCGGGCTTGCCGTGCGGCATTCCGGGAATCGGGCTCGAAATCGACGGCGCTATGCAGCACGCACCGCAATTCGGGCGGCACGCATGATCCGCCGTAGTGGACGGCGGTTGAGACGGATGTAGGGACACGGCACGCTTCCTGAGACACGAACAGACACGCATGCGATACGGCAGGCAATTCTTCGAAACCTTGACGCCGATCAACCAACATTGTGCCATCTGCGGCGTTGCGACCTTTTTACCCAATATCTCGCGTGCGCGCGCCTTTACACTCGTTCGAGCTCAACCCACGCTCGCACGGCGCCTTTCGAGTTCAGCCGGGCATCCGAACGGGCTGCATCCGAAGCGGCTTGCGCGCCGTCGGGCGAGCGTCTGGAGACAATCCGATGAACACCGTTCCTTCCGTCCCATCCTTCCCTTCCGCAGATTCGCTTTTCCGCCCGGATCTGCTCGCGAAGTACAGCGCGAACGGTCCGCGCTATACGTCGTACCCGACGGCGCTCCAGTTCCGCGACGACTTCTCGCCCGAACACTACCGTCGCGCCGCCGCCGACAAAGGCGCATCCGAGACCGATCTCTCGCTGTACTTCCACATTCCGTTTTGCGACACCGTCTGCTTCTATTGCGGCTGCAACAAGGTCGTGACGAGGAATCGCTCGCGCTCGGCGCCGTATCTGCAACGACTCAAGCGGGAAATCGCGCTGCAGGCCGAATGCTTCGATACAGCCCGTCCCGTGTCGCAGTTGCATTGGGGCGGTGGCACACCGACTTTTCTGTCGCACGACGAAATGACGGAACTGATGGCCACGACCCGCGAGCACTTTCTGCTGCGCAGCGACGCCGAAGGCGAATTCTCGATCGAAGTCGATCCTCGCGAGGCACCGCCGAAAACCATCGTCCATCTGCGCAATCTTGGCTTCAACCGCTTGAGCCTTGGCGTGCAGGATTTCGATCCCGTGGTGCAGCGCGCGATCAACCGCATCCAGCCGCTCGAAATGACGGCGGGCGTGATGCGTGCCGCGCGCGCAACCGGCTTTCATTCGATCGGCGTCGATCTGATCTATGGTCTGCCTTATCAGACGGTGAGCAGCTTCAGCAAGACGCTCGACACGATGCTCGAACTCGCGCCCGACCGCCTTTCCGTGTTCGGCTACGCACATATGCCGCAACTCTTCAAGATGCAGCGGCAAATGGACGCGTCTACGCTGCCCTCGCCCGCCGAACGGCTCGCGATTCTTCAACTGGTCGTCGAGCGGCTGACGGACGCGGGCTACGTGTACATCGGCATGGATCACTTCGCGCTGCCGACCGACGAGCTGGCACGCGCGCAGGCGCAGCGCACCCTGCATCGCAATTTCCAGGGCTACAGCACGCGCGCGGAGTGCGATCTGATCGGCTTCGGCGCGTCGTCGATCGGCAAAGTCGGCGACGTGTATGCGCAGAACGCGAAAGACCTCGCAGGCTATGCGGCCGCCATCGACGAAGGCGAACTGGCAATCACGCGCGGCGTTCGCCTGTCCACCGACGACCGGCTGCGGCGAGACATCATCACGCAACTGATGTGCAACCTGGAGTTGCGCTTCGACGAATTCGAGGCCGTGTACGGCATCCGCTTTCAGGACACGTTCGCACCCGAACTGGAGCGGCTGCGAGCATTCGAGGACGACGGGCTCGTAAAAATCGGCACAAGGCAGCTCGACGTCCTCGTGGCCGGGCGGATGCTCGTGCGTAATATCGCAATGGTCTTCGACCGTTATGTGGGGCAGCAGTCGATTCAGCGCTTTTCCCGGACGGTGTAGCAGGGAACGGGGCAAGGGCATTGGCTTGCCCGCGAGCGGGTTTTCGGCCATAATCTCCGTCTTCGCCCGGCGTGAAACCGGAGCGGAGTCAGTCCGCAAGACATGCCCAGGTGGTGAAACAGGTAGACGCAGGGGACTCAAAATCCCCCGCCGCAAGGCGTGCCGGTTCGAGTCCGGCCCTGGGCACCAAACATCTTCGAACGGATTTCACCGGTTCGCCATGCAACCCCGCCAGATGACGCTGAGCGGGGTTTTTGTTTGGCTATCGTCGCCAATGGTAGGGCGGCTCTCCACATTCTCAAGTGGTTTGGTAAAAGAAAGTCAAATCGCGATCCTCGCCAAAACGTAGAAGCGGATATGTGTTGCGCATGACTGGCGCATGCGCGACTCGTCACCGCTCTCGCAGCATGGATTCGTCCCCGCTGTACCCGAGCGCGAGCTTGCGCACCGGCTCGCCAGAGCACGCTCGCCGGAACGCTTCCTCGACCTCAAGAACCGATAGGCGAAGCCGCCATCGTCCGGCACGATGTTCGACTTTGCGCGGGCCGGAATGCGGCGCTCCGAGCATTCCTCCACTAGACCTCCGGCAGGTGCCGTTCGCGTCGACGAACCAACGATGCAATTCGGGGCATTCGGCGGCTGCGCGCTGGTGCCGAAAAAAACAAAAGCCGGATCGCCTCACGGCTGATCCGGCTCGACTGCATCAAACGCTTCAACTCTGCACGAACCTTAACGCCCGCCCGTCGCACCCGCCAACTGATGTGCCGTGGCGCGCCGCCGCTTCACCACGTACCCGATCCACATGACGAAGAGCCACACGGGCACCAGCAGCACCGACACGTTGAGTCCCGGCGTCAGCGCGAGAATCACGAGAATCAGCGCCATGAACGCCAGACAAACCCAGTTGCCGAGCGGGAACCACAGCGACTTGAAGACGAGCGTGTCGCCCTGCGCGAGCATCGCGCGACGCGACTTCAGATGCGTCAGGCTGATCAGCGACCAGTTCAGCACCAGCGCCGCGACGACGAGCGCCATCAGCACGTCGAGCGCCTTCGCGGGCATCAGGTAATTGATGATCACACAAGCAAACGTCGCGACCGCCGACAAACCGATCGCCATATAGGGCACGCCCCGGCGATCCACCTCCAGCAGCGCGCGCGGCGCATTGCCCTGCTCGGCGAGACCGTACAGCATGCGGCTATTCGCATAGACACCGCTGTTGTACACGGACAGCGCCGCCGTCAGCACGACGACGTTCAGCACATTCGCCGTCAACCCAGCGCCGATCTGCGAAAAAATCATCACGAACGGGCTGCCGCCTTCCGCAACCTGATTCCACGGATACAGCGACAGCAGCACGATCAGCGAGCAGATGTAGAAAATCAGAATCCGGTAGATCACCTGGTTCACGGCCTTCGGAATGCTCTTCTGCGGATCGTCGGCTTCGGCAGCCGTGATACCGATCAGCTCCAGCCCGCCAAACGAGAACATGATCACGGCGAGCATCATGAAAAGACCGTGGACGCCATGCGGAAAGAAGCCGCCCTGGCTCCACAGATTGGAGATGGATGCCTGCGGACCGCCGTGGCCGCTCAGCAGCAGGTAGCCGCCGAACACGATCATGCCCATCACAGCCACGACCTTGACGATCGCGAACCAGAACTCTGTCTCGCCGTACGCCTTCACATTTGCGAGGTTGATGGCGTTGATCACGACGAAGCACACGAGCGCCGATAGCCACGCCGGCACGCCGGGCCACCAGAAGTGCACATAAGTGCCGACAGCCGTCAGTTCGGCCATGCTCACGAGCACGTACAGCACCCAGTAGTTCCAGCCCGACAGAAAGCCCGGAAAATCGCCCCAATACTTGTACGCGAAGTGGCTGAACGAGCCCGCGACAGGCTCCTGTGCAACCATTTCGCCGAGTTGCCGCATGATCAGAAACGCGATGAAGCCGCCGATCGCGTAGCCCAGAATCATCGACGGTCCCGCCGACTTCAATACCCCCGCCGATCCCAGGAAGAGGCCCGTGCCGATCGCGCCGCCCAGCGCGATCAGCTGAATATGGCGGTTCTTCAGCCCACGCTTCAGGCCGTCATGCTGCTGTCCGTTGTTTCCTGCGTTACTCAAGATGTCTCACCCCACTGCACTCAACTGAAGATGCGCCGCGCCAATCGCCAATCGCCAATAGAACCCGCGCGGAAAAACCATAAATTGTACGCTTCGGCGCGAAACTCACCCGCGGTGCTCACCTGGACGCGTCTCAGGCAAATGTCCCGGCCGCATCACGAGACACTTACGTCGAAGCCCGCGCAACGGATTTCCGCGCGCCCGCCAAATCCTCGTGCAACGTGTCCGAAAACTGCGTGGAATTGCGGTTGTCACCCTGACTTGCGTTCGGTATGTTCGCAGAATCCCGTCCAGCCGATGGAGTCGCCATGTCGCTGAAACATCTGCTCTATGCCGTCCTCCTTGGCGCCTGCGTCGCCACAACCGGCGTCCTGGCGCAGACGGGTCAGCCCGCGGCGCAGCCCGAGCCATCGGCAGCGCCTGCGGCCGACACACCGCCAGCTGCGCCCGCATCCTCCGCCGCCGAACCCGCGCCGCCACCCGCCGCTGCGCCGGCTCCCGCGCCTCGCTCCGCTGCTACTTCCGCGCCGCCGGGCGGTCCCGTGCAGAACATCGTGCTCGTGCACGGCGCGTTCGTGGACGGATCGAGCTGGAACGGCGTGATCGCCCGCTTGCAGAAGAAGGGTTATCGCGTCGCGTCGGTGCAGATTCCGCTGACATCGCTCGCCGACGACATTGCCGCCACGCGGCGCGTGCTCGCCCGGCTATCCGGTCCGACGGTGCTGGTCGGGCATTCGTGGGGCGGCTTCGTGATCACGGAGGCAGGATCGGGCGCGGACGCGTCGAAGGTCGTCGGCCTCGTCTACGTGGCGGCGATCGCGCCGGACATTGGCGAATCGTCGGTCGACATCCTCAAGCGCGGCCCGCAGATGCCCGCCGGCTCAGGGATGACGAAAGACAGCTCCGGCTTTATCTGGTTCGATCCCGCCAGATATCACAGCGACATTGCCGCCGACGTCCCCGAGAACCTGACGCGCGTGCTCGTCGCCGCACAGCAGCCCATCGCAGCCAAATCGTTCGAAGAGCACGCAACGCAAGCCGCTTGGCGTTACAAGCCGTCGTGGTACATCGTGACGACCCGCGATCGCGCCGTCTCGCCGGAAATCCAGCGCTGGATGGCGCACCGGATTGGCGCGACCATCGTCGAAACGCCGTCGAGCCATCTGATGCCCGTCGCCCATGCCGGCGCGACGGCGGACGCCATCGACCGCGCGGCGAAGGAATTCGGCAAGGAGTAACTGCCGCGCGGCTCGAACGGATTCGCGATCAAGACGGCATCGCGCCGCCGTCCGGAATTCGCGCGAGCCGTGTCGCCGGCGACGTCACGATGATCCGCGCCTGCTGCAGGCAAGCACGCCGGACGAAATCCTCACGAAGCCAGCCGACGATCACGTTGCGTGTTTCATCGCGCGACGTTCCGGCGCGCACTGAGCCTGGGCGGACAGGTCCGCGCGGCAGGTAAAATGCAGGCGATGAAGGCGTTCTTCGGGTTATCGAAGAACGCCTTCGACGTTTTGATGCCGCGTGCTTGCGGCTTGCCTTCCGTTCCCATGAATCTCGAAAGCGTTCTCTTCTCTCAAGGCTTCGGTTCGCGCCGCCAGTGCCGCGCGATGATCGCGGACGGCCGCGTGTCGATCGGCGGCGCGACGCTCGACGATCCCGATATCGATGTCGACGCGAAAGCGCTGGTGTTCGAAGTCGACGGCACTGTCTGGCCGTATCACGAGCGCGCCTACGTCCTGCTCAACAAGCCTGCCGGCTATGAATGCTCGCGCGATCCGCAGCATCATCTGAGCGTCTTCAACCTGCTGCCCGCGCAGTTCGCGACGCGCGGCATCCAGTGCGTGGGCCGGCTCGATCAGGACACCACGGGCCTGCTGCTGCTGTCCGACGACGGTCAGTTCGTCCACGCGTACACGTCGCCGAAGCGCAAGGTGCCGAAGCGCTACCTCGCGACGACCCGCCATCCGCTAGACGACGCGCAACTCGCCGCGCTGCGCGAAGGCGTGCTGCTACACGGCGAAGCGAAACGGATTGCCGCCGTCGCCGCTCACGCGCGCAGCGCTCACGAACTCGAACTAACCGTGCTGGAAGGCAAATACCATCAGGTGAAGCGCATGGTCGCGGCGGCGGGCAATCGCGTCGAAGCGCTGCACCGCGAACGGATCGGCGGGCTCGCGCTGCCAGCCGAACTCGCCGAGGGCGCGTGGCAATGGCTGGATGAAGCCGGCCTGGGCGCACTGCGGAGCGGGTAAACGACGAGCGTGCCGCCCCGCCCGTAGCAAGTCTTTGAGACTACGTCGGATTTCGAACCCCAGCGCGCCAAGACCCTGTTGGAACGCTGCGACGCAGCATGCTTGCCTCGAACGCCCGTCCTATACTCGTATTAACAAAGATTACAAAGCAGGTAAGGAGGCGCCATGTTCACCTACGGCAACCTGGCGATGTCATACGGCATGATTGCGTTCATCGGTCTCGCGCTCCTGCTGATAGGCGGTGTCCTGGCCATCATGCATCTTCGGCACCGATATGAGCCGAACCTGATCGCCGCATTGATCGGCGCGTTCTGTTGCTTCCTGCTACTGGAAGCGCTACCTGCTCTTACCTGATCATCTGACTGTGCTTTCCGTCACGGCTTGCCCGCGCCAGATAGCGTTTCCGGCCGGGCGGTCGCTGTGCGCAGAAAGTCGTCGACGTGCGGATAGCGCAACTGCATCTGCAGTTCGCGCTTCAGGCGCGTGTTGATCAGGCGCCGCGATTCGCGCATGAACGACAGCATCATCTCCCCGAGTTGCTGTTCAGCTTCGTCGCGCGAGATGCGCGGTGCGCGTTCGACGCCGAACGCATCGGCTACGCGATCGAAGTATTCGCCCATTTTCAGCGTCGTGTCGTCGCTGGCGTGGAGCACGCGCGACGGCCGGCCATGCGTCGCCATGCGCAGCAGGATCGCGGCGAGGTCGTCGGCATGGATGTGGTTCGTGTAGACGTCGTCTTCGTCGATGAGCGCGGGCGTGCGCTTCTCCAGCCGCGCAAGGGGTAGCCGGTTACTCGCATAGATGCCCGGAATGCGCGCGATGCTCGCGGTGAGCACGCGCCGCGCCGCAGCCCGCCGCAATTGCCTTTCGGCCGACACGCGACGTTTCGCGCGCTCGTTGGCAGGCGCGACGGGGCGCGTTTCATCGAGCCACGCTCCGTTGCAATCGCCGTACACGCCTGTGGTGCTCGCATACACGACGCGCAAACGCTTGTCCCCGTCATGGCCGGCCCGCAGAGACGGGTTACCTCCGTCGGGTACAATACCGGATGTTTTGCGAGCACGAATGCCGTGCTGCGCGCGTCTGAGACGCCCCGCTGCAACATGACGGGCATGACGGATGCGAGACGCCGTCAAGGTGGCGATCAGCGAACGCGTGCGCGTGTCCGCATCACCGCTTTTTTGCGGAGGCGCGAGGTGCAGCACAGTCGGTGCGAGACGGGCAATGCGCGAGAGACTCGCGCGCACGTCGAGATCGCCGACGATCGGCGTCACGCCCGCCGCGCGCAGTTCGTCGCGGCGTTCGGCGTGGCTCGTAAGCGCAAAAAGACGCGCGCGTCCTTGTAGTTGCCGCACACAGCGCATGCCGACATCGCCGCAACCGACGATCAGAACCCGCGGCCTGCGCAAATTTCGTGTCGCTTTCATCGTGGACGCATTGTAGCCGCGATCCACGACACGCACTGGTTACCGACTCCCTGTATTCGAAGATCGAACGCATATGGCATTTAACGTAACGCTCCGGCAAAGCGGCCGGCAGTTTCAGGTGGAACCCGACGAACCCGTGCTGACGGCCGCCCTTCGCCAGGGCATCGGCCTGCCGTACGGCTGCAAGAACGGCGCATGCGGCTCGTGCAAGGGCACGGTCGTCAGCGGCGAAGTCGAGCAGCGCGCGCATTCGTCGTCGGCGCTGTCGAACGACGAAAAGACGCGCGGCATGGCGCTGCTGTGCTGCGCGACCGCGTGCACCGACCTCGAGATCGAAATCCGCGAAGTGACGGGCATCGGCGACGTGCAGATCAAGAAGCTGCCATGCCGCGTAAATGCGATCGAGCGCATGGCCGACGACGTCGTCGTGCTCAAGCTGCAGCTGCCCGCGAACGAGCGTCTCCAATACATGGCGGGCCAGTATCTCGAGTTCATCCTGAAGGACGGCAAGCGCCGCAGCTATTCAATGGCGAATGCGCCGCACACGGAAGGCCCGATCGAACTGCACATCCGCCACATGGCGGGCGGCGCGTTCACGGACCACGTGTTCAACACGATGAAGGAGCGCGACATCCTGCGCTTCGAGGCGCCCCTCGGCACCTTCTTCCTGCGCGAGGAATCGGACAAGCCCATCGTGCTGCTCGCATCGGGCACGGGCTTCGCGCCGCTGAAGGCGATCGTCGAGCATGCCGTGTTCAAGAACATCACCCGTCCGATGACGCTCTATTGGGGAGCGCGCCGCAAGAAGGACTTGTACATGATGGAGCTCGCCGAGCAATGGGCGCGCGAAATCCCCAATTTCAAGTTCGTGCCCGTGCTGTCCGAGCCCGACGCAGACGACGCATGGACGGGCCGCACGGGCTTCGTTCATCGGGCCGTCATCGAGGATCTGCCAGACTTGTCGGCGTATCAGGTGTACGCGTGCGGCGCGCCCGTGATGGTCGAGTCGGCGCAGCGCGATTTCACGCAGCATCATCGCCTGCCGGAAGACGAGTTTTATGCGGATTCGTTCACGAGCGCAGCCGATCTCGCGAACCCCGTCTGATCGTTGCGCGTTCATCGGCACGCGGAGAATGCCAAACCGGGCGGCGAGCTGGAAGTCATGCAAATTGCAGGTTTACACGGGCGCAGGCATTGTCGTATTCTTTCGCGCATGAACCGCATCCTGTCCGAACTTCGACGTCGCCGCTCGCCGCTCCCATAGGGGCGCCGCTGGCTTCGTCACGGATTCGCGCGAACCACGCGCACGCAGTTCGAATCATGAAAGCCACGGCATGCCGTGGCTTTTTGTATTTCTGGCGTTCTCTTTCTTTCCGTTGCTGGGCCATGTTGTCCGTGGCGGTTTTTTATCCCTGTTTGCCTGGAGCCTGTAGCCATGAACTTCAATGAGTATCCGATCGATTCGCTGATGTACATCACGAACCGGCCCGAAATCGTTTTCACGCACGGCAAGGGCTCGTGGCTCTACGACAACACCGGCAAACGATATCTGGATTTCATTCAGGGCTGGGCCGTGAACAGCCTCGGCCACTGCAACGACGGCGTGATTGAAGCGCTGACGCAGCAGGCGCGCACACTGATCAACCCGTCGCCTGCGTTCTATAACGAGCCGATGGCGAAGCTCGCCGGCCTGCTCACGCAGCATAGCTGCTTCGACAAAGTATTCTTCACGAACAGCGGCGCCGAAGCGAACGAAGGAGCGATCAAGCTTGCGCGCAAATACGGCAAGAAGTTCAAGAACGGCGCATACGAAATCATTACCTTCGATCACAGCTTCCACGGCCGCACGCTCGCGACGATGTCGGCAAGCGGCAAGCCGGGCTGGGACACGATCTACGCGCCGCAAGTGCCGGGCTTCCCGAAGGCGGAACTGAACGACATCGCGTCCGTCGAGAAGCTGATCAACGACAAGACAATCGCCGTGATGCTCGAGCCGATCCAGGGCGAAGGCGGTGTGATTCCTGCAACGCGCGAATTCATGCAGCAGCTGCGCGAACTGACGACGAAGCACAACCTGCTGCTGATCGTCGACGAAGTGCAAAGCGGCTGCGGACGAGCGGGGACGCTGTTTGCGTACGAACTGTCGGGCATCGAGCCGGACGTGATGACGCTGGCGAAGGGCATCGGAAGCGGCGTGCCGCTTGGCGCGCTGCTGTGCAAGAAGCATGTCGAAGTGTTCGAAGCAGGCGACCAGGGCGGCACGTACAACGGCAATCCGCTGATGACAGCGGCCGGCTATTCAGTGATCTCGCAGCTGACGGCGCCCGGCTTTCTCGAAGGCGTGCGGGCGCGCGGCGAGTACCTGCGCACAAAGCTGCTCGAGCTGTCCGCAGAGCGCGGCTTCGAGGGGGAGCGTGGCGAAGGTCTGCTGCGTGCGTTGCTGCTCGGCAAGGACATCGGCAACCAGATCGTCGAGAAGGCGCGTTTGATGCAACCGGACGGTCTGCTGCTCAATGCTGCGCGTCCGAACCTGCTGCGCTTCATGCCTGCGCTAAATGTGTCGACGGAGGAGATCGATCAGATGATGTCGATGCTGCGCTCGATTCTGGACACGCTGTGATCGACGGGACTTCGGTTTCGATTCGCGTGTTCGGCGCGGCCGATACCGATGCCGTGATTGCGTTGTGGCTCGAAGCGTTTCCCGAATATGGGGACGCTAGCAGGCCGCAGCGCAATCCGCGTCTTTCCATTGCCAACAAGCTCACGACGCAGCCTGAGCTTTTCTTTGTCGCCGCGCGGGATGAGCGCATCGTTGGAACGGTGATGGCTGGTTACGATGGGCATCGGGGCTGGATGTATTCGCTGGCCGTCGATGCTGCTTGCCGGCGTCATGGTATTGGGACGCAGCTCGTTCGGCACGCCGAGCGCGCGCTCGCGGCGCGCGGATGTCCGAAGGTCAATCTTCAGGTGCTCCGCGCGAAAGCCGATGTGCGCGGGTTTTATGAGGCGCTTGGGTATCGGGTGGATGAGGTTGTGAGTCTTGGGAAGCGGCTGGATTCTTTATGCGGCGCTGGATGAGGATTTGACGCGGTTGCTGTTGCGGATGCCAGCAGCAGCAACCGCAACAGCGACAACACCCAAAACCCAAAACCCAAAACAAAAAAGGCCACATGCTCGACACATGCAGCCTTCGCTCGCAGGCGAGAGCGGCGTAAAAATCAGCCGCCCCGCAAGCGCAGATTACTCACCGAGGTATGCAGCCCGCACCTTCGGATCATCGAGCATCTGCTTGGCGTCGCCGGACATCGTGACCGTGCCCGAATCCATCACGTACCCACGGTCAGCGGCCTGCAGCGCCAGCCGGGCATTTTGCTCAACGAGCATCACCGTGATGCCTTCCTTCGAGATCTCACGCACCACTTCGAAGATCTTCTCAACCATGATCGGCGACAGACCCATCGACGGCTCGTCCAGCAGCAACAGCTTAGGCTTCGAGATGACGGCACGCGCCATCGCCAGCATCTGCTGTTCGCCGCCGGACAGCGTGCCCGCCAGCTGCGTCGCGCGTTCCTTCAGGCGCGGGAAGAAGCCGAACATCCGCTCGACGTCCTTCTTGATGCCTTCCGTATCGCTGCGCAGATAAGCACCCATCTGCATGTTCTCGACGATCGACATGCGCGCGAAGATGCCACGCCCTTCCGGCACCATCGCCAGACCGCGCTTGAGCAATTCATGCGGCGGCACGCCCTTGATCGACTGGCCCATGTACTCGATATCGCCAGCCGAGTATGGCTTGAGACCCGTGATCGCTTTCATCGTCGTGGTCTTGCCCGCGCCGTTCGCGCCGATCAGCGTCACCAGTTCGCCCTGCGCGATCTCGAGGTCGACGCCCTTGACGGCCTGAATGCCGCCATAGTTGACCTGCAGGCCCTTGATTTTCAACATTGCCGTAGCCATCAGTGAACCCCCGCGCCCAGATATGCCTCGATCACCTTCGGGTCCTTCTGCACGTCATGCGGCAGACCTTCGGCGATCACCTTGCCATAGTCGAGCACTGTCATCCGGTTGCACAGGCCCATCACCAGTTTCACATCGTGCTCGATCAGCAGGATCGTCTTGCCATCCGCACGGATCTTGTCGAGCAGCTTCGTCAGTTCCACCTTCTCCGTCGCGTTCATGCCTGCAGCCGGTTCGTCGAGTGCGAGCAACTTCGGATCGGTCGCCAGTGCACGCGCGATCTCGAGACGCCGCTGGTGACCGTACGACAGGTTGCGCGACGTGTAGTCCGCGTACTGCAGCACGCCGACGTATTCGAGCAGTTCGAGCGCGCGCTCCTTGATCTCGCGCTCTTCCTGACGCTCAGCCGGCGTCTGGAATACGGCGCCCAGCAAACCATGCTTCGTACGAACGTGGCGGCCGACCATCACGTTTTCCAGCGCGGTCATGCCGCCGAACAGGCGGATGTTCTGGAACGTACGCGCAATGCCCGCCTTCGCCACCTGATACACCGCCGTCGGCGTGTAGTTCGTGCCGTCGAGCTTGAATTCGCCCGAGTCCGGCGTGTACAGACCGGTGATCACGTTGAAGAACGTCGTCTTGCCGGCGCCGTTCGGGCCGATCAGACCGTAGATCGTGCCTTCCTCGATCTGAAGGCCGACATCCGACAATGCCTGCAAACCGCCGAAGCGCTTGTTCACGCCCTTTACGGACAAACGGATTTTCTTGTCGCTCATGTTTGTTTCTCCTGTCGGCCGTTCAAGCACGCACCGGCTTCTTGCCGTTGCGCTTCGCAAGCTTCGCGATCTTGTCTTCGTGCTTCGGTGACGGCCACAGGCCTTCCGAGCGGTACAGCATGATCAGCACCATCGCGAGTGCGTACACGAGCTGACGGATCACTTCCGTATCGACGATTTCATGACCGAAGATCATGTGCTGCAGCGGACCCATCGTCGAGCGCAGGAATTCCGGCAGCACGGCGAGCAGCACCGCGCCGAGAATCACGCCCGGGATGTGGCCCATGCCGCCCAGCACCACGCAAGCCAGCACGACGATCGATTCCGGCAGCGTGAACGATTCCGGCGAAACGAAGCCCTGGAACGCGCCGAACATCGCGCCCGACAGGCCGCCGAACGATGCGCCCATCGCGAACGCCAGCAGCTTCACGTCGCGCGTATTGATGCCCATCGCCTTCGCGGCGATTTCGTCTTCGCGGATCGCAGCCCACGCGCGGCCGATGCGCGAGTGCTGCAGACGCGTACACACCCAGATTACGAAGAGCGCGCACAGCACGAACACGTAGTAGTACGAGTACACCGACGGGAACGTCAGGCCGAACAGCGAGTGCGTCTGCGCAAGGCTGAAGTCGCCGACGTGGATCGGATCGATACCCGTGATGCCCTTCGGGCCGTTCGTGATGTTCACCGGACGGTCGAGGTTGTTCAGGAAGATCCGGACGATCTCCCCGAAGCCCAACGTCACGATTGCGAGGTAGTCGCCGCGCAGACGCAGCGTCGGTGCGCCAAGAATCACGCCGCAGATCGCCGCAATCGCCATCGCGCACGGGATGATGATGAGGAACGGCACATGCAGGCCGGCCGGCGCCAAATGCGCGATCCATTCGAACTGCGACGACAAGTGCGGCGAGCTAAGCAACGCTGCCGTGTAGGCGCCCACTGCGTAGAACGCGATGTAGCCCAGGTCCAGCAGGCCGGCGAAGCCGACCACCACGTTCAGACCGAGCGCGAGCATCACGTACAGCATCGCGAAGTCGAGCACGCGGACCCAGTAGTTGCCGCCCGCTGCACCGATGATCATCGGTGCAGCGATCACGAACACGGCGGTGATGATGCCCACCGTCAGCGTCTTCGTGAGGTTGCGTTCGGGGATGAGCGTCGTGGACGGCTCGATCGGTTGAATTGAGGTCATTGTATTTGCTCCTTTCCCAAGCGCACGTTAAGCGCGATCCGCGACACGTTCGCCAAGCAGGCCCGACGGACGGAACACCAGCACGATGATCAGCACGATGAACGCGAACACGTCCTGGTAGTTACTGCCGAAAACGCCACCCGTGAGATTGCCGATGTAACCGGCGCCCAGCTGTTCGATCAGACCGAGAATCACGCCGCCGACCATCGCGCCGCCGAGATTGCCGATACCGCCCAGCACCGCCGCCGTGAACGCCTTCAGGCCGGGGATGAAGCCCATGTAGAAGTGCGCGTTGCCATATTCCGACGCGATCATCACGCCCGCCAGCGCTGCGAGCGCCGAGCCGATCATGAAGGTCGCCGAGATCACGAAGTTCGGGTTCACGCCCATCAGGGAAGCTACACCCGGGTTTTCGGCGATCGCGCGCATCGCGCGGCCGAGCTTCGTCTTGTGCACGAGGAGCAGCAGGCCCGCCATCACGAGGAACGCGACGACGATGATCACGATTTCAGTCATCGAGATCACGGCGCCCGGCGTGGTGTCGGTGGCCTTGATCACGTTGAGGGGATCGGTCGGCAGCAGCTGCGGGAACGGCAGCGGGTTGCGTGACCAGATCATCATTGCGAGGGTCTGCAGCAGGATCGACACGCCGATTGCGGTGATCAGCGGGGCGAGGCGCGGCGCCTTGCGCAATGGCCGGTACGCCACCCGCTCGATCGTATAGCCCACCACCGCGCAGACGATGGCCGCTATGACCAGCGCGATGCACAGCGTCGGCACATTGCCGAGACCGGGAAAGTGGTTCTGCAACACACCGATGGCCGAGAGCGCGACCATCGCGCCCACCATCAGCACGTCGCCGTGCGCGAAGTTGATGATGCCGAGAATGCCGTACACCATCGTGTAGCCCAGTGCGATGATGGCGTAGACACTGCCAAGCACCAGTCCGTTGATCACCTGCTGGATGAAAATATCCATTTAATGCTCCTTAGCCCGTGCGACTGGATTCGCGCTCTTCATCTGCCGGTTGGCGCTGATGCTTTACGGAATCGCAACGGCACTGCGGGTACTGATATAAAAGACCGGTAAGGGTTATCTTCGCCGAGCGCTCGTGGCCGCTGGGTTGCAGCGGCCCGCGCGCTCGACGCGGATGCAAAAACGGCACCGTCGGATGGTCCGGTGCCGTCAGGCTGTACGTCCCGCCATTACATCTTCACGACGTCGAGGACCGCTTTCTTGCCGTCCTTGAAGTCGTAAAGCGTAATGGCGCCTTCTTTCAGGTCGCCCTTGTCGTCGAATGCGATGTGGCCGATCACACCTGTGTAATCGGTCGAAGGCATCGCAGCGAGCACCTTGGGCGGCTCGATAGAATTGGCGCGCTTCATTGCATCGACGATCACGTACACAGCGTCATACGTGAACGGCGCGTAAATCTGCACCGGCGTGTGGAAGCGTGCGTCGTACTTCTTCTCGAAGTCCGCTCCCCTTTCCATCTTCGAAAGCGCAAGGCCCGCTTCCGAACACACGAGGTTCTGGACGGCACTGCCCGCCAGTTCCCCTACCTTGTCGGTGCACACGCCGTCGCCGCCAAGGATTTTTGCCCTGATTCCGAGCGCCGCTGCCTGTTTCGCAAACGGCCCGCCCGTTGCATCCATGCCGCCGAACATGATGGCGTCCGGCTGGGCACTTTTAATCTTTGTGAGGATGGCCCGGAAATCCGTGGCCCGGTCATTGGTCGCCTCGCGCGCCACGATCTTGGCGCCGCCCGCTTCCGCCGTCTTCGCGAACTCGTCAGCGAGACCCTTGCCATAGGCAGTCGCGTCGTCGACGACCGCGATCCGTTTCGCGCCGAGTGCTTTCGTCGCGTAATTCGCCAATGCCGGACCCTGCTGCGCATCGGTCGCGACGACCCGGTAGGTCGTCTTGAAGCCTTGTCGCGTGTACGCCGGATTCGTCGAGGACGGGGAGATCTGCACAATGCCCGCGTCGCTATATATCTTCGAAGCTGGAATCGATACGCCCGAATTCAGGTGCCCGACTACAGCCACTACATGATCGTCCACCAGTTTCTGCGCGACCTGCGTGCCCGTTTTCGGATCGCCCGCGTCGTCCTGTGCGTCGAGTTCCAACTGGATCTTGCGACCGTCGATGGTTAATCCCTGCGCGTTGATCTCTTCAATAGCGAGACGCGCCCCGTTTTCATTGTCCTTACCCAGATGTGCGATGCCGCCCGTTAATGGGGCCGCATGACCGATCTTCACGATCGTCACTTCGCTTGCGGGCGCCGCCGACGCTGCGACCGCAGCCGACGCGCTCTTGTCCGCTTCGCCATCGTTCTTTTTGCCGCACGCGGTCAGCGCAACCGCGGCCGCGATAGACACGGCACAAGCAAACTTGACTCGCATTAAATAGGTCTCCTGCGCCTTGCAAAATCTGGCGTTTCAAGGCGCTCTAGCCCTGAGAACGCGCGCATTGTAACTCCAATTCTGCGACGGGCAATATTGTTGAATGCGCAGGGTTTTCCTGCATTGCAACCGCCTCCCGAGGCCCTTAGCGCGTGTTGATTGCAACCAGGTTGCGCCAGTTTTCCGTGCATCAGTTGCACCATCGATGACTATCCGCAACACCACTTGTTGCAGCGATGTCCCGGGCGGCCCGATGCTACGGACTTCGAGGTCCTTTCTTGTCCCAATAATGCGTCGCGCCGCGAATGCACCAGTTTTGTGCGCCCAAATAGCCTATGGCGGAATCGTCGTACGAAAAACAGGGCGCGATCACCCGTTCGAGGCAAAATTAAGCCGCGAAAATCAAAAAGAATGTTCGCCCTGACACCGTCACTTTATAATTTTTATGTGATGTGGCACCTTTTTCTGGCGATTTTTGGTGTGTCGGGGCAATAAAAAAACGCGCCGGCGGCGCGTTTTTTTTGATAGGGACAGGAGGTCAGGCCGGCAAACCCAACCCGCGGGGCAAGGGAAACGCGATGTTTTCCTCGATCCCTTCGAGCGCGCGCACGTTGCGCACGCCGAGTTCGCGCAGACGGCCGATAACGGCCTGAGCCAGCGCCTCGGGCGCCGATGCACCCGCCGTCACGCCGATGCGTCGCTTGTCGGCGACCCATGCGGGGTCGATCTGGTCTGGCGAGTCCACCATATACGAAGGCACACCCAGCTTTTCGGCCAGTTCGCGCAGGCGGTTGGAATTGGAACTGTTCGGGCTGCCGACGACAATCACCACGTCGCACTGCGGCGCCATGAACTTGACGGCGTCCTGGCGGTTTTGCGTGGCGTAGCAGATGTCCTGTTTCTTCGGCTCCTTGATGTTCGGATATTTTACCTTCAGCGCCCCGATGATCTGCGCGGCGTCGTCGACGGATAGCGTGGTTTGCGTCACGTATGCGATGCGGTCCGGATCTGCAAGCTGCAACGCCTGCACGTCGTCGATATCTTCGACGAGATACATGCCCTCGGCCGTCTGCCCCATCGTGCCTTCCACTTCAGGGTGACCCTTGTGGCCGATCATCACGATGTCAAAGCCGTCCGCGCGCATCTTCGCGACTTCGATATGCACCTTGGTGACGAGCGGGCACGTCGCGTCGTACACGCGCAGGCCGCGCTCGTCAGCTTCGGCGCGCACGGCCTTCGACACGCCATGCGCACTGAAAATCACCGTGCTGCCCGACGGCACTTCTTCCAGTTGCTCGATAAAGATCGCGCCCTTCTTGCGCAGGTCTTCGACGACATACGCGTTATGAACGATTTCGTGACGTACGTAGATCGGCGAACCGTACAGCTTGATGGCCCGTTCGACGATCTCGATCGCCCGATCGACGCCGGCGCAAAATCCGCGCGGCTGCGCAAGCAGGATTTCAGCTTCGGCGAGAGTCGTGTCCGTGATGCTCATGTTTACAGGATCCCGATGATTTTTACTTCGAACGTCAGCGCCTGGCCGGCGAGCGGATGGTTGAAATCGAAGAGAGCCGAGGTTTCGCCAACCTCCTTCAGCACGCCGGCATAGCGTCCGCCGCCCGGCGCGTTGAATTCGACGAGATCGCCGGGAGAAAAATCCTCGCCGATCATGCTGTTTTCGCGCAGCGTCGCGAGCGACACGCGCTGGATCAGTTCCGCATTGCGCGGACCAAATGCCTGCCCCGGCTCTAGCTGAAAGGTCGAGTGGTGCCCTACCTTCAGGCCCAGCAGAATGTCTTCCAGCGGCGGCGCCAATTGGCCCGCGCCCAGCAGAAGCGTGGCGGGCTTGTCGTTGAAGGTGCTGACGATCTCGGCGCCATCGGCAAGCGAAAGCCGGTAGTGAAGCGTGACGTGCGAACCGGGTTTCACTTCAGAGATGTCGATGATGCTCATGCGGTACTCGTTCGGTCGTGGCGCACGGCGCATGGACGCGGCGGCGCGGGTCGCGCGCAGGACGGGCCCGTGCGAAGCCGGGGTTGACGTGCGCAAAGGCTCTATTGTAAGCCACATAGCCGGAGCCGGCTGGAACCTTGCTGCGCGGCGCGCCGTCGCCACTCCATCTGGATTTCGAAGGACGTTGCCATGAACGACACGATAGTCATCCCTCTCACCGACGCGGAAAGATCTCCGATACGCCGCGCCACGCCCGCGTGGCCGACGCGCGACATGCCGCGTGAGCGGCTGCTCGACGCCGGCCCCGCGGCCCTTTCCGACACCGAACTGGTCGCGCTCGTGCTCGGCTCGGGGCTGCCAGGACACAATGTGTTCGACGTCGCACGCTCGCTGTTGCAGCGCTCCGGCTCGCTGCGCGCGATGCTCGACGGAACGCCCGAGGATTTCGACGGCGTGCGCGGCGTTGGCCCGGCCAAGCGCGCGCAATTGCTCGCGATCATGGAAATGGCGCGCCGCGCGCTTGCGGAAAAGATGCGCGAGCGTCCGCTCATCGATTCACCCGAAGCGGTCGAAGACTACCTGCGGCTGCTGATCGGCTCGCGTCCGTATGAGGTGTTCATCTGTCTGTTCCTGGACACGCGGCACCGCCTGATACGCTCGGAGGAAAACTCGCGCGGCTCGCTGACCCGGATGGCCGTCTATCCACGCGAGATTGTGCGGCGCGCGCTGTCCGTCAACGCAGCGAGCCTGATTGTGGCGCACAATCACCCGTCGGGCGCCGTAAAACCGAGCGCCAGCGACCGCCAGCTGACGCACGTCCTGCGCGACACGCTCGCGCTGATCGACGTGCAGCTGATCGATCATCTGGTGATCGGCGCCCACGATACGTTCTCGTTCGCCCGCGCCGGCTGGCCTTGAGGCGCGGCCACGACTGCCGGGAGCGCGCTCCACGCGTAGCTGGCCACGTTGACTGCCGTTCCGTCGTCGCAAATAAGGTTTGATTTTTCGGCTCTTTTTCTGCTAATATTTCGGTTTGCCTCTTTCCAACCCCTGTTCCGAAGCCACAAGGCCTTCTCGGAAAGCACGCGATTCAAGTCGGCTACGGCTCGGTCCTTATGTTTTCCCGGGAAACTTCACGGCGTTCGAACTCAGAATTAGCGTATTAGGAGTGCTCTCATGGCACGCGTATGCCAAGTAACTGGGAAAGCGCCGATGAGCGGCAACAACGTTTCCCACGCGAACAACAAGACCAAGCGTCGTTTTCTCCCGAATCTGCAAAACCGCCGTTTCTGGGTTGAAAGCGAAAACCGTTGGGTGCGTCTGCGCGTTTCGAACGCCGGCCTGCGCCTGATCGACAAGAACGGTATCGACTCCGTGCTCGCAGACCTGCGCGCACGTGGCGAAGCCTAAGGAGTAAATCATGGCCAAGGGCGCACGCGACAAGATCAAGCTGGAATCGACCGCAGGTACGGGTCACTTCTATACGACCACGAAGAACAAGCGCAACATGCCGGAAAAGATGGAGATCATGAAGTTCGATCCCGTCGCTCGCAAGCATGTGGCGTACAAGGAAACGAAGATCAAGTAATCTCGTTTTCAGCCGGTTGACGACAAAAAGCCCCGCTTGTGCGGGGCTTTTTGGTTTTGCGCACCCCCGCTCCGCTTCGCCCCGTCGCGATCGCCTCTTCCCCATTCTTTCCGCGCGCATAACACATTACGCCGTTCGGCCAGCTTTTCCTCGCAGGCTGCAACGCGTATGCTGTTCGGTTTCCCAATCAAAAGGCTGCAGCGGCGTTCGCCGCACCAGCCGCGTATTACGACGGAGAGAGGAGATGAATTTCGACGTAGCGATTGTCGGCAGCGGGCTGGCTGGTTTGAGCGTCGCGCTGAATCTCGCCCCGACGCGGCGCGTCGCCGTGATCGCCAAACGATCGCTGACCGACGGCGCCAGCGACTGGGCACAAGGCGGCATTGCGGCCGTGCTCGACTCGGCGGATAGCGTCGAGAATCACGTCGCGGACACGCTGGTCGCCGGCGGCGGACTGTGCGATGAAGCCGCCACGCGCTTCATCGTCGAACATGGCCGCGAGGCGATCCAGTGGCTGATCGACCAGGGCGTGCCGTTCACGAAAGACGATGCCGCCGAACTCGGCTTCCATCTGACGCGCGAAGGCGGCCATAGCCATCGGCGCATCATTCACGCGGCGGACGCGACCGGCCACGCCGTCGTCGCAACGCTCACCGAGCGCGTGCGGCAGCATCCGAACATCACGCTGCTCGAAGAGCACTACGCAATCGACCTGATCACCTCCGACCGCCTCGGCCTGCCAGGCCGCCGCTGTCATGGGCTGTACGCACTCGACCTGGCAAGTGGGCGCACCGTCACGATCGAGGCCCCACACACCGTTCTGGCGACGGGCGGCGCAGGCAAGGTCTATCTCTATACGACCAACCCCGACACCGCGACGGGCGACGGCATCGCGATGGCGTGGCGGGCCGGCTGCCGGGTGTCGAACATGGAGTTCATCCAGTTTCACCCCACCTGTCTGTTCCACCCTTACGCCAAGTCCTTTCTCATCTCGGAAGCAGTAAGAGGCGAAGGTGGCGTTCTGAAGCTGCCTGACGGCACGCGCTTCATGCCCGCGCACGATGAACGCGCAGAGCTGGCGCCGCGCGATATCGTCGCGCGGGCGATCGACTTCGAAATCAAAAAGCGCGGTATCGATTGCGTCTATCTCGACATCAGCCATCAATCCCCTGAGTTCCTGCGAGAGCATTTTCCGACTATTCTTGCGCGCTGCCTCGAGTTCGGTATCGACATCACGAAAGAGCCGATCCCCGTCGTACCGGCCGCGCACTATACCTGCGGCGGCGTCGTAACGGATCTTGCTGGGCGGACCGATCTGGCCGGGCTTTACGCCGTAGGCGAAACCTCGTGCACGGGCCTGCATGGCGCGAACCGCCTTGCGAGCAACTCGCTGCTGGAGTGCCTTGTGATCGGCCGTTCGGCAGCGCAGGCGATCGAAGAGGAAGGTTTCGGCGCAGCGGTGCACGCGCCGCTACCCGACTGGGACGAGAGTCGCGTGTCCGACCCTGACGAGGAAGTAGTTGTCGCGCACAATTGGGACGAACTGCGTCGCCTGATGTGGAATTACGTCGGCATCGTACGCACGGACAAGCGGCTTGCACGCGCGAAGCATAGGCTCGCGCTGCTGCGCGACGAAATCCACGAGTATTACGCAAACTTCAAGGTGAGTCGCGATCTGCTTGAGCTTCGCAATCTCGTCGATGTTGCGTCGCTGATCGTCGACGGCGCGCGTTCGCGACGCGAGAGCCGCGGCCTGCACTACAGTCGCGACTGGCCCAACGCGTTGCCGAAGGCGCTGCCGTCTGTGCTTTCGCCGGAGCGTGTACCGAACCGGAACGTGTAGCCGGTTCGCGCTGCATATGAAAAAGGCCATGGACAGTGCGACTGTCGATGGCCTTTTCCTTGAACCGCTACACAATTCGATCAGACGATGCGCATCGAAAAATCGGTCGCGCGCACGTCTTTGGTCAGCGAGCCAACCGACACACGATCGACGCCCGTCTCGGCGATCAGCCGGATCGTGTCGAGGTTCACGCCGCCGGACACTTCGAGTACCGCGCGCCCTGCCGTGATCCGCACCGCGTCGCGCATCATGTCGAACGAGAAGTTGTCGAGCAGAACCGACTGCGCACCGTGCGCAAGCGCCGACTCAAGCTGTCCAAGCGTTTCGACCTCGATCTGGATCGACACGCCCGCGTTCAGCGCGATCGCAGCCTGCATCGCCGCGCCGACGCCGCCTGCCGCCGCGATGTGGTTCTCCTTGATCAGGATGCCGTCGTAGAGTGCGAGGCGCTGGTTCGCACCGCCGCCAACGCGCACCGCGTACTTTTGCGCGAGTCGCAGGCCGGGGAGCGTCTTGCGCGTATCGAGTACGCGCGCGCGGGTGTGTGCGATCGCGTCGGCGAACTTGCGCGTCGCACTCGCGACGCCCGACAGCATCTGCAAGAAGTTGAGCCCGTTACGCTCGGCCGTCAACAGCGCGCGCGCCGGACCACGCAGCGTACACACCACCGAGTCGGCCGTCATACGATCGCCTTCGCGATAACGCCATTGCGCCTCAATGCGCGGATCCACTCGACGCATCACTTCGTTGAACCACGGTACGCCACACAGCACCGCCTCTTCGCGCACGATGATGCGTGCATCGCGCATCTCATCGGCGGGAACGAGAAGGCCCGTAAGATCACCGCTACCCACGTCTTCCGCAAGCGCATCGGCCACGTTGCGCGCGATCGCCGCCGCGAACGCTTCGCCGTACTGTTCCTGAATTTCCGCGAAAAGCGGCGACACGGCGTCCTTGAACTCCAGCGGTTCGTTCACGCCCATCAAGCCGCTCCAACGTTCGAGAACAACGCGGTGTCGTGCGCGAGATCGCCGCTCGCCTGCACGCGCTTCTTGTGACGCGCTGCGAAATCGAGCATGCGATCGATCGGCAGTCGTGCGCGCTCGCCGATTGCCGCATCGACGAAGATTTCGTTGTGCCCACGCTCTAGTACTTCCGCGAGATTACGCAGCCCGTTCATCGCCATCCACGGACAGTGCGCGCAACTCTTGCACGTCGCGCTATTGCCCGCCGTGGGCGCTTCAATGAACGTCTTGCCGGGAGCCGCGATACGCATTTTGTGCAGGATACCGAGATCGGTCGCGACAATGAAGTGCGTCGCACTGCTGTTCTTCGCCGCGTCGATCAGCTGGGTCGTCGAACCGACCACATCGGCCTGCGCAACCACGCTTTCCGGCGACTCCGGATGCACGAGCACTTTGGCGTCCGGATATTCGGCGCGCAGCAGATCAAGCTCGACGCCCTTGAATTCGTCGTGGACAAGACACGAGCCTTGCCACAGCAGCATGTCGGCGCCCGTCTTTTTCTGGATATAGCCGCCGAGATGACGGTCTGGTGCCCAGATAATCTTTTCACCGCGCGCATGAAGATCGGCGACGATTTCGAGCCCGATCGACGACGTCACCATCCAGTCGGCGCGCGCCTTCACAGCCGCGCTCGTATTCGCGTAGACGACGACGATGCGGTCCGGATGAGCGTCGCAGAATGCAGAAAACTCGTCGACGGGACAGCCGAGATCAAGCGAACAGGTCGCGTCGAGATCAGGCATCAGAATGCGCTTGTTCGGACTAAGAATTTTCGCCGTCTCACCCATGAATCGCACCCCGGCGACCACCAGCGTCTGGGCGTCGTGATCCCGCCCGAAGCGTGCCATTTCAAGCGAATCGGCCACACAGCCGCCCGTCTCGTCGGCCAGTTCCTGCAACTCAGCGTCGACGTAGTAATGCGCAACGAGCACTGCTTTTTCGCGCTTAAGCAAGCCGCGAATGCGCTCCTTCAACGCGAGCCGTTCGTGCGTTGAAGGTGAATCGGGCACTTTCGCCCAAGCCTGGCCGATGCTGCAGGCCGTGCCTTGCGGACGGTCGTACTCGACGCTCCTGATCGCCTGATTCATGATCCCCTCTGCCCTGCTGATTCCGCCGCCCAGAGCCGATACCGCGACCGGATTCCGACGGCCCAAAAAGCAAAACCCCGCCAACGCGGGGTTTTGTGACGTAACGAAAGTTTAATAGATTTCGTCGCGGATCAGGCGTAACGGCGCAGACGCATCGCAAATTCCTGGAGGGCCTTGATCCCGCTTTCTTCGGCGCGATGACACCAATCTTGCAACTGTATCAACAGTTGTTCGCGCGATGCATTCGAACGCTCCCACATTGCCGCGAGTTCGTTGCGCAATTCGATATAAGTGCGCAACTTCTGGCTGCTCGCGAAGATCTGCGGCAGCTGACGGCGCTGCGGTTCGTCGAGCCCGGCTTCTTCCTTGTGAAACCACGTGCGTGCGCCCCGCATCAGCTGATATTTCTCGCGAGCACCCACTTCCTTCAGATGCGCGAGTTCCTGACGGTACGCGCGCTTGATGGCCTTAGCGTAACGCGCCATTACTTCATAACGGTTTGCAAGCACCGCCTGCAGCGTGTCTTGGTCGAGCACCATTTTCCCGCTGGTCAGACGCGGTGTCGGCGCGATCTTCTTCACCGTCGCGAGACGGAATGCCGACATGATGCGGATGTACATCCAGCCGATATCGAACTCGTACCACTTGTTCGACAGCTTCGCCGACGTCGCATACGTGTGGTGATTGTTGTGCAGTTCCTCACCGCCGATGATGATGCCCCACGGGAACAGATTCGTGCTCGCATCCGACGAGTTGAAATTGCGATAACCCCAGAAGTGTCCGAGACCGTTGACGACGCCAGCCGCCCAGAATGGAATCCAGATCATCTGCACGGCCCACACGGTCAAACCGACGATACCGAACAGCGCGACGTCGATGACCATCATCAGGCTCACGCCCAGAATCGGGTACTTCGTATAAACGTTGCGCTCGAGCCAGTCATTCGGCGTGCCGTGGCTGAACTTGCGCATCGTCTCTTCGTTCTTCGCTTCGGCGCGATAAAGCTCGGCGCCTTCGAGCAGCACCTTCCAGATGCCGCGCGTCTGAGGGCTGTGCGGATCTTCTTCAGTCTCGCACTTCGCGTGATGCTTGCGGTGAATCGCGGCCCACTGGCCCGTCAACATGCCCGTGCTCATCCAAAGCCAGAAACGGAAGAAGTGGCTTGCGACAGGATGCAGATCCAGCGCGCGGTGCGCCTGGCAACGGTGCAGATAGACAGTGACGCCGATGATGGTCACGTGCGTGACGGCGAGCGTCCACAACACGATTTGCCACCACGAAAATCGCAAGGCGCCGTGGGCAAGGAAATCAAGCAGGGAATTCAACAAGGCCATTTACCTACGAACGGAAAGACATTCGCGCAAGGATACAACGGCGGATGTCAAGGAAGTGAAAGCAATTGAAGATTTTGGACGTTATTCTACTCGAACGGTTCCAAGTGTTTGTAACAAAAAAGGAAACTGTTGTGCTGCATCAACCGGGCACACGCCCCATCGAGGTCGAAGCAGGCGTTTTTTGCCCGCCAAGCCGCGATTCACGCGGCGCTGCCCGGGTCGTTGGCAGTCTGTCCGGTCACGCTTACCGCCTGCGGCATGATGTCGCTCCCGCCCGCAACAATTCGCACTTCTCGTTGAGCATAGGGAATCGCGATGCCGTTTTCGCTGAAGAGCCGCCAGATGTTGCGGTTCACATTCGAGCGCACACCGGACGTACCCGTGGCCGCGTCTTCGATCCAGTAACCGAGTTCGAGATTGATGCCGTCGGGGCCGAAGCCCGCCAGATAAGGCGTGGGCGCGGGTTCCTGCAGCACGCGCGCGACGCCCGCTGTGGCCTCGACCAGCAGCGCCATCGCCTGTTCGACGTCCGTCGAATAGGCGATCTGGACCGTCGCCTTCGCGTTGCCGCGCGTCAGATACGACGACTGGTTCTGCACGACGTCGGTAATCAGCTTTTCGTTTGGAATCAGCGTTTCGATCCCGTCCAGACCGCGCACGACGGTATAACGCGTGCGGATCTGCGTGACCATGCCCTGCAGGCCGCTCACGTTGATCGTGTCGCCGATGCGCAGCGACCGGTCGATCAGGATGATGAAGCCCGACACGTAGTTGCTCGCGATCTTCTGCAAGCCGAAACCGAGGCCCACGCCGAGCGCCCCGCCGAACACGCCGAGCACCGTGATGTCGATACCGACCAGCGACAGGCTGATCAGCACGGCCCCAAGTATCAGCAGCGCGCGACCGACGCGCGACAGCACCACTTTCAGGTTCGCGTCGAGCGAGCCCGAGCGCATCAGCCGGTCTTCCAGGGCCGCGCCGAGCCACATCGCGACGATCATCGTCACGCACACCCACAGCAAGCCCGACAGCAGCGACAGCAGCGTCACATGCGTGTTGGCGATGCGGAACTGCACGCTCGCCATCCATTTGAGCACGTCGTTCTGGATGCCCATCACGGTCAGCACCATGCCGATCCACACGATCAGCGACACGACCTTTTCGACCAGCGAAAGCCACGTGTGCGCGCTGCCATCCCGCCCGAACACACGCCGCGCGAGATAGAACACGATGTAGATGAGCCCGATGCCAAACAGCGGCACCAGCGCCAGATCGAGCAGCGACGTGTGAATGAACTGGCCGGCGATCGCCCGCGCGATCCACACCAGCACGCCGCCGAGCAGCGGAAATAGCGCGCGATTGAGCGCTTCGGCGCCGAAGCGCAGCGCGCCGTAGCGGGTCTCGCGCTGCGCATCGAGCGCGTGCCGTGCGAGATGCGCAAGCAGCCAGGCGAGCGCCAGCGTGCCGAGCAGCACGCCCACCTGCCAGAGAATCACGGGCTGGCCGAAGTCGCGCACGACGTCGCCCAGCATGTGGAAGAAAAGATGGTTTTGCATGATATTTCCAGCAGCCGGCGCGCCGCGCCGCTTACGCGGCGTGCGCCGGCCGGACCGCGCGAAGTCCGGCCATTGGCGGGATACCTCTAGCCGCGGCGCTCCAGCACGGCCGCGAAGAAGCCGTCCGTCGAATGACGGTGCGGCCACAGCGACAGAAAGTCGCCCATTTCCAGATCGATGCGCTGCTCGGCGAGCACGTCACGCGCGGGCACGAGTTCGAAATCGGAGTGAGCGGCGAGAAACTGCTGCACGACCCCTTCGTTTTCCGCGTCGAGAATGCTGCAGGTCGCATACACGAGCCGTCCGCCCTTCTTCACGAGACGCGCGGCGCTCGTCAGGATCGACAGCTGCTTGGGCGTCAGCTCGGCGATCGATTCCGGCGACTGGCGCCATTTCAGATCCGGATTGCGGCGCAGCGTGCCGAGGCCGCTGCAGGGCGCGTCGACCAACACACGGTCGATCTTGCCCGCGAGCCGCTTGATCTTCGCGTCGTGCTCGCTGTCGATCAGCACGGGATTCACATTCGACAGGCCGCTGCGCGCGAGGCGCGGCTTGAGCTTGGCGAGGCGCCGCTCGGAAATGTCGAATGCGTACAGGCGACCCGTCGAACGCATCATCGCGCCGAGCGCCAGCGTCTTGCCGCCCGCGCCCGCGCAAAAGTCAACGATCATCTCGCCGCGCTTGGGCGCGACCAGCGAACACAGCAGCTGGCTGCCTTCGTCCTGCACTTCGAGCCAGCCGCTCTGAAACGCGTCGAGCTTCGTAAGAGGCGGCTTGCCGACCACCCGGATACCGAGCGGCGCGTAAGGCGTCGCAGCCGCTTCGATCGCCGCCTTCGACAGCACGCCCAGCACGTCGTCGCGGCTCGCCTTGATCGGGTTCGCGCGCAGATCGAGCGGCGCCGGGTAGTTCAGCGCGGCGGCGAGATGCGCGAGTTCCTCGGCTTCGAAGCGGTTGCTGAGCGCCTGATAGATCCAGTCGGGCAGATTCATGCGGATTCGCAGCGGCAGGCTCTGCGGATCGATCTTCGCGACATGCTCCAGCCAAACGTTTTCTGCTTCCGACACGAACGGCTTCAGCGCCGTACGGCCCGCCGTCTGCATCAGTCCAAGCAGCGCAAGGCGCCGGTTCGGACTACCAGCGCCGCTTTCCGCCAGATGCGCAAATTCCATCCGGCGACGGAGCACCGCGAACACCGCTTCCGCGATCACGCCGCGCTCGCCGTGGCCGAGCTTCGGATGCGCGCGGAAGAAGCGGCTGGTCGCGGCATCGGCGGGACCGGTGAACTTTAGGACGTCCGCGAGCAAAGTCTCGGTTTGTCCGATCAAAAATCCATGCAGTCTCATGCGCCCTCCCCGGCGTTGTACTTGCTTGTTGTATCAAGGAAAAGCCACTGAGGCTCAGGCGGCGTCACGGTGACGCGCAGACCGTCGACGGCGAGACGCCCTTCGACGAACCAGCGCACGGCGCGCGGGTAAATGACATGTTCGGTTTCGAGGACGCGCGCGGCGAGCGTCGCGGCGTCGTCGCCGGCGAGCACGGGCACGGCCGATTGCAGCACGAGAGGTCCGTGATCGAGCGTCGGCGTGACGAAATGCACGGACGCGCCGTGCAGACGCACGCCCGCGTCGAGCGCTGCCTGGTGCGTCTTGAGGCCCGGAAAGCTCGGCAGCAGCGACGGATGCACGTTGATCATGCGCCCCATGTAGCGGTTGACGAAAGCGTCGGTCAGCACGCGCATGAAGCCGGCGAGCACCACGAGATCGGGAGCAAAGCCGTCGATCTCGCGCGCGAGCGCGGCGTCGAAGCTTTCGCGGTCAGGAAACTGGCGGTGGTCGACGACCGCCGTCGCAATGCCTTGCGAAGCCGCAAACGCAAGCCCGGCGGCGTCGGGACGGTTGGCAATCACGGCGGCGACCCGCGCCGGCCAGCCTTCGCTCGCGCACGCGCGCACGATGGCTTCCATGTTGCTGCCCCGTCCGGAAATCAGAATGACGAGATTTTTCATCCGCGGATTTTATCATTCGGCCATGCCCAATCCGCGCTGCGGCGCCGTCTGGAGCCCCGTGCGTTTATAATCGATTGTTTTGCGGCATCCGGCCCGCTCAAATCCTTCGCCCGCTATCGTGAGAGTCTTCCGCGGTCTTCCCAATGCCGAGAGCCGTGCGCCCTGCGCGCTGACCATCGGCAACTTCGACGGTGTCCACCGCGGGCATCAGGCGTTGCTCGCCCGTGTCCGCGCGGCCGCTGACGCGCGCAGCCTGCCCGTCTGCGTGATGACCTTCGAGCCGCACCCGCGCGAGTTCTTCAATCCTGCCGGCGCGCCGCCGCGCATCGCCATGTTGCGCGACAAGCTCGAAGCGTTGCGGATGAACGGCGTCGACCGCGTGGTCGTCGAGCATTTCAATCACACGTTCGCGAGCCAGTCGCCGGATGCATTCGTCGAGCGGATCATTGTGAACGGCCTGCACGCGCGCTGGGTGATGATCGGCGACGACTTCCGTTACGGCGCAAAGCGCGCGGGCGATTTCAATTCGCTGAAGACGGCGGGCGCCGAATACGGTTTCGAAGTCGAGCAGATGGCGACGGTCGCCGATCCGTCCGGCGCGCGCATTTCCAGTTCGGGCGTGCGCACGTCGCTGATCGCTGGCGATCTGGACTCGGCACGCGCGGCGCTCGGCCGCGATTATCTGATCAGCGGCCACGTCGTGCATGGCCTGAAGCTCGGCCGCGATCTCGGTTTTCCCACGCTGAATCTGCCCATTGCGCACAAGCGCCCCGCGCTGTCAGGCATTTTCATCGTGCAGGTGCACGGTATCGACGACAAACCGCTGCCGGGCGTCGCGAGCCTCGGCTTGCGTCCCACTGTCGACGATTCCGGCCGCGTGCTGCTCGAAGTGCATCTGCTCGACTGGCACGGCGACGCGTACGGCAAGCTGGTGCGCGTCGAGTTTCTCAAGAAGCTGCGCGACGAGGAAAAGTTCGTCGATCTCGAGACGCTGACTGCTGCGATCGCACGCGACGTCGAGAATGCCCGCGCCTGGTTCGAAGCCGTCGGCGACGCACCGGGCAGCCGTTGCACCGGTTTTGCCACGTCGGCCACCGACCGAATTAGATGACCGCCGCGGTACGTGCCTACGCTTCGGCGCAGCACGCACCGTCCGCCGCGCATCGACGGGCGCCGCATGCAGCTTCTGCAATGGCCTCGCACCGTGCGCGACGGGCGCATCACCGGACGCCTCGCCCGGCGCCACTCAGGCCTTCGCGCATGCCGCGCCCCAACATCGTATTCACCGTCACTTCACCATGAGCAACAAGAAAGCCGATTCGAAACCGCAGGCCCGATATCCCGTCAACCTGCTGGACACGCCCTTCCCGATGCGTGGCGACCTGCCCAGGCGCGAGCCGCAATGGGTCAAGGACTGGCAGGAACGCAAGATCTACGAAAAGATCCGCGCAGCCTCAAAGGGCCGCAAGAAGTTCATCCTGCACGACGGCCCGCCGTATGCGAATGGCGACATCCACCTCGGCCACGCGGTGAACAAGATCCTGAAGGACATGATCGTCAAGGCGCGCAACCTGGCGGGCTTCGACGCCGTCTACGTGCCGGGCTGGGACTGCCACGGCATGCCGATCGAAATCCAGATCGAAAAGCAGTTCGGCAAGTCGCTGCCCGCCGCCGAAGTGATGCAGAAGGCGCGCGCCTATGCGACCGAGCAGATCGAGAAGCAGAAGGCCGGCTTCCGCCGTCTGGGCGTGCTCGGCGACTGGGACAATCCGTACAAGACGATGAACTTCGCGAACGAAGCCGGCGAAATTCGCGCGCTCGCGAAAATCATGGAAAAAGGCTACGTGTTCCGCGGCCTGAAGCCGGTGAACTGGTGTTTCGACTGTGGCTCGGCGCTGGCGGAAGCGGAAGTCGAATACAAGGACAAGACCGATCCGACCATCGACGTGATGTTCACGTTCGCCGACCCGGAAAAGACGGCGCACGCGTTCGGCCTCGCCGCGCTGCCGCGCAACGAAGGCGGCATCGTGATCTGGACGACTACCCCGTGGACCATCCCCGCCAACCAGGCGCTCAACCTGCATCCGGAAATCGTCTATGCGCTCGTCGATACGCCACGCGGCCTGCTGATTCTCGCCGAAGAGCGTGTCGAGGCTTGCCTGAAGTCGTACGGCATCGCAGGCACGGTCATCGCGACGGCGCCCGGCGCGAAGCTCGCGAACCTGCGCTTCAACCATCCCCTCGCGTCCGCCCATCCGTCATACAAGCGCACGTCGCCCGTTTATCTCGGCGACTACGTCACGACGGAAACGGGTACGGGCATCGTGCACTCGTCGCCCGCGTACGGCGTTGAAGACTTCATCTCGTGCAAGACGCACGGCATGGCCGACTCGGACATCCTCAGCCCGGTGATGGGCGACGGCCGCTACATCGAATCGCTCGCGCTGTTCGGCGGCCTGTCCATCTGGGACGCGAACCCGAAGATCGTCGAGGCGCTCGACGAAGCGGGCACGCTGCTGCGCACCGAAAAATATCTGCACAGCTACATGCACTGCTGGCGCCACAAGACGCCGATCATCTATCGCGCCACCTCGCAGTGGTTCGCCGGCATGGACATCAAGCCGAACGACAGCGACAAGACGCTGCGCGAGACGGCGCTCGAAGGCATCGAGGCGACCGCGTTCTATCCGTCGTGGGGCAAGCAGCGCCTGTTCGCGATGATCGCGAACCGTCCCGACTGGACGCTGTCGCGCCAGCGTCAATGGGGCGTGCCGATGGCGTTCTTCGTGCACAAGGAAACGGGCGAACTGCATCCGCGCACGCTGGAACTGCTTGAAGAAGTCGCAAAACGCGTCGAAGTGTCGGGCATCGAGGCATGGCAAACGCTCGATCCGCGGGAGCTGATCGGCGACGACGCGAACATGTACGAGAAGAACCGCGACACGCTCGACGTGTGGTTCGATTCGGGCACGACGCACTGGCACGTTCTGCGCGGCTCGCACAAGGACGAGCTGCAGTTTCCGGCCGATCTGTACCTCGAAGGCTCGGACCAGCATCGCGGCTGGTTCCACTCGTCGCTGCTGACAGCGTCGATGCTCGACGGCCGTCCGCCGTACAACGCGCTGCTCACACACGGCTTCACCGTCGACGGCGAAGGTCGCAAGATGTCGAAGTCGCTCGGCAACGGCATCGATCCGCATGAGGTGTCGAACCGTCTGGGCGCGGAAATCATCCGTCTATGGATCGCATCGACCGACTACTCGGGCGAGCTGGCCATCTCGGAAGAAATTCTCAAGCGCGTGACGGAAAGCTATCGGCGCATCCGCAACACGCTGCGCTTCCTGCTCGCGAACCTGTCGGACTTTGACATCGGGAAGCATGCGCGGCCCGTCGGCGAGTGGCTGGAAATCGACCGCTATGCCGTCGCGCTAACCGCGAATCTGCAAGCGGACATCCTGTCGCACTATGACCGCTACGAATTCCACCCGGTCGTCGCGAAGCTGCAGACGTTCTGCTCGGAAGACCTGGGCGGCTTCTATCTCGACGTGCTGAAGGACCGTCTGTACACGACAGCGGCCGATTCGAAAGCGCGCCGCTCTGCCCAGACCGCGCTGTATCACATCGCGCACGGCCTGCTGCGTCTGATGGCGCCGTTCCTGTCGTTCACGGCGGAAGAAGCGTGGAAGGTGTTCCAGCCGCAAAGCGAAACCATCTACACCGAGACATACCACGCTTATCCGGACGTACCGGAAGCATCGACGCTGCTCGACAAGTGGACGCTGTTGCGCGCGGTGCGCAGCGACGTGACGAAGGCGCTGGAAGAAGCGCGCGTCGCGAACCAGATCGGTTCGTCGCTGCAGGCGGAGGTCGAAATCCGCGCAGCGGGCGCGCGTCACGATGCTCTCGCGAGCCTGGGCGCCGACCTCAAGTTCGTGCTGATCACGTCGGGCGCAACGGTCGTGAAGGTGGACTCCGTCGACGAAGAAGGCGTCGATGTGATCACGTCGAAGTATCTGAAGTGCGAACGCTGCTGGCACTATCGCAAGGACGTGGGCGAAAGCGCCGAGCATCCGACGCTCTGCGGCCGCTGCATCAGCAATCTGTTCGGCAACGGCGAAACGAGGAGCGCGGCATAATGTCCAGGACGCTGTCGAAACCAGCGGGCGGCTCGCTCGCGCCGTGGCTGGGCGTCGCGGTCATCGTCATCCTGTTCGACCAGTTGACGAAGATCGCGGTGGCGAAGGTGTTCGCGTATGGCTCGTCGCACGCTATCGCGCCTTTCTTCAACCTCGTGCTCGTCTACAACCGCGGCGCCGCGTTCAGCTTCCTCGCGATGGCGGGTGGCTGGCAGCGCTGGGCGTTTACGGCGCTGGGCGTCGCGGCGGCTGTTCTGATCTGCTATCTGCTCAAGCGCCACGGCACGCAAAAGATGTTCTGCACTGCGCTCGCGCTGATCATGGGCGGCGCGATCGGCAATGTGATCGACCGCCTGCTGTACGGCCATGTGATCGACTTCCTTGATTTCCACGTCGGCGCATGGCACTGGCCGGCGTTCAATCTCGCGGACAGCGCGATCACCATCGGTGCTGCGCTGCTGGTGTTCGACGAACTGCGGCGAGTGCGCGGCGCGCGCTGACATCACAACTCACGCGGCGCATTGGGGGCCGCACTTGCTGCGCGGGCAACAGCAGCGACAGCCGCACCGCTCGCGCCCTGGCAGTGTTGCAGCAGAAGCCGGCGCGCTTCATCGATGCGCCGGCCATCACGTCTCGTCGGAGGCATCAGTTGGCCACAGAACTCGCCGGAAAACACATCGTGCTCGGCATGACGGGCGGCATCGCCTGCTACAAGATCGCCGAACTCACGCGGCTGCTCGTCAAGGCAGGGGCGACCGTCCAGGTCGCGATGACGGAGGCAGCGACGCAGTTCATCACACCCGTCACGATGCAGGCGCTCTCCGGCCGCCCGGTCTACACGAGCCAATGGGACGCGCGCATCGCGAACAACATGCCGCACATCGATCTGTCGCGCGAAGCCGACGCCATCGTCATCGCTCCCGCCTCGACCGATTTCCTCGCCAGGCTCGCGCACGGCCTGTGTGACGATCTGCTGTCCGCGCTCTGCATCGCGCGCGACTGTCCGCTGCTCGTCGTGCCGGCGATGAACCGCCAGATGTGGATGAACCCGGCGACCCAGCGCAACGTCGCGCAACTGCGCGCAGACGGAATCGAACTGCTCGGTCCCGATTCAGGCGCGCAGGCGTGCGGCGAAGTCGGCGACGGGCGCATGCTCGAACCGGAAGCCGTCTACGAAGCGATCGCGGCATTCTTCACGCCAAAAACGCTGACGGGCCGCCGCGTGCTGCTAACGGCAGGCCCCACCTTCGAACCGCTCGACCCCGTCCGCGGCATCACGAACCGTTCGAGCGGCAAGATGGGCTTCGCGCTCGCACGCGCCGCGCAGCAGGCGGGCGCCAATGTGCATCTCGTCGCCGGCCCGGTCGGCCTCGAAACACCGTGGGGCGTCTACCGGGAAGACGTGCAGACGGCGCAGCAGATGCACGACGCCGTGATGCGAGCGGTGCCCGGCTACGACATCTTCATTGGTGTCGCCGCTGTCGCAGACTGGCGCGTCGACCATGTCGCCGAACACAAGATCAAGAAGACGGCCGACCGCGCGATTCCGTCGTTTTCGTTCGTCGAGAACCCGGACATTCTGGCTGCCGTCGCGAAGCTGCCGCACCCGCCGTTCTGCGTCGGCTTCGCGGCGGAAAGCGGCGACCTCGACGTGCACGGCGAGGAGAAACGCAAACGCAAGAACGTGCCCCTTCTGATCGGCAATCTGGGCCCGCAAACCTTCGGGCTGGACCACAACGAGGTCGTGCTGTTCGAAGCCGCCGGCACGACGCGGCTGCCGCGCGCGGACAAGCAGACGCTCGCGCGCGCGCTCATCGCCGAAATCGCCAAGCGCCTGCCGGATGCGAGCGTGACAGGCTGAGTGCGCGGCGCTCACCTTCATCGTGGACGATCACGCTCGAATGGTTTTCATCAGCTAACGCTCTGGTGCTGTCATGACCCTGCTCTCCGTGCTCGACCAGACGCCCGTAATCGACGGGCATACGGTGACCGACGCTATTGCCGCGACGGTCGAACTTGCGCAACTCGCCGATGACCTCGGCTATACGCGCTATTGGTGCGCCGAACATCACGGGCTGTACGGCGTGTCGAACCCTTGCCCGGAAGTGATGCTCGCGCGCCTCGGCAGTGTCACGCGACGCATCCGCATCGGTTCGGGCGGCATCATGCTGCCGTACTACAGTCCATTCAAGATTGCCGAGCAGTTCATGATGCTCGAGGCGCTATTTCCGAACCGCGTCGATCTGGGCGTCGGACGCGCGCCGGGCGGCGACATGCGCACGGCGCAGGCGGTCGCAGCCGGCGCCTACAATCGCGGCGAACTATTCCCGCAACAAGTGACCGATCTGGTCGCGCTGATGGACGGCACGCTGCCGTCCGATCACCTCGCGCACGGCGTGCTGCTTCAGCCTCAGATCGACACGCGTCCGCAGCTGTGGGTGCTCGGTTCCAGCGATTTCGGCGGCATGCTGGCCGCGCAATTGGGCATACGCTTTTCATTCGCGCACTTCATCAATGCGCATTTCGGGCACGCCGTCGCACACGCGTATCGCGAGCGTTTCAAGCCCGGACACGAACCGAAGCCGTATCTCGCGGCGGCCGTGTTCGTGATCTGCGCGGATACGGAGCAGGAAGCCGCCGACCTCGAAAAAGCCGTCGATCTACGCCGCGTGCAGATGGCGTATGGACTGAACGCGCCGATTCCGTCCGTCGCGCAAGGGCTCGCGCAGGAGTACGGCGAGCGCGAGCAGCTGATCATCGACCGGGAAAAGCCGCGCAGCATCATCGGCACGCCGGAATCTGTGACGGAGCGGCTGCATGCGTTGCAGGAACAGTTCGTCGCGGACGAGCTGATCGTGCTGACCGTGGCGGGCAGTTATCGCGCGCGTTTGCGTTCCTATGAATTGCTGGCCGGGGCGTTCGATCTCGGCAAGTCATGAATCGATCACGGCGCTCCGTTGCAATGACAGGCGCCGCCATTTCTTCAACCTCTCACCGAACTGCATGAAACTCGACATCAAGATTCTCGACCCGCGCATGCGTGAACAACTTCCCGCGTATGCCACGACGGGCAGCGCGGGCCTCGACCTGCGCGCGTGCCTCGACGCGCCGCTGACGCTGGAACCCGGTCAAACGGTTCTGGTGCCGACCGGCCTCGCAATCCACCTTGCCGATCCCGGCTATGCGGCGCTGATCCTGCCGCGCTCGGGCATGGGCCACAAGCACGGCATCGTGCTGGGCAACCTCGTCGGTTTGATCGACTCGGACTACCAGGGCCAGCTGATGATCTCGACGTGGAACCGCGGCACGACCACGTTCACGCTGAATCCGATGGAACGGCTCGCGCAGCTGGTGATCGTCCCCGTCGTGCAGGCGACGTTCAATATCGTCGACGAGTTCGACACCAGCGAGCGCGGCGAAGGCGGCTTCGGCAGCACCGGCAAACATTGAAGGCGTCGCCCGGTTCTTGCGGGCGTTTTACGGATGGCAAAGCAAAACGGCGTGGGTTGTGACACCCACGCCGTTCGTTCGTGCTTCGGACAGTTCGACGTCTAGTCGACTTCCACCGCTTCCGGGTTCGGATTGCGCGGTGGCGCCGAGTTCTCGTCGAACGTCAGCTGGACCTTGTCGTCTGCATCGACGTCGACCGTCACGCGGCCGCCGTTCATCAGCTTGCCGAACAGCAGCTCGTCGGCCAGTGCGCGGCGGATCGTGTCCTGGATCAGACGCTGCATCGGACGTGCACCCATCAGCGGATCGAAGCCGTGCTTCGCGAGATGTTTGCGCAGCGCGTCGGTGAAGAGCGCGTCGACCTTCTTCTCGTGCAGTTGATCCTCGAGCTGCATCAGGAACTTGTCCACCACGCGCATGATGATTTCCTCATCGAGCGAGCGGAAGCTGATCGTTGCATCGAGACGGTTGCGGAACTCGGGCGTGAACATGCGCTTGATGTCGGCCATTTCGTCGCCCGTTTCGCGGCGGGTTGTGAAACCGATCGTCGACTTTTGCATCGACTCAGCGCCCGCATTCGTCGTCATGATAATGATGACGTTGCGGAAGTCCGCCTTGCGACCGTTGTTGTCCGTCAGCGTGCCGTGGTCCATGACCTGCAGCAGCACGTTGTAAATGTCCGGATGGGCCTTCTCGATTTCGTCGAGCAGCAGTACGCAATGCGGCTTTTTCGTCACGGCTTCCGTCAGCAGACCGCCCTGATCGAAACCGACATATCCCGGCGGCGCGCCGATCAAACGGCTCACCGCGTGACGCTCCATGTACTCCGACATGTCGAAGCGGATCAACTCGATGCCGAGCGTGAATGCCAGCTGGCGCGCCACTTCCGTCTTGCCGACGCCCGTCGGGCCGGAGAACAGGAACGCGCCGATCGGTTTGTCCGTCTTGCCGAGGCCCGCACGCGCCATCTTGATCGATGCCGACAGCGCGTCGATGGCGGGATCCTGGCCGAACACGACCGCCTTCAGATCGCGGTCGAGCGTCTGCAGCTTGCTGCGGTCGTCCTGCGATACGCTTTGCGCCGGCACGCGCGCGATCTTCGAGATGATTTCCTCAATCTCGCTCTTGCCGATCGTCTTCTTCTGCTTCGACTTCGGCAGGATGCGCTGCGCCGCGCCCGCTTCGTCGATCACGTCGATGGCCTTGTCGGGCAAGTGGCGATCCGTGATGAAGCGCGCCGACAGTTCAGCCGCCGCCGACAGCGCACCGGACGAATACTTCACGCCGTGGTGCTCTTCGAAACGCGACTTCAGGCCACGCAGAATGGCCACCGTCTGCTCGACGGTCGGCTCGGTCACGTCGATCTTCTGGAAACGACGCGACAACGCCGCGTCTTTTTCGAAGATGCCGCGAAACTCCGTGAATGTAGTCGCGCCGATGCACTTGAGGGTGCCCGACGACAGGGCCGGCTTCAGCAGGTTAGACGCGTCCAGCGTGCCGCCCGACGCGGCGCCCGCGCCGATCAGCGTATGAATTTCGTCGATGAACAGAATCGCGTTCGGACGTTCCTTGAGTTCCTTCAGGACCGTCTTCAGGCGTTGTTCGAAATCGCCGCGGTACTTGGTGCCCGCGAGAAGCGCACCCATGTCGAGCGAATAGACCTGCGCATCCACAAGAATGTCGGGCACTTCGCCGCGCGTGATACGCCATGCGAGACCTTCCGCGATCGCCGTCTTGCCGACGCCGGCCTCGCCGACCAGCAGCGGATTGTTCTTGCGGCGGCGGCACAGCACCTGAACGACGCGCTCGACTTCCGCTTCGCGTCCGATCAACGGATCGATGCGGCCGTCCTTCGCCATCTGGTTCAGGTTCTGCGTAAATTGTGCAAGCGGTGTTTCCTTTTGCGCAGCGGCTTCGTCCGATTCCGCATTCGCATCCGTCGACTTCGCAGCTTCCGAGCTGTTCGTCTTGGCGATGCCGTGCGAAATAAAATTGACGACGTCGAGACGCGTCACGCCCTGCTGTTGCAGGTAGTACACCGCGTGAGAATCTTTCTCGCCGAAGATCGCCACCAGCACGTTAGCGCCCGTCACTTCCTTCTTGCCGTTCGACGTGGACTGGACGTGCATGATCGCGCGCTGGATCACACGCTGGAAACCCAGCGTAGGCTGCGTATCGACGTCGTCAGTGCCCGGAACGGTCGGCGTATTGTCGTGAATGAAGTTGCGCAGGTTCTGACGCAGGTCTTCAATGTTGGCCGCGCATGCGCGCAGCACTTCGGCCGCCGTCGGGTTGTCCAACAGCGCCAGCAAAAGATGTTCGACCGTGATGAACTCATGCCGCGCCTGGCGCGCTTCCATGAACGCCATGTGCAGGCTGACTTCCAGTTCCTGGGCAATCATGCTTCCTCCATCACGCACTGCAGCGGATGCCCTGCCTGCCGCGCGTGGGTAACGACTTGCTCGACTTTGGTCGACGCGATGTCCCGCGTGTAGACCCCACAAACTCCCCTGCCTTCGCGATGGACCTTCAACATGATCTGTGTTGCGGTCTCTCGATCTTTATTGAAATACTCTTGCACGATCATCACGACGAATTCCATCGGCGTGAAATCGTCGTTCAACAACACCACCTTGAACATGGCCGGCGGTTTCAGCTTTTGTTCCTGCCGCTCCAGTACGGTGTTGTCCTGCTTGTCCGGGATAATCGCCATACACCCATTCTAAACAACTCGGACAGGCCCGCAATCCTGTCAAAACCCGACCGGCTGGCCGGACATCGGTTCCCTCCGGCCCTGTGAAGTGGCCTCTTACGGGTGCGCTCCGCGCCGGGCCGCGTGCGGTTGGCGGCCCTCCGGTCAATCTGTGTTGCAGCATGATGACTGCAGTCGGATCGAGTATCGCACAACCCGGGCCAGCAGGCTGGCGACGCGCCATCGGCCTCAAACCGCTGCACTGCATGTGAGTCGATTATGCGACTTTTCAAGACGCGCCGCTTGCGCCACCGCACATAAGGAAAGCGGGAGAAACCCTGGAAATTGGTTCTTTACAACGAAGAAATGAGCGTCTCAAAATTTTCTTGACACTCGAATAAAGAGACTCAACAATCAAGCTGGCACTTTTTTCAATAAGCGGTCTATACGAAAAAATGCCGTTGGTGAGCTTGTGAGGAGGGGCGACTGCATCCCGTGGTCGTTGAGCTTTTCGAGGGCTCGTGGCAGCTTTTGAGTTACAGGGGAAGTTGGTATGGCAACTGGTACGGTCAAGTGGTTCAACGACGCGAAAGGTTTCGGATTCATTACGCCCGACGAAGGCGGTGAGGATCTGTTTGCACACTTTTCGGCTATCCAGATGAACGGTTTCAAGACCCTCAAGGAAGGCCAGAAGGTTAGCTTCGAGGTCGTTCAAGGCCCGAAGGGCAAACAGGCATCGAACATTCAGTCCGCAGCCTGATACGTTCGGTCCGCAGCCTTGAAAACCCGGCTTCATGCCGGGTTTTTTCGTTTCTGGCGTTGGCAATGCCTCTAACGATAACTACGGCAACAATCAGACAACCTTGAGGGTTGCCATCATGCCGGGATCCTCGTGTTCCAGTATGTGGCAATGGAACATCCGCTCGCCCGCGTCGCGCTGCACCGTTGCGATGCGCACCGTCTCGCCCGGCATCACATTGACGGTATCCCGCCATGCGAGATACGGCCGCAACGCCGCCCCGCTCCCGCCCGATCACCTGAAATTGCGTGCCGTGGAGAAGGAACGGATGATCCATGTCGGAGCGGTTCTCGATCGACCAGACCTCCACTTCACCGCGCCGGCGCGTCAACGCGATGCGCGATGGGTCGAAACTCGCGCCGTTGACCTCGAACTGGATGCCGGGCGGCAGCGCCGACATCGTCGCGCCGGAACGGTGCATGGTCGTCATGTCCATTGTTTCGGAGAAAACGACGGATTTACGCGGCGCTTTGTCCGCTGCGTTGTCAGTGGTTGACAGCAGCGGTGCGATCGGCCGCAACGTCGGCGGCACGGCGCGGCTCGCGGACGACGAGGTTGGCGCAAAGCGCACGTCCGCGAGGGGCTTTGCCGGATCGGCGGGCAGGCTCTTGCGTTCGGTCATGGCCATCTTGCGACGGTCATTCGCGGCAGCGGTGAGGACAGCGGTGGTGGCCTTTGCACCGCCGCGCACGATGATCTCTGCCCGCTCGCCCGGCGCAAGCAGCAGCTCCGTCAGCCCTTCGCGCGGCTTGTCGAGCAGGCCGCGACGAAGCGGATCTCCACGGTGTCGCCTTCGCGTACGTCGATGAGCGGGCCGACGATCGGCCCTTGCGCGGCCTCGCCGTACACCCACAGCGCAGTCGAACGATCGGGCAGCAGTTGGCGGCGCGCGGGTTGCGCGACGAGCGTCGCGCGGAATACGCCCGGCTCGCGGCTCTCGTTCGGCAGCTTGCGCAATGCGGCAAGCGGCGCGCCGGCGGGCATCGCCGTTTCGGGCGCGAGCTTCGGAGCGGACTGCGCGGCACGCTTGGCCGCAGCATGCATCAACGACATGCCGGGCATGCCTTCCATATCTTTCATACCGGACATGTCGTGCATGCCGTGCATCGAATGCCGCGCGAACACATTGCGTGTGAAGAACGACGCGACAGCGGCGCTCAACGTACGGATGAGAAATTCCCTGCGAATCATGGGTCGACCCCTTGTCGATGCGGCGCGGCGAGCCTGTTGCGCCCGGCGTGCATGTCACGTGTGACGGCGCGAGCGTGAAAACGCTTCACGCGCTGGGTCTCTGCCGATGGCTGGCAGGTCCGATGACGCTATCGGCCTGGACACGCCCATGCTCGACGGCAGTGCACTGCAATGCGCGCCGCACAGCATCATGCAACCAGGCGGATGCATCCTTGGCAAGGCGAAGGCAAGTCGCTCTCGTTTGTCGGCCTGACGCCATGCGCGACCTATGCGGGAGTCGATACATGCATGTTCATTCCGCGCGGCGCAACGTCATGACGATACTCGCACGCCTGCCCCTGCATGCCGGGCACTGCGAGCGCAACACGATGAGAATGCGCCACGCCGAATTCATGGCTGTCTGTCGAAGCGAACGGATGGCAAATGCAACACGAGAAAGATCGTTCGATGATAACAGCCAGGCTGCTGCATCGATGACGGGAAGCTCAAAAATGAAACCCCGACAGGTTCGCACTCGCCGGGGGTTTCGTCACGATACAAGGACCTCGAAACGCGCGCTCACATATTCTCGATCATCACCTGCCCGAAGCCCGAGCACGACACCTGTGTTGCGCCTTCCATCAGACGTGCGAAGTCGTACGTGACGCGCTTCGACAGGATCGACTTTTCCATCGAGGCCAGAATCCTATCGGCTGCATCCGTCCAGCCGAGGTGCCGCAGCATCATTTCCGCCGAGAGGATCTCCGAACCCGGATTCACATAATCCTTGCCTGCGTACTTCGGTGCGGTACCGTGCGTTGCTTCGAACATCGCAACGGAGTCCGACATGTTCGCGCCCGGCGCGATGCCGATGCCGCCGACCTGCGCAGCGAGTGCGTCGGATATGTAGTCGCCGTTCAGGTTCAGCGTCGCGATCACATCGTATTCGGCGGGACGCAACAGGATCTGCTGCAGGAACGCATCGGCGATCACGTCCTTCACGACGACGTCGTTGCCCGTCTTCGGATTCTTCACCTTCATCCACGGACCGCCGTCGATCAGCTCCGCGTTGAACTCCTTCTGCGCGAGTGCATAACCGTAGTCACGGAACGCGCCTTCCGTGTACTTCATGATGTTGCCCTTGTGCACAAGCGTGACCGTGCGTCGATCGTTGTCGAGCGCGTACTGAATCGCCTTGCGCACCAGACGCTCCGTGCCTTCGCGCGACACCGGCTTCACGCCGATACCCGACGAGTCCGGAAAGCGGATCTTCTTCACGCCCATTTCGTCGCGCAGGAACTGGATGACCTTCTTCGCTTCAGGTGAACCCGCCGGCCATTCAATGCCGGCGTAGATGTCTTCCGAGTTCTCACGGAAGATCACCATGTTGACCTTCTCCGGCTCGCGCAGCGGCGACGGCACGCCCTTGAAATACTGCACGGGACGCAGGCACACGTAAAGGTCCAGCTCCTGGCGCAGCGTGACGTTCAGCGAGCGGATGCCGCCGCCGACTGGCGTCGTGAGCGGCCCCTTGATCGACACGATGTATTCCTTCACGACTTCCAGCGTCTCATCCGGCAACCACACGTCGGGACCGTACACCCGGGTCGCCTTCTCGCCCGCGAAGATTTCCATCCAGTGGATTTTCTTCTTGCCGCCGTATGCCTTCTCAACGGCTGCATCGACAACCTTGATCATCACAGGCGTGATGTCGACACCCGTACCGTCACCTTCGATGTAAGGAATGATCGGCTGATCGGAAACGTTGAGCGAGAAATCCGCGTTGACAGTGATCTTGTCACCGTCAGCGGGAACCGTGATGTGCTGATACGCCATGATCGGACTCCAGTGATAGCTGTACCGTGAGAACAGGTTGGAAATGCGAAACCGGGGCGCTTCTCTTGCGCGCGACGCAGCGCCACGCCGATGCAAATGCTGATGCCAGATACCGATGCGACAAGCGGCCAGGCGGGTATTTTAGCCCACGTCGGCACCAGGCCGCGCTCAGGACGTGCACGTACACGTACACGAACTCGATCACGGTACAGTACCGTACGCAAGCGTGCTTTATGTCCTATGTCTTATATAAGAGAGGATCGGATCGACAGGGTTATGCTTTAAGATCTCCCCTTCGCTATCGACGGTTCGCTCTTCGGTCTCTCAACGCATGACTCTGCTCGCACTCAACAAGCCCTTCGGCACGATCTGCCAGTTTTCGCCGCACGAAACGCGCGCGTCGCTGGCCGACTGGGTGAAGGTGCCCGGCGTCTATCCTGCGGGCCGACTCGACTCGGATAGCGAAGGTCTGCTGCTGCTCACCGACGATGGCACGCTGCAGGCGCGCATCGCGGAACCCCGGCACAAGCTGGTGAAACGGTATTGGGCACAAGTCGAAGGCGCACCCACGGAACAGCATCTGGAGGCGCTCGCGCGTGGCGTCGATCTCGGCGATTACGTCACGCGTCCCTGTCGCGCCGGGTTCGTCGAACCGGGGCAAGCGCTATGGGATCGCACGCCGCCCATTCGATATCGCGCGGCGATTCCCACGACATGGATCGAACTGTCGATCACCGAAGGCAAGAACCGCCAGGTGCGCCGCATGACGGCGGCCGTCGGCTTTCCGACGCTGCGTCTCGTGCGTGTCGGCGTTGGCGCGCTCGATATTTTTTCCCTTGGGCTGCAGCCGGGCGAGAGCATCGGACTATCACCACGCGCGCCGTGGGATGGCGTCACGTAGCCGCTCGCGCTCATGCAGAATGGCCGCGATACATCGCTAAGCCGTTGTATCGGCATGCGTTTCTGCTTCGATCGCAGCATTTGAAAATGCGGTGAACGAAGTATAAAAGCGCCACACCAGCGCCGCCACGCGGCGCTCGATCGCGTACTCTGCGACGCGTAATCACGCTCGAAAAAATTCCTGAAGATTTTCGTCAACCGCGTCGCAAGTTCATGCGTTAGTCCACGCAGATGCCGCCGAAGCTGTCCGGCATTCAGCCTCAAGAGCCTTTGCACCGCTCCAAAGACGCGTACGAAGGTGTCTGAACGCTCGCAGCCGCAAAGAAAATTTTCTTCAATGCGGATGTCAACCGAAAGGTGGATGGCACGTTTAACGACATGACTCAATCTAACCGGGTCATTTGGTTATTTATCTAAAGCTGAGGATTCGCAAAATGAACAAACTGATCGCCGCTCTGGTCGCTGGTCTCTTCGCAACGGCAGCATTCGCACAAGCTTCGGCACCGGAAGCAGCTTCGGCAGCTCCGGCAGCAGCAGCTTCGTCGCACAAGGCAACGAAGAAGGTTTCGCACAAGAAGTCGCACAAGAAGGCAGCTCCGGCAGCAGCAGCTTCGGCAGCGTCGGAATAAGTTTGTTGCGATAACGCAGTCAAGAACTAGCTGGTTTGCCGTTCTTACGGCGTTGAAAGGCAGATGGCCGCAAGGCTCTCTGCCTTTTTGTTTTTGACGCGCTCGCGTAACATTCGCGGTTCATATTCAGCAAGGAGCTACGTCGTGCGATTTTCATTGCGCTCGTTGATCGCGCGCCTCGCGATTGCCGTTGCATTGCCTGTTGCCGCACTCTCGGCTGTGTCGTTTGCGGCGATGTCCGCACAAGATGCATACGCACAGCAGATGCCGCAGGGCGCGAAACAGCCCGGCGATTTCCCGCGCGCAAAACTCACGGCAGGCATGTTCGTGATCGACGCCGCCGTTGCCGCCAGCGATGCGGATCGCGAGCAGGGCCTGATGTATCGCACGCAACTCGCACCGAACGAAGGCATGCTCTTCGTGTTCGGCGAGAACGCCGTGCATTGCTTCTGGATGAAGAACACGTTGATTCCGCTGTCGATCGCATTCATGCGCGCGGACGGCACGATCACCGACATCGACGAAATGCAGGCGGAAACCACCAACAACCATTGCCCGAAAAACAATGGCGTCTACGCGCTCGAAATGAGCAAGGGCTGGTTCACGTCGAAAGGCATCAAGCCCGGCATGAAGATTCAGGGACTGCCCGCGCCGCAATAAGCCGGGGCGCCTTGCGGCCACCGCCGCCACGGGGCTGGAACACGAGCCGGCGCAGCCGCAAGGCGCGCCGGCTTTTTCGCGTCCGCTGCACCGCAATGCCCGGCAGGCGCCGCGCCGGGCCGCTTTCTGGCAGGACGCCTGCAAAAGCGGGGCCGACACGCTATTCTTATAGTCTCACCAGCAGCACCGAGATCGTCCGGACCGCGCAGCAGGTAACCGCGGCAGGCCCGGCGCCATTCACCGGCGCGCCAACACATGGAGGTTCACGTGCCCCGCAAGACTCCTATCGAGCGATACCGGAACATCGGTATCAGCGCTCACATCGATGCCGGCAAGACCACCACCACCGAACGCATTCTTTTCTACACCGGCGTGACTCACAAGATCGGCGAGGTTCACGACGGGGCGGCGACGATGGACTGGATGGAACAGGAGCAGGAGCGCGGCATCACGATCACGTCGGCGGCCACGACGGCCTTCTGGAAAGGCATGGCCGGCAATTATCCGGAGCATCGGATCAACATCATCGACACGCCGGGACACGTCGACTTCACGATCGAAGTTGAACGCTCGATGCGCGTGCTCGACGGCGCGTGCATGGTCTATGACTCCGTCGGCGGCGTGCAGCCGCAATCGGAAACCGTGTGGCGTCAGGCGAACAAGTACAAGGTGCCGCGCATCGCGTTCGTCAACAAGATGGACCGGGTCGGCGCGGACTTCTTCCGCGTGCAGAAGCAGATCGGCGAGCGCCTCAAAGGCGTGGCCGTGCCCATCCAGATTCCCATCGGGGCGGAAGAGCATTTCCAGGGCGTCGTCGATCTCGTGAAGATGAAGGCAATCGTGTGGGACGACGAGAGCCAGGGCATCAAGTTCACGTACGAAGAGATCCCCGACAACCTGAAGGAACTCGCGCACGAGTGGCGCGAAAAGATGGTCGAGGCCGCGGCGGAAGCGAGCGAAGAGATGCTCGAAAAATACCTGACTGACCACGAGAGCCTGACGGAAGAAGAGATCAAGACGGGCCTGCGCAAGCGCACCATCGCCAACGAGATCGTGCCGATGCTATGCGGCAGCGCGTTCAAGAACAAGGGCGTGCAGGCGATGCTCGACGCCGTGATCGACTATCTGCCCTCGCCGATCGACGTGCCCGCCATTCTGGGCCACACGGAAGACGACAAGGAAGCGGAGCGTCATCCGAGCGATGACGAGCCGTTCTCGGCGCTCGCGTTCAAGATCATGACGGACCCGTTCGTCGGCCAGCTGATCTTTTTCCGCGTGTACTCGGGCGTCGTCGAATCGGGCGACACTGTCTACAACCCAGTGAAGGAAAAGAAGGAGCGCCTCGGCCGCATTCTTCAGATGCACGCGAACGAGCGCAAGGAAATCAAGGAAGTGCGCGCGGGTGACATCGCGGCGGCAGTCGGCCTGAAGGAAGCGACGACGGGCGACACGCTGTGCGACCCGAACAACATCATCATTCTCGAGCGGATGATCTTCCCTGAGCCGGTGATCTCGCAGGCGGTCGAGCCGAAGACGAAGGCCGACCAGGAGAAGATGGGCATCGCACTGAATCGTCTTGCACAGGAAGACCCGTCTTTCCGCGTGCAGACGGACGAGGAATCCGGCCAGACGATCATCTCCGGCATGGGCGAGTTGCACCTGGAAATTCTCGTCGACCGGATGAAGCGCGAGTTCGGCGTCGAGGCGACGGTGGGCAAGCCGCAGGTCGCGTATCGCGAGACTGTGCGCACGAAGGTCGAGGATATCGAAGGCAAGTTCGTCAAGCAGTCGGGTGGCCGCGGCCAATATGGTCACGCGGTGATTACGCTCGAACCCGTTCCGGGCAAGGGCTATGAGTTCATCGACGCGATCAAGGGCGGCGTGATTCCACGCGAATTCATCCCGGCCGTCGACAAGGGCATTCAGGAAACGCTCAAGGCAGGCGTGCTGGCGGGTTATCCCGTCGTGGACGTGAAGGTGACGTTGACGTTCGGTTCGTACCACGATGTCGACTCGAACGAGAACGCGTTCCGGATGGCCGGCTCGATGGCGTTCAAGGAAGCGATGCGCAAGGCGAAGCCGGTACTGCTCGAACCGATGATGGCCGTCGAGGTAGAGACTCCTGAAGATTTCATGGGCAACGTGATGGGGGACTTGTCTGGACGACGCGGGATCGTGCAGGGTATGGAGGATATCGCCGGCGGTGGCGGCAAGCTTGTTCGCGCTGAAGTGCCGCTGTCCGAGATGTTCGGGTACTCGACCTCGCTGCGGTCTCTTACCCAAGGGCGTGCTACTTATACGATGGAGTTCAAGCAGTACGCTGAGACGCCGAACAACGTGTCAGAGGCGATTATCAACTCGAAGTCGAAGTAAGTCTTTTCGCTCGTCGCGAAGGCCCGTTCTTTTTGGACGGGCCTTTTGTTTTTGCGGTTTGCTCTGCGATGGCATCCGCGATTTGCCTTCATGCTTCATGCGTCGCCCCTGGGCGGGGCAATGCCAGCAAACCGAAACCACAACGCGGATGCCAGCACTAAGCTCCGAATTTTTGACCATGCCAGAATGGCAAAGCAAATGGCGAGGAGGCACCCCATGTCACAAGACAACGAGCAGCCCATCGACTGGCGCATCAACGGCGTGAAAGTCATCAAGGGCAATCAGCTCGACACCAATACGCCACAGACACCAGGCATGAACCGCGCCGCAGCCATCAACGCCGCCCGCGTCGGTGCACAAAAGATCTGGGCGGGAACAGTAACGATTCACCCCAACGCGAAGACGGGCGCGCACCACCACGGCGCGCTGGAAAGCGTGATCTACGTCGTGCGCGGACATGCGCGCATGCGCTGGGGCGAGCATCTGGAATTCACGGCCGAAGCCGGCCCCGGTGACTTCATCTTCGTGCCGCCCTATGTGCCGCATCAGGAAATCAACGCGAGCACCGACGATCCGCTCGAATGCGTGCTCGTGCGCAGCGACAACGAAGCCGTCGTCGTGAATCTCAACATCGATGCCGTCGAACAACCCGAGACCGTCTACTGGGTCGATCCCATACATAGACATCCGCACGACCACTGACGCCTTCACCGTCCCTCACCACGCCCACATGACGCCGAGTCTCTCCCTGCGCTCTCGCCTCGTCGCACTGTACGCCGGACTGATCGCCGCCAATCTCGCCGCCTGGGCGTGGGCGCTGATTGCGTTGCGCCACTATCCGCTGCTGCTCGGCACCGCACTGCTCGCATACGGATTCGGTCTGCGTCATGCCGTTGACGCCGATCACATCGCCGCAATCGACGCCGTCACGCGCAAGCTGATGCAGGAAGGCAAACGCCCGCTCGGTGTCGGACTCGCGTTCTCGCTCGGACACTCGACCATCGTGCTCGCCGCCACCGTCGGCATCGCGTTGACGGCGCTCTCACTGCATGGACGCTTCGAGGCATTTCATGCCGTCGGCGGAACCATCGGCACGATCGTGTCGTCCGTCTTTCTGCTCGTGCTCGCAGGCGTGAACCTCGTTATCCTGCGCGACGTATGGCGGCGCTACCGGCACGTGCAACAAGGCGGACAACTGACGCACGACGACGCCGCGCGCAGCGCGCCCGGCGGCCTGCTATCGCGAGCGCTCAAGCCGCTCTTCAAGCTCGTGACCAATAGCTGGCATATGTATCCCGTCGGCGTATTGTTCGGCCTCGGCTTCGACACCGCAACGGAAGTCGGCCTGCTCGCCATCGCCGCCGCCGAAGCAGGCAAGGGTCTGCCTCTCTATTCGATCCTCGTGTTTCCCGCGCTCTTCACGGCAGGCATGACTCTCGTCGATTCCACCGATAACGTACTGATGGTCCACGCCTACAGCTGGGCAATGGACGACCCCAAACGCAAGCTCTATTACAACGCCAGCATCACGTTCGTGTCGGCTGTCGTCGCGATCGCGATCGGCGGCATCGAGGCACTCGATTTGCTGGCGGACAAGCTGCGGCTCAGCGGCAGCGCATGGGACGCCGTAGCGGCCGTCAACGAGCGCTTCGGGATGCTGGGCTACGGCATCGTCAGCGTGTGCATGCTGTGCTGGTTCGGCTCGATCCTGCTTCATCGCTGGCGCAGGCCCGCAGCGGCCACCCGCTGACGCACTGACAACGCACCGATGCCCGAGCGCCGTAAAAGGCGCCGCAGCACGCGCCAGGCGGACTAGCCCGCGCCGCGCCGTTGTGCGTACGACACAACTCTCGTCTTGGATTCGTCTGAAGGGAACCGTGCGCCGTAGCGAATGCTCCCAATAAGGAGGCAATCGCTTACACTGAACCCGCATCGCGATCGCAGTACCACCGCAGCGCCCGCGCCATTGCGCACGGCGTCCCAACAGAACGGATCGGACCCACCATCGATGAAGAATTCCGCGGACCCGCGTTTTGCGCCTCGCCTGGCAGGATCAGTTGACCTGGAGGCGGCGCGCGTCGGCGCCGACGCTCACGGTAACCACGCCATCGACGAGTTCCTCGCTGGCCGTCTCACGCGGCGCGAACTGCTGCGCTACGCCAGCGTGATCGGGATGTCGCTCGCGGGCGGCAGCCTGCTCGCGCCGCGCAGCGCGCGCGCCCAGGGCGCGGCGGGCGCCAACGCGACGATCCGCGTCGCGCATCTGACGCCCGCAGGCGCCGTCGATCCGATGACGGTCACCGATGCCGCCAGTCTCTGCCTGCTCAATCAGACGGGCGAATTCCTGATTGACGACGACGGCGAAAAGCAGACGCTCAAGCCCGCGCTCGCGCTGTCGTGGAAGCCGAACGACAAGGGCGACGTGTGGACGTTCAAGCTGCGCGAGAACGTGAAATTCCACGACGGTCAGACCTTCACCGCGAAGGACGTCGCGGCGACTTTCGACCGGCTCGCCGATCCCGCCGCCGGCTCCGCTGCCCTGTCGACCTTGAAGGGGGTGCTGTCGAAGGGCAACACGAAAGTCGTCGACGATCACACTGTCGCGTTCCATCTCGACGCGCCCAACGGCAACTTCCCGTACTACGTCTCGTCGGACAACTACAACGCGGTCATCCTGCCCGCGAATTACGCGGGCAACTACGAGAAGACCTTCATCGGCACGGGTCCGTTCAAGCTCGAGAAGTATCAGGCGAAAGTGGGCGCGTCGTTCGTGCGCAATCCCGACTACTGGGGCGACAAGGCCTTGCCGCAGCGCGTGCAGTTCACCTTCTATGCGGACCAGCAGGCGCAGATTCTCGCGCTGCAAGGCCATCAGGCCGACGTGATGGGCACCTTCACCGTACAGGGCGGTCAAGGTTTGATGAACAACCCGGAATTCAAGGTGATCGGCGTGAAGTCGAGCGCGCATCGGCAGATACACATGCGCGTCGACAGCCCGCAATTCAAGGACAAGCGCGTGCGCCAGGCGCTTGCGCTGTCGCTCGATCGCGAGGTCATCGTCAAGGGTCTCTTCAAGGGCCGTGCTCAGGTCGGCAACGACAGCCCGTTCGCGCCCGCGTTTCCGTCGTCCGATGCAGGCGTGGCGCAGCGCAAGATCGATGTCGCGAAGGCGAAGCAGCTGCTCGCGCAGGCGGGCGTGCCGAACGGCTTCGACGCGACGCTCACGACCGAAAAATACATGGAGATTCCCGACCTCGCCGTCGTCGTGCAGAACTATGCGAAGGCGGTTGGCATCCGCATCAACCTGAAGGTCGAAAGCCAGTCGCAATACTACGGCTCGGGCACGCCGGGCAAATCGGACTGGCTCGATTCGCCGCTCGGCATCACCGACTACGGCAGCCGTGGCGTGCCCAATGTGTTCCTGAGCGCGCCGTTGACGAGCGGCGGCACGTGGAACGCGGCACACTTCAAGAACCCGCAGTACGACAAGCTGGTTGCAGACTACGTCGCGGCGCTCGATATCGCCGGGCAGAAGAAAGTCTCCGCGCAGATCCAGACGCTGCTGCTCGACGAAACGCCCGTGATCTTCCCGTTCTTCTACGATCAGCTGATCGCCGCGCGCAAGCAGTTGAACGGCGTGCGCTTCACGGCGATCGCGCAGCTGTATTTCGATCGCGCGACGCTCGCGGGCTGATCGCGCGACGCGGCGAGCAAGGGGTAGCGATGTCGACGACGGTTTCCTCATCCGTGGCTCGCGGCTCAGGCAGCAGTGCAGCGCGCATCGCGCGCTTCGTGGCGACACGCGTCGGCCTGTCGCTGATCACGCTGTGGCTGCTGTCGGTGATCGTGTTCGCGGGCGGCCAGTTGCTGCCGGGCGACATCGGCCGCGCGATTCTCGGCCCGCTCGCCGATGCGCGCGCCGTCGCCGCGCTCAATCACCAACTGGGCGCGGACCGGCCGCTCCTCGCGCAGTACACGCAGTGGATCATCCATTTCGTGCAGGGCGACATGGGCGTGTCGTTCGTGTTCCGCGAACCCGTCGCGCAGTTCGTCGGCAACGCGCTGGCGAACTCCGCAAAGCTCGGCCTGCTCGCGTTCGCGGTGGTCGTCCCGCTCGGCATCGCCGGCGGGGTGTGGGCCGCAATGCACGCGGGACGCTGGCTCGATCGCACGATCAGCATCGCCGGCTTGTCGGCGACCGTCGTTCCCGAGTTCGTGTCGTCGATCGTGCTGATACTCGTGTTTGGCGTGTGGCTGCAATGGCTGCCTATCGATGCTTCGTATCCGCCCGGCTCAGGCATCCTCACGCAACTGAAGCATCTGGTTCTGCCCGTGCTGCCGCTCGTATTCGTGTTCTTCGGCTATATCGCACGGATGGCGCGCGCGGGCACCGTCGAAGCACTCGACGCCGACTACACGCGCACTGCCATCCTCAAGGGGCTGCCGCCGCATATCGTGATCTTCCGGCATGTGCTGCGCAATGCGCTGCTGCCGACCATCACCGTCGCCGCGACGCAGCTCGGCTACATGATCGGCGGGTTGGTCGTCGTTGAGACGCTGTTCCACTATCAAGGCATCGGCTCGCTGATCTACAACGCTGCGAAGGCGAAGGACTTTCCGATGCTCGAAGCAGGCGTACTCACCATCGGCGTCGTTTACACGGTCGCCAATCTCATCGCCGATGGCCTGTACGTGCTGCTCAATCCGCGTCTGCGCGTGAGGAGCGCCGAATGAGCGCGAGCACCTCTTCGACGCCGCCAACACCGCAGACGCCAGCCGCCCCGTCGACGCCGCGCGCGCGCGATAGCCGCCATGACGTGCTGCGCGCCTTGATGCGCTCGCCCACATTCGTCGTCGGCGCGCTGATCGTGCTGTGGTGGATCGTGTGCGCGATTGCCGGCGTGTGGGTCGCGCCGCTCGATCCGTATGCATCCGATCCGTTGAACTCGCTCACGCCGCCAGCACACGGGCACTGGTTCGGCACCGATCAACTAGGCCGCGACGTACTCTCGCGCGTGATCGTCGGTGCGCGCGACATTCTGACGATCGCCCCGCTCGCGACGCTGCTCGGCACGCTCGCGGGCACGGCGCTCGGCCTCGTGGTCGGCTACTTCGACGGCTGGGTCGACAACGTGGTCGGACGCGCGATCGATGCCGTGCTCGCGCTGCCTCTCGTGATCGTCGCGCTGCTCGCCCTCGCCGCGGTGGGCGCTTCGAACTTCACCGTGATCCTCGTGATCGGCATCACGTTCACGCCGATCACGGCGCGCACGGTGCGCGCCGCCGTGTTCGCCGAACGGCATCTCGACTATGTGGCCGCTGCGCAATTGCGCGGCGAGAACGCGTTCTACATCATGTTCGCCGAGATCCTGCCGAACGTGCTGCCGCCCATCATCGTCGAAGCGACGGTGCGGCTCGGCTACGCGATCTTCGCCGTCGCGACACTGTCCTTTCTCGGCTTCGGCATCCAGCCGCCTTCCGCCGACTGGGGGCTCGCGCTCTCCGAGTCATACACGCTGATGGCGGGCGGCGCGTGGTGGACGGTCGTGTTCGATGCCGCCGCCATTGCCTCGCTGGTGGTCGGCGTGAACCTGATCGCGGATGCCGTGCAAGGAGCCGTCGACGTATGAACGGCCCATCGCCTCCGCCGCCGCCCGCGTCGTTTCCCGCCTTCGACGTATCGAAGAGCGAGCAGTCGGACGCGCTCACCATCGTCGGACTCACGGTTGCGTATCGCACGCGCGGACGCGAGCGCGACGTGCTGCAGGACGTGTCGTTTCGCATCAGGCGCGGCGAATCCTATGGTCTCGTCGGCGAATCGGGCTGCGGCAAATCGACGGTCGCGATGGCGACGCTGCGCTATCTGGCACGCAACGGCCGCGTGAAGGCCGGCCGCGTTTCGATCGCGGGCAAGGACGTGAATGCGCTCGATGCGGCCGCGTTGCGAGCGCTGCGGGCGAACAGCATATCGATGGTGTATCAGGATCCGTCGCGCGCGCTCAATCCGTCGCTAACGGTCGCGCGCCAGGTCGCCGAAGCATTCGAGGCAGCGGGCGCCGTGCACGAAGCCGCGCTGCGACAAACGGTCGAGATCCTGCGCAAGGTGCGCATCGCCGAACCCGAACGCGTGATGGACAGTTATCCGCATCAGCTGTCGGGCGGGATGCAGCAGCGCGTCGTGATCGCGATGGCGCTCGCGTCCAAACCCGCGCTGCTGATTCTCGACGAGCCGACCACCGGGCTCGACGCGACCGTGGAAGCCGAAGTGCTCGATCTCGTTGCGCAACTTCGCGAGGAGTTCCACACGGCCGTGCTCTTCATCAGCCACAACCTCGCGGTGATCGGCAGGATGTGCGAGCGCGTCGGCGTGCTGTATGCAGGCAAGCTCGTCGAAGAAGGCGCGACGCAGGATGTGTTCGGCCGGCCCAGGCATCCGTACACGGTCGGCCTGCTGCGCTGTCTGCCGACGGTAGGCCGGAGCAAGGACACCGACCGGCTCGACACGATCGCGGGCAGCCTGCCGCAGCCGGGTTCCGTCACGCAGGGTTGCGTGTATCTGGAACGCTGCCGTCTCGCCGACGACCGCTGCCGGCGCGAAGCGCCGCCCCCGTACCGCGTGAGTGCGCAGCACGGCGATCAGATGTCGCGTTGCCACTATCACGAACGTGCCGTCGAGTTGCCGCGCGTGACGCCTGTCGCGCCGCCGGCAAACGGGCGCATTGCGTACGACGCGTCGCCCGTGCTGCGCGCGCAGAACGTGTCGAAGACTTTTCATGTCAATGGCTCTGCGCTGCGCGCCGTCGACGATGTCTCGCTCGAAGTCGCGAAGGGCGAGACGCTCGGTCTCGTCGGCGAATCGGGCAGCGGCAAGACGACGCTCGCGAAGCTGCTGCTCGGCCTCGTGTCGCCCGACGCAGGCAGCGTGCTGGAACTCGACGGCGCGCCGCTGCCGCCGCGCGTCACGCATCGCAACGACGATCAGGTGAAGTCGCTGCAGATCGTGTTCCAGAACCCCGACTCGGCGCTCAATCGCGCGCATTCCGTGCGACGGCTGATCGGGCGCGCGCTGTCGCGCTTGTCCGCGCTGCGCGGCGACGCGCGCGAGGCAAGGCTGGCGTCGCTGACTCAAGCCGTGCGACTGCCCGACCGCTACCTGACCTCGCGTACGCGGCAACTCTCGGGGGGCCTGAAGCAGCGCGTCGCGATTGCGCGTGCATTCGCGGGCGATCCGCGCATTGTCGTGTGCGACGAACCGACCTCCGCGCTAGACGTCTCCGTGCAGGCCGCGATCCTCAATCTGCTCGCCGAGCTGCAACGCGATCGCGGCGTGAGCTATGTGTTCATTTCGCACGACCTGAACGTCGTGCGCTACCTGTCCGATCGCATCGCCGTGCTGTATGTGGGCCGCCTGCTCGAGATCGGGCCCGCGGCGGCCGTGTTTGACGGCCCGCATCATCCTTATACGGAAGCGCTGCTGTCGTCGGTGCCGACACTCGACCTGCACGACGGCGAAACGCCCGGCAGCGCGCGAACGCAGCGCATCCACCTCTCCGGCGAACTGCCCAGTCCCGCCTCGCCGCCCTCGGGCTGCGTGTTTCAGACCCGCTGTCCGCGCAAGCTCGGCGCGATCTGCGAACAGCAGGACCCGCCCTACGCCGAGGCGGGCGACGGCCATCGCATCCGCTGCCATATCCCCGTCGACGAATTGCGCAAGCTGCAGCGGCACACCTGATTTGCGCTTTCTGCGAATGTCCACGTTCATCGCGCGTTGAAACGAAAACACCGTATTTCGACACATGCGTTTCAGGTCCGAAACGTTTTCATCACGTTTCACCGCGCCTGCAGTCGAGGTGCCATCTGAATGCCATATGCGACGGGCGTCTGCGGCCAATGGCATGTTTATCGCTAAATGACGCTCACGCATGGGGTTGCGTCGGGATCGACAAGTCCTCGGGCAACGCGAATTCGCGCCGGTATACCAACGACGCAACGGCGCATAGAAAGGACAGTCGGTCCCGCGTTCGACGGATGAACGCACGCAGAACGAGAAGCCGCAGGCAGCGGAATGGGAGGCAGGAGCGCGCGACGTGCCACGGATAACGGCACGCGCCGCGACTGTGCGAGAAACAGAAGAGCGCACCCGCTGCCGATCGGCCCGACACATGAAAACAAGACAACGCAATAAGCATTGCACAAGGAATGACGGGCGCGGGCGCGTCGTTTCATCGGCAGAGGCGCGATGAAGCTCAGCTCAATCGATACGCAATACTGCTCGTCGACGAATTCGTTCAGGACGCGAGCCAGGTCAGCGCCGACTCGCTCAAACACACGCCCGCCGAAGTCGCCGTGCTCGGCTCGGTGCACATGCATCACGCGTGCGAATCATCGGCTGATCGGCTCCCGCGGAGCATCGGGCACATGCGCCGCTCACAGCATCTCGAGCGGCCGCTTGCTGCGCGGCGCACGAAAGTGTGCATCGATCGCGGCGAGGTCGTCGGCTGAAAGCGGCAGTTCGAGTGCGCGACGGTTGTCTCGCACGTGCTCGATGCGTCCTGACTTCGGAATGGCCAGCACATCGGGCTGCCGCAGCACCCATGCAAGCGCGACCTGAACCGCCGATACGCCAAGCCTGCCCGCGATATCGTCGAGCGGCGAGCGCTTGGGCAGGCGTGCGTGATCGACGGGGCTGTACGCCATCGCGGGCATCTTGCGGGCCGCGAGCCACGGTAGCAGGTCGAACTCCGGGCCGCGCCGCGCGACGTTATAAAGAATCTGGTTCGTCGCACACGCATCGCCGTCCGTCACGCCGACGAGTTCTTCCATATCGTCGACGTCGAAGTTGCTCACGCCCCAGTGCCGGATCTTGCCGTCGCGGCGCAACGCCTCGAAGCCCGCGACCGTCTCTTCGAGCGGCACCGAGCCGCGCCAGTGCAGCAGATACAGATCAATGCGATCGGTCTTCAGACGCCTCAACGACTGCTCGCATGCATGCTGCACGCCGCGCCGGCTCGCGTTGTGCGGATACACCTTGCTGACGAGAAAGACCTCGTCGCGCAGGCCATGCAACGCTTCGCCGAGCAGCGATTCCGTTGCGCCTTCGCCGTACATTTCGGCTGTGTCGATGAGCGTCATGCCGAGTTCGATGCCGCCGCGCAGCGCGTCGATTTCAGCCTTGCGGCGCGACGGATTTTCGCCCATCTCCCACGTGCCCTGCCCGAGTTTCGGAATGCGTTCGCCGTCGGGCAGCGTCACGCTGGCGATGTCGTTCGTCATGGTTGCGGTCCTCGCTAGTGATGGCATGAAGATACGCTGCGTGGCAACGATCGATGCAGCGGCTCAACCAGCGAGTGTAGCGCCGGACGTCGATGCGCATCTTTGTCCCGGCAAAACCCGGCTATAACGCCGCGCGTCAATGTCATAGAATTGCCGCTTGCCCAACTTGCGTCCGTCACATGAACCCAGTCTCGGAAGACCGTTGGCGCGATCTGCGTCCGGACCCGGAAAACGATACGCCGCTGTATCTTCAGCTCGCCCGCAAGCTCGGCACAGCCATCCACGAGAACCGCTGGAACGCAGGCGAAGCGCTGCCGTCCGAGCGCGTCTTGTCCGATGCGCTCGGCGTGTCGCGCATTACCGCGCGCAAGGCGATCGCGCTGCTCGTCGAGCAGGGGCTGATTCGCCGTTCGCAAGGCGCAGGCAGTTTCATCACGCCGCGCTATGAAGATCCCCTATCGCGTCTGTCGAGCTTCAGCGAAATGCTGCGCCGGCGCGGCTTCACGCCGAGTTCGCAATGGCTGTCGCGCGAGATCGTGCCCGCCAATCGCGATGAAGTGATCCAGCTGGGACTGTCGCCCGCTGCCGCCGTCACGCGCCTGCGCCGTCTGCGCCTCGCCGACGGCATCGTGATGGCCGTCGAGAACTCGACCTTCCCCGCTTCCGTGATTCCCGATCCGCAGGCGATCGGCGATTCGCTTTACTCGTATCTCGAACAGCGCGGGCTCACCATCGTGCGTGCGTTGCAGCACTTCCGCGCCGTCAATGCGAGCGACGAAATCGCGCAGCAGATGAGCATCGCGCCAAACGACGCGCTGCTGCTCATCACGCGCGTCGGCTACACGGCCGATCAGCGTGCGATCGAACTCACCGATACCTACTGCCGCAACGACTACTACGACTTCGTTGCGGAGCTGCGCAAGTAAGCACGCCGGCTCGCCGCATTCGCGTCTTCATGCTTCCCAGCGCGCCGTGTCGGTGCCGATCGGCACAGGCGGCCGCGCATAGAACGCGGGCGTCTGCGACATCCGTTCGGCGGGCGCCGCCGCATGCACCCTGCCGAATGGCGAATCCACTTCTTGCAGACCGTCCTGCACTTCATCGAAGGTGACGTCCGGCGTGCGCCAGCCGTCCTTGATCTGTCCCATCGATTGCAGCCAGCGGCCCGTCTGCGCCAGCGACAGCCGCACATGCCAGCTGCCGCCCTCGTGCGCACGCCGCGCGAGCGCGACCATCGCACCGAACGCGGCGAGATAGCCCGTCGCGTGATCGAGCGCCTGACACGGCAGATGCTTCGGCCCATCGACAGCCGCCGCACGGCTCTCCTCGAACGCGATCCCGCTTGCGGACTGCACGAGGCTGTCGAAGCCCCGCCGCGTCGCCCAAGGCCCCGCACGGCCGTACGCCGAAATCGATACGCAGACGATCCCGGGCCTCGCGCGCGCAAGTGTCCCGGGATCGAAACCGCGCGCGGCAAGGGAGCCGGGGCGGTACGCCTCCAGAAACACATCCGCTTCGCCAGCAAGCGCCTGCAATTGCTCGCGCGCAGCAGCGTCGCGCAAATCCAGCGTCGCGGAGCGCTTGCCGCGGCCGTTATCAATGACGAGGGGCGCGATGTTGGGCAAATGCGGACCGTTGATCAGTAGCACGTCGGCGCCATGCTGCGCGAGCGCACGCCCCGCCACGGGACCCGCGATGATGCGCGACAAATCGAGCACGCGTGTGCCCGTTAGCGGACGCGTTGCCGCGCCGCGTCCGGGGGCTTCGGGCGGCGCATCGCCGATGCGCTCGATCTCGAGCAGCGGCAGGTTCGCGATCGCCTTCGCCTGATCGAGCGCCGCCCATTCGCGGGGCGAGCGGATCAGCGCCGCGCACAGGCCTGCCTCGGCAAGCGTCTGGTCGAGCTGAGCGCCGTCCCAGTTGCGAATGGCTGCAACCACCGCGTCGCGCTCGCCGTCGCAGCCGAGCACCTTCAGCACGCCCTGCAGATGATGCGGAAAATTAGTGTGCAACTGGATCCAGCGGCCGTCGCGCGTCGCGTAGAAACCCGTCACGGGATGACGTAATTCCTGCGGCAGACCATCGTTCACGCGCAGATACCGTTCGCTGCGAAACGCGATGAGCGCCCGCCGCACGCTCACATCGACATGTTGCATGAGGCCCGTGCGAAGCCGGAAGCAATTGGCGGCGGCGAGCGCCATCGCCGCGATCGACGCGCTCGCCAGCGTCCCGACACGAAACACGGAAGGCAACGCGGGATCGTCACCCTTCATCGATACATGTTCGAGCAAGGCCGCATCGCAACCGGCGACAGACCACAGATGATCGAGAGCGAGCTGGGGCGTCATGGCAGGCAGGCTTCCAGGAGAAAGAAGGCAGGACTCAGTCTAGGTTTGCGTCTCGCCACGATCAATCTTGATTTATATAATCAATATATATTCATTTGTTTGGCTTTCTCTCGCCGATATGTCTACTGTGCGTTACGTGTGCGCGAGCGAAGCCGCCGCGATGCTCGGCATCAGCGTCACGACGCTCTATGCGTATGTCAGCCGAGGCATGCTGCGCTCCGCGCCGGACGCGAACAGCAAGCGCCGCCTCTACGATGAGGACGAAGTGCGCCGCCTCGCGCGTCGCAAGAAAGACGGCAAGCGCGCCGGCAAGGTCGCGCAGAAGGTGCTGGATTGGGGCGTGCCCGTGCTCGAATCGTCGATCACGCTGATCGCGGACGGCAAGCTGCTGTATCGCGGCCGCGACGCGATGGAACTCGCGCGCACGGCCACGCTGGAAGAAGTTGCAGCGTTGCTGTGGGAATGCAGCGCGCGGCGCGTCGTCGCCGCGCCCGCCGCGCCGCTCGCGGCTGCTCAATGGTCGGCGTGGCTCAAGCTGTGGAGCGACAGCGCGCCGCTCGACCGCGCGCTCGTACTGCTGCCTGCCGCCGCGGCGCAGATGCCGCGCGTCTGGGCGCTCGGCCGCGATGCGCAGCTCGACAACGCGTGCGCGCTGATCCGGTTGTTGGCGGGCGCGATGATTTTGGCGGCGCCGTCGAACGATCCGCTGCACAGACAGCTCGCCAGCGCATGGGGCGTGCGCAACCGCGCGCAGATCAATCTGTTGAGAGCGGCGCTCGTCGCGTGCGCCGACCATGAACTGAATGCGTCGACGTTCACCGTGCGCTGTATCACGTCGACGGGCGCGCATCTGTTCGGCGCCGTGGCGGGCGGGCTCGCCGCGCTATCGGGGCCGCGGCATGGGGGTGAAACGGCGCGCGTCGCCGCTCTGTTCGACGAAGCCGCGCGGGCCGCCGATCTCGACCGGTATCTGGCCACGCGCCTCGCACACGACGAGCAGGGCGCGACGGCGCCCGTGATTTCGGGTTTCGGCCATCCGCTATATCCGGACGGTGATCCACGCGCGCGGCTGCTGCTGGATCTGCTCGACGAATGCGCGTCCAGCCGTTCGCCGCTCGCCGATGTGCAACGGCTCGCGCGCACCGTGCGCGACACGACGGGCGCGGAGCCGACCGTCGACTACGCGCTCGCGGCCATCGAGCGCGTGCTCGGTCTGCCCGCCGGTGCGGCCTTTACGCTGTTCGCGACAGGCCGCGCCACCGGCTGGATCGCGCACGCGATGGAACAGACGGCCGACGGCCGGCTGATCCGGCCTCGCGCGAGGTACATCGGCGCTTACCAGGTGAACCGAGAAGTGGTCTGAAAGAGTGCCGATTCGCAATCGGCGCGTCAGGCCGTGAGCAGCCAGCGCGGCATCCACGTCCAACGCGGCGTGCGACGCCGCTCGACGCGCACCGTATCGCCCGCTCCGCTCGCCACCGTGAGCGACAGCCGCGCGCCCTCGCGTCCCGCACTCAGCCACGCGACGGCGCCGCGCTTCAGTTCGAACGTCTCGCCGGCCGCCAGCCAGTAATCTTCGGCGTCTCCTTCGACCGTGAGCCACAGTTCGCCCGCCAGCACGTTCACGGCAAGCGGCTGCGCGACCCGCCAGGCGCTGGCTGGCTCGCGGTGTTCGAGTTCGAAAGTACGGATTTCGCGCATCGTTTTGCTCCTTGAGGTGCTTTTTCGCTTGCATCCATTATTGGCGTGCGATGATGACTGTCACATGCACAGTACTGAACAGTTTCAGAAGAACTGTGCAGCTAGAAAACCTGACAGTTGCGGGTGCGTCGACCGTGACAGACCGTGACGACGGCCTGCGAAGCGCCTGAAGGAGTTCCGAGTGAAGTTAGACATCGACCTGAACCGCGAAAACGGCGTGCCGCTGACGGAGCAGATCGTAAGCGGCGTGCAGGAATGGATTCGCTCCCGCACCGCGCATCCCGGTGCGAAGCTGCCGTCGATCCGCCAGTTCGCCGCCGATAACGACATCAGCCGCTTCCCCGTGATCGAGGCGTACGACCGGCTCGTGTCGCTCGGCTATCTGGATTCGCGGCCCGGCTCGGGGTTCTACGTAGCGGAGCGGCAACGCGCGTCGATGAGCGGCCAGGGCGCGTCCGACCCGCGTCGCGCAGAGGGCGAATCGGTTCACATCCTGCAGCAGTTCAATCACCCCGGCGAATCGCTGAAGCTCGGCAGCGGCTTCATCCCCGAAGCGTGGCGCGACATGGACAGCCTCGCGCAGGCGATCCGCCACGTGTCGCGCACCGACGGCGCAAGCATGATCGACTACGCGACGCCGCTCGGAAATGCAACGCTGCGCGAGCATCTGCAGGCACGTGTCGCGCAACTCGGCATCGAAGCAGAGGCCTCGCAGATCCTCATCACGATCGGCGCGAGCCAGGCGATGGATCTGCTCATGCGCTACATGCTGAAACCCGGCGACACGATCTTCGTCGAGGACCCGGGCTACTACAACTTCAACGGGCTGCTGAAACTGCATGGCGTGAATCTCATCGGCATTGCGCGCACGCGCACAGGCCCCGATCTGGACGCCATGCAAAAGCAGTTGCAGTTGCATCGGCCGAAGGTGTTCTTCATCAACTCCGTGTATCACAATCCGACGGGCACGACGATCGCGCCGCCCATCGCGTTCCGTCTGCTGCAGTTGGCGCGCGAGCACAACTTCAAGATCATCGAAGACGACATCTACGCCGACTTCCAGAGCGATCCCACCGATCGCCTCGCGACGCTCGACCAGCTCGAGCATGTGATCTATATCGGCGGACTGTCGAAGACCTTGTCGTCGTCGCTGCGAATCGGCTACGTGATCGCGGATCACGCGACCATCAAGGATCTCGCGGACATCAAGATGCTGACGAGTATCGGCGGATCGCGCTTCGCGGAAGCCGTGACCGTCGCGCTGCTCGAACGCGGAATGTACCGCAAGCACCTGGACAGACTGCGTCGGCGCATGCGCGACGCGCTCGGCGCGACCGTGCAGACGCTTGAAATGAGCGGCTGGCAGGTGTTCGAAAATCCGTCGGGCGGCAAGTTCGTGTGGGCGCGCGTGCCGCATATCGACGATGCGGGACGGCTCGTCGAATGCGGCGCGCCGCTCGGCGTGACGGTGGCGCCCGGCAGCTACTTCCGCCCGAACGGAGAGCCGAGCCCGTGGATTCGCATCAACGCCGCGTTCGCGAATGAGCCGCGTGCGCGGATGTTTTTTGAAGCGGCAGCGGCGTTGAAGCCGTAGCAGAAGCGCTGGGCGCAACGCTTGCTGCTCCCCGTCGCGACCCGCGGCCAAGACATACGGCCGCCGCGCTTTTTCCCTAGAATGTCGGCTCTTCCCGCCCAGCCGCCCTGCCTTCATGTCTGAATCGACCAAATCGGCCTCTGCCACCGCCGGCGACCGCACCGGCAAACCCACGCCAACGGCCCGCTCACTGACAGTGATGCTGTGGATCGTCGCGACGGGCTTCTTCATGCAGACGCTCGATTCGACCATCGTCAACACCGCCTTGCCCGCGATGGCGCGCAGCCTGGGCGAGCTGCCGTTGCGCATGCAATCGGTTGTGATCGCGTATTCGCTGACGATGGCCGTGATGATCCCCGTCTCCGGCTGGCTCGCCGACAAGCTCGGCACACGCCGCGTGTTCATGGCCGCGATCCTCGTTTTCACGATCGGCTCGCTGCTGTGTGCGAATGCGCAGACGCTCACACAGCTCGTGGTCTATCGTGTGCTGCAGGGCGTGGGCGGCGCGATGCTGCTGCCCGTCGGCCGGCTTGCTGTGCTGCGCGTGTTCCCCGCTGAGCGCTATCTGCCCGCGCTGTCGTTCGTCGCAATTCCCGGGCTGATTGGACCACTGATCGGCCCGACGCTCGGCGGCTGGCTCGTCAAGATCGCCTCGTGGCACTGGATCTTCCTGATCAACGTGCCCGTCGGCATCGTGGGCGTCATCGCGACGTTCGTCTTCATGCCCGACAGCCGCAATCCCGACACCGCGACGTTCGACATCAAGGGCTACGTGCTGCTGATCGTCGGCATGGTGTCGATCTCGATGGCGCTCGACGGGCGCACCGAATTTTCGATTCAGCACGCGACCGTGCTGATGCTGCTGATTCTTTCGCTTGGCTGTTTCGTCGCCTACGGACTACATGCCGTGCGGGCGGCCAACCCGATCTTTTCGCTCGATCTGTTCAAGATCCACACGTTCAGCGTCGGACTGCTCGGCAACCTGTTTGCGCGCATCGGCAGCGGCGCGATGCCGTATCTGATTCCGCTGCTCTTGCAGGTGAGCCTCGGCTACAGCGCGTTCGAAGCCGGCCTGATGATGCTGCCCGTCGCTGCCGCCGGCATGTCGTCGAAACGTCTCGTCACGCGCCTCATCATGAAGTACGGCTACCGGCGCGTGCTCGTGTCGAACACGGTGCTCGTCGGGCTCGCGATGGCGAGCTTCTCGCTGACGAGCGAGCATCAGCCGCTATGGCTGCGTCTCGTGCAACTCGCGTTCTTCGGCGGCGTCAACTCGATGCAGTTCACCGCAATGAACACGCTGACGCTGAAGGATCTCGGCACGGGCGGCGCGAGCAGCGGCAACAGCCTGTTTTCGCTGGTGCAGATGCTTGCGATGAGCCTCGGCGTCACGGTCGCCGGCGCGTTGCTCACCACCTTCACGGGTCTCATGCCGCGTGTCACGGCAGCCAACTCGCTGCCCGCCTTTCATGCAACCTTCCTGTGCGTCGGTCTGATTACGGCCGCGACGTCGTGGATTTTCGCGCAACTCTCGGCGGATATCCGGCAACCCACGAAACGCGCCGATCCGCAGGAACGCACGTGATCGCACGCACGCGACGCGCGACGATCGAACGCTAATGGGGCGCGCGGCGCACCATCGATGTGCGCTTCGCTGCTCTCGCGCATGACAGCATCGGCGCTCGCGGCGCACAATTGCAGTCCAGCACGGAAACCACGGCGCAGTGAAGCCGTCGCGACGATGAACCCAAGAAGCGTCTCGTCATGCGCATGTTTCTTGCTGGCCTATCCTGTAAACTCGGATCTTTCGCGTCCACGCGCGGCGTGCTTCGCTACTCAACCGATAACCGACACGATGAGCATGATCGAACTCGATCCTCCCGGCTTCCAGTCTCCACGCCCCATAGCGGGCGATGAAGGCTCGCGCCGCACCGTCCGGTATGGCGGCTACACGGTTTTCAGCGTGTTTCAGCCGGTTTTCTCGGTTTCGCACCGCCGCGCGATCGGCTATCACGCATCGCTGCGCGCACACGACGAAAACTGCAAGCAGGTGCCGTCCGGTGAAGTCTTCACGCAGGCCGCCAGGCGCGGCGATCTGCTCGAACTCGGGCGGCTCGCCGAATCGCTGCACCTGGGCAACTTCAATGCGTTCGACAGCCACGATGAATGGCTCTTTCTGAGCCTGCATCCCGCCGCATTGATGGACACGAGCTACGGCGACGCGCTGCTCGCAGGCCTCAAGGCGCTCGGCCTGCCCGCGCAGCGCGTGGTGCTCGAAGTGTCCGAGCAGGCAGGCGGAGAAACGACGCGCTTCGCCGAGATCATCGATTCGCTGCGCAAGTCCGGCTTCCTGATCGCGCTCGACGGCTTCGGCGCGAAGCATTCGAACATCGACCGCGTGTGGAATCTGCGGCCCGATATCGTCACGCTCGACCGCTGCATCCTCGCGCAAGCCAGCGAGCATTCGCATATCGAGCGCGTGCTGCCCGGCATCGTGTCGATGCTGCATGAATCGGGGCAACTGGTGCTGATGGGCGGCCTTTCGACGGAGCGCGACGCGCTGATCGCGCTCGAATGCAATGTCGATTTCGTGCAAGGCTCTTTCTTCGCCGCGCCGAGCGTGGAGCCTGTCGCGCGTCAGGCGACGGTCAAGCTGATGGACGAACTGTTGGCCGCGCTGCGGCAACGTGTGGCCGCACGCGAACGCGCGCAGTCCGAGCGGCTCGCGCCGTTCGTCACGGCGCTCGAAACGGCGAGCGCGCACCTTGTCGAAGGCGAAACCATGGCGGATGCCACCGCGCCGCTGCTCGCGTTGCGCGAAACCGCGCGCTGCTTCCTGCTCGACGGCTCCGGCCGGCAGATTGGCGACAACGTGCTGCCGTCGGGCCGCGCGTCGCAGCGCGCGAAGCGCTTCCGTCCACTGCTTCATTCGGAAGGCGCCAGCTGGGAGCGTCGCCCGTATTTCATCGAGGCCGTGCGCGCACCCGGCCAGGTGCATCTGACGCCGCCCTATCTGTCGATCAACGAAGCGCACCTGTGCGTGACGGCATCGATTGCGGCTGAAACGGCGCGCGGCATGCAGGTGCTATGCGTCGATATCAACTGGGAAGTGGCCGCGCATCGTAACTGACGCCGCCTGGCTGCTGACGGGCTGCAGCAGCCGCATGATCGCCGCGCGTCCGAACACCCGCGTTGCCGGCGCAAGCCGCAGCGCGCCCGTCACGATGCGCAGCGCGACAATCCGCTCGTCCTCGCCGATCGAAATGTCCAGCAACGCGTCGACCTCGCCATTGCGCATCCACGCGACGGCACTCATGCCGTTCATCGACACCGTCTCCATCTGATCGCCCGGGCCGCGCATCGACAGCGTGGTCGCTATCTGATCCGCCGTCGCGACGGCGTCGACGGTTTCGGGTGCATCGCTGATTACGCTCGGCACGTCGCAGAAAAGGCGCACGAGGCCCACGCGATCCTGCGCCTCCATTGCCGCCCGCAAACGCTCGACGATGCGCGCGTGCGCCGCGGGATCGGCCCGCTTCGCCGGCACGCCTTGGCGCTGCAGGCGTTCTTTCGCGCGATGCACCATCTGCCGGCAGTTGGCGGGTGTCTTCGCGAGGATCTTCGCGATTTCCGCGTAGTCGCATTCGAACGCCTCGTGCAGCACGAACGCGGCGCGCTCTTCCGGCTTCAGGCGTTCGAGCAGCAGCATCACGCCGTACGACATCTGCACGGCCCGCAACGCCAGGTCTTCCGCCGAAGGCGCGAGGCCTTCGATCCACGGGTCGGGCATCCAGCCGCCCGAGCGCGTCGCGCGCTCGATCTGCAGATGACGCAGCCGGTCGATCGCGAGCCGCGTCGTGATCGTCGTGAGCCACGCGCCCGACGAGCGCAGTTTGCTCGCGTCGGCGACATGCCATTTGAGCCAGGCGTCCTGCACGACATCTTCCGCTTCCGCGCGGCTGCCGAGCATCCGGTACACGAGCGCGAACAGCTTCGCGCGCACCGCCTCGAATTCCGCCCGCTTCTCTCTGTGCATCTGTTCCATGCGTGCCGCTCCTGTGACTGGGTCATCCGCTAGACGGGCAGACGGCCCGCGATGTGACACGTCGACGCAAACATTCTTTTGTCACGCTGCGTCCCGCTTTCGCGTCATGCAACTGAAACCCGCCTTGCGCGGGCCCTTCAGTCAATCAGCGAGGAACGCATGCATCGCCATTTCACTTCACCCGCGAATACCGGCTTCAATCTCGTGCCGACCGTCATCGAGCAATCGGGCCGCGGCGAGCGCGCCTACGACATCTACTCGCGCCTCTTGCGCGAGCGGATTGTGTTTCTGGTCGGCCCCGTCAACGACCAGTCGGCGAGCCTGATCGTCGCGCAGCTGCTGTTTCTCGAATCGGAGAACCCCGACAAGGATATTTCTTTTTACATCAATTCGCCGGGCGGCTCGGTGTACGACGGCCTCGCGATCTTCGACACGATGCAGTTCATCAAGCCCGACGTGTCGACGCTTTGCACGGGCTTCGCGGCCAGCATGGGCACGTTTCTGCTGGCTGCTGGCGCGCCCGGCAAGCGCTATGCATTGCCGAACGCGCGCATCATGATTCATCAGCCGTCGGGCGGCGGTCAGGGCACGGCGTCCGATGTCGAGATTCATGCGAAGGAAGTGCTCTATCTGCGCGAGCGCCTGAACGACGTGCTCGCGCAGCGCACGGGCCAAAGCATCGCACAGATCGAGAAGGATACCGATCGCGACAACTTCATGTCAGCAGAGGCGGCGAAAACCTACGGTCTCGTCGACGATGTGCTGACGACCCGCGTGCCGCTTCCCGTCGACGCGCTTCACGGCACGACCTGACGCGCGTTGTCTGCGGATGTTTCAGCCCAGACGCGTGGCGAGATACGACGACACGGCCAGCTTGTATTCGTCGACCAGCGCCTTGCGCTCTTTCGGCTTCGCGGCCGCATACAGCGGATTCAGACTCTTCACGACCTGCAGCGCAACCTCGGCGACGCGAAATGCATCGGCATCGGCCAGCGCGGGGTTGTAGCGCTGAAACGATTCGGCGAACCTGCCGCGCAAGCGGTTGCGCGCGGCGGCATCGCGCCTGAAATTCAATGTCACCGACAACAGCGGCAGATACGCGGGCCGCGACGCCATGAAGTCCGTCATCAGCGCGAAAATGCGATCGACCAGTTCGTCGACGCTGCAATCCTGCGCCGCGTCGCCGAGCGCGCTCCATTGCGCTTCCATTTCGTCGCCGTAGCGCGTGCGCAGCGCGAAAACAAGCGCATCCTTGTTCGGAAAGTATTGATACACGGCGCCGATCGACGTGCCCGCCCGTTCGGCGATCGCGGTCATCGTCGCGGCGTCGAAGCCGCGTTCAGCAATGACGTCGCCCGCCGCGTCGAGCAGCGCGTCAACACGTTTTGCCGCACGTTCCTGTCGCGGGATGCGCCGCATCTTTTGATTATCTGAGGCGAGACTCATATTTATCGATTATCATGACATGAGGACATCCTCACATACAGGTGACGCATGACGCAAGCGCTTTCCATCGATCCGCGCAGCACGGCGCTCGTACTGATCGATCTGCAACACAGCAACGTCGCGCGGCAGCTGGCGCCGCATGCGGCAGCCGACGTCGTCGCGCGTTCCGTGCGTGCCGCCGATGCGCTGCGCGCGGCGGGCGGCACGGTTGTTTTCGTGCGCGTCGATGTCGCGCAATTGCTGTCGCTGCCTGCCGACGCGCCCCTGCGTTCGCGCGACGCACCCGTTCCGCCGCCGCAAGCGTCCGACCTCGTGGCCGAATGCAATGTGCGGGCCGGCGATCTGATCGTGACCAAGCGCCAGTGGGGCGCGTTTTACGGCACTGATCTGGAACAGCAATTGCGTCGCCGAGGCATTCGCACCATTGCGCTCACGGGCATCGCGACTAACTTCGGCGTCGAATCGACGGCCCGCGCGGCATTCGATCAAGGCTACGAACTGGTCTTCATCGAAGACGCGATGTCGGGCCTGTCGGCCGACACGCACCGTTTTCCTGTCGAGCATATTTTCCCCCGCATGGGCTGCGTGCGTTCGACGGAGGAATTCGTCGGCGCGGTCGCGGAGAACGGGTCGTTTGGGGGCGCCTGAGCGCAGTGCAGACGAATCACCGTGCAGACCCTCGATCGACGCCGCGTTGTGTGAGACGATCGAGCCTGCACTTCACTGGAGAAGCATATGGCGTCATCCCAGGATACCGTCAGCATGGCGCTGTTCTGTGATTTCGAAAACGTCGCGCTCGGCGTGCGCGATGCGAAATACGAGAAATTCGACATCAAGCTGGTACTGGAGCGCCTGCTGCTGAAAGGCAGCATCGTCGTGAAGAAGGCCTATTGCGACTGGGACCGCTACAAGGGCTTCAAGGCCGCGATGCACGAAGCGAACTTCGAGCTGATCGAGATTCCGCACGTGCGGCAGTCGGGCAAGAACTCCGCGGATATTCGCCTCGTCGTCGATGCGCTCGATCTCTGCTATACGAAGTCGCACGTCAACACATTCGTCATCATTAGCGGCGACTCCGACTTCTCGCCGCTTGTGTCGAAGCTGCGCGAAAACGCGAAGCAGGTAATCGGCGTCGGTGTACAGCGCTCCACTTCCGATCTGCTGACGGCGAACTGCGACGAGTTCATCTTCTATGACGATCTCGTGCGCGAGAGCCAGCGCGCCGCTGCGAAGCGCGAGAACGCGAAACCTGCGCAACAGGCGGCGCAGCAGCCGTCAAAGCGCGCGCCCGAAGGCGAGAAGCGCAAGGAAGATCTCGAGACGCGCAAGAGCAAGGCAATCGAGTTCGCGGTGCAGACTTTCGACGCGCTCGCGTCCGAGCGCGGCGATAGCGGCAAGATCTGGGCGTCGGTGCTGAAGAACGCGATCAAGCGGCGCAAGCCCGATTTCAACGAGACGTACTACGGTTTCCGCGCGTTCGGCAATCTGCTCGAAGAAGCCCAGTCGCGTGGTCTGCTCGAAGTGGGCCGTGACGAGAAGTCGGGCACGTTCGTCTATCGGAGCGCGGTCCCCGCCGCCGCTGCGCCTGTCGAAGTCGTGACGCCGCGCGAAACAGGCGACGAATGGGCCGCGATGCCTGCGGCCGCCGAGATCGTGGAACTGGAAGAAGCGGCTGTGGCCGCTTCCGTCGTCGAAGCGCACGCTCCGGCGGACGAAAACGTCGACGTCGCACCGCGCACCGTACCGAACGAACAGGCGGACGAGGGCAAGGGCGAAACGCGCCGCAAGGATCGCGCCACGCGCAAGCCCGCAGCAAAGAAGACGAAGAAGGCGAAGGCGGAACGCGGCGAAGCCGTCGATGCCGCAACAGGCTCGCCGCAGCCCGCCGATGCGCAGCATGTCGCAGAACGGGTGACGACATCGGACGCCCAGCCTGCTACGCCCGAAGCAGAACATCCGGCGACTGAGGCGCCCGTGACAAGGAAGAAGCCGTCGCGCAAATCGGCGACGCGCAGCCGCCGCCCTCGCAAGACGGAAGCGACGAGGGATACGGAGTAACAGACGTCATGTGAAAGCGCCGCGGTACGGCGTGGCGCTTTTTTACTGCTGCGCTTCACGAATCGATTGATTCGGATTGCGAATCAATGTAAATAAACAGCGCAACGCAAGCGCACGTAAGGCAAAGCATCGACGTCGATCTGAAAAAGAAAAAGCCCTCATGAATGAGGGCTTTTCGTCGACGCTGCCGCCCGCGATTTTCACGGGCGCACGACAGCGACTTACGCGAAATTCTTTTCAGCGAAGGCCCAGTTGACGATGTTCCAGTACGCTTCGACAAACTTCGGACGTGCGTTGCGATAGTCGATGTAGTAGGCGTGTTCCCACACGTCGATTGTCAGCAGCGGCTTTGCATCCGTGGTCAGCGGCGTGGCTGCATTGCTCGTCGACACCAGGTCCAGCGAACCGTCTGCCTTCTTCACGAGCCATGCCCAGCCGGAGCCGAACGTGCCGACTGCCGTCTTCGTGAACTCTTCCTTGAACTTGTCGAAGGAACCCCACTTTGCATTGATCGCGTCCGCGAGCGCGCCCTTCGGTGCGCCGCCGCCTTGCGGCGACAGGCTGTTCCAGAAGAACGTGTGGTTCCACACCTGTGCCGAGTTATTGAAGACACCGCCCGACGACTTCTTGACGATTTCTTCCAGCGACAGGCTTTCGAATTCGGTGCCCTTGATCAGATTGTTCAGGTTGGTCACATAGGTCTGGTGGTGCTTGCCGTAGTGAAACTCGAGCGTCTCTTCCGACATGTGCGGAGCGAGCGCGTTCTTGGCGAACGGCAGCGGCGGGAGCGTATGTTCCATGGTGCTATTCCTTTGTATCTGTTTATGGGGAGTCTGCGGATAACGCGGTGGGAGCACTCGATTGTAGGCGACTTGGAATAACCCCGCAAACGCAAGCCCTTTATGGCGTTCATTGCGAAAACGCGCTGTGCGCGCAGCGTAATTAATGCTCGCGCTGCATGTCTTCACATGTCATACGAAGGTCAAATCTACTCTGCAGATATGACCTCAGAAGCCATCCGTAAGACGCGGCTGAACATCCGACAGCGCGATATCCGCCGAGCCCTCCGCGAGGTGAACGGTCATGCGCCGACCCGGCTTCAACGACGATGGCGCACGCACCGCGCGTCCGCTTTGCGCATCGAGCAATGCAGCGTATCCGCGTTCGAGCGTGCGTTGCGGACTCAATACTTCGAGCCGCGCCGCAAGCGTTTCCACACGCGCAACCTGTCTTTCATGTTGGCGCAACAGTGCACGCTCGAGTCGCTCGGCAAGGCCGGTGACATGGGAACGATGCGACGTGAGATCGGGACGCCAGCGTTGCCAGCGCATCTGCACGAGCGAGAAGCGCGCACGCGCATCGCGCACGGGCCGCACACCCGCCGACGCGAGCCGCACGCTGAGCTGCTGCAAATGCGTGCGTTGCCGCGCGAGTCGTTCGGCAGGCGACACGAGGCGGCGCGCGAGCCAGTCGAGTTGTTGGGCACGGCGCTCCATCATGCGTCCAAATCCGCGCGCGAGTGTCGCGTGCCGATGATCGAGGTCGCGCAACAGCAGCACGCGTTGCGGGCTGACGAGTTCGGCGGCGCCCGTCGGTGTCGGCGCGCGCACGTCGGCGGCGAAGTCGGCGATCGTGAAGTCGGTTTCGTGACCCACGCCGCTCACAACTGGCACGTCGCTCGCCGCGATCGCGCGGGCCAGCACTTCTTCGTTGAATGCCCACAAGTCTTCGATTGAGCCGCCGCCGCGGCACACGATCAGCACATCGACTTCATGCCGACGGTTCGCCGCCTCGACCATCGCGGCCAGTTTCGCGCTGACGCCCGCGCCCTGTACGGGCGCCGGATACACGATCACGGGAATGTGCGGCGCGCGGCGCGCCAAGGTAGTCAGCACGTCTCGCAACGCGGCGGCCTGCAACGACGTGACGATGCCGATCGAACGAGGATGCGCGGGCAACGCGCGCTTGCGCTGCGGATCGAACAGACCTTCGGCTTCGAGTTGCGCCTTCAGTCGCAGGAATGCTTCGTAGAGCCGGCCCTGGCCCGTGCGGCGCACCGCCTCGACGTTCAGCTGGAGTTCGCCGCGCGGCTCGTACATCGTGACGAGCGCACGCACTTCGATCTTGTCGCCTTCGCGCGGCGTGAACTCGGCGTATTGCGCGCGGCCACGGAACATCACGCAGCGCATCTGCGCCTGCGCGTCCTTGATCGAGAAGTACCAGTGTCCGCTCGCAGCACGCGTGAAGTTCGACACTTCGCCCGCGACCCAGACGAGCGGGAACGAACGTTCGAGCATGTTCCCGATCGCACGGTTGAGGACCGACACGGGAACGACGGCATCGCCGCCAGCACCGATGGGGGACGAGGACTGACTTTCGGAATTCATGCGAGGAATGGTTTTGACAGGCCGGACAGACGATAGACCGATCGGCGAACCAGGTCTAGCGCGTTCTCAACGCACTGGTGCGATTGTTAAAAGTGTCCACATGTCGGGAGAATCGTAGAGAACGGCATCGAAACCGCTCCAGAGCCCACTTAATACCGACCAACTCATTGATTTTCATACGTTTTTCGCGAAGCAAAAGTTCCCTGCCGCCGACCCGATGCTTGCGTGACGGCCTTCCCGACAGATTGCAAGGCTGCTTCTCCACAAAGTTATCCACAGGTTATGGATATAGCATTCGCCGTGCGCGGCCGACACCCGCCGGCCTTTCCGACTTGCAGCCGACGCCGCCCGCGCGCTAGAGTGCCGGGTTCTGGCGGGATCGCCAGTCGTCACGAGTGCGATGCGAGTGCGATGCCGTCCATGCTTTTCGCCGCTGCCGTCGACCTTTGGCTTTCATTTGTTGTCCACGTGTCGTGGCCCCCTCGTTTCGCTCAACCGCCGATGCAACCGACTGCCCGGAGATGCCTGCCGATGTCCGCCGCCCTGTCCGTCCCGTCTGACGCGCCGCGCAAGCCGGCTGCCCGCCGATGAGCGACCTCGCTTCCCGCCTCGAAGCGCGCATCGCGCGCGAATGGCAGCAGCGCGGTCCGCTCGCGTGGGCGTTGACGCCGCTCGCTTGTGTGTTCGGCGCGGTCGCTCTCGGGCGGCGCGCGGCGTTCAAGCTCGGCTGGCTGAAGTCGGTGCGCGTTCGCGTGCCCGTCGTCGTCGTAGGCAATGTGACGGTCGGCGGCACCGGCAAGACACCCACGGTGATCGCGCTGGTGCAAGCTCTGCGCAGCGCGGGCTTCACACCGGGCGTCGTATCGCGCGGCTATGGCGCGAAGATCACGCAGCCCACGCTCGTTACGCCGACCTCGAAAGCGGCGCAAGCGGGCGACGAACCGTTGCTGATCGCGCGCCGCACGGGCGCGCCCGTGTTCGTGTGCCCCGACCGCGTCGCCGCCGCCCACGCGCTGTGCAAGGCACATCGCGATGTCGACGTCATCGTCAGCGACGACGGCCTGCAGCACTATCGGCTCGAACGCGACGCGGAGATCGTCGTGTTCGATCACCGGCTGGGTGGCAACGGCTTCCTGCTCCCGGCCGGACCGTTGCGCGAGCCGCTCTCGCGCGAGCGCGACGCCACGCTGATCAACAATCCGTACGACCGCGCGATGCCGCCGTGGCCGAATACCTTCTCGCTGGATCTTGCGCCCGGCGACGCGTGGCATCTCGACAACCCGCGCCTGCGCCGCCCGCTCGCGCAATTCGCCGGTGAGCGCGTACTGGCCGCAGCGGGCATCGGCTCGCCCGAACGCTTCTTCGCGACGCTGCGCGCGGCGGGCCTCTCGCCCGACACGCGCGCGCTGCCCGATCACTACGCGTTCAGCACGAATCCGTTCGTCGACGTGGACGCCGACGCCATCCTGATCACCGAAAAGGATGCGGTAAAATTGGGGGCCTGGCACGATGCGCGCCTCTGGGTCGTTCCCGTCGAAGCCACGCTCGATCATCGCCTCATTGCACTCGTTGTGGAGAAAGTCCGTGGACGCTCGCCTGCTTGAAATTCTCGTTTGCCCGATCTGCAAGGGTCCGCTCAGCTACGACCGCGCCGCGCAGGAACTGATCTGCAACGCGGACAAGCTCGCCTACCCGATCCGCGACGGCATCCCCGTAATGCTCGTCGACGAAGCGCGGCAAACGGTCGAAGGCACACCCGTCGACCTGAATCCCGGCTCCGTGGCCTGAGCGGCGCCGCGGGCACACGCGGCATCGACCGACGACGCCTTGCACGCGAGCCGTCGTCCGAACGCACACACCGCGCCGCCATCGAGGCGGTGCGTCTTTCTCAGCCTCGTCGAGGCCTGCTGTCACCTTCCATGAACGACACCCAGCACACTCCGCCCTTCATCGCCGTCGTCCCGGCGCGCCTCGCGTCGACGCGTCTGCCGAACAAGCCGCTCGCCGATATCGGCGGCAAGCCGATGGTCGTGCGCGTCGCGGAACGCGCGGTCGAATCGGGTGCGCAGCAGGTGCTGATCGCCACCGACGCGCAAGCGGTCTTCGATGTCGCGCGCGCGCATGGCATCGACGCGATGATGACGCGTGCCGATCATCCGTCGGGCACCGACCGTCTCGCGGAGGTGGCCGCGCATTACGGCTGGCGCGACGACATGATCGTCGTCAACGTGCAGGGTGACGAACCGCTGATCGATCCCGCTCTCGTGCGCGGCGTAGCGTCGCACCTTGCTGCGACGGACGGCTGCGCGATCGCGACGGCCGCGCATCCCATTCACGATCCCGCCGACGTGTTCAATCCGAACGTGGTCAAGGTCGTGCCCGACGCGCGCGGCGTGGCGCTGTACTTTTCGCGTGCGCCGATCCCGTGGGCCCGCGACGCCTATCAGCCGCACTGGCCGAACATCGCGCAGATGCCCGCTCCGCCTGCGCCCGCAGCCGTCTACCGACACATCGGGCTGTATGCGTATCGCGCGAAGTTCCTCCGTACTTACCCGAGTCTCTCTATCTCGCCGATCGAACAGGCCGAGGCCCTCGAACAGCTGCGCGCGATGTGGCACGGCGAGCGCATCGCGGTGCTCGTCACGAACGACGCGCCGCTGCCCGGCGTCGACACACCCGACGATCTTGCCCGCGTACAGGCGTTTTTCGGGTCGTCAGCGTAGAAAGGCATGGCATAATCGATCGTTCGCGCGATTCACCCGATATCGATGCGCATTGATCGATATCACCATTCGCCCGTATTTTTAATCCGCCTGTTTTGCCGTTTGCTTCGCAGCGCCGTTCGTCACGTGCTGCGCGAAGCCGGTAGCGAAACGCTGCCCGGCAGACACGGCGAACCACAAAGAATCAAGAGCGTTGACTGCGGCAGGCTTGAATGATGCGCGGCGCGCCAAACAGAATTGACATAGATCTGGAGATATCAAATGCGTTTGATCCTGTTGGGCGCTCCTGGCGCGGGCAAGGGCACCCAGGCGAACTTCATCAAGGAAAAGTTCGGCATTCCGCAAATCTCGACGGGCGACATGCTGCGTGCAGCCGTGAAGGCGGGCACGCCGCTCGGCCTTGAAGCCAAGCGCTACATGGATGCAGGCGAACTGGTCACGGATGAACTCATCATCAATCTCGTGAAGGAGCGTCTGCAAGATAGCGACTGCGCGAACGGCTATCTGTTCGACGGCTTCCCGCGCACCATTCCGCAAGCGGAAGCGATGAAGCAGGCAGGCGTGGCCATCGACTACGTGCTGGAGATCGACGTGCCGTTCGACGAAATCATCACGCGTATGAGCGGTCGACGCATGCACCCCGCGTCGGGCCGCACGTATCACGTGAAGTTCAACCCGCCGAAGGTGGAAGGCGTCGACGACGTGACGGGCGAACCGCTGATCCAGCGCGACGACGACAAGGAAGAAACGGTCAAGAAGCGCCTCGACGTGTATGTCTCGCAGACCAAGCCGCTGATCGACTACTACAACAACTGGGCGCAGAAGGGCGATCCATCGACGTCGCTGGCGGCGCCGCAATATCGCCGCATTTCGGGCCTCGGCAGCGTCGATGAAATTCGCGCTCGCGTGTTCGACGCGCTGAAGTAACGCGAAAGCACGTAGCACATCGGGAACCCGCCTCTCACGGCGGGTTTTTTATTTGGGCATTGGGTTCGTTCGGAGCCCTGAGTGAGCACTGAGTGCCGCTCGCGGGCGATGACGCTCGCGCGTCATCCGTCACCGCCAAGCGGTTTGACGCGTGAGAGCGAGCCGTTAAAATCGTCCAGCGGCAATTATTCCAATCACGCGATCACGCATTCCATCAAGGAGAAGACATGGACATCAAGGACAACGTGTTTCTGGTCACGGGCGGCGCGTCCGGATTGGGCGCCGCGACGGCACGCCTGTTCGCGCAAAACGGCGGCAAGGTCGTGCTCGCCGACCTGAATCACGATGCGGGCACCGCGCTCGCGCAGGAGCTCGGTGGCGTGTTCGTCAAGTGTGACGTAAGCCGCGAAGACGACGCGGCGCAAGCCGTCGAAGCCGCGACGAAACTCGGCGCGCTGCGCGGCCTCGTCAATTGCGCAGGCGTCGCGCCCGCCATGAAGACGGTCGGCAAAGACGGACCGCATCCGCTGCACTCATTCGCACGCACGGTGTCGATCAATCTCGTCGGCACGTTCAACATGATCCGCCTCGCCGCCGCGGAAATGTCGAAGCTCGAGCCGAATGCGCTCGGCGAACGAGGCGTGATCGTCAATACGGCGTCCGTCGCGGCGTTCGACGGACAGATCGGCCAGGCTGCCTACGCGGCGTCGAAGGCGGGCGTCGCAGGCATGACGCTTCCCATTGCGCGCGACCTGTCGCGCAACGCGATCCGTGTGATGACGATCGCGCCCGGCATCTTCGAAACGCCGATGCTGCTCGGCATGCCGCAGGAAGTGCAGGATGCGCTCGGCGCGATGGTGCCGTTCCCGCCGCGCCTCGGCAAGCCGAACGAGTACGCGATGCTCGTCAAGCAGATCTTCGACAACCCGATGCTCAACGGCGAAGTGATCCGTCTGGACGGCGCGATCCGCATGCAGCCGAAGTAGACCCGATAGCGCTGGAATGAAAACGCCTGCGTAGTGAAAGCTGCGCAGGCGTTTTCGTTTGCAGCGACGGACCGATCAGGTCAGTCGCGATCGTTATGCTGTGTGCGCTGCCGCAACTCGAGCAATTGCGATTCGACGACGGTGGCATCTTCGGCATCCGGCCGATCACCGAGATAGCGTTCGAGATCTTCGAGCGCAGGACGCAGAAAATCGAGCCGCGCATACGCGAATCCGCGATCGCGCACTTCCTCGATGCTCTCCGGCAACGCGATCACGAGACGCTGCTGCACGGCAAGCAGCCGCTGCCAGCGCTCGGTCTGCAGATATGTCGCCTTCAGATTGCGCAGCATACGCGCGATGATCTCGCGGCGCGTCGCCGGCTGAAGCAGCATGCGCAGCGCGCGGCTCACTGATTCGCCCGCCTTCGCCACATAGGGTTCCAGCATCTCGACCATCTCGGCTTCCGTCAGTGGATGGCCCGTGGTCGGATCGATCATCGCGTCGCCTTCGGGCAGCGTGACGCGTAGCAGAAAATGCCCGGGGAACGCGACGCCGCGCACGGGAATGTCCACTTGCGACGCCATCTCCAGATACAGAACCGCCAGCGAAATCGGAATGCCGCGCCGGCGCTTCAGCACCATGTTCAAATGGCTGTTGTCCGGGTCGTAGTAATCGTTGACGTTCGCCGCGAAACCCAGTTCGCGGAAGAAGTAGCGATTCAGAATGCCGACACGTTGCTGGATGTCGGCATCGTCGGGAATGCGGCGCTTGACGCGCAACGCAAGTTCGTCGATCTCGGCAAGCACCGCCTGCAGATCGAGATCGGGATAGGCGTCCTGCGCAAGCGACAGCGCCGCTTCCGTGAGCGGAAGCCCGTCGTCCTCGGCGACGAGCGCGCTGAAATAGTCGAGAACCCGGGTCGTCGTGATCACTTCACTCGCCTTCTGAAATACGCGTACTTGAAGCCCATCAGCCACAGCATACCGAAATATAACGCCGCAAACAGCACAAGGCACGCCGCGAGCAGCGCCATGCGCCGCAACGGCTCGGCATGCATGCCGATCCAGTCGAAGTTGATCGCGAACCAGTGCATCACGCCCGCCAGCACGAGACACGCGCCGACCAGTTGCACGAAGAACACCGACCAGCCCGCCGACGGCATATAGATGCCGCGCCGCCGCAAGCCGATGAACAGGCACAGCGCGTTCACACACGCGCCGAGTCCCACCGACAGCGTCAACCCCGCATGCGCGAAGACGGGTACGAACACGTAGTTGCTCAACTGCGTAACGACCAGCACGAACACACCAATCTTCACGGGCGTCTTGATGTCCTGCTTTGCGTAGAAGCCGGGCGCGAGAATCTTGATCAGGATGAGCCCGATCAGGCCGACGCCGTACGCGGCCAACGCGCGCCCCACCATCACGACGGCATTGCCGTCGAACTTGCCGTAGTGGAACAGCGTCGCCGTGAGCGGCTCGGCGAAGAAGAACAGCGCAACGGCGCTCGGCGCGGCGAGCAGGAACGTCACGCGCAGCCCCCAGTCGAGCAGCGACGAATACTCGTGCGCATCGGCGTCGACGTGCGCCTTGGACAGGCTCGGCAACAGGATCGTGCCTAGCGCGACGCCAAGCAGCGCCGTCGGGAATTCCATCAGGCGGTCGGCGTAGTTGATCCACGACACCGCGCCCGGCCCGATGTGCGACGCAATATTCGTGTTGATGATCAGGCTGATCTGCGCGACCGAGACCGCGAACATCGCCGGGACCATCTTCGCGAGCACGCGCTTGACGCCGCGGTGGGCGAGCGCCTTCAGCGGATTGAGCCCGATGCGCGGGATCATGTCGATCTTCTTCAAGCCCGGCAGCTGCACGATGAACTGCGCGATGCCGCCAGCGATCACCGCCCACGCGAGCGCGAACACGGGTACCTTCATGAGCGGCGCGACGAACACGGCCGCGATGATGAACGAGACGTTCAGCAGCACGGGCGCGAACGCGGGCAGCGAGAAGTGCTTGTAGGTGTTCAACACGCCCGACGCCAGCGACGTCAGCGATATGAACACGATGTACGGGAACATGATCCGCGTCATCGACACCGCGAGCGTGAACGCCTGTCCGTCGCCGCGCAGGCCGGAGGCGACCACCAGCACCACCCACGACGCGCCCACCACGCCCAGCAACGACATGATGGCCAACGCCCAGGCAAGCACGGTGGAGGTGGCATCGACGAGCGCCTTCGTTGCGTCGTGACCTTGCTGGTTCTTGAACTCGGCGAGGATCGGCACGAACGCCTGCGAAAACGCGCCTTCGGCGGAAATACGGCGCAGCAGGTTCGGAATACGGAAGGCGACGTAAAACGCGTCGGTGTACTGGCTCGCGCCGAAAGCGCGGGCAATCAGGGTCTCGCGGGCCAGTCCGGTCACGCGCGAAAGCAGCGTGAAGCCGCTGACCGTCAGCAGGGCTCGGAATAGATTCATGGGGCGCTTATTATACGGGTGCGTCCGGGGCGGTCAGTATGTGGAGGGCACGATTCGTGGCAATTCGAAGGCTTTGGGACCGATTTGCTGCAAAGACGTTCGATCTGACGGCGAATTTGTGAATGCACGGTGTCCGCCGGCGAAGCGCCCGATGCCGCGAGGGCCGGACCGGACAAGGGCGCGCCGCGGCAACGTCATCGGCTTGCCTCCCGCTCCCTGACACACGACCATCGGGTGATCACGCCGCGCGGTTGCCACGTATCTGATTTTGTTGCTATAATCGCCGGTTTCGAAGCTCGCTCAAGCTCCTGCCTCGATTTTTGCTTCAGGCAATCCGAGCCGGATGAGCGGGATTCACGGTAGTTCTCAGTCGTTTGTCTATTTGCGCCCTTGAGCAATCGCTCTCAAGGGTTCGATCTAAAAGCAGCGCCTGCCCTTCGAAGGCGGGCACTGGAAACAGGAACAGGATAAGGAACCGTCATGGCTAACTCCGCACAAGCACGCAAGCGCGCCCGCCAAGCCGCCAAGGCAAACTCGCACAACTCGGCGCTGCGCTCGAAGTACCGCACGGCTGTCAAGGCTGTCCGCAAGGCAATTGAAGCCGGCGATGCAGCTCAAGCCGCTGAGATCTTCAAGGCATCGGCAAAGACGCTGGACATCATTGCCGACAAGAAAATCGTTCACAAGAACAAGGCAGCTCGCCATAAGAGCCGCCTCGCTGCAGCCGTCAAGGGCCTGCAAGCGCCCGCAGCGCAGTAAATTCACGAATCCGGTGGCTCGCTTCGGCGGGCCGCTTCCTGTTTCCGCTGCGTCATGAAAGCCCGCTCTGGCGGGCTTTTTTGTTTGGCGCGCTGTTTTGTATTCCGCCCTGCCTGCAGCACGCGGCGCCTGAGGACATAAAAAAACCCGCCGATGCGGGTTTCATTGCCGTCCTGCCTGCCGATGCCGCGGAACGTTGCCCTCAGCGCGTGGGTGCCTTTTGCGCCGCATGCTCCAGCGGAAGTTCGCAAGCCTCGGTGACGAGCAGATCGTTATCTTTCGCGAAGTTCATCACGAAGTCGAAAGCCATCGGCTCGATGTCGCGCAACCGTGAGTCCAGAATCACGCACTTCAGGTCGCCGATCAACGTGGGACGCACGTAATGTGAATACTGCAGACGGGCATTCGGCCCTTTCGCGCCCGGACCGTAACACGACATCACGCCCGCCAGCCGTTCCGACCAGTCGCTCGGACGAAACTTTCGCCCATTCGACGTAATGCCTTGAATGAAATATTCGATTGGGGGTGTATCGGCCATGTACGAAACCCTGTGTGACTGCCCAGCGATGTGCCGGTGATAAGCCCGCGAAGGATATTGCCTGAAAACGCTGTCTGAACCCGTCTCGCGACCACGCAAACGGGCACTGACATGCCGTCAACCTGACACGGAAAGCCAGCCAGGGCATCTCGGGCAGCGGCCGTGATAGCGCATGGCACGGCACGCATGAGTGCCCCAGTGGATGCGCAAAAGCCGTGTCCTGCAAGCGTCAGAGCCTGCTCGCCGGGCTTTAAGAAAACTTCGAGATTATAGCGCAGCCAGGGTTTTTCCGCACCGCACACAAGGGCCTGGAACAGACCTTTACAGGTTCGCGCAGTTGGCGCATGCCCGTCGGCCGACTCGTCAAAACATTCAAAATCCTTTATGCTGGATTGAGTTACCACAAACGACGGCGGCACAGTCCGGCATCTTCGCCCGGGTGAAACCGCCGTATTTGTTTTATGACCGCCAAAACGATCCGCCACTACCTGCAGTTCAACGATTTCTCGCTGGAAGACTACGAGTACGTGCTCGAACGCGCGCGCATCCTCAAGCGCAAGTTCAAGAACTACGAGACATATCATCCGCTGCACGATCGCACGCTCGCGATGATCTTCGAGAAAAACTCGACGCGCACGCGCCTGTCGTTCGAAGCGGGCATTTTCCAGCTGGGCGGTCACGCCGTCTTCATGAGCACGCGCGACACACAGCTCGGCCGGGGCGAGCCAATTGAAGACGCGGCACAGGTCATCTCGCGGATGGTCGACATCATCATGATCCGCACGTTCGGCCAGGACATCATCCAGCGCTTTGCGGAGAATTCGCGCGTGCCCGTCATCAACGGCCTGACGAACGAATATCACCCGTGCCAGGTACTGGCCGACATCTTCACGTATTACGAGCATCGCGGCCCGATCCGCGGCAAGACGGTCGCGTGGGTCGGCGACGCGAACAACATGCTATACACGTGGATCGAGGCAGCGCAAATCCTCGGCTTCACGCTGCGCCTGTCCACGCCGCCCGGCTACAAGCTCGACCGCGCGCTAGTCGCGCCCGAAAGCGCGCCATTCTACGAAGAATTCGACGATCCGAACGAAGCCTGCAAGGGTGCCGACCTGGTCACCACGGACGTCTGGACGAGCATGGGCTTCGAAGCGGAAAACGAGGCGCGCAAGAAGGCGTTCGCCGACTGGTGCGTCGACGCCGACATGATGTCGCGCGCCAGCAAGGACGCGCTGTTCATGCACTGCCTGCCGGCGCATCGCGGTGAGGAAGTGAGCGCGGAGGTGATCGACGGGCCGCAGAGCGTCGTGTGGGACGAAGCGGAAAACCGCCTGCACGTGCAGAAGGCGCTGATGGAATTTCTGCTGCTCGGCAAGCTGAACCACTGAACCGGGACGGGCGCGCCGTCCGCAAAACATAAGCGCCGGGTTCGACACCCGGCGCTTTTTGTTTTCAGGCTCGCGTCGCTGTCCGACGGCGGAATCCGTTCACAGACAGACGGGTTCGGCCTCCAGCTCCACGCCGAAGCGCTGCGCGACGTCCTGCTGGATCGCCTTCGCCAGTGCCAGCACCTCGGTTCCACTCGCGCCGCCGCGATTCACGAGCACGAGCGCCTGCCGCTCATGCACGCCCGCCGCGCCCAACGTCCGCCCTTTCCAGCCGCAACGGTCGATGAGCCAGCCCGCTGCGAGCTTCACGCGCCCATCCGCCTGCCGATACGAGACGATCTCCGGTTCCTTCGCGGCGAGCGCATCGAACTGCGCCGATTCGACCACAGGATTCTTGAAGAAGCTACCCGCATTGCCGAGCACGAACGGATCCGGCAGCTTGGCGCGCCGCACGGCGACGACGGCATCGAAGATGGCTTGCGGTGTCGGCGTCGCGTCGCCCAGACCGACGGCGGCGAGTTGGCGCGCGATATCCGTGTAACCGGCGCGCGGCGCCCAAACCTTCGGCAATCTGAACGTCACCGACACGATGACGAAGCGCTCGCGGCCTTCCTGTTTGAAGAAGCTGTCGCGATAGCCGAAGCGGCAAGCGCCCGCGCCCAGTTCGACGAGTTTGCCCGTCGCCAGCTCGACCGCGCGCAGCGACGCAAAGCGCTCGCACATCTCCAGCCCGTACGCGCCGATGTTCTGGATCGGCGCCGCGCCCACCGTGCCCGGAATCAGCGCGAGATTCTCGAGACCGGGCATGCCCTCTGCAAGGGTCCACGATACGAACTCGTGCCAGTTCTCGCCCGCAGCCGCTTCGACGTACCACGCTTCGTCGTCTTCGCGAACGACCTTGCGACCGCGCAGCGCGACCAGCAACACGAGTCCGTCGAAATCGCCCGTCAGCACGACGTTGCTGCCGCCGCCCAGCACGAGCCGTCGCAAGCCCGCGGCGCGCGGATCGCGCAAGGCGGCGAGCAGCTGCGCGTCGGTTTCGATCCGACACGCGAGCCTCGCGCGCACATCGAAACCGAAGGTGTTGTGCGGCTTGAGCGGGAAGTCGGCGATAAACGGAAGCGATTCGGGCTGGGACATCGGATGTTCTGGCAAGCGCCCGGCAGAAACTGCGACGCGGGAACGAAGCCGCTCGCGAGTCTTGGGCAAACGAGAAAGGCGTCGGTAAAATGACACCGGTCCGTGATTATAGCGAGTGCGCCGCGCGCAGCCCTGCAGCGCCGCACGCTTTGAAACAATTGGGAGAAAGCAATGCCATCGTTTGACGTCGTCTGCGAAGCCAACATGATCGAAGTGAAAAACGCGATCGAGCAGTCCAACAAGGAAATCTCGACGCGCTTCGACTTCAAGGGCTCGGACGCCCGCGTCGAGCAGAAGGAGCGCGAACTCACCGCGTTCGCCGACGATGAATTCAAGCTCGGCCAGGTGAAGGACGTGCTGGTGTCGAAAATGGCGAAGCGCAATGTGGACGTGCGCTTCCTCGACTACGGCAAGATCGAGAAGATCGGCGGCGACAAGGTCAAGCAGGTCGTCACCGTGAAGAAAGGCGTGTCCGGCGATCTCGCGAAGAAAATCGTCAAACTCGTGAAGGACAGCAAGATCAAGGTTCAGGCGAGCATCCAGGGCGACGCGGTTCGCGTGACGGGCACCAAGCGCGACGATCTGCAAAGTGTGATCGCGATGCTGCGCAAGGACGTGACCGACACGCCGCTCGACTTCAACAACTTCCGCGATTGATGTCCGCCGTCATGCGCGACTCACCGGCCCGCGCATGACATAGCGATGACGCGCGTTCGCGTCGACCTTCGCGGCTCAATGCTTGTGCGAAGCCGCCGCTTCGGCTTTCTTCTTGTCGCCGATGCGGCTTTCCTGCCCCGCCACCAGCTTCGCGATGTTCGCGCGATGACGCCAGATCAGCAGTGCGCTCATCGCGACGATGGACAACGCGATCACATTCGCGCCAAACAGAAAGCCGTCGAACAGCGGCGCGAAGATCGCCGCGCACAGCGCAGCCAGCGACGAGTAGCGCGTGAAGAACGCGACGATCAGCCAGGTCAGGAGCGTCGCGATACCGAGAATGGGATTGATGGCGAGCAGCACGCCCGCAGCCGTCGCGACGCCCTTGCCGCCCTTGAAGCGGAAGAAGACCGGATACAGGTGCCCGAGAAATACGGCGATTGCGGCAATCGCGACGGATGTGTCGTCGAGCCCGAAATGCGCGGAGAAATGCCCCGTCAACCATACGGCCAGCCAGCCTTTGAACGCGTCGCCAATGAGCGTCAGAATGGCGGCCTTCTTGTTGCCGCTGCGCAGCACGTTCGTCGCCCCGGGATTCTTCGAGCCGTACGAGCGCGGGTCGGCTAATCCCATCGCGGCGCTGACGATCACGGCAAACGACACCGAGCCGATCAGATAGGCCACGACGGCGACAATCAGGTTTTCCATGTTGAAACTCTTGTCAGTATCGGAAAGCGCATCGGGCGGCGCCCGTCTCCATGTGCCGCGCGCACGCCGCGCTGGCACAACGGCGCACATTCTACCGAACCCTCGACATGCTTTAACAAACCGGTTGTGCGCGACGCGTGCGCACCAGCCTCAGCCGTCAATCGACGCTCGCGCACTGCACGGGCTTCGCGTCCAGCAGCGATGTGAGCACGCTGGGCGCGATGCTCACCAGAAAGCCACGCCGGCCGCCGTTGATATAGATCCCGTCCATGTCGAGTATGGTCGTTTCCACGTAGACGGGCATCGTCTTCTTCGTGCCGAACGGCGAAGTGCCGCCGATCATGTAACCCGAATGCCGACTCGCGACTTCCGGCTTGCACGGCTCGACGCGCTTCGCGCCGATCTGCCGCGCAAGGTTCTTGGTCGATACCGTACGGTCGCCGTGCATCAGGACGATCAACGGCCTGGCATGCTCGTCTTCCATGACCAGCGTCTTGACGACGTGGTGTTCATCGACGCCCAGCTGCCGCGCGGATTCTTCCGTGCCCCCGTGGTCGACGTAGTCGTACGGATGCTCACCGAACTTGACCTTATGGCGGCGCAAGAACTGCGTGGCGGGCGTTTCGGAAACGTGTCTGGATTTGCTCATCGGCGCATTGTAATGTCCGCGCGACGCAACGGCCATTTGCCGAATGGCCAATTGTGCGCGCAGCGGGGGTATGGCACGATCGTTCGAGATACTGCACGTGCAATGGCATGCTTGCCGCTTCCCCGCAGCTCACCCCGGAAGTCGGCGCCGAAGCGCCAACTCCCGTCGCCAAAGGAGACATCGTTGAATACAGCCCAGCACTCCCCGGACGCTTCGCGGTCTGTCCTTGTCGATGTGGCCGCGCTGCTCGCCGCTCTGCCCGAACGGATCGCCGGGATTCCGAAGCTGATCGCCGCGCGCAATCCGCAGCATCCCGCGCTGATCGAAGATGAACGCCGTCTCACACGTGCGCAACTCGTCGGTGCCGTCGACGGCGTCGCCGCTCTGCTGGCCGATCGAGGCGTGCGCGCCGGCGACCGCGTGATGATCGTCGCGGAGAACAGCATCGTGCAGATCGTGCTGATGTTCGCGGCGGCAAAGCTCGATGCATGGGCGTTGATGTCGAATGCGCGGCTGTCGGCGGCCGAACTGGACGCGATCCGCGCGCACGCGCAACCACGGCTGGTCGCATATGCCGTCGGGGTTTCGCCGGATGCCCGGCAACACGCCGAGCGCCACGGCGCGCAGGCTGCGCCCACCCTCGCAGCGGACATTGGCGCATGGTCTTACGCGCTCGACGACAACACGCAAGCAGAAGCCGTCGAAACCGCGAGCGACCGTCAATGCGCCGCCTTGATCTACACGACGGGAACGACGGGCTCACCCAAAGGCGTGATGCTTTCACACCGCAATCTGCTGTTTATCGCGGCCATGTCGAGCACCCTCAGGCGCGTCAATGCCGACGACGTCGTCTATGCCGTGCTGCCCATTTCGCATGTGTACGGTCTCGCGTCGGTGTGCCTCGGCAGTCTGTACGCAGGCGCGACGCTGCGGCTCGCGCCGCGCTTCTCACCCGAGGCCGTGCGGCGCGCGCTCGCGGAAGAACGCGTGTCGATCTTCCAGGGCGTACCCGCGATGCATGCGAAGCTGCTCGAATACCTGCAGGCAAATGGCTTGCCGTGGTCGGCTCCGCATCTGCGCTTCGCCTACTCGGGCGGTTCGCCGCTCGACGCCGCATTGAAGGCGCGCGTCGAAAGCGTGTACGGCGTCGCGCTGCACAATGGCTACGGGATGACCGAGAGCAGCCCGACCGTGTCCCAGACGATGATCGAGTCGCCGCGTGCGGACTGCTCTGTCGGCCAGGCGATTCCGGGCATCGAGGTGCGGTTCGTCGGGTCGGATGGCGTCGACGTCGCTCAAGGAGAAGTCGGCGAACTGTGGGTGCGCGGGCCGAACGTGATGCTCGGCTACTACCGCAACCCGCAACAGACGTTAGCCACCGTCACGCGCGACGGCTGGCTCAGAACAGGCGACCTCGCTCGCGAGGACGCGGACGGTGCGATGCACATCGCCGGGCGCAGCAAGGAGCTGATCATCCGTTCGGGCTTCAACGTCTACCCGGCAGAAGTCGAGCATGTGCTGAACGCGCATCCCGACGTCGTCCAGTCGGCGGTAATAGGGCGCGCGGTGGCGGACAACGAGGAAGTCGTGGCATTCGTCGAACTGTCGGGCAGTGCAGCCGCAACACCCGACGACCTCGCCACCTGGTGCGACGCGCGCCTTGCACCCTATAAGCGGCCAGCCGAAATCAGGGTGCTCGCTGCATTACCGGCGGCCTCGACGGGCAAGATACTCAAGCACCGGCTGCGCGATCTCATCTGACTCGCGCGAATCGGATCCGGAAATTCAGCCGCGCGGATGGTGAGCCGCGTGCAGCGACTTGAGCCGCTCACGTGCGACGTGCGTGTAAATCTGCGTGGTCGAGATATCGGTGTGGCCGAGCAGCAGCTGCACGACACGCAGGTCCGCGCCGTGATTCAGCAGATGCGTCGCGAACGCGTGCCGCAGCGTGTGCGGTGACAGGGGCGCGTGCACATGCGCCGTCAGCGCATGACGCTTGATGATGTTCCAGAACTGCTGGCGCGTCATGCCTTCGGCGCGCGCGGTGACGAACAGCGCATCAGCGGAACGCTGGCCGAGCAATGCGGGGCGAGACTCGCGCAGATAGCGTTCAATCCAGGCGTGCGCCTCTTCGCCGAACGGTATCAGCCGCTCTTTCGAGCCCTTGCCCATCACGCGCACGACGCCCTCGTTCAGCCCGACCTCCACCGTCTTCAACGTGACCAGTTCGCTGACGCGCAAGCCGCTCGCGTACATCAGTTCGAGCATCGTGCGGTCGCGCAGGCCGAGCGGCGTCGTCACGTCCGGCGCCCCGAGCAGCGCTTCGACCTGCGCTTCCGTCAAGGTCGACGGGAAACGCGGCGGCTGCTTGGCCGAACGGATGCGCAAGGTTGGATCCGCTGACGCGCGATGCTCGCGCACGGCCCACGCATAGTAGCGGCGAAACACAGACAGACGCCGGTTCGCGGAGGTCGACTTGTCGGCCGAGCGCGCGGCGCTATAGGCCGTCAGATCGGCTTCGCTCGCGGCATCGAGAGAAGCGTCGCGCCGCTCGGCGAGCCATTCGGAAAAGAGCCGCAAGTCGCGTCGGTATGCGTCGAGCGTGTTGCGCGCGAGGCCATGTTCGAGCCATAGCGCATCGCAGAAGGCATCGATCGACGCGCCGCTCGTCAGCAGCAGCGGCGAAACAGCAGGCGACGCGGGCTGCGCGTCTTCGGTCAGCACATCAGTCATGCGTAAGGTACGCCCTCGTGTTTCAGTAGCCAGCGTTTGACGTTGCGATAGTAGCCGTCGCCGCCCGTATGCGCAAAGCCGCCGATGCCGCCCGATGCGACCACGCGATGACACGGGATCACGATCGGAAAGAAGTTCGAGCCGCACGCCTGGCCGACGGCGCGCGGCACACTGCCGATCTGCTTCGCGAGTTGCCCGTAGGTCAGCACGACGCCCGGCGGAATCTCGCCGATCGCCTTCCAGACGCGCCGCTGGAATGGCGTGCCGACGTCGGCGAGCGGGAGATCGAAGCGCGCAGACGCCTGTTGCAGATAGTGTTCGATCTGCTCGACGGCCTGCTTTGCGAGCGGCGAATCCGGTTCGACGTTCGCCACCGAATCGGGCAAATAGACGATCTCGCGCACGGTCTCGCTTTCCAGCCGGACACCGATCTTGCCGAACGGCGCGTCGATCACTGCATTGAACATGATGTGCTCCTCTCTCGGTTTCGCCAGACGCGAAACGCGCTCACGCCGCTTCCAGCGCCCACGCGACATGCTCGCGCACCAGCGGCGAAGGATCGCCGGCACGCCGGCGCAGCGCGTCGACGATCGCGGCGCGCGCTTCGGCCGGCAGCGACTCGCGCGCCGCCCGCAGCGCATTGCCCATGCCGACGGCAAGGTTGCGCAGCCAGCATTCGTAGCCGATCCGGCGGATCGCGCTGCCTTGCAATCGGGTGTCGAATTCGTCGGCGCTCCAGCCGAACAGCTCGACCAGCGACGCGCGATCCAATCCGTGACGCACGTCGAAATCGGCGACAGGCGCAGCCTGGGCGAACTTGTTCCACGGACACGCGAGCTGGCAATCGTCGCATCCATACACACGATTGCCGATCAGCGGCCGCAAATCCTGGGGAATACTGCCCTTCAGTTCGATCGTCAGATAGGAGATGCAGCGCCGCGCGTCGACCTGATACGGTGCGACGATCGCCCCCGTCGGACACGCGCCGATGCACCGCGTGCAGCTGCCGCAATGCGCGCCGGGCGTTTCGGGCGCGCGCTCCGGCGAGGTTTCGGCATCCGTCGGCAGGGGCAGGTCGACGAAAATTTCGCCGAGGAAGAACAACGACCCCGCGTCCCGTTGCAACAGCAGCGTGTGCTTGCCGCGCCAGCCCGTGCCCGCCTGTTGCGCGAGCTCGACTTCGAGCACGGGCGCCGAGTCGGTGAACACGCGGTAGCCGTACGGGCCAATTTCGCCTTCAATGCGCTCGGCCAGGTGCTGCAGGCGGTTGCGCATCACCTTGTGATAGTCGCGGCCGCGTGCGTAGATCGACACGACAGCCGCCGACGGGTCGTTCAGACGCGCGCGCTCTTCGAGTCGCCAGTCGTGCTGAACGTCGGCGGCGGCACTTTCAGCGTCCTTTCGCGCCGCCGGCGAATCGGCCGCATGCGGCGTCGCATGCGTGGGCAGATAGGCCATGCGAACCGAGATCACGCGTCGCGTGCCGGCCACAAGCTCGGCTGGCCGCGCACGTTTCATCCCATGTTTGGCCATATAATCCATCTCGCCATGGCAACCCGCGTCGAGCCAGGCTGCAAGCCCCGCTTCGGCGTGCGACAGATCGATGTCGCTGATGCCGACTGCGCCGAAACCTAGTTCGCGTCCCCAGTCCCTGATACGCGAAGCGAGCGCAGCCAGTTGCGCTTCATCGAAACGTCGCGTGACGTCTGTTGCTTCATCCGTCGCGCGGGGCGACGAATGCGGATCGCACTGCGCACCTGTTTGCGGATCCGGCATGGGATGCTGCTGGCCTTGGTTCATAACGCCATTTTACGAGAATGCCCGATCACACCGGTCCCGCGAATCGATCTACAGCCGCCGTCCTGCTTGAGCGCGAGTTTGCGCTCGCGGACGAAGCCGCGACCACGGCATTCGGCGCACGCTTCGCACACGCGATCGACAGTGTGCGCAACGAAGCCCGCGCAACGGGCCAGCGCGCATTCGATGGGCTCCAGGTGCAGTTGCACGGCGACCTGGGCGCCGGCAAGACGACACTTGTGCGCGCCACGCTGCGCGCGCTCGGACACGCGGGCCGCGTGCGCAGCCCGACCTATACGCTTGTCGAACCTTATGCGGTCGAACGGCCGGATGGGGAACTCGAGCTATATCACTTCGATCTTTACCGTTTCAACGATCCGGCCGAATGGGCCGATGCAGGCTTTCGCGAGTACTTCGACAGCGGCGCAATCTGCCTCGTCGAATGGCCGGAACGCGCGGGCAGCCTGCTGGGCGTGCCGGATCTCGTCTTCTCGCTCGACGTCGACGGCGATGGCCGCGTGCTGGTCGCCCGGGCGTATAGCGAACCAGGAAAGGCATGTCTCGAAAGATGTTGATCAAACCGTTCCGCTCGATCGAATCGGCGGCCACCGCGACGCATAACTGGCGCCGCCGGCAGATTCTTCACGCGGGCGCTTCCACGCTCGTCCTCGGCCTTGCCGCGCCGCGCCTCGCGTTGGCTTCGTCGGTGCTCGGCGTGCGCGTGTGGCCCGCGCGCGACTACACGCGCGTGACCATCGAATCCGATCAGCCGCTGCAGAACACGCAGCAACTGCTGCAGGGACCGGACCGCCTGGTGGTCGATCTGAACGGTCTCGACCTCGACCAGGCGTTGAAGGATCTCGTCTCGAAGATCGCGCCGAACGATCCGCAGATTCAATCCGTGCGCGTCGGCCAGTATCAGCCGCATGTCGTGCGGATGGTGTTCGACCTGAAGGGGTCGGTGAAACCGCAGGTGTTCACGCTGCCGCCTGTCGGCGCGTACAAGTACCGGCTCGTGTTCGACCTGTATCCCGCCGTCGCGCCCGATCCGCTGATGGATCTGCTCGCGCAGACCGAGCGCAAGGAACAGCAGCTGAAGGACAACGCCGCGCCGCCCGCCGCGACGCTCAACGGCCCGACCACGCCGCCCGGCGACAACAGCGACGCGTTCTTCGAGAAGTACGCGCAGAACAACGCGCCCTCGCCTGCTGCGCCCGTGCCGCATCCGCCGCTGCATGGCGCGCCTGCGCCGACGCCGCACATGCCGCCGAAGCCCGCGCCAACACCCGCGCCGCCGGTTATCGCGCGCAACAACGACAGCGATGCGGACAACGCCGGCGACAACAACGACGACGAGTACAAGTTCACCGCGCCGAAGAAGGGCAGCAATACGGTGCGTCTGCTGACGGTCGCGATCGATCCGGGCCACGGCGGCGAAGATCCCGGCGCGATCGGCGGCAGCGGGACCTACGAGAAACACGTCGCGCTCGACATCGCGAAGAAGCTGCGCGCGAAGATCGATGCGCAGCCGAACATGCGCGCGATGATGACGCGCGACGCCGACTTCTTCGTGCCGCTAAACGTGCGTGTGCAGAAGGCGAGGCGTGTCGGCGCGGACCTGTTCGTGTCGATTCACGCGGACGCGTTCACCACCCCGGAAGCGAGCGGCTCGTCGGTATTCGCGCTGTCGGAGCATGGCGCGTCGAGCGCGGCCGCGCGCTGGATGGCGAACAAGGAGAACTCGTCGGATCAGATTGGCGGCATCAACATCAAGTCCGCCGATGCCAGCGTGAACCGCGCGCTGTTCGACATGTCGACGACGGCGCAGATCCGCGATTCGATGCGGTATGGCACATTCGTGCTCAAGGAGATCGGCGGGATCAACCGGTTGCACAAGGGCTCTGTGGAGCAGGCCGGGTTTGCGGTTCTCAAGGCCCCGGATATTCCGTCGATTCTCGTCGAAACTGCGTTTATCAGTAACCCTGATGAGGAGCGCCGTCTGAATGACGACGCGTATCGGGATAAGATGGCCAACGCCATTATGAGCGGCATCAAGCGGTACTTTGCGGCGAATCCGCCGCTTGCCAAGAGTCGGATGACGTAATCGTTTTTTTGTCTGCGACGCGGTGCTGCCCAGCTTCCGGTGACATGCGCTGATCTCTGCGTGAGCAAAAAACCAAACCGGCAAAGCCGCGCCGCATGCAAGAATGACGACTGCGTCGCCGACTAATTGTTACCTCGCCAGCGAAAACCTCTCCACCACCCTCCCGCCAAACACATTGACAGCAAGTCCGGCCATCACCAGAACAGCGCCGCCAATCTGCGCAGCGGATAACGACTCGTCGAGAAACACAGAAGCAGAAGCCAGCCCGACAATCGGCACGAGCAAAGAGAAGGGGGCCACCTGCCCCGCCGCATACCGCGACAACAGCCGGCTCCACAACCCATAGCCCAACAGCGTCGCAACAAACGCCAGATAAACAATCGCGAACAGCGACGACTCGCCGATCCCCGTCAGCGCCGCCTCGATCCGCCGCGGCCCTTCGAACAGATACGACAGCACGAAGAACGGCACGGGCGGAATCAAACTGCCCCATACGACGAGCCCCACCAGATCGACCTTGCCCACCTTCTTCGTGACGATATTGCCGAGCGCCCACATGACGGCCGCGCACAGCGTGAGGATGAACCCGGCGAGCGTCATCGAATGGCCACCCTGTATACCGATCACGCCGAGACCAGCAGCCGCGATCACGAGACCAAGCACGTTCTGCGCGCGTAAGCGCTCATGCAGAAAAAGCGCGGCAAAGCCAAGCGTGAAAAACGCCTGCGCCTGCAGCACGAGCGACGCAAGACCTGCCGGCATGCCGACGTACATCGCGGAAAACAGGAACGCGAACTGCCCCAGCGAGATGGTCGCGCCATACGCGAGCAGCCAGCGCCACGGCATCTGCGGCCGCTTGATGAAGAACACCGCCGGAAACGCGGCCAGCATGAAGCGCAACGCGCCGAGCAGCATCGGCGGCACGCCGTGCAAGCCAACCTTGATTACGACGAAGTTCACGCCCCACGCAACGACGACCACCAGCGCTAGCAGCAGGTCTTTCGGCGACATCTGGACTCCTGTTTTTACTTGTATCGGAACCGGACAGTGTAGCGGAGCATCGACATCCGCATCGCCCGCTTCGCACGACGTGCGCTGACCGTATGTCGCGCCTTCGGACGCATGCGGTCACCGCCGGGCAGTAGAATGACCCGTCTTGTCCCCACCAACCGAGCTCGTCATGTCCACATCGATCAAAGCGGTTCTCAAGCCCCATGTCCGCGACATCGGCAATCTCGCCGTGCGGCGCGTGCTGCCCGCGATGGCAGCACGTCTCGTCGGTCCGTTCATCTTCTTCGACCACATGGGACCCGCCACCCTGCCCGCCGGCACGGGGCTCGACGTGCGACCACATCCGCATATCGGCCTCGCGACCGTCACCTATCTGTTCGAAGGCGCGATCATGCATCGCGACAGCCTCGGCTCCGAACAGAAGATCGTCCCCGGCGACGTCAACTGGATGACGGCCGGCCGCGGCATCGTCCATTCGGAACGCACGCCCGAACCTGAGCGCATGAACGGCTCGACGGTGCACGGCATCCAGACCTGGGTCGCGCTGCCGCTCGCCGACGAAGACGCCGAGCCTTCGTTCGAACATCACCCTGGCGCGACGCTGCCCGAAGTCGAGCGCAACGGCGTCGTGCTGCGCATTATCGCGGGTCAGTCGTTCGGCAAGACGGCGCCGACTCGCACTTTCTCGGGCACGCTGTATGCTGCCGCCCACTTCTCGCCGGGCAGCGCGCTCGCGCTCGAACCCGAGCATGAAGAACGCGGCGTGTATCTGGTCGACGGCGATCTGTCGCTCGACGGCGTGCCGCTCGACATCGCCACGATGGCCGTGCTGATCCCCGGCGAAACCATTACCCTCGCCAGCACGAAAGGCGCGACGGTGATGCTCCTGGGCGGCGAGAAACTTGAAGGCGAGCGTTTCATCGAATGGAATTTCGTCGCGAGTTCGCGCGAGAAAATCGAGCAGGCCAAGCTCGCGTGGACGAACCAGGAGATGGGCAAGGTGCCCGGCGAGACGGAATGGATCCCGCTGCCCGAGCGCAAGCCGCGCTAGACTGAACGACATTCAGGCAACGTCGTGCCGCCATGCGGGCCAGCGCGTGCCGCATTGAAACCGCGCGCGCCGCCCCCAACTACTATGCCTACCGATTCAAGGAAGAGATAGCAATGGACACCACTCTCGCCACTTTCGAAAAGGACGTCATCAGCGCATCGATGCTCGCGCCCGTACTCGTCGACTTCTGGGCGCCGTGGTGCGGACCGTGCAAGACGCTCGGCCCGATGCTCGAAAAGCTCGAAGCCGAGTACGAGGGCAAGTGGCGTCTCGTGAAAGTGAACGTCGACGAAAACCAGGAGCTCGCCGCCCACTTCCAGGTGCGCAGCATCCCGCACGTCGTCGCATTCGCGGACGGCCGGCCCGTCGATCAGTTCATCGGCGTGCTGCCGGAAGGCCAGTTGCGCCAGTTCCTCGATCGTCTCGTGCCCGACGGCGCGGAAGCAGCGCGCGCAGAAGCGTCCATCGCGATCGCCGAAGGACGCCGTGAAGATGCGTACAACGCACTGAAAGCCGCGCTCGCCTACGACCCCGGCTTCGACGAAGCACGCCTCGATCTGATGGAACTGCTGCTCGAAGACAACCGTATCGACGAAGCGCAGAACGAAAACGATCTGCTGTCGCCCAAGACCACGCAGGGTATCGACGCGCGCTACAACGCGATCAAGACGCGGCTCGATGCCGTCGATGCCGCCGCCGACCTGCCGCCCACGGGCGCGCTCGAAGCGCGTGTCGCCGAAAACCCCGACGACCTCGAAGCGCGCTTCGATCTGGCCAGCGCGCTCATCGCGCGGCGCAAGTACGACCCGGCGCTTGAACATCTGCTCGCCATTGTGCAGCGCGACCGCACGTTCCGCGAGGACATCGGCCGCAAGACGATGCTGTCCGTGTTCGATCTCGCGGCGCATCAGCCGGAGCTGGTGGGCAAATGGCGTCGCAGGCTGAGCGCGTTGTTGAACTGAGCGCAGTTAAGACCGAGCGTTCTCGCGCGACTACGAAAGAACGCGGCCACGAGCCGCGTTTTTTGATTCACGCGCAATGCTATTTGCGCCTCACGCCGCCTGCTTCGCCAGCGCGCGCAGCACATGCGACACGGCCGCGAAACCGAAACTCGCCGTCACGCACACACTCGACCCGAAGCCCGCGCAGTTCAAACCCACGGGACCGTGATGGCCCGGCGACGTCGTGACGTGTTCGGCCAGTTCGTCGATATCGCACACGGCAGCTTCAGGATAGATGAGCGGCTCGTCCGAATACACCGCGCTCACCTTGAATTTCGCTTTCGGCCCGCGCGGAAAGCCATGCTGCTTGCGCAATTGTGCGCGCACTTTCGACAGGAGCGGATCCTGAATGGTCTGCGCCAGATCGTCGATACGAATCCGCGTCGGATCAAGCTGACCGCCCGCGCCGCCCACCGTGATCAGCGGCTGCCTGTGCTCGACGCACCACGCGATCAACGCCGTCTTGGTGCGCACGCTGTCGATCGCGTCGACCACGAAGTCGAAGCCGGCACCCAGCACCTTGTCGAAGTTGTCGGGCTCGATGAAATCTTCGATCAGCCGAACATCGCACTGCGGATCGATGAGCTTGATGCGCTCGGCCATCGCGTCGACCTTCGGTTTGCCATAGTTGCCGTCGAGCGCGTGAACCTGCCGGTTCGTATTGCTCTCGGCGACGTTGTCGAGATCGATCAGCGTGATCTTGCCGATCGCCGTGCGCGCCAGTGCTTCCGCGGCCCACGAGCCGACCCCGCCAATGCCGATGACGGCGACATGCGCGCGCTCGAACGCAGTGAGGGCGTCGGCGCCATACAGACGCGCGACACCCCCGAAGCGGCGCGCGCGGTCAGCGGCTGCATGCTCGTTCTGGTCGGTAGTAAGATCGGATTGCCCGGTGACAAGAGGCGTGGACATGGTAGGTAGCTCGGCGAATTCAGGCATGTGCATGCGGAGGAACGCGTCGATACGGCGTCGCGCCCTGCGTTATTGCGCGGTATGGCGCGGGTCTCTGCGTGCTTTCAAGCCGGTATTTTGCCTGATCATGCAGACGCCGGCCCACGGGCGAGGCGAGGCCGCCGTGCAATGTGCAGAGAACATGGCCCGCCTCAACGCAGAAAAAGCCGTCCTTCGCTATACTGGCCCCACTGTAGCGCTTGCATAACAATATGAGCACGCTTGCCGACCTCCGCAAAAACTATTCGCTTGGTTCGCTGGACATCTCCGACGTCGATCCGAATCCGTTCGGTCAGTTCGACAGGTGGTTCAAGCAGGCCATCGACGCCCAGCTCCCCGAACCCAACACAATGACGCTTGCAACGGCCGACGCACGCGGCCGGCCTTCGGCACGCATCGTGCTGATCAAGGGTGTCGACGAGCGGGGCTTCGTGTTCTTCACGAACTACGAAAGCCGCAAGGGCCAGGAACTCGCCCAGAACCCGCACGCAAGCCTCCTCTTCTACTGGATCGAACTCGAGCGTCAGGTCCGCATCGAGGGCACCGTCGTCAAGACGAGTCCCGAAGAAAGCGATGCGTACTTCGCTTCGCGTCCCGTCGGCTCGCGCATCGGCGCATGGGCGTCGGAACAGAGCAAGGTGATTGAAAGCCGTGCAGCGCTGGAAGCGCGTGAACGTGAATTCAGCGCACAATACGGAGAGAACCCGCCGCGTCCTCCGCACTGGGGCGGCTATCGGCTGATTCCCGACGCAATCGAATTCTGGCAAGGACGGCCATCGCGTTTGCACGACCGGCTGCTGTACACGCACAGCGGTGGTGCCGGCTGGACGATCACCCGTCTGTCGCCCTGACACATCGTACGCCGGCGCGCGGCCCGTCGTGCTCCGCACAGCATGACGCGCCGTGTCGAAGGCAGGATCGCGTGCGTGCTGCTCGAAGCACGAACGCGCGGCCTGTGATGGCCCGCGCGCGGCGCACTGCGATTCGACAGGCTTTGCTTTGATTCATTGGACACGGAGAAATCACATGTTCTGGGAGAAGAAGCTGGCGCAGTGGGTGGAAGAAGTGAAAGCAAAGGCCAATATTCCGGCGCGCCTCGTGCTGTGGGATGGCCAGCAACATGACTTCGGCACGTTCGCCGCGCCGCAGGTCACGCTGAAAGTGAACAGCGCGTCCGCGCTGCCTCTCCTGCTCGAACCGAGCCTCGACAATCTCGGCGAGGCGTATGTGAAGGGCAAGATCGACATCGAAGGCAAGCTGTCGGACATCATCAACATCAGCTACTCGCTTGCACGCAGCACCGTGACCAGCGCAAGCAAGCTGGCGCGCGTGCGGCGCTATTTCAATCACACGAAGACCTCGGACAAGAAAGCGATCCAGTATCACTACGACGTCTCGAACGAGTTCTACAGGCTGTGGCTCGACGAGAACATGGTGTACTCGTGCGCGTACTTCGAAAACGGCAACGAAGATCTCGCCACCGCGCAAATCAAGAAGATCGATCACATACTCACCAAGATCCAGGTGCAGCCGGGCCACCGTCTGCTCGACATCGGCTGCGGCTGGGGCGCGCTCGTGCTGCGCGCGGCGCAGAAGTTCGGCGCGAGATGCGTGGGCGTGACGCTGTCGCAGAACCAGTTCGACCTCGCGACGCAGCGCGTGAAAGACGCCGGCCTGGAAGGACAGATCGAAATCCGTCTGCAGGACTATCGGGATGTTGAAGGCCAGTTCGACCGCATCACGAGCGTCGGCATGTTCGAGCACGTCGGCCGCAAGAATCTGCCCGGCTACTTCCAGAAGATCCACGACCTGCTCGTCGATGACGGCATCGCGATGAATCACGGCATCACGTCGACGGACTATGACAGCGGCGAAACGGCGCTCGGCGGCGGCGAATTCATCGACCGGTACGTCTTCCCCGACGGCGAACTGCCGCACATCAGCCTTGCACTCGAATCGATGCAGCGCGGCGGGCTCGAAGCTTTCGACGTCGAAAGCCTGCGCCGTCACTACGCGCGCACGCTGGACATCTGGACCGAGAATTTCGAGGCCAACGCCGCGAAGGCGCGCACGCTCGTCGAAGACGAGAAGTTCCGCATCTGGCGCGTCTATCTCGCGGGCTGCGCGTATGCGTTCGAGAACGACGACGTGTCGATCTACCAGGTGGTGTGCCGCAAGGCCGGCCGCAGCGCACAAACGCTGCCCTGGTCGCGCCGCTTCATGTACGAGAAGGCGCTGTAAAATCGCGTGATTCCGTTTTGGCTGCGCCGCGCGCTGTTGTGTACGGCGTGCGACGCCGCAAACCCACTCACGCCAGACATCGATGCAACAGGACACGCCGGCCGGCACCGCGCAACCCGACATGTTCGGCAACCCGGTCGAGGAGGCAACGGCTTCTTCGGCTACCGATGCGGCACCCTTCGCATCGGCTTCCCAAACGGCCCAGCCACCGCCTGGAAAACGCCGCGCCCGCGACGTCCTCGCCGCTTCCCCTTCCGACGACCTGCTTCAACTCGCCAGCCAGTTGCCGCCGCAAGTGCACCTGGGCACCTCGACCTGGTCGTTTCCTGGCTGGAAGGGCATCGTCTACGGCGATGACTACAGCAACAGCAAGCTCTCACGCGATGGCCTCGCGGCGTATGGCGCGCATCCGCTGCTGCGTACGGTGAGCATCGACCGCTCGTTCTATCAGGCGCTCACGCTCACCGACTATCTGCGTTACGCGCAGCAGGTGCCGGACCATTTCCGCTTCATCGTGAAGGCGCCCGCGCTCGTCACCGACGCGACCGTGCGCGCCGAACGCGGCGAGCCCGTGTCCGGGAATCCGTGCTTTCTGAACGCGCAACTCGCCATCGACGAATTCGTGCGGCCGTGCATCGACGGACTCCGCGCGAAGGCGGGTGCACTCGTGTTCCAGTTCTCGCCGCTGCCCAACGCGATGCTCGCGCAACCGGCGCTATTCGTCGAACGGCTGACGGCGTTCCTCGCCGCATTGCCGAAGCTGGAGGGCGACACCTGCTATGCCGTCGAAATACGCGATGCCTGTCTGCTGACGCCGCGTCTGATCCGTGCGCTGAAGGCCACGGGAGTGCGCTACTGCGTCGGCATTCACGCGCGCATGCCCGAACCGTCGCGCCAGGCCGCTGCGCTCGCGATGCTCGACGACGAGCCGTCCGGTCCGCTGATCGTGCGTTGGAGCCTGCACGGCGGCTTCAAGTACGAGCAGGCGAAAGCGAAGTACGAACCGTTCGACAAGCTCGTCGACGAAGACCCCGACACCCGCACGGCGCTCGCCGAACTCGCCGCGCGTTACGCGATTGCGGGTCAGCCGGTGCTGATCGCGGCGAACAACAAGGCCGAAGGCTCCGCTCCCCTTACATGCGTGAAGCTGGCGGAACACATTGCAGCCGCTTGCGAGCGGCTTCGCGGCGCGCAAAAAGAAAACGCGGCCGAAGCCGCGTAGTCGAACAACGGCGCAGCCGCTCGGGTTCGCACCGCTCACATCGACACACCCCCAATCAAACCGCGCTCACGCCCCCGCCTTGATCCGATGCGCGAACTTCTGCCGGAACTTCGCCACCTTCGGCGCGACGACGAACGCGCAATAGCCTTGATCAGGATGCTGCGCGAAGTAGTTCTGGTGATAGGCCTCGGCGGCCCAGTAGTTGCCGTCGAGCGACAGCACCTGCGTGACGATCTGGCCGTCGTAGACGCCTTCGGCGCCGATTTCGCGGATCGCCTGCAGCGCCGTCTCGCGCTGCGCGTCGGAGTGCGTGAAGATCACCGACCGGTATTGCGTGCCGACATCGTTGCCCTGGCGGTTAAGCTGCGTCGGATCGTGGATCGCAAAGAAAATGTCCAGCACCTCGCGATAGCTGATGCGCGCCGGATCGAATTCCACCTTCACGACTTCCGCGTGACCCGTGTTGCCGTCACACACCTGCTCGTAGGACGGATTGTCGGTCTGTCCGCCCGCATACCCCGATTCCACCGACGTCACGCCATCGACGCCGAGAAACACCGCCTCCAGACACCAGAAACACCCGCCGCCCAGCGTGGCGGTCTCGACTGACTGACTCATGCTCGCTCCTTGGAATGGCTCGCCGCGACGTCCGTCTCGAGGACAAACGCACCGCTCGCCGCAGTCACCTGGACACTCTTCACCGCATCCGACCGGCCCAATCTTCCGCGTTTTCGGGGATTCATGCATGCCGTATGCACCATCCATACCAAGCGGCCGCCCTTGTCCCGCCGCCCCGCAGCGCCAAGGCCTGTGCGATTGCAGTTAAAATTGGGACAATTCGCCGAATTTCTACATGACCTTCGAACCGTTTTTCTCCATCTGGTCGCTCCATCAAGCGGTCCGTTCGCCGGAATGCCCCAGCCGATGAAGCGCGCCAACCCGCCCAACTTCGACGACGCCGCTTTTCGCCGCGCGCTCAGCCAGTTCGCGACCGGCGTTACCGTGATTACGACACGCGCACCGTCGGGCGCGCTGATCGGCATTACGGCCAGCTCGTTCAATTCCGTCTCGCTGACGCCGCCGCTCGTGCTGTGGAGTCTCGCGACGCGTTCGGCCTCGATGCCCGTGTTCCGTTCGAACAGTCATTATGTCGTCAATGTGCTGGCTTCGTCCCAGCTCGATCTGTGCAAGCGCTTCGCAACGGTGAAAGGGGACCGCTTCGAGGGCGTCTCGCATGCGGCGGGCGACACGGGCATGCCCGTGCTCGACGGCGCGCTGGCATGGTTCGAATGTCATAACCGCAGCCGCTACGATGAAGGCGATCACGTGATTTTCGTCGGCGAAGTGGAACGCTGCGGCGTCCATGAGCAGGCGGCGGAGATCGCGCCGCTCGTGTTCCAGAACGGCGGCTTTCACGGCCTGACACTGCTCGATTGAGCAGCCGCCCGCGGCCCGTTGCGGCGGGTGGGCCTTCCCGATCCAGCCGCTAGCCCGGCTGCTGCACTTTGGGGCTCGTCACCAGCGACACGGGCACGCCCGAATCTTCCTTGAGCGTCTGGAGCACGATGTTCGAGCGGATGTCCATCACGCCCGGCGCCTTATACAGCCGGCCGAGCACGAAATCCGAATAGTGCTTGAGATTGTGGGCGAGTACCCGCAGCAGATAGTGCGTCTCTCCCGTCACGACGAACGCGCCGATCACCTCCGGCCAGTCGCGCAGGGCTTCCGCGAAGCGTTCGTGCCAGTTCTCGTGGTCGTTGCGCATCGACACCTGCACGAACGCTTCCAGTTCGAACCCCAATACCTCGCGGTTCAGGCACGCGCGATAGCGCTCGATCACGCCCTGCTCCTCCAGCAGTCGCAAGCGGCGCAGACACGCCGACGGCGAAAGCGAGATGCGCTCCGCCAGATCGAGATTGCTGATGCGTCCTTCGTGCTGCAGCACCGTCAAGATACGGCAATCGGTGGCGTCTAGTGAGATCGCGTTCATTTTCGGTCTCCCTTTCCCGTTTGCCTCAAATTATGTTCCAAAGGGGGCGAAATAAACAGTTTTTTTAGCAAGCACATTTCGTCTGATGCGGCCTATCATCGTTCCATAGCTGCCAGATGCACCGGGGACACATGGACACACTTTGGGATATCACGCCTGCCGTGGACACGGCGACGCCCGTCTGGCCGGGCGATACGCCCGTCGGCATTGAGCGGGTGTGGCGGATGGAGGCGGGGTCGCCCGTCAATGTTGCGCGCCTGACGATGTCGCCGCACACCGGCGCGCACACCGACGCGCCGCTTCACTACGACGCCGGGGGCGTGGCAATTGGCGCGGTGCCGCTCGATTCCTATCTGGGCCGCTGCCGCGTGATCCATTGCATCGGCGTGAAGCCGCTGGTAATGCCGGACGATCTCGCCGGGTCGCTCGACGGAGTGCCGCCGCGCGTGCTGCTGCGCACCTATCGCGAAGCGCCCACGACCTTCTGGGACAGCGGCTTTTGCGCTGTCGCGCCTGAAACGATCGATCTGCTGGCCGCGCGCGGCGTGAAGCTGATCGGCATCGACACGCCATCGCTCGATCCGCAGGAATCGAAGACGATGGATGCGCATCACCGTATTCGCGCGCATCGGATGGCGATACTCGAAGGCATCGTGCTCGATGCCGTCGCACCCGGCGACTATGAACTGATCGCGTTGCCGCTCAAGCTGTCGACGCTCGATGCCAGTCCGGTACGCGCCGTACTGCGCTCGCTTACCTGAACCCACGGCATTCCGCCGGAACGCTCTTTCGACTGAACGAACCATCATGAATCAACGTGAAGAAGCACTCGCGTTCGACGCAGCCGATCCGCTCGCGCCGTTGCGCGACCAGTTCGCGCTCGCGCCGAACGTCATCTATCTGGACGGCAATTCGCTCGGCGTGCCGCCCGCCGCGGCCGCACAACGCGCACAGACCGTGATTGGCGCGGAATGGGGCGAAGGTCTGATCCGCAGCTGGAACACGGCCGGCTGGTTCTCGCTGCCGCGACGCCTCGGCAACAAGCTTGCGACGCTGATCGGCGCGGCGCACAACGAGGTCGTCGTCACTGACACGATTTCGGTCAACCTGTTCAAGCTGCTGTCGGCGGCGCTTCGCATGCAGGACAAGCGCGACCCGAAGCGTCGGGTGATCGTGTCCGAGCGCTCGAACTTTCCGAGCGACCTCTACATCGCGCAAGGGCTGATCAAACTGCTCGATCGCGGCTATGCATTGCGCCTCATCGACGACCCGTCGGAACTGCCCGCCGCGCTCACCGACGATGTCGCCGTCGCGATGATCACGCACGTCAATTACCGCACGGGCTACATGCACGACATGGCCGCCGTGACGAAGCTCATCCACGACAGGGGCGCGCTCGCGCTCTGGGACCTCGCGCATTCCGCGGGCGCGGTGCCCGTCGATCTGAACGGGGTCGGCGCGGATTGCGCTGTCGGCTGCACGTACAAGTATCTGAACGGCGGTCCCGGCTCGCCCGCGTTTGCGTGGGTGCCGCATCGGCATCAGGGCGACTTCGAGCAGCCGCTGTCCGGCTGGTGGGGACATCGCGCGCCGTTTGCGATGGATCCCACGTATGCCGCCGACGACGGCATCGGCCGCTTCCTGTGCGGCACGCAGCCGATGGTATCGATGGCGCTCGTCGAATGCGGTCTCGACGTGTTCCTGCAAACCGACATGCAGGCGATCCGCAAAAAGTCGCTGGCGCTGACGGATCTGTTCATCGAACTGGTCGAGACGCGCTGCAAGGAGTTTCCGCTCGAACTCGTCACGCCGCGCGCGCATGCGCAACGCGGCTCGCACGCGAGCTTCGAGCATCCGCATGGTTATGAGGTGATGCAGGCGTTGATCGCGCGTGGCGTGATTGGCGACTATCGCGAGCCGCATGTATTGCGCTTCGGCCTTACGCCGCTGTACACGCGTTATGTGGATGTGTGGGATGCCGTCGAGCATCTGCGCCACGTGCTCGCGCACGAGACCTGGCGTGCGCCTGAATTCGCCGCACGCGGCGCAGTGACTTGAGGAGCGCGCGATGACCGATCACATGAAGATGATGGAAGCCACGCCGGCGCAAGGCTGTCCGTTCGGACACGGCGGCACGCCGACGCTGCGTACGGATCACGCTTCGCACATGGCTGTCGATGAAGGCGAGGGTTGGCACGACGCGCAGCTCGATTTTTCGAAGTCGATGAGTTACGGCGATTATTTGTCGCTGGGTTCGATTTTGCGTGCGCAGCACCCTTTATCGCCCGATCACAACGAGATGCTGTTCATCATCCAGCATCAGACGAGCGAGCTGTGGATGAAGCTCGCGTTGTATGAGTTGCGCGCGGCGCTGGCTTGCGTGCATCGGGATGAATTGCCGCCTGCGTTCAAGATGCTCGCGCGTGTGTCGCGGATTCTCGAGCAGCTTGTGCAAGCGTGGAATGTGTTGTCGACGATGACGCCCTCCGAATACACGTCGATGCGGCCGTTTCTCGGCAGTTCGTCGGGGTTTCAGTCTTATCAGTATCGCGAGCTTGAGTTCATGCTTGGAAACAAGAATGAGCAGATGCTCAAGCCGCATGCGCATCATCCTGATGTTCTTGCCGAGGTCAAAGCTGCGCTCGAGGCGCCGTCTTTCTATGACGAAGTGATTCGCCTGCTTTCGCGGCGCGGGTTCGCTATCGATTCGTCACGGCTCGAGCGTGACTGGACTCAGCCTACCGTGTATGACGCTTCTGTCGAGGCGGCCTGGCTGGAGGTTTATCGCAATCCGTCCCAGCATTGGGAGCTGTATGAGATGGCCGAAGAACTCGTCGATCTTGAGGATGCCTTCCGCCAATGGCGGTTCCGGCATGTGACCACAGTTGAACGCATTATCGGGTTCAAGCAGGGTACGGGTGGCACTAGCGGTGCGCCTTATCTGCGCAAGATGCTGGACGTCGTGTTGTTTCCTGAGCTGTGGCAGGTTAGGACGATGTTGTAGTGGTCACCTGCGGCGCGGCTTTGCCGGTCTGGTTTTTTCTTTCACCGGCATCTGCGTAGTATCCGCGTGGTATCTGCGTGGTGCTAGCGTTGCCTGCACGGGCAACGCATGAAGTGCGCGGAGATCACGCGGATGCAGCGAAAAACATTTACCTCGCGGTGTAGCCGCCATCAATCGGTAAGGCAACACCACTGATCATGGAAGCAGCATCGCTCAGCAAAAACAAAATCGGCTCAGCGACTTCTCGCGGTTCAGCGAACCGCTTCAACGGAATCGCCTGCAAAGCCGGATCACGCTTGAAAGGCTCGCTCCAGGCCTTCACTGCCATCGGCGTCAAGGTAACGGTTGGATTCACGCTATTCACGCGAATGCCATGCCCCCCAAGTTCAACACATAAAACACGAGTAATGGCATCCATAGCCGCTTTAGACGCGCAATAGCTCAGATGATCCTCAAGGCCCACGAGCGCCGCCTGGCTAGACACATTGACAATACTGCCCGCGCGCCGAGCGCCGATCATCCCACGCGCAACATGCCGCGCCACTAAAGCCGCGCCGCGCGCATTCACATTCATCACGTTATCGAAGCTCGCTGCCGTCGTGTCGATCGCACGCTCGAGCACCGTCGTGCCCGCACAATTCACAAGGCCATCGAAGACGACATCGAGCGAACCCAACGCTTCGTCAATGGCGTGCTCGTTGCCGACATCGAGCACCAACGGCTCACAGCCCGCCTCCTCGGCAAGCCGCGCCAACTCACCCACATTGCGCGCCGCCGCCACAACCTGCGCGCCGCTTGCGCACAACAGCTCGACCGTGGTGCGGCCGATGCCGCTCGATGCGCCCGTCACGAGTATCGAGCGACCGGAAAAATCAAAGGTCATGTTCATTTTGCTTGCAGTCGATGCATGACCGGCTTCAACGCCGGATACAGTTCCGTATAAATGCCGAAGCGCTCCGCGTACATCGCCTGTCGCGCCGCATCGGGCTTCACGCGCTCGATCAGCTTCACCCAGCCGCCACGCGCGGTCTCTTGCGAAATCAGCCTGGTGCCATATGCCGCGAGCAACGCCGCGCCCATCGCCGCTTCGACCTCCTGTTCGATCGTGTACACAGGGAAACCCGTGATATCCGCGATGATCGACATCCACAGGTCCGAATGCGCCGCGCCGCCGACGACGATCAGCTTGTCGTCCAGCGACTTCGCTCCCTTGCGCCCCGCGACGATGTTGTGCTGCAGCGCGAACGCGACGCCCTCGAGCACCGCCCGATACAGATGCGCCCGCGTGTGATACAGGTTCAGACCGACGAACGCACCACTAGCCTTCGCGTCCCACACGGGGCTGCGCTCCCCCATCAGATACGGCAAGAACATGACGCCATCTGCACCGGCCGGAATCTGCGCCGCGTCTTCTTCGAGTAACTGATGCGCATCGCCGTCGGGTATCGCCTTGGCGGCTTCGATCTCGGCGTGGCAGAACTGCTCGCGGTACCACGTCACCGATGCCCCCGCCGTAATCGCGCCGCCAAACACGTAAATGTCCCGCAGCCCGTTGAACACATGCGGCATGCTGACCAGTCCATGCCGCGCATCGACGCTCTGATTGATGTAGCCCCAGCACATGCTCGTGCCGATCATCGCGACATGTTGGCCCGCGCGCGTGACGCCGGCCGCATAGGTGGCCATTGCAGCGTCGACGCCGCCCGCGACGATCGGCGTGCCCGCTTCGAGACCCAGCTGCTCCGTCCATTGCGACAGCAAGCCGCCCACGACATCCGACGATTCGACGAGATGCTCCGGCATCATCGTTGCGGGAATGCCGAGCATGTCGAGCGCTTCGTCGGACCAGTCGCGCTTCGCGATGTCGTACACGCCGCCGATGTTGCCCGCCGAACTGTGATCGACAGCGACTTCGCCCGTCAGCAGATAGATCACGTACGCGTTGGGCGGCAGGAAGAAGCGCGTGTTCGCCCACACGTTCGGCTCGTTGTCGCGCAGCCACAGCATCTTCGTATAGCCGTAGTAGCTGTCGACGCTATTGCCCGTGATCGCATACAGACGGTCGAGATCGACGTTTTCGCGGACCCATTCGACCTGCGCGGTCGCGCGCCGGTCCATCCAGATCAGACACGGATACAGTGGCTTCATGTCGCTGTCGACGGGGATGCCCGAGCCGCCATACAAGCTGCTCACGCACACGGCCTTGATCGCGTTCGACGCGACACCCGCTTCGCGCGCCTTGGCAACGCAGCGCGCAATGCATTCGACGACCGCCTTCGTCCACACGGTGGGCCACTGCTCGGCCCACAACGGCTTCGGCGTATCCGGGTGATAGCTGCTCGAATGCTGCGCGGCAATGGTGCCGTTCTGATCGACGAGCACGGCCTTCGTACTCTGCGTGCCGATATCGACGCCGATGACGTAATTCATAGTGTCTCCGTGTGCGCGTCTGCACGACGCGCACTGTGCATTTTTCGAATGACGGACGAACTATCCAGCTAGCGGGCAGGCTTCAACAACACCTTGATCGAATCGAGCGAATTCGCGACCTTGATCGCTTCGTCCCATTCTTCGAGCGAAAAACCGTGCGTGACGATGCCTTTCGATGTGACGAGTCCGCGCGCCAGCAAATCGATCGCAACCGGATAGCAGTAAGGGCCGAGATGCGCGCCGCGCACATCGAGCTCCTTGCGGTCGCCGATGATCGACCAGTCCATTGTAGTCTCCGCACCGAACACGGAAAACTCGACGAAACGCCCAAGCTTGCGAATCAGGTCCATGCCCTGATTCACGCCGGCGGGCACGCCCGTCGTTTCGATGTAGACATCGCAGCCATAGTTGTCCGTCAGCGACTTCACGATGGCGAGCGCATCGTCGTTCTTCGGATTGATCGTCACATCGGCGCCATATTCGCGTGCAAGTTCGAGACGCTCGTCGACCAGATCGATCACAACGAGTTTCTTCGGCGTCTTCAGGTGCGCGACTTGCGTCATCATCAAGCCGAGCGGCCCCGCGCCCGCGATCACGACGACATCGTCCAGTTGAATGTCGCCGCGATTGACGGTGTGAATCGCGCACGCGAGCGGTTCGATGATCGCGGCATCTTCGAGCGAGATGCCATCGGGAATCTTGTGCACGATCGCCGTCGGCGGAATGCGCATGTATTCGGCCATACCGCCGTCCGCAACTTCACGCTGGAAGCCGAAGATGTTGTGCACTTCGCACATCCAGTACTGGCCGGACCTGCAATAGCGGCATTTACCGCACGGCACGATCTGTTCGGCAATCACGCGGTCGCCCTTCTTCACGTCGAAATGCTCGGCGGCCCCTTCACCGAGTTCTTCGACGTAGCCAAAGAACTCATGCCCCGGAATCACGGGCGCCTTCACCCACGGGCTCGGTCCGCCCCAGAACATCTTCGCGCCAGAATGGCATTTGCAGTCGCTGGCACAGATACCGCACGCGGCGATGCGAATCACGAGTTCGTGCGCGCGCGCCTGTGGCTTCGTCACGCGTTCGACGCGATAGTCTTTCGGCGCGTGACACACGATCGCCGTCATGCTTTTGCTGTTGTCCTGAGTAGTCATTGCATTGCCCTGCTTGTAAGTGGAGAACAGAGGAAAGGGAACCGTTACTTCTTGCGTTCGCGGCTGATGTAGATCGCGAGCAGAATGATTCCGCCCTTGATCACGTTCTGCACATACGGATTCACGCCGACCATGTTCAGGCCGTTGTTCAGCACGCCGAGCAGCAGCGCACCGATCAGCGTGCCGATGATCGAGCCGCGTCCGCCCGAGATCGACGTGCCGCCCATCACCACGGCCGCGATCGCATCGAGCTCGAAGCCGACACCCGCGTTCGGCTGGCCGCTCATCAGGCGCGACGTCAACACAATGGCCGCAAGCGAAGACGTGAGCCCGGCAATCGTGTAGACGATCAGCTTCACGCGCGCGACGCGAACGCCAGACAGACGCGTCGCCTGTTCGTTGCCGCCTATCGCATACACGTAGCGGCCGAACGGCATGCGTTCGAGCAGCAGCCACGCAATCGCATAGACCACGAGCATGATGAGCACGGGCGCCTGAATGCCGAACACCTTGCCGCTGCCGAAGAAGCTGACCCATTCGGGCAAGCCGTCGATCGGATAGCCGCCCGTGTAGATGAGCGCGAGGCCGCGCGCAATGCCCATCGTTGCGAGCGTGACGATGATGGGCGGCATACCCGCGAACGCGACGAAGAAGCCGTTCGCGACGCCGAAGCCGAGCCCCACCGCAACGCCGATGACGATCGCCGCGACGCCGTTGAGTCCCGCCACCATCAAGCCGGCGGCGAGCGTGCCCGATAGCGCCATCACGGAGCCGACGGACAGATCGATGCCGCCCGTCAGGATCACGGCCGTCATGCCGACCGCGATGATCGCGTTGATCGACACCTGGCGCAGCACGTTTTCCAGATTCGCGCCCGACAGGAAGCTGTCGCTCGCGAACACCATCACGATGCACACGACGAGCAAACCGATGAACGGATAGAACAGCGTCGAGCGCTTGATGCTCGCCCAGTTCAGGCGCAACGGCGCGCCCGGCGTGTCGGATGCAACCGTCGAGGTCTTCGGAGAAGAGTTAGGCGTGTTCATGCTGCATTGCTCCACGAGTGCCGGCTGTTGCACCAGCCGTTGCATAAGTCATCACGGCATTCGATTCGATCTGCTCGCCTTCGAGAATCGCTTCGATGCGCCCTTGCCGGAATACGGCGACGCGATCGCACATGCCGACGATCTCCGGCAGTTCCGACGAAATCATGATGATCGAGTAGCCGCGCGCGGTGAGTTCGCGCATCAGCACATAGATTTCCGCTTTGGCGCCGACGTCGATGCCGCGCGTCGGCTCGTCGAAGATGAGAATGTTGGTGTGGTGATTCAGCCAGCGCGCGATCACCACTTTCTGCTGGTTGCCGCCCGACAGCGTCGCGACTTCAGTGTGCATCGTCGGCGCCTTCACACCGACGCGCTTCATGATGTCAGCCGTCGCCTTCGCTTCGCTGCCGTGATCGATGAAGAAACGTGCCGTGCGGTATTTGCCGAGGTTGTTGATCGAGATGTTCTGCTTGATCGAGAACGACGTAATCAACCCTTCCGTCTTGCGGCTCTCGGGCAGAATGCCGATGCCCGATTTCAACGCATCGGCGGGATCCGTCAGATTCACTGCCGCGCCGTTGACGCGAATGTCCTTCACGTGGGCCGCGTCCGCGCCGATCACCGCGAGCGCCGTCTCCGTGCGGCCCGAGCCGACGAGCCCCGCGAAGCCCAGTATTTCGCCCTCGCGCAGCGAGAAGCGATTGACGGGTCCGTCCTTATGCAACTGCAACGCGTTCACTTCGAGCACGTGCTTCGCATCGGGAGGCAGCGTCGGCTTCGGCGGAAAGCTGTTTTCGATCTTGCGTCCCACCATCATCTCGACGAGCCGGCTCACGTCCGTCTGAGCGACGTCCGTCATACCGACATACTGCCCGTCGCGCAGCACCGTGATGCGATCGCACACTTCGAAAATCTCTTCGAGGTGATGCGAGATGAAGATCATCGCCACGCCCTGCTGTTTCAGATCGCGCATGATCGTGAACAGATGCTCGGCTTCGGCGGGCGTGAGCGTGGCCGTCGGCTCGTCGAGGATCAGGATGCGCGCGTTCAGCGACAACGCCTTGCCGATTTCGACGAACTGCTGCTGCGCGACGGACAGCTCGCGGATCGGCACGGACAGATCGATCGCCACGCCAAGCCGCGCGAAAATCTGCGCGGCCGCGCGGCGCATCTTCGTGCGCTCCAGCATGCCGAAGAGATTGTGCAGTTCGCGTCCGAGGAACATGTTCTCGACGGCATTCAGATACGGAATCAGGCTGAACTCCTGAAACACGATGCCGACGCCGGCCGCCACGGCATCGTGATAGCTCATGAAGTGCCGCGCTTCGCCGTCGATCACGATCGTGCCGTCGTCGGGCTGATAGATGCCGCACAAGATCTTCATCAGCGTCGACTTGCCCGCGCCGTTCTCGCCGAGCAGCGCGTGAATCTCGCCGCGCGCGATCTCCAGATGAATGCCCTGCAACGCCTTCACGCCCGGAAAGCTCTTCGTGATGTTGTCGAGTTTGAGGATCGTGTCCATCGCGTTTCCTTGTTCATGCGGTGCCGCGTGCCTGCACCCGTCACCGCATACACGACGCCTTGCTTACCAGCTGAAGCCCTTCGCGTTGTCCTTGTCGACCAGTTTCACGTCGACGGGAATCGTCTTCGGCACATTGGCGCCCCACTTCTTCGCGAGCGCCACGCCGATCGCGAGGCGAATCTGGTCGCGTGGGAACTGCGCGGACGTTTCGATGAACTTCGAGTTCGGCTTCTGGATTGCGGTGATCGCTTCCGGCGCGCCGTCGACGCTCGTCAGCTTGATGTCCTTGCCCGACGATTCGATGGCGGACAAGGCACCCATCGAGCCGCCGTCGTTCACACTGAAGATGCCCTTCAGGTTCGGATGCGCCTGGATCATGTTCTCCGTGACGGACAGCGCCGTTGCGCGCTCCTGCTTGCCGTTCTGCGTGTCGACGACCTTCACATTCGGGAACTTCGCGAGCGCCGCCTTGCACCCGCGCACCCGCTCGAGAATCGGCACGACGGGGATGCCATCGAGAATTGCCACCTCGCCGCTGCCGCCGATCGCCTTCGCGAGGTATTCGCACGACATCTGGCCGGCGTCGAAATTCTTCGAGCCGACAAACGAATCGACAGGGCCGTTCGCGTTCGCGTCGACCGCGACGACCACGGCGCCTGCCTTCTTCGCAGACGTGACGGCCGACTGGATACCCGTCGAGTCGGTCGGATTCACCAGCAGAATGTCGATCTTCTTCTGCAGCATGTCTTCGACGTCGCTGACCTGCTTGCTCACGTCGTGGTGCGCGTCGGTGACGACGACCGTCGCGCCGATCGACGCCGCGGCATCGTTGAGCGCCTTTTGCATCGTTACGAAGTAAGGATTGTTCAGCTCCTGGAACGTCATGCCGATCTTCAGCGGCGCGGCGTCCGCGGCGGCGGGCGCCAACAGCGGTGTGCCGAGCATCACGGCGGCGAAGGCGAGCGTCGCGCGAAGGCGCAGCGTGCGGGGCTGTTGCGATGTGCCATTTGATGCGTTGCTATGCGTCATGGTTTGTCTCCGTTTATGAGGATGAGTGCTTCCCTCGCGCTGTCTGAAGCGCGATGAGGAGGTGAAACGTCGGGATTGCTGGGGTGCCCTAGTTCGTCGGCAGCGGCGAACCGCGAGGCGGATGCGCGGGTGCGGCGCGCGGCTGGCCGTGCGCATGAACCTGCGTTTGCGCGGCGGGCACGATCGAGGGCGCATTGGCGATGCCCTTGCCTTGCGCCGCTGCCGCTTCGGAAGCGACGCGGCTCGCGTCGTTCAGTTGCTGGAAGCGGCGGAACTTCGACGGGGCCATGCCCTTCGCGGTAAGAAACTGCCGGTTGAAGTTCGACAGATTGTTGAAGCCGACCTTGTAGCAGATGTCGGTGACGCTCAGCTCATCGTCCATCAGCAGCTGGCAGGCGAGGTTGATGCGCATCCGGTTGACGTACTGCACGAACGTCAGGCCAGTATGCCGGCGAAAGTATCGCGAGAATGCGCTCACGCTCTGGCCGGCGAGCTGAGCGAGTTCGGACTCGCGCAGTTCCGATGAAAGGTTTTTACCGATATACGACAGCACGTGATTGATGCGCGTCGACGCGTAGCTGGTCGGGTCGATCTGATACGCGGGGCTCGCAAGCAGTTCGCGGTCGCTCGCATTCAGCAGGATTTCCATCATCGACAAGAACAGCACGATACGGCGCAGGCCGCGCGCGTCGAGCAGTTCCATGAAGAGCGGCTGGATCTTCGCGCTGGTCTGCGCGCCGAACGACACGCCGCGCCGCGAATCCGCCAGCAGCGCTTCGAGCGTGCGCCACTCGGGGAAGCTCTGCGTGCAATGCGCGACGAAGTCCTGCGGGAACTGTACGACGAGATTGCGCTGTTCGATCGTCACGCCTTCGGGCACTTCGCTCACCCAGTTGTGCGGCAGATTCGGGCCCATCAGCACGAGATTGCCGGGCGCAAAAGGACCGATGTAATCGCCGACAAACATCTTGCCCGTCGTCGCAACGATCAGATGGATTTCAAATTCCGGGTGGAAGTGCCAGCGCACCGTGCGGTATGGAAAGCCGTGATACCACGCCTTGAACGACTCGTCGCGGCGCACGGTGACCAGTTCGAGATCGGGTTGCACGTCGGTCTCCCGATGCAACGGCTCAGCGGCCCGGCTGCGCACATCGACACGCAGGTCGATGCACGTGCAACCAGGTAACCGGCATGACGATGCCCTTCATCTGTCTTCCTCCTGTGTCTGCGCCGCTCTTGTTGTGTGTAACGAAAGTTAGTCCCCGGACGCAATGGCGGCCACTAGAAATAAGACCGCGGACCGATACTTTTTTGCATTCGGGTTAATCCTGGCGCTTTCGTTGTCAAATTTGATGCAATGCAACAGCACTGCGAGCGCCCGCCGCATAAGACCGGGCCGGGAGCACCCCACACGCCGGACCGACCCGCCCCGTCGCGCTGCGCCACGAAAAGCCGCCTCCTGCGCCTTGACATTCAGCCGCTCGAATACGATCATTAGTTCACGCGCAGAGCAAATGTTCTTGCACTCGAATACACTGGCGCACAACGCCGGCACAGCTTCTAGACTTATCCGAAGGAACGCACGCCAAAGCACGTGCGCATAACACGTTCAAAACCAGCATGAGACCGGAGCCGCGCGCAGGCAGCACGAACTCCGGCCGACACAGGAGACGCACATGAACAGCGGCCCCAGCAGCGGCGCAAGCAAGCAGGTGATCCTGCATATCGGCGCAGGCTCGTTCCATCGCGCGCATCAGGCCTGGTATCTGCATCGCCTCAATGAAGCGCGGCAACCCACCGATCCGCACTGGTCGCTGACCGTCGGCAACATCCGCAGCGACATGAACGCCGTCGCGGACGCGCTCGCCGCACAGAACGGCGTCTACACGCTCGAAACCGTCACGCCGCAAGGCAAGCGCGCCTATGAAACGATCCGCTCGATCGAGCGCGTGGTGCCGTGGTCGCCGAATCTGGACGCGCTCGTGGAAGCGGGCGCCGATCCGGCGTGCAAGATCATTGCGTTCACGGTCACGGAAGGCGGCTATTACCTTGACGAGCACGACCGGCTCGACACGGTCAACCCCGACCTCGCCGCCGATCTGAACGGTGCGCGCACCACCATCTACGGCGCGCTCGCCGCGATTCTCGAAGCGCGCATGCAGCGCAACGCGGGCCCCGTGACGCTGCAGACGTGCGATAACCTGCGCAGCAACGGCGAGCGCTTCCGCGCAGGCATGACGCAGTTCCTCGACGGGCGCGGCGCGAGCGTGCTGCGTCAGTGGTTCGATACGAACACGGCATGTCCCAACTCAATGGTCGATCGCATCACGCCGCGGCCGACACCCGACGTGCGCGAGCGCGTGAAGGCAGCAACAGGCGTCGACGACGCATGCCCCGTGATGGGCGAATCGTTCATCCAGTGGGTAATCGAAGATCACTTCATCGCGGGGCGGCCCGCGTGGGAACAGGTCGGTGCGGAACTCGTCGAATCGGTGCTGCCGTACGAAGAAGCGAAAATCCGCATCCTCAACGCGACGCATAGCTGCATCGCGTGGGCGGGTACGCTGGTCGGCCTGTCGTTCATCCACGAAGGCACGCTCGATCCCGAGATCCGTCAGTTTGCGCACGACTACGTGACGCAAGACGTGATTCCGTGCCTCACACCCAGTCCGCTCGATCTCGCGAAGTATCGCGACGTCGTGCTCGAACGCTTCGGCAATCCTTATATCCAGGACACGAATCAACGTGTCGCCGCCGATGGTTTCTCGAAGATTCCCGGCTTCATCGCGCCGACGCTATCCGAGTGCTTCGCGCGCAAGGTCGAGCCGAACGCAACGGCAATGCTGCCCGCGCTCTTCTTGCGCTTCCTCGACCGATGGCAGCGCGGCCAGTTGCCATACACATATCAGGACGGCGTGATGGACGAAAGCGTCGCGCGCGGCTTCTTCAAGGCAGGCGATTCCGTCCAGGCATTCTGCGCGGACCGGCTGCTGTGGGGCAGCATGGCGGGGTCGGCTGCGCTCGAAAGCGTGGTGCGTTCGGCACTCGGACGCGTCGACGCATGGCTCGACAAGCGCCGCAAATAAACCCTTAAACATTCGCAATCTCATGGCCGCGCATGAACGCTGTTCACGCGCGGCCGCTCCCATTGATCGCCGCTCGCGACGCCTCGCGCCCGTCAGGTCTTTTGCGCATGGCATCGCACGCGGCATGCGGCTAAAGTAGCGCATCTCCTACCGACGAAGGTTTCGCGCCCATGTATCTCGGCATCGACCTCGGCACGTCCGAAGTGAAAGTTCTGCTGCTCGCGTCCGATGGACGCGTGGTCGGCACGGCAGGTTCTCCGTTCACCGTTTCGCGGCCGCATCAACGCTGGTCGGAACAGAATCCGTCCGACTGGTGGCAAGGCACGCGCACCGCGCTGTTCGCGCTGCGCGAGCGCTTTGCGGAACAGTTCGCGCAGATTCGCGGTATCGGCCTGTCGGGACAGATGCACGGCGCCGTCCTGCTCGATCACGAAGACCGCGTGCTGCGTCCGGCAATTCTGTGGAACGACATGCGCGCCGTCGAAGAATGCGACGAGCTGTATCGCCGCGCGCCGGACCTGCATCGGATCGCCGGCAATCTGGCGATGCCCGGTTTCACTGCGCCGAAACTGTTGTGGGTCGCGCGTCATGAGCCCGAGATTTTCCGGCAGACGGCGTGCGTGCTGCTGCCGAAGGACTACTTGCGCCTGCAACTGACGGGCGACAAGGTCTCCGATCCGTCCGACGCCGCCGGCACGCTCTGGCTCGATGTCGCGCAGCGCGACTGGTCCGACACGCTGCTCGCAGCCTGTCACCTGAACCGCTCGCACATGCCGCGTCTCGCCGAAGGCAGCGCGCCATCGGGCATGCTGCGCGCCGAACTCGCACGCGAACTCGGCTTGCGCGAACCCGTCGTGGTCGCGGCAGGCGGCGGCGACAACGCAACGAGTGCGATCGGCATCGGCGCAACGCAGCCGGGCGACGGCTTCGTGTCGCTCGGCACGTCGGGCGTGCTGTGCGTGATCGGCGACAGCTTCCGGCCGAATCCCGAATCCGCCGTGCACGCGTTCTGTCACGCGATCCCCGATCGCTGGCATCAGATGAGCGTGGTGTTGTCGGCGGCGAGCTGCCTGCGTTGGGTCTGCAAACTCACGTCGACCGACGAGCCGACGCTGCTCGCGGAAGTCGACAAGCTGCCGGACGAAACGCTCGTCACCGCACCGCTCTTCCTGCCGTACCTCTCGGGCGAGCGCACGCCGCATAACGATCCGTACGCGCAAGGCGTGTTCTTCGGCATGACGCACGCCACCGACCGCGCGCTGCTGGGCTACGCGGTCCTCGAAGGCGTGACGCTCGCACTGACGGACGGCCTCGACGCGTTGCGCGCCGCGGGCACGGAAGTGAACGCGCTGTCGCTGCTCGGCGGCGGCGCCCGCAGCAATTACTGGGCACAACTGCTCGCCGATTCGCTGAATACGACCACACGCAAGCATGGCGGCGGCGAAACGGGCGCGGCACTCGGCGCGGCGCGTCTGGGCTGGCTCGCGGCCGGCGGCGATCCCGCCAAGGTGCTGACCAAGCCGCCCATCGAAGCCGAATTCACGCCGAATCCGCAGCGGCACGCGGTGCTGCGCGAGCGGCTCGCCAGCTATCGCGCGTTGTATCGTCATGTGAAGCCGATGTTCGCGCCCGCGCGAGAAGCGAACACCGCGTAATGCGGATATGAAGCACATTGCGATGAACGCCACACGCATGCAACGCACCGGAACGCCCGTTAAGGGCTTCCTGGTGTCACGCGCTCCGGCGCAATCCTGACCGCCCACATCGTGCCCAAGTCCACTGAAAAACTCGATCTCGCAACGCGCGCCGCCTGGCTCTATTACGTCGCCGGCAATACGCAAAACGAGATCGCGGAAAAACTGCAGGTGTCGAGGCCCGTCGCGCAGCGGCTCGTCGCGTTCGCCGTCGAAAAGAATCTGATCCGGGTGCGCGTCGATCATCGGCTCGCCGACTGCCTGTCGCTGGCCGATCAGCTGTCGAAGCGCTACGGCCTGTCGATGTGCGAAGTCGTCCCCGTCGACAACGACAAGCCGGAAGAGATCGACCGCAAGCTCGCCGTCGCAGGCGCGCAGGTGATGGAGCGCTATCTCAACGAAGAACGGCCGATGGTCGTCGCGGTGAGCAGCGGCCGGACGCTGAAGGCCGTCGTCGATCAGGTCGGGCAGCTGGAGCGGCCGCAGCACCGGCTGGTGTCGATGGTCGGCGCGATTGCGCAGGACGGCTCGTCCAACCGCTACGACGTTGCGCTGCACATCTCCGAGAAGACGGGCGGCAAGCACTTCCTGCTGCCCGCGCCGCTGATCGCCGATAGCGAGGCGGAACGTGCGCAGTGGTGCAATCACCGTTTGTACCGGATCGTCGAATCGCTGTCCGGCGAGGCCGATGTCGCGTTCGTCGGCATCGGCAACATCGGCCTGCATTGTCCGCTGCATGAAGACGGCTTCATCACGTCCGATGAAGTCGAGGAACTGGTGTCGCTCGGCGCCGTGGCCGAACTGCTCGGCCTGCCGATCGACGCGGACGGCGCACGCGTCGAATCGCCGACGGGCCGCCGTGTGACCAGCTTGCGGCTCGATTCACCGCCGAAGCGTCCCGTCATCGGCTTCGCGGGCGGCGAACGCAAACGTAATGCGGTGATTGCCGCGTTGAAGGGGGGCTGGCTGTCGGGACTGGTGACCGACGAGCTGTGTGCGCGCGCCGCGCTGAATCACGAGAATGGAGCGGCGACGCGCTAATCCGCCCGGCGTCGGAAGCGCTGTGCGGTTATAGCGCTTCGAGCGCGCCGCGTACGGATTCGACCACGGGCGTCCAGTCGCCCAGAACCTGCTGCCGGAACAGGCGCGCGGTCGGATACCACGGGCTGGTGTCGCCCGACATCATCCAGCGCCAGTCGGCCTGCTTCGGCAGCAACACCCACACCGGCTTGCCGAGCGCACCCGCCAGATGCGCGACGGATGTGTCGACGGTAATGACAAGGTCCAGCGACTCGATCAGGGCCGCCGTCGCGTGGAAGCTGTCGAGCCACTCGCCGAGCGCGCAGATCGGCCAGCGATGCGCAACGCCATCCAGCTGCGATTCGGGTGCGCCCTTCTGCAGCGCGAACCACGCAAAGCCGCGCACGGAAGCGAGCGGCTCGAGCGCGGCGAGGGGCGCCGAACGGTAGACATCGAGGTAGTGCTGCGGGTTGCCCGCCCACACCAGGCCGACTCGCCTGTTTGAACCCGCCGCCTGCCCGATCCGCGCGCGCCATGCATCGACCTCGGCTTCTGCCGCGGACAGATACGGCACGGCATGCGGAATCGCCTCGTCGTCGAGCCACGTCGGCACGCTCATCATCCTGCAGTAGTAGTCGTAGCCGCTCGTCGGCGCCTGCGTGAGGACGCGCTGCACACCGCGCATGCGCGCAAACAACGGCGTCAGTTCGTCGCTCGTCCAGACGTCGACGGTTGCGCCCAGATCGTGCAGCACGCCGGCGTATCGGATGAACTGCAACTGATCACCCGCGCCCTGCTCGCGCGCCAGCAGAAAGCGCTTGCCGTCGAGCGGCTCGCCCTCCCACTCGGGAAAATCGAGCGGCGGGTAATCGTGCAGCCCGCTCTGCGTCGTCTTGCGATGCTCGTAGCTCGTCCAGCCCTTGCGGAAATTCCCGCGCCGCAATTCCGACATCCCGAGCAGCTTGTGGGCGTTCGACAGATCCGGTGCAATTTCAATTGCGCGGCGAAGATGTTCGTCGGCTTCGTCATAGCGCGACAGGCAGGTCAACGTGAAAGCGATGTTGTTGAGGAGCGTCGGTGAATGCGGCAAGACTTCGAGCGCGCGCTGGTAGCGGAGCACAGCTTCTTCGAACTTCAACTGGCCGTCGATCGCGAAGGCAATGCCAAACAACGCGTGCACGTTTTCCGGCTCCTGCCGCAGCGCGCGTTCGAAACACGCTGCCGCGTCGGCGTGGCGGCACACCGCGTTGAGCGTCAAGCCGAGGCCGAGCAATACGCGCATATCGTCAGGTGCAAAGCGCGCCGCGTATTCATACGCGGTCACCGCTTCATGCGGACGCGCGAGGGTCTCGAGCATGTCTGCGCTGCCAAGCGCCGCTTCGACATCGCCGTCGTCCAGCGCGAGCGCCCGCTGAAAGCTGGCCAGCGCTTCTTCCGGCTTCGACAGACGACGCAGCGCCTTGCCCAGATTGCAGTGAGCAAGCGCATCGTGCGGCGCACATTCGGTTGCCCGGCGAAAGAAGTGAGCGGCATCTTCATGGTCGCCACGCGAAAGCGCCGCGATGCCTCGATCGTTCAGACAGTCGGCGTGATCCGGCTGCAGCGCGAGCGATGCGTCGAAGCACTCGATCGCCCGTTCGACTTCCTGGCGCTGCAGATGCAAAACGCCGAGCATGTAGCGCGTGTTCGCGTCGTCGGGTTGCAGGTCGAGAATCGCGCGATACGCCTGCCCGGCGCGATCGAGATCGCCCGCGCGATGCAGCGCCAGCGCATGCTCGACGGACGCCGGAGAAGTGTTGTCGTATATGAGGAGGGAGGCGTTGTGCATGGCGTCTTGAGTCGGCCGCACGCGAATGTTTGCGCAATCTGACGCAATTGCGGGAGACGTGCCGGGCGGGAATGGACGGGTGCCGGACAGAACCACCTGAACAACGGCTCAGATGCACGCTGCCAGACAATGCACAATTTTGATATGGGATACGGCGCGGAACTATCGGACAAGTCCGAGTCTTTCATAAAGCAAAGCGCCGTTGCAGCGATAGCAACGGCGCCCTGTTTGCGATGTAACGCGGTGAATCAGGCCGCCAGCACCTCGACGATCTTGCGCTGGAATGCACTACCGTCGCTGTCGAACAGATGGCAATGATCGGCCGTTGCGCCGAGGCGCAACGTTGCGCCCTTCTCGTGCCGTTCGAGCGGCGGAATGCGCGCAATCAGACCGTCGGGCGCCACGCTGCTTTCGGCGTACAGATACGCCGCATCGCCAAGCGATTCGACAGCCATGATGCGCGCCGACACGCCGTAGTCCTGCACGTCGATATGCAGATGCTCCGGGCGAATGCCGACCGTCACCTTGTCGCCTTCTTTCGCGCGGCCCGGCTCGACCAGCACGAGCTGCGTCTCGCCCGTTTCGTATTTGACGAGAACGCCGCTCGCCGACACCGACTGCACGACACCTTCGAGAAAGTTCATCTTCGGTGAGCCGATGAAGCCCGCGACGAAGCGGTTCGCCGGCGCGTGATACAGCGTGTTCGGGCTGCCGACCTGCTCCAGATTGCCCGCCGACAGCACGACGATCTTGTCCGCGAGCGTCATCGCTTCGACCTGATCGTGCGTCACGTAGATCATCGTGGTCTTCAGCTCGTCGTGCAGGCGCGCGAATTCGAGGCGCATCTTCACGCGCAGCGCGGCGTCGAGGTTAGACAGCGGCTCGTCGAACAGGAACACCTTCGGCTTGCGCGTGATCGCCCGGCCGATGGCAACGCGCTGCCGCTGGCCACCCGACAGCTGCTTCGGCTTGCGCTCGAGCAGGTGATCGATATGCAGGATCTTCGCGGCATTGCGCACGGCAGCGTCGATCTCCGGTTTCTTCGTGCCCGCGAGCTTCAGGCCGAATGCCATGTTGTCGTACAGCGTCATGTGCGGATAGAGCGCGTACGACTGGAACACCATCGCAATGCCGCGCTTGGCGGGCGGCACGTCGTTCATGCGCGTGCCGTCGATATGCAGATCGCCGCCCGAGATGTCTTCGAGGCCGGCAATCATCCGCATTAGCGTGGACTTGCCGCAGCCGCTAGGGCCGACGAACACGACGAACTCGCCGTCCTGGATGTCGAGGTTGATGTTGCGCATCACCTCGTTGTCGTCGTAGGCCTTTCTGATGTTGCGCAGCGTTACGCTTGCCATGATGTGTCTCCAATGTCGACGGGCATTGGCGCTCCAGCGCTTAATCCCGTCCCGTACGAAATATTTGCAGTCCCTGCTACATCGAGTTCTTACGCCGTCACGCGATGCAGCCATCGCTCGACGAGTTCCGGCAAAAGCTTCATGTCGTCGAAAATGTGCTGCGCGCCGAGCCGCCGCAACGTGCCGACCTGCTCGTCGCTCGCGTGCCCGCCGCCGATGAACCCGTACACCGTCATGCCCGCCGCCGTCGCGGCCGTCACGCCTGCCACGCTGTCCTCGATCACGAGACACGCTTGCGGGTCCACGCCGATTGCGCGTGCAGCGGCCAGATAGACGTCGGGCGCGGGCTTCGGCGCCTCGACGGTATCCGCGCAAAACAGACGGCTGCCGAAGTGCTTCACAAGACCCGTGCGCTCCAGCACCGCTTCGACGTAACCGCGGTCGCTGTTGCTCGCGCAGGCCTTCGTCAGCGGGATTTGCGCGAGTGCCGCGTCGATGCCTTCGACCATCGGCGCCTTGACGGCCGACGCGCCGACCGACACGCGGATCGCGTCGATGTCATCCGCCGTCAGCGCCATGCCGAGCGCGGAGGCCGCGCCTTGCAGCACGCGCTCGGTGCGCAGCCCGAGCAACGGCATCACGACGGGTGCGATGTCGAGGCCTGGCCAGCGCGCTTCGAGTTGCTGCACGATGACCGTGGCCGCGACGGCTTCGCTGTCGATCAGCACGCCGTCGCAGTCGCAGATCAGCGCGAGGTTCGCGTCGGTTCTGATGTCCGTCACTTGACTGCCCCGAAGGTAAGGCCACGCACGAGCTGTTTCTGCGAAACCCAGCCGACGATCAGGATTGGCGCGACGGCCAGCAGCGACGCCGCCGACAGCTTCGCCCAGAACAGACCTTCAGGACTCGAATACGACGCGATGAACACGGTCAGCGGAGCAGCGTTGGAACTGGACAGGTTGATGCTCCAGAATGCCTCGTTCCACGACAGGATCACCAGCAACAGCGCGGTCGATGCGAGACCCGGCAACGACATGGGCATCAGCAGGTAGACGATTTCCTGCCACGTCGCCGCGCCGTCGATGCGTCCCGCTTCGAGAATGTCGCGCGGAATTTCGGCGAAGTACGTGAACGACATCCACACGGCAATGGGCAGATTGATCAGCGTGTAGACGATCACGAGTCCGCTGACGGTATCGAGCAGGCCGCTGTTCTTCCACAGCAGATAGATCGGCACCAGCACGCCGACGGACGGCATCATTTTGGTCGACAGCATCCACAGCAGCACTTTCTGCGTGCGGCGCGTCGGGAAGAACGCCATCGCGTAGGCGCACGGCACGGCGAGAATCAGACACAGCAGCGTGACGCCGACGGAGATCAGGATCGAGTTCCACGCGAAGCCGAAGTAATTGCTGCGCGCAAAGACTTCGCGAAAGCTCTCCAGCGTCGGCGTGAAGAACAGCGACGACGCGTAAGCCTGCTGCTCCGTCTTGAATGCCGTGATCGTCATCCAGAAGATCGGGAAGAACAGCAGCAGCGCGATGAACCACGCGAGGATGCCCGGAATGCTGCGGCCGACGACCGCGAGCGGCGAATTGGCTTTCGTCGGTTTCGTCGTGACAGGTGTAGCGGCAAGCTGGCTCATTTTTCGTACTCCCCTTTCAGGTTCTTCGCGAGCATGCGCACGAGGAAGAACGACACGATATTCGCGAGCACCACGGCGAGAATCCCGCCTGCGGATGCAAGGCCGACGTCGAACTGTTGCAGGCCGAGCGCATAGATCAGGTACGACAGGTTGGTGGTCGCGTTGCCTGGACCGCCGCCCGTCGTCGTGTAGATTTCGGCGAAGATCGACAGCAGGAAAATGGTTTCCATCATCACGACGACAGCGATCGCACGCTTCAGGTGCGGCAGCGTGATGAAGAAGAACATCGCGAACGGGCCGGCGCCGTCGATCTTCGCTGCTTCCTTCTGCTCCTGGTCGAGCGACTGGATCGCGGTGAAGAGAATCAGGAACGCGAACGGCAACCACTGCCACGCGACGATGATGATCACGGATGTCAATGGATAATCCGCGAACCAGTCGACCGGCGCGAGCCCGACGGCACGCATGCCGTCCGCCACCAGCCCGTACACCGGGTGCAGGATCATGTTCTTCCAGATCAGCGCGGAGACAGTCGGCATCACGAAGAACGGCGCGATCGCGAGTAACCGCGCGATACCCTGCCCGTAGAACTTGCGGTCGAACAGCACCGCGAGCAGCACGCCGCCGACCACGGTGATGACCAGCACGGCGACGATCAATTCCAGCGTATGGGCGATCGACGGACCGAAGGCCGGGTCGCTGGCGAGGTACTTGTAGTTATCGAGCCCCGTGAAGCCCTTTTCATCGGGGTTCAGCAGGTTGTAGCGCGAGAACGAAAACCAGATCGTCATCGCGAGTGGAATGGCCATCCACAGGACGAGGACGCCGACGGATGGGCTCACCAGCCAGCGCGCATGCGCGGCCTTGCGCTCTTCGCGCTCGTGTTCGGTCTGGGGTTCGGCATGCATGAGGGGTAGACGCAAGTGTTGACGCATGATGGACCACCTCTTGGGTAGTGCGCGGGCCGCGGGGCGTGCGGCTCACTGTGCTGCCAGGAGTCCGGCTGACGATGCAGTTGAACTGCACTGTCGGCCGGCGTTGTGCATCGGTTCCGGCTGGGTACTGCTTCCCTGCCAGGCTACGGGAAGGTCTTGCGCACGCCGTCCGCGCGCGGTGACGCAGACGGCATGCCAATTTCACAGAAGGTATTGCTTCAGGCTCACTTCTGATAGCCCGCCTGCTTCACGGCGCGGTCGGCCGTTGCGTTGCCCGCTGCCAGCGCCTGATCGACCGACATCTGGCCCGCCACCGCACCCGAGATGCTCTGGCCGACCACCGTGCCGAACGACTGGAACTCGGGAATACCGACGAACTGCACGCCCGTGTACGGCACGGGCTTTGCCGTCGGATGCGTCGGATCGGCTGTTTCGATGGCCTTCAGCACGAAGTCGGCGAACGGCGCGGCCTGCTTGTATTCAGGGCGTGCATACGTCGACTGACGCGTACCCGGCGGCACCGATGCCCAGCCTTCATCCTTCGCGGCGAGTTCGATGTACTGCTTCGACGTCGCCCACGTGATGAACTTCTTGGCCGCATCGGTCTGCTTCGACGACTTCGGAATTGCCAGCGCCCACGCCCACAGCCAGTGCGAGCCGTTCGGCGTTGCTTGCGTGGGTGCAGCCGCGAAGCCGACCTTGTCAGCGATCTGCGATTGCTGCTTGTTATAAAGCATGCCGGCCGCGACCGTCGCGTCGATCCACATCGCACACTTGCCCGACGACATCAGCGTGAGGTTTTCGTTGAAACCGTTCGAGCTGGCTCCGGGAGGACCGTCCTTCTTCAACAGATCGACGTAGAACGACACCGCCTTCTTCCATTCCGGTGTGGTCAGCTGCGCGTGCCACTTTTCGTCGAACCAGCGTCCGCCGAAGGTGTTCACGAGCGTCGTCACGTAGGCCATGTTCTCGCCCCAGCCGGCCTTGCCGCGCAGGCAGATGCCGTAGGTGCCCGCGGATTTGTCGGTGAGCTTGTCGGCGAACTGGGCGATCTGGTCGTAGGTCGGGTTATCGGGCATCTTCAGGCCCTTCGCCGCGAACAGATCCTTGCGGTAATACGTCATCGAGCTTTCGACGTAGAAGGGCAGCGCGTACAGCGAGCCGTTGTAAGAAAGACCGTCGCGCGCCGTCTTCACGACGTCGTTCAGATCGTAATCGGCGGGCAGATCCGTGAGCGGCGTGAGCCAGCCGCGCTTGCCCCATTGCGGCGTTTCATACGCGCCGATGGTCATCACGTCGAACTGGCCGCTGCCCGTCGTGATGTCCGTCGTCGCGCGCTGACGCAGCACGTTTTCTTCCAGAATCACCCAGTTGAGCTTGATGTCGGGATTCGCTTTCTCGAATGCCGGCGACAGCTTCTTCAGCTCGATCATGTCCGGGTTGTTCAATGTCGCGATCGTCACGGTCGCCGCGTTGGCGCCGAAAGCAGCGCACGCGAGCGCCGCGGCGCCGAATGCGTTGAGCGCGGGTTTGCAGGTGGGCTTCATCGTTTGTCTCCTTTATTCGTACTTGCGTTTTGGTACGTGACCGGCGGTTGCGTGTGCGCCGGGTAGCGGTTGCGGCGAATGAATGCCCGTCAGCTCATCCAGTTGCCGCCGTCGACATTCAGGGTTTGCGCGGTGATGTAATCCGCATCGGACGATGCGAGGAACAGCGCCGCCCCCGTCAGATCCGCGGGCAGTCCCATTCTGCCCAGCGGCACCGCTTCACCGACGAGACGCTTCTTCTCGCCGAGCGGCCGGTTTTCGTAACGCGCGAAGAGCGCATCGACCTGGTCCCACATTGGCGTATCGACGACGCCCGGTGCGATGCCGTTCACGTTGATCTGGTGCGGCGCGAGCGCGAGCGCGGCCGACTGCGTATAACTGAGCACGGCAGCCTTGGTCGCGCAGTAATGCGACACAAGCGCCTCGCCGCGGCGGCCCGCCTGCGACGACATGTTGACGATCTTGCCACCGTGGCCCTGCTCGACCATGCGCTGCGCGACGGCCTGCATCAGAAAGAACATGCCTTTCACGTTGACCGCGAAGAGCTTGTCGAAGATGTCCCAGGATTCGTCGAGGAGCGGCCGCATGTCGAACAGCGCCGCGTTGTTGAAGAGAATATCGATCTGGCCGAAACGCTGCACCGTTTGCTCAACGATGCGCCCGATGTCGTCACGCTTCGTCACGTCTGCGCTCAGGGTCAGCACGCGATCGCCGTCCGATTCGCGTAGCGCGTGCGCGAAATCGCTCGCCGGCTTCACGTCCACCAGTACGCAGTGCGCGCCCTCTTCCAGATACCGCCGGGCCACCGCCTCTCCGATACCGCTCGCCGCGCCCGTGAGAATCGCCACCTTGCCTTGCAGTCGGGCTGTCACAACCTGTCTCCGATTCGTTTGATTCTTCGATCGACGTTTCGATCAGCACGAGCTAACGCCCGGTAATCGAGCAATTGCTCTCGTTGTGATCGAATGATCGGATACGCGTCCGGTCATGTCAAGGCGCGCCGTGCAATTTCGATGGTGCAGCGCGGCACCACCGACAGGCTCGTCTACGGCCGTCTCATTAAGAATCGGCGATGACGTTGCAACGGGCAATGACATTTTTTTCGAGATACGTTATATCATTGCGCCTTCATTCAATCGGTTGCTTCCGGAGTTCGTCCGATGACCCGCTCGTCCCGTCTTCATTCCGCCGTTGCCGGCGATCAGGCGGCGCGGCTCGCGCATAAGCTGGCGCGAGCCGATGCGCTCGCCGCCGAGCGCGGTCTCGCGCTGACGACCCTGCGCCGCCAGGTCTACACGCTGATCGCAGAGAGCGAGCGCCCCGTCGGCGCGTACGATCTGCTCGCCGCGCTGGAACCGCAACGCGGCCGCGTGCCGCCGACGACCGTCTATCGCGCGATCGAATTCCTCGTCGAGCATGGCTTCGTGCATCGGATCGAATCGAAGAACGCATTTTTCGCGTGCTGCCAGATGGGCGAGCCACATCAGAGCCAGTTCCTCATGTGCGACGCATGCGGCGAAACCGTCGAGATTCCCGGCGACAGGCTGGCCGCGCAGTTGTCGCGCAGCGCGCCCGCCCAGGGATTCGAGGTGCATCACCAGGTCGTCGAGTTGAGCGGACTGTGCGCCGCCTGCAAGCACGGCCACGCCTGACGCCCACACGCGCTTTCCCATGCAATCCAGACGCCTCTCAGGCAAAAGGTTATCCCGATGAAGAAGAACAATTCGATGTGGAAGCTTCTGACGCGCGCCGTCGCATCGACGCTGTTTGCTGTCGCTTTCGGCCAGGCCGCGCATGCGCAGGACGCGAAAATTACCGTCGTCGCGGCGGAGAATTTCTATGGCGACGTCGCGCAGCAACTGGGCGGCGACCGCGTCGAAGTGACGAGCATTCTCAGCAATCCGGATCAGGATCCACATCTGTTCGAAGCGAGCCCGAAGACGGCTCGCGCGTTGCAGCATGCGAACCTTGTCGTCTACAACGGCGCCGACTACGATCCCTGGATGGTGAAACTGCTGAGCGCATCGAAGAACGACAGGCGCAAAACGATCGTCGCAGCGGAACTCGTCGGCAAGAAGAGCGGCGACAACCCGCACCTGTGGTACGACCCGTCGACGATGCGCGCCGTTGCGCGTGCGGTGAGCGCGGCGCTCGCGTCGGCTGATCCTTCGCACAAGGCGGCGTATGATGCGAACCTCGCGAAGTTTCTCGGCTCGCTCAAGCCAATCGACGACAAGGTTGCGGCGCTGCGCAGTCAGTACGCGCACGTGAGCGTGACGGCAACGGAGCCGGTGTTCGGCTACATGTCGGATGCAATCGGCGTCGACATGCGAAACCAGCGCTTCCAGCTGGCCGCGATGAACGGTACGGAAGCGAGCGCGTCGGATATCGCCGCGTTCGAGCGCGATCTTCGCGAGCAACGTGTGCGCGTTCTCATCTATAACAGCCAGGCAACCGAGGCTCTGACCCGACACATGCTGAAACTCGCGCAGCAATCGCATGTGCCGACGGTGAGCGTGACGGAGACGCAACCCGCCGGCCAGAGCTACCAGCAATGGATGCTGGCGCAACTCGATGCGCTCGGCAACGCGCTCGCCGCAAGCAACCTCAGCAGCACGAACAAGGGAAAGACTCCATGAACACGCCTCGCCGCCAGGCATCGTCGGGCACGACCCCCGTGCTCGAACTCGATCGCGTGACGCTCGAACTCGGCGACCGAACGATCCTGCGCGACACCAGCTTCACGATCAACCAGGGCGAATTCATCGGCGTGCTCGGGCCCAACGGCGCGGGCAAGACGACCCTGATGCGCTCGGTGCTCGGCCTCGTGCCGGCGGCGGGCGGTACGGTGCGCGTGCTCGGCCAGCCCGTCGTGCGCGGCAATCCGTCAATCGGCTATATGCCGCAGACGCGCAGCGCGCTCGCCGGCCGGCGCGTGCGCGGTCGCGACTTCGTGGCGATGGCTGCGGACGGGCATCGATGGGGCTTGCCGCATGCCGACGCCAAGGCGCGCGCCGATGTCGACCGTGTGCTGGACCTGGTTGACGGCAGCGCGCTGGCTGCACGTCCGCTGTCAGAGCTGTCGGGCGGCGAGCGCCAACGGCTGCTGCTCGCGCAATGCCTGCTCGGCAATCCGCGTCTGCTGCTGCTCGACGAACCGCTGATCAGCCTCGATCCGCATCATCAGAAAACCGTCGTCGAACTGGTCAAGCGTGTGCAGCAGGAACTCGGCATCGCCGTGCTGTTCTCGGCGCACGAACTCAATCCGCTGCTGCATGCGCTCGACCGCGTGCTGTATCTGGGCAATGGCGTGGCGGCGCTCGGCACCGTCGATGAAGTGATCACGAAGCCGGTGCTCTCGCGCCTTTACGGTTCGACCATCGATGTGATGCGCGTGAACGGCCGCATCTTCGTGATGTCGGGCGATTTCGATGTCGAAAAGCACGATCACGAACACGAAGACGACGACCATCAACACGGCGAGCCGCACGGCCACGGGCATTCGCATGGCCCGAAAGAAGCCCACCACCACGCCTCACGCGACGGACACACGCACGATGTTTGAATACGATTTCATGGTGAACGCCTTCGCGGCGTCGGGGATTGTGGCCGTGCTGTCGGGCATCGTCGGGTACTTCCTCGTGATGCGCGGGCAGACCTTCGCGGGGCACGCGTTGTCTCACGTCGGCTTCACGGGCGCAACGGGCGCGGTGCTGATCGGTATTTCGCCGATCTGGGGGATGATAGGCTTCACGCTCGCGGCGGGCGTCGGCATGGGCGCGCTCGGCGAAAAGCTGGCGGGCCGCGATGTGGCCATCGGCGTGATCCTGTCGCTCGCGCTTGGCTTCGGCCTTCTGTTTCTGCACTTCTTCACCGCCTATGCGACGCAGGTCACGGCGCTGCTGTTCGGCAACGTGCTCGGCGTCAGTTCGTCGACGCTCGCCGTGCTTGCCGCGCTTGGCGTCGTCAGTCTGATCGCGCTGGCCGCAATCATGCGCCCGTTGCTGTTTGCTTCGCTGCAGCCCGAGCTGGCGGAAGCGAAAGGGGTGTCGCTGCGGCTCGTGTCGGTGCTGTTTCTCGCGATCGCGGCGCTCGCCGTCGCCGCATGCACGCAGATCGTCGGCGTGCTGCTCGTGTTTACATTGATGGTCGGACCGGCCGCCGCCGCGCAAAACCTGTCGACGCGGCTCTCTGTCGGACTCGTGCTCGCTGCGCTGCTCGCACTCGCGCAGGCGTGGATCGGCGTGACGCTCGCCTTCTATACCGACTGGCCGACGAGCTTCTGGATCACGCTGCTCGCGGCGCTGGTATACGGCGCGAGTCTGCTGGTGCAACATGCGCGCAGATAGCGCGAAAAGAAACGGGGTGGCTAAAGGAGCCACCCCGTTTTGCTTTCTACACTTGCGGCCCGCAACTTCAGCCGAGCAGCACCTTCGCGTGATGGGCGAGGTGGTCCTCGATGAACGTCGAAATGAAGAAGTAGCCGTGGTCGTAGCCCTCATGCCGGCGCAGCGTGAGCGGCTGATCGGCTGCCTTGCACGCGGCTTCGAACACGTCGGGGTTCAGCTGCTGCGCGAGAAAGTTGTCGGCGAGCCCCTGATCCACCAGAATCCCTTCGGCAAACTTGCGTGAGGCCTTGCCGACGAGTTCGCTTGCGTCGTAGTGCTTCCACGCTTCGCGATCGGCGCCCAGGTAACCGCTGAACGCTTTCTCGCCCCACGGACAGCGCGTCGGCGCGGCAATCGGCGCGAACGCCGACACGGACCGATAGATGTCCGGATTGCGCAAAGCCAGCATCAGCGCGCCATGACCGCCCATCGAGTGGCCAAAGATGCCAAGCCGCGCGCCGTCGACGGGCAATTCGTTGACGACCGTCTCGCGCAGCTCGTCACGCACGTATGAATACATCCGATAGTGCTTCGACCAGGGTTCCTGCGTCGCATCGACGTAGAAGCCCGCGCCGACGCCGAAGTCCCACGAGTCCGTCTCGCCCGGCACGCCTGCGCCGCGCGGACTGGTGTCGGGCGCGATCAGCGCGATGCCGTGCTGTGCGGCGAAGCGCTGCGCGCCCGCCTTGATCGGAAACGTCTCTTCGGTGCAGGTCAGCCCGGCCAGATAAAACAGCGCCGGCACCTTCTTCTGCGACGCCTCTTTCGGCATGAAGACGGAAAAGCGCATCGGCAAGCCGATCGCCTTCGACTCGTGGCTGTAGATACGCTGCGTGCCGCCGAACGACGCGTGCGATTCGATCAGTTCGAGCATCGCGCGCTCCTTTAGTAGATGACGACGGAGCGGATCGACTCGCCCTTCTTCATCAGGTCGAAGCCTTCGTTGATCTGATCGAGCTTCAGGTGATGTGTGATCAGGTCGTCGATATTGATCTTGCCTTCCATGTACCAGTCGACGATCTTCGGCACATCGGTGCGGCCCCGCGCGCCGCCGAACGCCGAGCCCTTCCACTCGCGGCCCGTGACCAGCTGGAACGGACGCGTGCTGATTTCCTGACCGGCCGCCGCCACGCCGATGATGAACGACTGGCCCCAGCCCTTGTGCGTGCACTCGAGCGCCTGGCGCATCAGCGTCGTGTTGCCGACGCATTCAAACGAGTAGTCCGCGCCGCCGTCAGTCAGTTGCACGATGTGATCGACGACGTTCTCGACCTCGTTCGGGTTGATGAAGTGCGTCATGCCGAACTTCTTCGCGAGTTCGACGCGGCCCGGGTTGATATCGACGCCGATGATCTTGTCGGCCCCTACCATTTTGGCGCCCTGGATCACATTGAGGCCGATGCCACCCAGACCGAACACGACGACATTCGCACCCGCTTCCACCTTCGCCGAATACACGACCGCGCCGACACCCGTCGTCACGCCGCAGCCGATGTAGCAGACCTTGTCGAACGGCGCGTCTTCACGAATCTTCGCGACCGCGATTTCCGGCACGACGATGTAGTTCGAGAACGTGGACGTGCCCATGTAGTGGAACAGCGGCTTGCCGTCGAGCGAGAAACGCGAGGTCGCATCGGGCATCAGGCCCTTGCCCTGCGTCGCGCGGATCGCCTGACACAGGTTTGTCTTGCGCGACAAACAGAACTTGCATTGACGGCACTCGGGCGTGTAGAGCGGAATGACGTGATCGCCCTTCTTCAGCGTGCCGACGCCGGGGCCGGTATCGACAATCACGCCTGCGCCCTCATGACCGAGAATCGCGGGGAAGAGCCCTTCCGGATCGGCGCCCGACAGCGTGTAGTAGTCGGTGTGGCAAATACCCGTCGCCTTCACCTCGATCAGCACCTCACCGGCGCGCGGACCTTCGAGATCGACTTCTTCGATCGTCAACGGTGCGCCTGCTTTCCATGCGATTGCTGCTTTCGTCTTCATCGTGAATGCTCCTGTAGTTCCTTGAACCTGTTACCCGCCGTTCTTGCGAATCCGCGTGCGGGTTGCCTTGAACCGTTGCGGCCCGCATTGTCGCTCACGCACGCGCGCCGCGCTCCGAACATGATCGCGCATCTGCAGGCCGCGTGAATGGCAAGCCGCGTCGCGCGATTGTCCTCATGCGACGGCGCGTGCGTCATCTGGACAGCTGCGCGAACCAGGGCTCGACGCGGCCGTAAAGATCGATGAAGCGTGCGTAACGCGCGGCGAGTTGCGCGTCGCCCTGCGGCCCGGCGACGCGCGTTGCCGCAGGAGCCAGCGCAGCAAGGTCGCCCGCGTGCCAATGGCCGGCAGCGATGCCACCGAGCAGGGCGGCGCCACGCGCCGCCGCGTTCGGGCAATCGACGGCGTGCAGTTCGACCTGCAACGCATTGGCTAGCAACTGCCGCCAACGCGGATCGACCGAGCCGCCGCCCGCCAGCCTCAACGCCGATACACGCGCACCGCTCTGCCGGATCGAATCGAGTCCTGCGCGCAACGAGAACGCGACGCCTTCGAACGCCGCGCGCATCATCGCGCCCCGCGACGTGCCCAGTGCAAGGCCCAGCCATCCGCCACGCGCGGCGGGATTCAGCCACGGCGTGCGCTCGCCTGTGAGATACGGGAGAAACGTGAGGCCGGGTGAGACATCGGACTCGAATGCGTCACGGTAGGCGTGCTGCCATTCATATGACAGCCAGCCGCGCACGGCTTCGAGCGCAACGCCGACATTCTGCATCGCGGCCATCCGATACCAGTGATCCGTCGCCGCCCGATAGCGATGTAGTCCCGGCACCGCGTCGGGCTCGTCCGTCGCGAGTACGAGAATCTGGCCACCCGTGCCCGTCGTCAGCAGCGCGTCGCCGTCGCCTGTCAGTCCGCTGCCTAGCGCAGCGCATGGGGTGTCGCCAGCACCCGTCGCAAGCAAAACGCCCGCGGGCAAACCGAGCGCCTGAGCCGCTTCATCCGACAGCGTGCCGCCCGCGGCATACGACGGCGCTAGCGGCGCGAACCATTCGCCCGGCAAGCCAAGCCGGTCGAGCAACGCGCGATCCCAGGCGCCGGACGGTTCGGCGAGCGCTGTCGCGCAAGCATCCGAGGGGTCGCTCGCGATCGCTCCGCCTAGCTTCAGGCGCACCCAGTCTTTGGGCTGCATCGCCCAGCGTGCAGCCAGAATCGATTGCGGTTCGTGCAACGCGACCCACCGCAACAGCGGACCAGCCATGCCCGGTGCAACGGGATTGGGCTGAGGCGCGGGCCATGCATCCAGCAAGGACAACGCGCGCGTGTCGGGCCAGAGCATCGCGGGCCGCACGGCGTTGCCATGCGCGTCACTCAGTACGACACCATGCATCTGACCGGAAAAGCCGATTGCTCGCACCGCGCTGCGTTGGGCGTCGGGAAAGCGCGCGGCAGCTTCGCACAGCGCGCGCCACCAGATCAGCGGGTCGATCTCCGCCCAACCGGGATGCGGCGTGTCGATTGCATAGGCGATGCTCGTCGAGCACTGCTCGCGGCCTTCGTCGTCGATGATCGCGAGCTTCAGTGAACCTGTACCGAGATCGATGCCAAGAAAGGACATGAATGCGATGCGTTGAGTAAGCGGTTGCGATGGATGGTCTTTTTGCGCACTGCATGGACCTTGCGTGTGCCTGCTTTGCGCGGCAGACGGCGGACAGGCATTGTCACACGTCACGCTCGCCCGCGAGGGTTAACCCACCCCTGATTTCGCGCACGCCGAAAACGCATTATGTGCGAACCGCAATACACATCATATGGGCACAGATACGTCGCGGCAGAAGGCCCTGTTGATGAATTTCCGGCAAGCCACCACGGCATAAGGGATTCCGGCGAATTTGCGCGTTCTCGCCTAACCAGCGTGTTCCAAATCTGGTTCACGCATATCGTCGCGGTAAAGGTTGAAATAGGCAGCCGTGGTCTTGTGGCGTCTTTTCGTCCCGCATACCTTGGAGTCATCCCAAAACGAGATGTGGAGAGAGACAAGATGCACTCGAACACGGTTCATCCGTGCGACGAGCGACTGCCCTTCGGCCAGTTGCTGACGCTCGGCATTCAGCACGTACTGGTGATGTACGCAGGTGCCGTCGCGGTGCCGCTGATTATCGGCAGCGCGCTCAATCTGCCGAAAGAGCAAATCGCCTTTCTGATCAGCGCCGATCTTTTTTCCTGTGGGATCGCTACGCTGATCCAGACGCTCGGCCTGTGGATATTCGGGATCCGGCTGCCTGTGATCATGGGTTGCACGTTCGCCGCCGTCGGTCCGATGGTTGCGATCGGCACGAATCCGAACCTCGGCATACTCGACATCTTCGGCTCGACTATTGCGGCCGGCGTGATCGGCATCGTCGTCGCACCGATGATCGGCAAGCTGCTGCGCTTCTTCCCGCCCGTCGTGGTGGGCGTGGTGATCTCGGTGATCGGGCTTTCGCTGATGGAAGTCGGCATCAACTGGGCAGCGGGCGGCGTCGGCAATCCGGATTACGGCAATCCCGTCTATCTCGGCCTGTCGCTCGTCGTGCTCACGCTGATTCTGCTAATCAACAAATTCGGCAAGGGCTTCATCGCGAATATTTCCGTGCTGCTCGGCATCGTCGCGGGCTTCGTGATTGCCGCACTACTGGGCCGCGTGAACATGGAAGGCGTGACGAACGCGCCGTGGGTCGGCTTCGTCATGCCGTTCCACTTCGGCCTGCCGCACTTCGATCCGCTTTCCATTGCGACGATGGTGACCGTGATGTTCGTCACGTTCATTGAATCCACAGGGATGTTCCTCGCGGTCGGGGACATGGTGGAGCGTCCCGTCGACCAGAAGACGCTTGTTCGCGGGTTGCGCGTGGACGGCCTCGGCACGCTGATCGGCGGCATCTTCAACTCGTTCCCGCACACGTCGTTCTCGCAAAACGTCGGTTTGATCGGCGTGACGGGCGTGAAGAGCCGTTTTGTGTGCGCGATGGGCGGTGTGATACTTGTGCTGCTCGGCCTGTTCCCGAAGATGGCTCAAGTGGTCGCGTCCGTGCCCGCCTTCGTGCTGGGCGGCGCAGGCATTGTGATGTTCGGCATGGTGGCCGCGAACGGCATCAAGGTCCTGTCGAAGGTCGACTTCGTGAAGAACCATCACAACCTCTTCATCGTTGCTGTGAGCATCGGTCTCGGACTCGTACCCGTCGTCTCGCCGCACTTCTTTTCCAGGCTGCCGCCCGCATTGTCACCGCTTCTGCACAGCGGCATTCTGCTGGCGTCGGTTTCGTCCGTCGTGCTTAACCTGATCTTCAATGGCGTGAAGGGCGAACGCACCGCCAAGCGCGAGATTCGCCGCGCTGGCCACGACTTCGACGGACGCGGCAGCAATGACAATGCCATCGCCGGCGACGACATGCTGCGTGCCGCCGACATGCATTAAGCAGACGCCGCGACAAACGCAACGTGCGTTCGGCCCCAGATCCCGAGCCTCCTTCATCAGATTGATCTGCTTCGCCGACCGATCCCGTTTCGATGCTAGCGCCTGGAAACGATCTGGAGAACCGAACTGACCGCGAGGCCTGACCATCAGGCCAGCGTTTGCACGAAGCGCGCAAAAAAAACGCCACGGCATGCCGTGGCGTTTTGCAGTCGGAAAAGAAGCTTCCGTCGCTCGAACCCGGTGGGTCAGCCCGCCGTCGCGGCCGAAGCGGCAACAGGCGCGCTGGCCGCGCCGTAATCGACAGGCGCGTCCGCCGGACGCGGCTGATCGCCTGCATGTTCGATCCAGCCGCCGCCGAGCGCCTTGTACAGATCGACGAGGTTCGTCAGACGCTCCATGCGCGCCGTGATCAGCAGCTGTTGTGCGCTATACAGGCTGGTCTGCGCGGTCAGCACCGCGAGATAGCTGTCGACGCCATTCCGGTAACGCAGGTCCGACAGATCCAGTCGACGCTGTTCCGCGAACGTATCGCGTTCGAGCGCCTTGATCTGCTCATCGTAGGTGCCGCGCGCCGCGAGCCCGTCGGCCACCTCGCGAAACGCCGTCTGAATCGCCTTTTCGTACTGCGCGATCTGGATGTTCTTCTCGACGTTGGCGAGATCCAGGTTCGCGATGTTCTGGCCGCCTTCGAAGATCGGCAGCGTGATCGTCGGCGCGAAGCTCCACGCCGCCGAACCTGGCTTGAACAGCCCGCCGAGTGTCGGGCTCAGCGTGCCGAAGCTGCCCGTCAACGAAACCTTCGGGAAGAAGGCCGCGCGCGCCGCACCGATATTCGCGTTGGCCGCCAGCAGGTTCTGCTCGGCCTCCATGATGTCGGGACGTCGCGTGAGCAGATCCGACGGCAGACCGGCCGGAATGTCCGTCAGCAGATTCTGATCGTCGAGGATAAGTCCGCTCGGCATATCAGACGGCAACGGCTCACCAACAAGGAGAACAAGTGCGTTCTCAGCCTGCGCCCGCAAACGCGCCTGCGACTGCAGGTTCGCAGTCGCCTGCTCGACAACGGTCTGAGCCTGACGCAGGTCGAGTTCAGAACCCGTACCCGTGTCGTACTGCAACTTCGTGATCCGATAAGACTCTTGCGCGCTCTTAAGCGTGTTCTCCGTGACCTTCAGCAGATCGTCATAGGCCAGCACGGTCATGTACTGATCCGCGACCGATGCGACCAGCGCGATTTCCGCCGCCTTGCGTGCCTGTGCCGTCGCCAGATACTGCGCGAGTGCCTGGTCCTTCAGGCTGCGAATCCGGCCGAAGAAGTCGATTTCCCACGAAGCATTCAAGCCGACCGAATACTCGTTGGAAATCGTATTGCCGAACACCGACAGATTCTTCGGCGTGCGCTGCTTCGTCTGCGACGCGGAAGCGTCGAGCGCCGGGAACAGCGCCGCGCGCGCAATCTGATATTGCGCGCGCGAAGCCTCGATGTTCAGCACCGACACGCGCAGATCGCGATTGTTCTTCAGCGCGATCTCGATCAGACGTTGCAGGCGCTGATCGACGAAGAAGTCGCGCCAGCCGATCTCCACCGCCGGCTGGCCGTTCGCCGAGCGCGCGCCCGCACCGGGCACGGGTTGCGTCGCGTACACGCCGTCGCTCGGGAACGTGCCCGAAACGGGCGCGGCCGGCTGGTGGTACGTCGGCTCCATCGTGCAGCCCGTGGCGAACAGCGCGACGGCCACTGCCATCAACGAATATTTATGCATCTCAATGTCCTCAGCTGGCGTTGCCCGGGCCGCTGCCGCCTGGCGGTTCATGCGGATGGTGCTCGTTGTAGTGCTTCATCGCTTCGTCCGGGTCTTCCTTCTCGCCCGTGAACTTCGCGCGAATCACCACGAAGAACATCGGGATCATGAAAATCGCGAGGAAGGTCGCCGTCAACATACCGCCGATCACACCCGTACCAATTGCATGCTGGCTGGCCGAACCCGCGCCGTTGCTGATCGCAAGCGGCAGCACGCCGAGAATGAACGCGAGGGACGTCATCAGGATGGGACGCAACCGCAGACGCGCCGCTTCCAACGCCGCTTCCACCGGCCCCATGCCTTCGCCCTGCTGCAACTCTCGCGCGAATTCCACGATCAGAATGGCATTCTTCGCGGACAGCCCCACCGTCGTCAGCAGACCGACCTGGAAGAACACGTCGTTCTCCAGCCCGCGCAGTGTCGCCGCGAGCAGCGCGCCCAGCACGCCGAGCGGCACCACCATGATCACCGAGAACGGAATCGACCAGCTTTCATACAGTGCGGCAAGACACAGGAACACGACGAGGATCGAGATGCCGTACAGGATCGGCGCCTGCGAACCCGACTGTCGCTCCTGGAACGACAGACCCGTCCATTCATAGCCGATACCCGCCGGCAGCTTCGCCGCGATCGCTTCCATCGCCGTCATGGCTTGACCCGTCGACTTGCCGGGCGCCGCCTGGCCCTGGATTTCCACGGCCGAAATGCCGTTATAGCGCTCGAGCTTGGGGGAACCGTAGGTCCACTGGCCGCTTGCGAAGGCCGAGAACGGCACCATGCTGCCCGCCGTATTGCGCACGTACCAGTCGCTCAGATTCTCGGGCGTCATACGGAACGGTGCGTCGGCTTGCAGGTACACCTTCTTGATCCGGCTGTCCGTATCGAGGAAGTTGTTCACGTACGCCGATGCCCATGCGATCGAGAACGTCTGGTCGATGGTCGAGAGGCTCACGCCTTGCGCCGCCGCCTTTTCGTGATCGATCGACACCTTGAACTGCGGCGTGTCGTTCAGACCGTTCGGACGCACCTGTGCGAGCGTCGGATCTTTCGCGGCCATGCCGAGCAGCTGGTTACGCGCCGCCATCAGCTTTTCGTGGCCAAGGCCCGCGCGGTCCTGCAGCTCGAAGTCGAAGCCCGACGCCGTACCCAGTTCCGGAATGGACGGCGGATTGACCGGGAACACGACCGCGTTCTTGTAGCCCGCGAAGTGCATGTACATCCGTCCGACCAGCGCCTGAACCTTCTGGTTCGCGTGCTGACGTTCCGCGTAGTCCTTCATCCGCACGAACACGAGACCCGAATTCTGGCCGCGGCCCGCGAAGCTGAAGCCGTTCACGGTGAACGTCGATTCGACGATCGACTTCTCGTCGTTCAGCAGCCAGTCGGAGATGTCCTTCAGGGCGCGCGCCGTGGTTTCCTGCGTCGAGCCGGACGGCGTCTGCACCAGCACGAACATCGTGCCCTGGTCTTCATCCGGCAGGAACGACTTCGGCAAACGCACGAACAGCAGACCCACCGCGACGATCACCACCAGATAGATGATGAGCCAGCGGCCCGAGCGCTTGATCACGTGATGCACGCCCGAGTGGTATTTGTCGCGGCTCCTGTCGAAGGTCTTGTTGAACCAGCCGAAGAAGCCCTTCTTCTCTTCGTGATGGCCCTGCGGGATCGGCTTCAGGATCGTCGCGCACAGCGCCGGCGTGAGAATCAACGCGACCAGCACGGAAAGCACCATCGCCGCGACGATCGTCAGCGAGAACTGACGATAGATCGCGCCGACCGAACCGCCCGAGAACGCCACCGGCACGAACACGGCCGACAGCACCAGCGCGACGCCGATCAGCGCGCCCGTGATCTGGTCCATCGCCTTGCGGGTTGCGTCTTTCGGCGACAGGCCCTCCTCGGACATCACCCGCTCGACGTTCTCCACGACCACGATGGCATCGTCCACCAGCAGGCCGATAGCGAGCACTAGACCGAACATCGACAGCACGTTGATCGAGAAACCCACGGCGCTCATGATCGCGAACGTGCCCAACAGCACCACGGGCACGGCGATCGTCGGGATCAGCGTGGCGCGCAGGTTCTGCAGGAACAGGTACATGACCAGGAACACGAGCACGATACCTTCGAGCAGCGTCTTGACCACTTCTTCGATCGACAGTCGCACGAACGGGGTCGTGTCGTACGGGTACTTCACGACGAGACCATGCGGGAAGTACTTCGAGAGCTGGTCGATCTTGTCGCGCACGGCCTTCGCCGTCGCCAGCGCGTTGGCGCCCGTCGCCAGCTGGATACCGAAGCCCGCCGTCGGCTGACCGTTGTACTTGGTGTCGAAATTGTAGTTTTCGCCGCCCAGCTCGATGCGTGCGACGTCCTTGATGCGCACCTGCGAGCCGTCCTGGTTGACCTTCAACAGCACGTTGCCGAACTGCTCGGGCGTGGTCAGCAGCGTCGCTTCGCTGATAGTGGCCTGCAGCAGCTGGCCCGGAATCGACGGCGTGCCGCCGAGCGAGCCGCCCGCCACCTGGACGTTCTGCGCCTGCAACGCCGTTTCGACGTCGACGGGCGTGAGGCCGAAGTTGGTCAGCTTGTGGGCGTCGAGCCAGATCCGCATCGCATACTGCGAGCCGAACAGCGTGACGGTACCCACGCCGTCGATACGGCTGACGGGGTCCTGCACGTTCGACGCGACGTAGTTCGCGAGGTCGTACTTGGTCATGCTGCCGTCCGTCGACACGAACGCCATGACCAGCAGGAAGCTGCTGCTCGACTTCGTGACCTTCGTGCCGAGCTGCTGCACCACCTGCGGCAGCAACGGCGTCGCGAGCTGCAGCTTGTTCTGCACCTGCACCTGCGCGATGTCCGGGTTGGTGCCCGCCGCGAACGTCAGCGTGATGGTAGCCGTGCCAGAGTCGTCCGAAGTCGACGACAGGTACAGCAGGTGGTCGAGACCGCTCATCTGCTGCTCGATCACCTGCGTGACGGTGTTTTCAACCGTTTTCGCCGATGCGCCCGGGTAGGTCGCGCTGATCTGCACGGCGGGCGGCGCAATGGTCGGATATTGCGCGACGGGCAGTGTGAAGATCGACGCCAGACCCGCCAGCATCAGAATGATGGCGATCACCCAAGCAAAGATCGGGCGATCAATAAAAAACTTTGCCATGAAGCAGGCTCCCTTGATTACGCGCCCGATGCAGCGGAGGCCGCGGCCGCGCCGCTGGCTGCCTGCGCGCCGCTTGCGGCGGGCGCGCCCGGCGCAGCCGCCGCGCTCGCGTCCGATGCTGCGGCCGGCGGCGGCAGTTGGGCCGGCACGCCCTTCGCCTGCGCGCCCGGTTTGACCTTGTCGACGCCATTCACGATCACGCGATCGCCCACATTCAGGCCGCCTTCGACCACCCAGTACTGGCCGTAGGTCGACGTGGCCTGCAGCGTGCGCAATTCGACCTTGCCGTCCTTGTTCAGTACGAGCGCCGTCGGCTGGCCCTTCTGGTCGTGCGTGACGCCGATCTGCGGCACCAGCAGCGCGTTTTCGTTGACGCCTTCCTCAATGCGCGCGCGCACGAACATGCCCGGCAGCAGCACATGATCCTTGTTCGCGAAGATCGCGCGGATCGTCACTGAGCCCGTGGTCTGGTCGACGGTGACGTCGGTGAACTGCAGCTTGCCCTTCTCCGAATAGACGCGGCCGTCTTCGAGCACCAGCTCGACCTTCGCGGCGTTCGGGCCGTTGGTCTTCAGGCGGCCTGCCTGGATTGCGCGGCGCAGCTTCAGGCCCGAAAGGCTCGACTGCGTGACGTCCACGTAGACGGGATCGAGTTGCTGCACGGTCGACATCAGCGTCGCCTGGCTCGCCTGCACGTACGCGCCCGGCGTGACCTGCGATATCCCGACCTGGCCCGACACGGGCGACACGACGTCCGTATAGCCGAGGTTGATCTGCGCGGTGTCGACGGCGGCCTTGCCCGCTGCGACGTCGGCGGCCGCCTGGCCTTCGGCGGCCACGGCGTTGTCGTAGTCCTGCTTCGAGACGGCGTTCGCCGCGACCAGCACCTTGTAGCGGTTCGCCTGTGCGGTGGTCGACGCGAGATTCGCCTGCGCCTTGGCAAGCGATGCCTTCGCGCTGTTCAGCGTGGCGATGTACGGCGCCGGGTCGATCTTGTACAGACGCTGGCCGGCCTTGACCTGCGTGCCTTCCGTAAATTCCCGGCGCAGCACGATGCCGTCCACCCGCGCGCGCACTTGCGCAACGAGGAACGCACTGGTGCGGCCCGGCAGTTCGGTGACGACGGGCACGGCTTGCGGCTGGACCGTGACGACGCCGACTTCAGGAGTTTGAGGCGGAGGTGCTGATTGTTTTTGTCCGCACGCTGCCAGCATTACGGCAGCCGTCGCGGCAGTGAGTAAGCGGAATGGAACCCGTTCGACGCGCATGGAGCGACCTCTGTCAAAGACTGAGAAGGAAAAAGTGCGTGCATCTCTCTCCGGAGAAGGCTTGTGCACATTGGCATCTCAACGACGCCGTGACCGGACGCTCAAGAATGCTTTTCCTGCGGGTGCACCCATTGCGAAATGCGCCAAACCGGGAAATGCCGCACCGCGCCGCCCATTCTTTGAGACAGCGCAAAAGTGCATGAAAAGACAACAGTGACGGATATTAACCGTTCACTGCAACATGAGTCATCCGATCGATGGGGTGCTATTATATATACATTCACGAATGCACGTAAAAGTGCGTTCAACCCGAAAGAAGGCCTTCCCCCGAAAGATCCGCCACGCATTAACGTGCACGTGAAATGATCTTTATCAGGCGCGTTTAAAAACTTCAGGGGAAACCCGTATTCACCCCAGGTCACAAGAATGGTCCGTCGAACCAAGGAAGAAGCGCAGGAGACGCGCACCCGCATCCTCGATGCAGCCGAGCAGGTCTTCTCCGAGAAAGGGGTATCGCGTACGTCGCTGGCCGATATCGCGCAGACGGCGGGCGTCACGCGTGGCGCCATCTACTGGCACTTCGCAAACAAGGGCGAGCTCTTCACGGAAATGTTCGACCGCGTGCTGCTGCCGCTCGACGAACTGAAAGCGGCCTCCGTCGACCCGAACGAGGCGGATCCCCTCGGCCGCCTCATCGAGATCTGCACTGTCTGTCTGCGCGACACGGCGAACGATCCGCACCGCCGCCGCGTGTTCGACATCCTGTTTCACAAGTGCGAATTCGTCGAAGAAATGGGACCCGTGATGGCGCGCTACCAGAACACGATGCGCGAGGGCCTGACGAACATCCAGACGTGTATGCGCAACGCGATCTCCAAAGGGCAACTGCCCGCCGACATGAACGTGCCCGTGGCGGCGTCGATGGTCCACGCGTTCATCAGCGGATCATTGAAGGACATGCTGTTCGTGCCGGAAGTGCTGGACTTCGGCCGGCATGCGCGGCAGATGGTCGAGAGCATGATCGATGCACTGCGCAGCCCGGCGCTGCGCATGGGCGCTTGAGCGCACTGCCTCTGCATTGATCGAGCGAGGCTCGCCCGGACAGCTGATGCGCTGTGCGGGCGCCGGCGTACCCGACACCCTTCCAGCTTCACTTACGCGGCAGACTTCGCGCGCGCCTTCCGGTTCGACGCATAGATCGAGCCGCGTTCCAGCTGCCCGCCCGACTCCACGGCCTCCACCCATTGCTGCGTGCTCGCCACCGCCGCGAAGCGCGATTGCAGCACGACGCTGTACACGCGATGAATTTCTTCGGCGCTGGCAAAGCCCGCGCTGTTCTCATAGGGCACCGAACCCGTCGCGTCGTGCAGGAATTCGACGGCAAGACCCATGTGCAATGCGTGAACGATCGTCGACGCGTCGCAGTTATGCGTCATGTAGCCGACCACCGTCAGGGTGCCGATCTCATGCGCCGCAAGCCAGCCGGCCAGATCGGTGTTCGTGAACGCGCTCGGCAGATCTTTCTCGACATAGTGATCGTGTTGGCGCGAGGCGACCACGGCATGCAGCTGCGCGCCTTCGCTGCCGCGCGCGAAGACCGGCGAACCGGCCGGCGCGAAGTTCTGCACGACGACGACGGGAATCCGCGCGGCGCGCGCCGTATCGATTGCCCGGCCGATGTTCGACAGCGACGTCTGCACGTCGGGGTATTCGATCAGCAGGTCGCCTGTGACGTACTCGTTCTGCACATCGATGACGATCAGGGCGCGGCGTGGCGTGGGCATGGCAACTCTCCTTGATGATTGAAACGGGCGGCTGATGGTGCAGCCGGGATGTGCGCATTGTTCGCCGTCAGCCCGTCGCACGACAGTGACCCACATGACAATTTTCGCTAGGATCGGGCCATTCGCTATTTCGAACGGGAGGCCGCGATGGCCCGCGCTGCTGCGACGTCCGCCTTGAACCCGAGCCAATCGCCGGAATCCGATGCCCGTGCGCGACATGACGCCGGAAGCCGCGCCGCACCAAAGCAGGCACACGTTGTCGCGGCCATCGCCTTCGACGGCATCAGCCCGTTCCATCTCTCGGTGCCTTGCGTCGTCTTCGGCGAGGATCGCAGCGACGGCGGCGTGCTCGGCTTCGAATTCCGCGTCTGCTCGATCGAAGCCGGCCCACTGTCGACAACCGCGGGTTTCTCGATCGCCGCGCCGCACGGTCTCGACGCACTCGCCGACGCCGACACGATCATCGTGCCCACCTGGCGCGATCCCGACGAAGCCCCGCCCGCCGGACTACTTGACGCGCTGCGCACGGCGCACGCACGCGGCGCGCAACTCGTCGGACTGTGCCTCGGCGCCTACGTGCTTGCAGCCGCGGGTCTGCTCGACGGACGCCCGGCGACGACGCACTGGGCGTGGGCCGCCGACTTCGCCAGGCGCTTTCCGAAGGTGAAGGTCGATCCGCAAGTGCTGTATGTCGATGACGGCGACATCCTCACTTCCGCGGGCACGGCGGCGGGCCTCGATTGCTGCCTGCATGTGGTGCGCAAGCTGTGCGGCGCGCAGAGCGCGAACTACATCGCTCGGCGGCTGGTGATACCGCCGCATCGCCAGGGCGGCCAGGCGCAGTACGTGCAGCAGCCCATGCCGCCCCAGACGCGCGGCAACCGCCTGTCCGCGCTGCTCGACTGGGTGAACGGCACGCTCGACGCGCCGCACACGCTCGATTCGCTCGCCGCTCGCGCCGCGATGAGCCGCCGCACGTTCACGCGGCATTTCAAGGCGGCGACGGGCACGACCGTAAGCGCATGGCTTCTGACGCAACGCCTTGCGCGCGCGCAGCAACTGCTCGAAGGCACGGACGAGCCGATCGAGTCGATTGCGGGCATGGCGGGATTCGGTTCGACGGCATCGCTGCGGCAGCATTTCGCTGGCGCGTTCAGGACGTCGCCGTCCGCGTGGCGGCGGGAGTTTCGCGGCATGTGATGCGCGACACGGCACGCGACGACGCCAGCGCGACGACAGCAGCGCGCGCTGAAGGCCTCCGGGCTCGCGCCCGGCCCGACGGTTCTGTCAGCCCTGCGTGAAGTAGCGCGCGACGTAGAGCAGCAACGCGACAAAGAAGATCATCACCGCCCATGCCCAGTTTGGCAGCACGTGCGGATCGTGCTCGTGATGCAGGCCGTGCAGCAGCGAGTGCGCGGCGCGGCCCGTCAGCGTGCCGCCGTACTGCTGCTCGTGCAGCCGGGCACGGCGCGCAACCCCGCTCAGGCTGATCGGCCGCAGAAATACGTGCTGGCGCCGCCCCTGCATACCCGTCGCGCGGTTGGGGCCTTTGCCGTGCTTCGCCTGAACGACGGCGCAGAACTCGGTGAAGAAGTCGTCGGCGAGTTCGTGCAGTGCGTTTTCGATCTGGCGCGCGGGCAGTTGCGCAAGCGGTCCCGTCGAGGTCGCCCACACCGAATAGTCGATGCGGGTGCTCGGACCGCGGCCCGGCAGATGAAGATGATCGTCGGTGCGCAGGGATACGTCGATTTGCCCGCGCAGCGAGCCGACGCCCTCCGCGCGCGCCTTGAAGTTCAGCGTGCGATGCGGCTTCGCGCTCAGCGCGCCGTCCTCGCTCGCGACGTGCGCGCGTATGTGATAGTGCGCGCGCAGCGGCCCGAGCGGCACCGTCATCGTCAGCAGATATTCGCCACCCTGGAGCCGACGCAACGACTCGCAATTGTCGAGACTCGCGCGCAGCAGCGCGAGATCCTGCAACGCGTCCCACACTTCGGACGGCGCCAGCGGCACTCTCAATGCGTCGTTCAATTCCATGACAGCCTCCCCGATGAACGCGCGACGGCGGGATCAGGACGTCTGATCGATGCGGTCGACACGCGATGCGCTAAACGCAACATACCCAGCTATCTGCTTCACTCGCTCCAAAGGGTTTTCGTAGCTCCAGACGACGTTCTCGATCGTCTCGTCTTCCGTATGCAGATGGAAGTACGACGCTTCGCCCTTGAACGGACAATGCGACGTATGCGCCGATCGGATGAGCCGCGCCATGTTCACGTCGGCACGGGGGAAATAAACCACGTCGGCACAACCGGTTTCGCTCAGGGTGAGTGCTGTGTGCGTATCCGCAAAGGTCACGCCCTGATGAATTACGCGCACCCGATGCTGGTTAGCCGCAATGGTAATCGTATGGCTCGCATCTTCGCTTCCGCTGTGCGCTGGCGCACCGCCGCCGTGTCTGGCGTGGCTGCTGTCCGAGTTGTCGGCGCTTGCGCCGGATGGGGCATCGTTCATGTCGTCCGCTCCGCTGCTGGCACGTGCGTGCACGCTCCGATTGGCCGCCCGGCCGATTTGTCAGCCAGGCATTCGTGGCACGCGCCGCTTCGTTGTGATTGTGCGATGCGCGTCTCCCTCGGTCACCCGGCGTCGGCTTCGAATGCGAAAGCCACGGAGCGTGTCCGTGGCTTCATTATTGACCAAACGCGCCGCGCCTGCGCGCCCTTCGTAGCACATCGGGTCTCTACGGATTGCCGCGCGGTTCTCGACGGATTGCCACGGCGGGCCGCGGCCGCTCTCCCTGAAACACACACCGTCCGCCAGTTGCCGTGCGCGTCTGTTGCCCTTCGCCGACGCAGGCCCGCGCCTGTCGTTTCTCGCCCGCTCACGATGTGATCGGGACGCCGGGCCGGCTCACTGGGTACCCCAATAGAAGGCAGCCTTTGCCGTGCCCTTCGCCGGAATGGTGACGGGCTTCGACTGCTCATTGTCCTTGTAGGCGGCGTGCACGGTGTAGCGGCCGGGGCGCAGCCTCACAAGCATGTACGGCCCGCGCGACGTGGTATCGAGCACGCTGCCGCCGTGCGCGTCGACGATCTTGACCTTGACGTCAGCGAGGTAGTCGGAACCGGGCCCCGTGAAGCGCAGCGACAACGGCCACTGGCTTTGCGCGGCAAGCAGCGCCTTCGACTCGTCGAGACCGACGCCGCCCGAGGTGTATGACACGTCGCCCTGTTGCTGCACTTGCGGCAGGCCGCCGCCGTTGGCGTTGCCTGCGCTGGTACTGTCGGTGGTTGTCCCGCCCGTGACCTCGCTGGCCTGCTGCGCCAGCGCGCCGCCTGCCAAACCGAGCGTGAGAACGGTCGCTGCCGCAACCGAGACGGCGCGGGCGACGGTACGACGATGAATCATTGCATGGCTCCTTCCAGGTCGAACCCAAGCGGTCCTGATCGACTTGCACACGCAATCTGTATGCCCGTGGCGTACGCATTGCGTGGCGGCGGGGAGCGCCGCCTAATTCGGACCTGTACGAAGAATGGCGGCTCGCTCGAACACGCAGCGAACCGCCACTTTTTCCATGACCGGCAGCTTTTACCGTCCCGCGCCTGCCGACGCCATCCGCTGCTCGCGCCAGGTCAGTCCGGGTTCAATGTCAGCCCAGATCGACGGGCACGAAGATCTGCGAGTTGTCGCGCTGGATCAGGAGCGCGATGCTGTTACCTGCTCCAGATACCGCCTGCTTCAGCTGATCGACGCTCGACACCGCGCGTCCGTTGACGGCCAGAATCACGTCCCCGGGCTGGATACCCGCGCTCGCCGCCGCGCCGCTCGCGTCCTGCACCAACAGACCGTGCGACACAGACGCGCCGCTCTTCTCCTGCGGCGTCAGCGGACGCACGGCGACGCCGAGGCGGCCTTGCATCTGCGCGGGACCACCGTCGTCGTTCGCGGCCGCTTTCACGTCGGACAACGAGCCGATCGTCACTTTCATATCTTTCGTCGACTTGTCGCGCCACACCTGCACGTCGACTTGCTTGCCCGGCCTGATGCCCGCGATCTGCGAAGGCAGCGCCGCCGAATCCACCACGTCGACGCCATCCACCGACAGGATCACGTCGCCGGGCTGCAGGCCTGCTTTCGCCGCCGGGCCGCCCGGATCGACGGAGCTGACCAGCGCGCCTTGCGGCTTCTTCATGCCGAATGAATCCGCGAGCGTCTGGTTCACACTCTGCACCGCGACGCCGAGACGGCCGCGGCTCACGTGGCCGGTCTTTACGAGATCGTCCTTGACCTTGATCGCCTCATTGATCGGGATAGCGAACGAAAGGCCCTGGAAGCCGCCCGTCTGCGAATAGATCATCGAATTGATGCCGATCACTTCGCCTTGCAGATTGAACAGCGGGCCGCCCGAGTTACCCGGATTCACGGGCACGTCCGTCTGGATGAACGGCGTGTAGTTCTCGTCCGGCAGCGAGCGCGACTTCGCGCTGATGATGCCCGACGTCACCGTGTTGTCGAAGCCGTAGGGCGAGCCGATCGCGACGACCCACTGGCCGACCTTGCTCTGGCGCGGATCGCCGATCTTCACGGTCGGCAGATCCTTCGCGTCGATCTTCAGGACTGCGACATCCGACTGCTTGTCGGCGCCGACCACTTTCGCCCTGTACTCGCGCTTGTCGGTGAGTTTCACGGTGACGACGTTCGCACCGTCGACGACGTGCGCATTGGTCAGCACATAACCATCGCTGCTGATAATGAAGCCGGAGCCGAGGCTCGCGCTCGGACGGTCGCCGCCGTCGTCACCGCCGCCATTGGGGCCACCCGGCATCTGGCCAAAAAAGTGGCGGTAGAACTGATAAAACGGATCGCTCGGGTCGATGGGCAACTGGCCGCTGTTGTTGCCGCCGCGCATCGCCGTCTGCTTGACGACGTGCTTCGCGCTGATGTTGACGACAGCGGGACCATAAGTTTCGACGAGACCCGAGAAATCGGGGATACCCGTTTTGGCCGCGGCTTCGGCGGGCATCATCGCGGCCACGGCCGGGGTGATCACCGCGGGCGCCGGGACATTGCGGTGGCCGGCCACATAACCCGCCGACAAAGCGATGACGACGGCCGCCGCGACGGCGCTACGGGTCAGCATATTTGCTTTCATCGTGTACTCCTGATTGGGAGAGTTGACTCTTCGATGAATCGAAGCGTACGTGGCGTCTCTTAAATCAGTCTTAAACAACGCAGCCGCGATGAAAGCCTTGCTGGATGGGGGATTCAGAAGCGCACGCTGACCAGCAAACCGCCCGATGCGGAGTCGTCGAGCGCGACGCTCGCGTGATGCTGGAGCGCGATGCGGCGCACGATCGCGAGGCCGAGACCGCTGCCCGACACGTCGGTGCGCGCGCGGTTCGCACCCGCGCCGACGCGGTAGAAGCGATCGAACACGCGGCTGCGTTCGTCAGGCGGAATGCCGGGGCCGCTGTCGCCAATCTCGACGACGGGTCTGCCATTGTCGACACGCAGACACACGTCGACACGCCCGCCTTCCGGCGTGTACTTGGTCGCGTTGTCGATCAGATTGTTGAGCATCACACGCAGCGCTTCCATGTCCCCTGCAACGGTCGCGGGCTCGCTCGCCTCGATGCCGAGATCGACGCCGCGCTTCTGCGCGAGCGGCAGATGCGCGGTCACGCAGTCGTGCACGAGCGCGTCGAGGTCGACTGTGCCCGTCGCCGCGTGTCCGTCCGGTTCGGAACGCGCGAGCGCGAGCAGCTGTTCGGCGAGACGCGTCGCGCGCGTGACGCCCGCCTGCAGATCGCGCAACGCTTCGCTGCGCTCGGCTTCGTCTTGCGCGCGCGCCACCAGTTGCGACTGGATCTGCACGGCGGCAAGCGGCGTGCGCAGTTCGTGCGCGGCGTCGGCGACAAAAGCCTTCTGGGTATCGAGCGCGACCGAGAGGCGTTCGAGCAGACCGTTCAACGCCCGCACGAGCGGCTGTACTTCGAGCGGCAGACGCGAGTCGGGCAGCGGATCGAGCGCTTCGGGATGACGCGTGTCGAGCGCACCCGTCACGCGCCGCAGCGGCTCGAGCCCGCGTCCGACCACGCCCCACACGGCCACGCCCAGCAGCGGCAGCAGCACGATCAGCGGCCATAGCGTGCGCAGCGCGACGTTCGCGGCGAGCCGGTTGCGCACCGACAGCGGCTGCGCGAGCTGAACGACGTTGTCGCCGACGATCGCGCCATACACGCGCCAGTCGCCGCGCTCCGTGCGCTCCGTCGAGAAGCCGAGTTCGGCGCGCGGCGCGAGCGGCGCGCGCGGATGCGAGTAGTACATCAGAACGCCGTTGCGATTCCAGATCTGCAGCACGATGCCTTCGTCGCCCGTGTCGCGCGAGCTAAGCACCTGCGAGAACGGCTCGGCGGGCAGTGCGGCGGCGATTTCCTGCAACTGGTAATCGAACAGTTCGTTGGCTTCGGCGAGCGCCTGGCGGTAGATCAGCCAGCCCGCGATGCCGACGCCGAGCAACACGATGGCGAGCAGCCAGAAAAGCAGTTGACGGCGAATCGAACGCATCGTGTCAGGCTTCCTTCGCGATCATGTAACCGAGACCGCGCACGTTGCGGATCAATTCCGCGCCAAGCTTCTTGCGAAGCGCGTGAATATAGACTTCGACGGTATTGCTGCCGATCTCCTCGCCCCAGCCGTACATCTTTTCTTCGAGCTGACTCTTCGACAGCACAGCGCCCGGCCGCGCGAGCAATGCGGCGAGCAGCGCGAACTCGCGGGCGGACAGTGCGACGGGCGCGCCGTCGAGCGTCACCTGGTGCGAAGCGGGATCGAGCGTGAGATTGCCGTGGCGAATGGTCGATTCGCTGCGCCCCGACTGACGGCGGATCAGCGCGCGCATCCGCGCGCCGAGTTCGTCGAGATCGAACGGTTTGACGAGGTAATCGTCGGCGCCCGCGTCGAGTCCTTTTACACGATCCGCGACGGCGTCGCGCGCGGTCACGATCAGCACGGGCAACTGATGACCGCGCGTGCGCAGCGTGCGCAGCACGTCGAGGCCGTCGCGCTTCGGCAGACCGAGATCGAGCAGCACGAGATCGTACGGCTGACCGTCTGCCGCGTTCAACGCGGACTCGCCGTCCTGCACCCAGTCGACCGCGAAGCCTTCGCCGCGCAGCGCCTTGCGCACGCCTTCGGCAATCATCCGGTCGTCTTCAACGAGAAGTATGCGCATCGCTATCTAGCCGTTCCGGCCGTGTGTTTCAGATGCCAGCATTCTAGCGCCCGAGCCCTCGTTCGATCTTTCATACATGCCCGCTGCATATGAGGCGCGCATGACACCGCGTATCGCGCGACGCGCACGAAACCGTGCGATCATTTTTTTCGCGACGTCATCGCAACTCTCTACAATGAGCGCTTTTGCGCGGCGCGGCCAGCTTCGTCGCCAGACATTCACGGCCACGCTTACGCTTGCATAGGCCTTTCCACGCAGACCGTATCACGCTGCCGTGACTGTGCGCGGCGCGCCGTCCGACGACGCGCCACCCGCCACGCGCCGCAATTTCGCCGATTTTCCGCACATGCCGCTCGCCTTCGTTTCATTTGTTTCGTCGTTTGCCCGCTCTCTCGGACGCCGTTTCGTGCCGCCGTCGCGGAGGCCTCGCGCCGTGTCGCGCGCTGCCGCCGTGTTGTTTGCGTGCGCCGCGCTCGCTGTCGCCGCGCCCGCCGAGGCGCGCAAGAAAGCGCAGCGACCGGCCGTCAACGTCAGCACCGTGTTGCCGCCCGCCGTGATGGCAGGGCTGCAGCACGCGCATGTGCCGCTGTCGTCCATTAGCGTGGTGGTCGAAAAGGTCGGCGACCGTACACCCGTGCTAGCACTCAATGCCGGCAAACCGATGATGCCCGCGTCGACGATGAAGCTCGTCACCACCTTTTCCGGCCTGTCGATGCTCGGCCCGGATTACCGCTGGAAAACGACGGCCTACGCGCAAGGCAATATCGACGGCAGCGGCGTGCTGCACGGCAATCTTTACATTCAGGGCACGGGCGATCCGAAGCTCGTACCGGAAGAGCTGATCGATCTGGTGCAGAAGATCCACAAGGCGGGCATCACGGGCATCGACGGCGCGCTCGTGCTCGACAAGCGCTTCTTCGATCCGTCGACCCGCGACCTGCCTGCCTTCGACGACGACGCAAACGCGCCGTACAACGTCGGTCCCGATCCGCTGCTGTACGCGTTCAAGTCGCTGTCGTTCAGGATGTCGCCGTCCGACGACGGCAAGGTTCAGATCGACGTGCTGCCCGCGCTCGCACAACTGCAGATCGACAACGAATTGCACGCGACGCGCGGCCCGTGCCGCGGCGAGCTCGTCACGCCCGCCGTCACGCCTGCCGCAAACGGCGTGGTCAATGCGTCGTTCATCGGCGACTATCCGCTGCACTGTGGCGAGCGCACGGTCAACGTGGCCGTGCTGGATCACACGGCGTTCTTCGCGGGCGGCTTCCTCGCGCTGTGGCAGCAGACGGGCGGCACGTTCAACGGCACGACGCGCGAAGGTCCCGTGCCTATCGACGCGAAGCTCGTAGCCACGCATCAGGGGCCGATGCTGTCGGACATCGTTCACGACATCAACAAGTTCAGCAACAACACGATGGCGCGCAATCTGTTCCTGACGATCGGCGCCGTGATCAACCGGCCGCCCGCGACGCCAGCGAAGTCGGCGGATGCAATCGAATCGTTCCTGCACCGCAGCGCGCTGCCAATGGAATACCTGAGCCTCGACAATGGCTCGGGCTTGTCGCGCGACGAGCACATCACCGCGCTCGCGCTCGCCGACCTGCTGCAAAGCGCGAACGCGAGCCCCGTTGCGCAGGTATTCGTCGATTCGCTGCCCGTGGTCGGCGTGGACGGCACGATGCGCAACCGGCTGACGTCGCAGCCGGTGAACGGCAATGCGCACATCAAGACGGGCACGCTGCGCGACGTGCGCGCGATCGCAGGCTATGTCGCGTCCGCCGATGGACAAAGCTATGTCGTCGTGAGCCTGATCAACGATCCGCATGCGGAGGCCGCGCGCGCCGCGCACGACGAACTGCTGGAATGGGTCTATCAGGGTCCGTCCGTCATGCTCGCGAGCACGGCCAACGCGCAAGCCGCCGATGCCGCGCAAGAGCCCGGCCGCAAAATCCGGAAAAACCCTCAGCGCCGCGGCGCGCACTGAGGAATCCTTCTATTGAAGCGGTGCGCCGTGCGCCGCTCCACGTTGTACGCTGTCGTGCAGGATCAAACAACGCGCAGACAACATGCATGATGGCGCGAGCAACAAGCGCCATCGGTAGAACAGCGCCGCATTCAAACAATAAAGACAATGCCGGTTTCCCTCGCGGAGACCGCAGGGACCCTCGGAGGGAGACATCAATGCAATTCGATACCGAATTGCTTCTGCGCGGCATGGCGCCCATCTTTCTCGCGTGCATTGGCTGGGAAGCGTGGCACGCGGGGCGCACACATCCCAAAGCGCACGGGTACAGCTGGCGTGACACCGCGTGCAACACCGCTCTCGCGCTGATGCACCAGGGCGCCGACAAGCTCGCGTGGCTGTTCGTGATTCCCGTCTATGCGAATTGCTCCACGCACTACCGGCTGTTCGACTGGCGTGCGGGCTGGCTTTCGTTTGTCGTGCTGTTCGTCGCGCAAGATCTGCTCTATGACATGTTCCACCGCTGCCGCCCTCGCGTGCGCTGGTTGTGGGGCCGCGCATGTCGTGCATCGCTCGCCGGAGCGCATGAACTTCTCGCATGAGGCCGTCGGGCGCGGCGAACACAACAGCGACGCAACCGCTTGGAAGGCGCGCAACGCAGTCCGAAACAAAACAGGTAGCAAACCAGAAGCAGGCAGGGAAGGCGTGCAGGTTGCCGCCCGATCCACTCGACGGGCGCGACCTGCAAGAAATGGCGCACGAGATAGATCGCTCGAAGCCAGTACATACGAGGAGATACGGACTTTATGAAGCAGGCATCAAACAGCACTGGCGTCGTGCATGTCGTGCGTGCGGCGCGGATCGCCGTCGCATGCGCGGCATTTGCGACGCTCGTCGCTTGCGGCGGGGGCAGCAGCAACAACAGCAGTACCAGCGCGAGCACCTCGCCGGCGGGTGGGGTCAAGCTACAGGTGGTGTCGTTCGGGGACAGCCTGTCGGACGTCGGCACATATTCGCCCGTGATCACCGCGAGCTTCGGCGGCGGGCGCTTCACGACGAACCCCGGCGAAGTGTGGACACAGAAGATCGCCGAGTACTACGGCGACACCCTGACGCCGGCTTACGTCGGCGGCTTCGGCAAGGCGCTCGCGGCGAACGGCGGCATGGGCTACGCGCAGGGCGGCTCCGATGTATCGCGCACCGACGGCAACGGCTACGCACCCAACAACATGGCGGCAACGACGTGGCCAGTGACCAGGCAGGTCCAGCAGTATCTGACCGATCACGGCAGCTTCAATTCGAACCAGCTCGTGCTGATCAACGGCGGCGCCAACGACATCCTGCAAAACCTGTCCGCGATGCTGACGTCGATCCAGACGCAGGTCGCTCAACTCACCGACCCGACGCAGGCGCCCCTCGTCGTCCAGTCCGTTGCGTTGAGCACGGTCGGACCGATGGCACAGACGCTCGCGGCGCAGATCGGCACGATCCTGGCAAGCGGCGCGACCCACGTCGTCGTGATGGATGTGCCCGATATCGGCAAGACGCCGCTCGCCACAAGCCTTGCAACACAGCTCAAATCGACGCAGATTCCGGCGCTGATCTCGGGGATCGTCGCCACATATAACGGCGTGCTGCAGAAGGCGCTGGCCACAGGCGGCCTGACGAGCAAGGTGATTTACGTGTCGACCAGCGACTGGCTTACCCCGCTGCTCGCCAATCCGGCTGCGCAAGGCTTCAGCAATACGACGGGCACGGCCTGCAACATCACGCAGATGGCCACGAATGCGACGGCTTACGCGACGGCGAATCCGTCGGTGCTGACGGGCGGCATGACGGCGGCGCAGTACGGCCAGCAATTCGCGTCGTCGCTGTTCTGCTCGCCGAACACGCTGACGGTCGCGGGCGCGGATCAGTCGTATGTGTTCGCCGACACGATCCACCCGACGACACACGCACACGCCGCATTCGCGACACTCGTCGAAGGCAAGATCGCGGCGACGGGTCTCGGCAAGTAAGCGAATTACCTGCTTCCTGCGATGCAAAAGAGCCCGGCTCTCGCGAGCCGGGCTCTTTGTTTTTGGAAGGTTCGTTCCACTACGACCGCGTCACGCTTCATTCGCCTCGAACGCCGCCGCTGCACGTCCCAGTCTGTCGTTGACGGCAATCCATTCGATGGTGTCGGGCAGCTTCTCGATCAGGATGCGCGACACATTCGCTCTATCCAGCGCGCGCAGCAAACCATAGAGATCGCGCGCATACAGATGCGGATCTTCCGGCGCGGCGACGAAATGCACGCCCTGCGCTTCCGCCCACCGCCCGGCGCGCGACGCACGCGCGACCAGCGCCACGCGCTCGCCGGGAGCGCGCGCGGCCAGCAGCGGCTCGAGCACGTCGAAAGGCAGCAACGCGAGCGGTGTGCGCGGCGCATAGTGCGCCTTCAGCGTGCCGGATGCGCGCGGTGCGCTCGCATCCGAACCATCGGGCAAACGCGGCATTTCGCCGAGCACGTCGGCGATGTCTTGCGGCGTGACATGCCCCGGCCGCAACAGCGCCGGGAACCCACGCGACAGATCGACGATAGTCGACTCGATCCCCACGTCCGACGGCCCGCCGTCGAGCACGTGGATTGCATCGCCGAACTCCTCGCGCACGTGTTGCGCCGTGGTCGGGCTGACGTGGCCGAAGCGGTTCGCCGACGGTGCCGCCACGCCGCCATGTCCGTTGCGCAACGCGCTGAACGCCGTCAGCAGCGACTGCGCAACAGGATGCGACGGACAACGCAATCCAACGGAATCCTGGCCACCGCTCACTGCTGCCGGAATATGCGCGGCACGTTTGAGAATGAGCGTAAGCGGACCCGGCCAGAACGCGTCGATCAGGCGCTGTGCATCGGAGGGCAACTGCGCGACCCAATAGTTCGGATCACCGTTCGGCGCCAGATGGACGATCACAGGGTGATTCGACGGCCTTCCCTTAGCGGCATATATACGCGCGATGGCATCGGGACTTTCGGCATCGCCGCCGAGTCCGTACACGGTCTCTGTAGGAAACGCGACGAGTTGGCCCGCATCGAGCATCGCCGCTGCATGCGCGATCTCGTCGGCGCCGACGCTCGACGCCACGTCGCCAGGTTTCGTTTGATCCGGCATCGGGGCTCGTGCTCAGTTCGTCGGAATATGCAGCAGTCGCGCGCAATCGCGCGCCGCGGAACGCGCATGCTCGAGCGTCGCGGCCGTGAAGTTCACGTGCCCCATCTTGCGACCGGGCCGCGCTTCTTCCTTGCCGTACAGATGCAGACGCGCTTCCGGCATCGCGGCGACTTCGTGCCACGGCGGCGTGACGGCGGCCGTCGGCTTGTCGCCCTTCGCGTTAGCCGGGAACCACACGTCGCCCAGGATGTTCAGCATCACGGCGGGCGAATGCTGACGCGTATCGCCGAGCGGCATGCCCGTCATCGCCCGCACCTGCTGTTCGAACTGGCTCGTCGCGCAGGCGTCGACCGTGTAGTGGCCGGAGTTGTGCGGACGCGGCGCCATTTCGTTCGCGACCAGCGTGCCGTCTTCGAGAATGAAGAACTCGACGCACAGCACGCCGACATAGCCGAGCTTGTCCGCGATCTGCAGCGCGGCCTGCTGGGCCTGCTCGACGAGCGTCGCATTCGCATCGGGCGCGGGCACGATGGTATGCGACAGCACGCCGTGGCGATGCGTGTTCTGCGCAAGCGGATAGACGGCCGAGCATCCCGTCGCGCCACGCGCGATCAGCGCCGACACTTCGAACTTCAGCGGCAGACGCTTTTCGAGCACGCATGGGACCCCGCCCAGCGACGCATACGCTGCGCGCGCTTCGGCGGCGTTGCCCACGCGCACCTGGCCCTTGCCGTCGTAGCCCATGCGCGCCGTTTTCAGAATGCCGGGCAGCACGGCTTCGAGCGAGACGTCATCCAGCGCGGCCAGCGCACTCGACGATTCAATCACGACATGCGGCGCAACGGGTACGCCCGACGACGCGATGAAGCGCTTCTCCGCAATACGGTCCTGCGCGACGGCGACACAGCGCCCCGCGGGACTTACGAACGTCGTGCGCGCGAGGAAATCGAGGCTCGCGGACGGGACGTTTTCGAACTCGGTCGACACCGCTGCGCACAGGCGCGCAAGTTCGGTGAGAGCCGCTTCGTCGTCGTAGGCGGCACGCAAATGGCGATCCGCGACAGCGCCCGCCGGACTGGTCTCGTCCGGATCGAGCACGGCAACGCGATAGCCCATCGCCTGCGCGGCGAAGCAGAACATGCGGCCCAGCTGGCCGCCACCGACCATGCCGAGCCATGCGCCGGGCATAATCGGTGAAACGGGAGTGTTGTCTGGATTCATCTTGGTGGTCGGTCGCGGCCGACGTGAGAGTCGGCCGGGTGAAACATCGAACGGCGAAGCGGAACCGCCAGCTTTTACAGTGGCGGCAGCGTCATCGCGTGAGCGGCCTGGTTCTGGCGCACACGGAACGCGGCGAGCTTCTCCGCATATTCCGCCGACGTGCCGGAGAGCAGCGACACCGCAAACAGCGCCGCATTCGCCGCGCCCGCTTCGCCGATCGCGAACGTCGCGACGGGCACGCCCTTCGGCATCTGAACGATCGAATGCAGCGAATCGACGCCCTTCAGGTACTTGCTTGCGACGGGCACACCTAGCACGGGCACCGTCGTCTTCGCGGCAAGCATGCCAGGCAGATGCGCCGCGCCGCCCGCGCCCGCGATGATCGCGCGGATGCCGCGCTCGCGCGCACTTTCAGCATAGGCGAACATCTCGTCCGGCATACGGTGCGCGGACACAACCTTCGCTTCGTACGGCACGCCGAATTCCTGCAGGATCGCGACCGCGTTCTTCATCACTTCCCAGTCGGAGCTGGAACCCATCAGCACGCCAACGACGGGCGCGCTGTGCGCGTGTGCTTCACTCATGTTGTCTTTCCGTGTACGTGGCGCTCAGTCGAGCTTCTGTCCCGTGAGGCGTTCGAGCGCTTCCTGATACTTTTCGGCCGTCTTCGTGACGACTTCGTCGGGCAGCTTCGGTGCGGGCGGCTCTTTCTTCCACGGCTGCGTTTCAAGCCAGTCGCGCACGAACTGCTTGTCGAAGGACGGCGGATTGGTGCCGACCTGATACTGATCCGCCGGCCAGAAGCGCGACGAGTCTGCCGTCAGCGCTTCGTCCATCAGATACAGCTTGCCGTTCTGGTCCAGACCGAATTCGAACTTCGTGTCGGCGATGATGATGCCGCGGGTTGCCGCGTAATCGGCCGCTTCCTTGTACAGACGGATGGAGATGTCGCGGATCGTTGCCGACAGCTCGGTGCCGATGCGGCGTTCCATCTCTTCATACGTGATGTTTTCGTCGTGGTGGCCCATCTCGGCCTTGGCTGCCGGCGTGAAGATCGGCTCGGGCAGCTTCTGCGCGTTTTGCAGACCCTCGGGCAGTTGCACGCCGCATACGGCGCCCGTGGCCTGATAGTCCTTCCAGCCGCTCCCGGCCAGATAACCGCGCACCACGGCTTCGACGAGAATCGGCTCGAGGCGCTTGACGACCACGGCGCGGCCTTTCACCTGCTCGGCTTCGTCAGGCGCGACGACCGTTTCGGGCGCGACGCCCGTCAAGTGGTTCGGCACGACGTGCTTGAGCTTGTCGAACCAGAAGTTCGCCATCTGGTTCAGCACGCGACCCTTGTCCGGAATCGGCTCGCCCATGATGACGTCGAAGGCGGACAGACGGTCCGTCGTGACGATCAGCAACTGGTCGTTGCCCACCGCGTAGTTGTCGCGGACCTTGCCGCGGCCGAGCAGCGGCAGCGAGCGGAGCGTGGATTCGTAGAGGGTAGACATCGTCGTGATTCGCAAAAATGGGGCTGAAAAACCGCCCGGAACAAAAGGGAAACGCCGTTCCCCGGATCATGCGGGAACGGCGATCTGACGACAACCTGGCCGGATGGCCAGGTGCGTGCGCAACAACTGCTTAGCGAACGACCTGCGCGAGCTCGCCCGCCTTGTACTTCTCAGCGATCTTGTCCAGCGAGACCGGCTTGATCTTCGACGCCTGGCCTTCGCAACCGAACGCCAGATAACGATCCACGCAGACCTTCTTCGCGGCTTCGCGAGCCGGCTTCAGGTAGTCGCGCGGATCGAACTTCGACGGATTTTCCGCCAGGTAGCGGCGAATCGCGCCCGTGATGGCAAGACGCAGATCGGTGTCGATGTTGATCTTGCGCACGCCATGCTTGATGCCGATCTGGATTTCCTCGACGGGCACGCCGTAGGTTTCCTTCATGTCGCCGCCGAATTCGCGGATTTCAGCGAGCAGTTCCTGCGGCACCGATGACGAGCCGTGCATCACCAGGTGCGTGTTCGGAATACGCTCGTGAATCTCGCGGATACGCTGGATCGACAGGATATCGCCCGTCGGCTTCTTCGAGAATTTGTACGCGCCATGCGACGTGCCGATTGCAATGGCGAGTGCGTCGCACTGCGTGAGCTTCACGAAGTCCGCTGCCTGTTCGACGTCGGTCAGCAGCTGCTCGCGCGTCATCGTGCCTTCCGCGCCGTGGCCGTCTTCCTTGTCGCCCTTCATCGTTTCCAGCGAACCGAGCACACCCAGTTCCGCTTCAACCGTCACGCCGATCGAATGCGCCGCCTCGACGACCTTGCGCGACACATCGACGTTGTACTCGTACGACGCCACCGTCTTGCCGTCGGCTTCCAGCGAGCCGTCCATCATTACGCTCGTGAAGCCGCTGCGGATCGCGGCCATGCAGACTGCCGGCGACTGGCCGTGGTCCTGGTGCATCACGACGGGAATGTGCGGATAGGACTCGATAGCCGCTTCGATCAGATGGCGCAGGAACGGCTCGCCCGCATACTTACGCGCGCCTGCCGAAGCCTGCATGATCACGGGCGCATTGACCTGATCCGCCGCCGCCATGATGGCCTGCACCTGCTCCAGGTTGTTCACGTTGAATGCCGGAAGGCCATAACCGTTTTCGGCGGCATGGTCCAGCAGTTGACGCATTGATACGAGAGGCATTGATTACTCCATAGATTGAAACGAAATCTGTGCCGACGGCATCTTTTTGTGCAATTTCGTGCAATTTTATCGTGAAGCAGACCGTGTCCCGCGCGCATGCTCCCAAACTGCGTGCGCCGCCTCTCTTTCAGGGACACGGCTGACTGCCTCACGCGTGCCGTTCGGCTGTGCCGTTCTTGACTCAACGTAACGGCTTGCTACCACTCGCTCTCGCGGCGGCTGACAGTTGGCTCGGCTGGCTCAGCCTGCTCGCGTCAGACGGGTTCGCCGACGCGCACGATCTTCAGCGTGTTCGTACCCCCCGCCTGGCCCATCGGCTCGCCGACCGTGAGCACGACCATGTCGCCGCGCGCCGCATAGCCCTTGCCCACCACCACTTCGAGCGCCTGCGCCAGCGCGATGTCGCGATCGCTGCTGGTATCCAGATGCAGCGGAGTGACATTGCGGTAGATCGCCATCGCGCGCTCGCTGCCCGTGCGGGGCGTGAGCGCGAAGATGGGCACGTGCGTCCAGTGACGCGACATCCACAGCGCCGTCGAGCCCGATTCCGTCAACGCGACGATCGCCTTCGCACCGAGGTGATACGCGGTGAAGAGCGCGCCCATCGCGATCGACTGGTCGATGCGCGTGAACGTGCGGTCGAGGAAATCCTTGTCCAGCTCGACGTGCTCGGACTTTTCGGCTTCGACGCAGATGGCAGCCATCGTCTCGATGGTCTGCACCGGGTACTTGCCCGCCGCCGATTCCGCCGACAGCATCACTGCATCCGTGCCGTCCAGCACCGCGTTTGCGACGTCCGACACTTCCGCACGGGTCGGCACGGGCGCGTGGATCATCGACTCCATCATCTGCGTGGCCGTGATCACGAACTTGTTCATGTCGCGCGCCATCTTGATCATGCGCTTTTGCAGCGCAGGCACGGCCGCGTTGCCGACTTCGACGGCGAGATCGCCACGCGCGACCATGATGCCGTCCGATGCCTCGAGAATGCCTTGCAGCGCCGGAATTGCTTCGGCGCGCTCGATCTTCGCGATCATCTTCGGCTTGATGCCGTATGGCGCGCCCGCGATATTCGCGAGCTGGCGCGCCATCTCCATGTCGGTCGCATTCTTCGGGAACGACACGGCCACATAATCCGCACCCAGCGACATCGCCGTGCGGATATCTTCCATGTCCTTCGCGGTCAGCGCCGGCGCCGTCAGGCCGCCGCCCTGGCGGTTGATGCCCTTGTTGTTCGACAGGTCGCCGCCGATCTTCACGACGGTGTGGATTTCGTTGCCAATCACGCGGGACACGGTCAGCACGATCAGGCCGTCGTTCAGAAGCAGCGTGTCGCCTGCTCGCAGGTCGCGCGGCAGATCCTTGTAATCGAGGCCGACGCGGTCGTCGTTGCCGAGTTCGCAGTCGGCGTCGAGGATGAAGGTGTTGCCGGCGATCAGCGTGGTCTTGCCGTTTTCGAACTTGCCGACACGGATTTTCGGGCCTTGCAGATCGGCCATGATGCCGACCTCGCGGCCTGCCTGCCGGGCCGCTTCACGTACGAACTCCGCGCGTTGACGATGGTCGTCGGCGGTGCCGTGCGAGAAGTTGAGACGCACCACGTCGGCGCCCGCCTGAATCATCTGCAGCAGGATGTCCTGCGTGCTGGAAGCGGGTCCGATGGTTGCGACAATCTTGGTGGCGCGATGCATGAGTCTCCTCGTCTGGATGGGATCGCTGGGATGAACGTTGGGAGTCGGATGCGGAGGCTGCGCAACGACAGGTGCTACATGGGGTGGTGCGCCGTTCGTTCCCTTCGAACCTTGAAGGCCCGGCGTCGAATCGTGGGGAGCTGCTGTGATCGTCGATGCTTGCGCCCGGGTCGGCCCGGCCGCAAGCAAGGATCGGTCGGCATCGGTGTGCGAGGCGAGAGACACCGTTGCGGTTGAAGCGGCCGCTTCTGCCGCGCCTTCTGCGTGAGGCGCGCGGTCGATGACGGCCAGTTCGGAATTCTGCTGCTTGTCGGCAACCGCTGCCGTCTGTGCCACTGGCGCATTGCCGGAAATTTGCGAGGCCGCCTGTGCCGCGGCCCCGGATTGCAGCGCCTGTGCGGAGCGCGCTGCGCGCCCCCCTGTCGCTGCCGTGCGCGACGCGTTGCGCGTCTTCTGAGGCTTGTTGGGGGAGCGCGTCGCCATTATCAGGCCCGCGATTCCAGCACGGCGACTGCGGGCAGCTTCTTGCCCTCGAGGAACTCGAGGAATGCGCCGCCGCCCGTCGAGATATAGCTCACCTTGTCGTGGATGCCGTATTTGGCGATGGCCGCCAGCGTGTCGCCGCCGCCTGCGATCGAGTACGCCGACGACCTGGCGATGGCTTCGGCGAGCGTCTTCGTGCCGTTGCCGAACTGGTCGAACTCGAACACGCCGACGGGGCCGTTCCAGACCACCGTGCCTGCCTTTTCGAGCTGGCCAGCGAGCGCTTTCGCCGTTTCCGGTCCGATGTCGAGGATCATGTCGTCGTCTTCGATGTCGGCGACCTGCTTGACGGTGGCTTGCGCCGTTGCCGAGAATTCTTTGGCCGTCACGACGTCCGACGGGATCGGCACGGATGCGCCGCGCGCCTTGGCTGCCTCGATGATCGCCTTCGCTTCATCGACGAGATCCGCTTCGACCAGCGACTTGCCGATCTTCAGGCCCGCCGCCAACATGAACGTGTTCGCGATCCCCCCGCCGACGATCAACTGATCGACCTTATCGGCGAGCGACTTCAGAATGGTCAGCTTGGTCGACACCTTCGAACCCGCGACGATCGCCACGAGCGGGCGCTTCGGCGCGCCGAGCGCCTTGCCGAGCGCCTCCAGTTCAGCCGCGAGAAGCGGACCCGCGCATGCGACGCTCGCGTACTTCGCAATGCCGTGCGTGGTCGCTTCGGCGCGGTGCGCGGTGCCGAACGCGTCGTTCACGTACACGTCGCAGAGCTTCGCCATTTTTTGCGCGAGCTCGTCGGAATCCTTCTTTTCGCCCTTGTTCACGCGGCAGTTTTCGAGCAGCACCACCTGGCCCGGCGCGACGTTCACGCCGTTCTCGACCCAGTTCTGCACGAGCGGTACGTCGCGGCCGAGCAGTTCGGCGAGGCGCTTCGCGACAGGCGCGAGCGAATCTTCAGGCTTGAAGTCGCCTTCCGTCGGTCGACCCAGGTGCGACGTGACCATGACGGCCGCGCCCGCGTCCAGCGCGGACTTGATGGCGGGCACGGAAGCGCGTATGCGGGTGTCTTCGGTGATGTTGCCTGCGTCGTCCTGCGGCACATTCAGGTCGGCGCGGATGAAGACGCGTTTGCCGGATAGCTTGCCTTCGGCGATCAGATCGGAGAGACGCAATACATTGTTCATGATTCGTATGCGAGTTGATTGGAAGGCGGTGCGGACGCTGCGCGAACGGCCCCTCGCGAACGGTGCCGGCGGCTTCGCGCATGTTCCGGGAGACGGCTATTTTAACCGATCGACAGACCGATCTAGGTCGATCCGAGCGAATCCCGGTATTTGCCGGCGGTAGCGGGCCTTGCGCGATATTGCGGTGCAACATTCGCGTGCCTGCCGGCAAGCCCGGTCAGAAGAGCAGCCGCAGCGCCGTGAACACCAGCATTCCGACGACGATCGTGCCGAGCATCGTACGCCGCCACAGGAACCACGCGAGGCCCGCGAGCGTGCCATACAGTTCGTGGTTGGACAGCGCCAGCGACACGCCGCTGTCCGTCACCATCACGTCCGGCACCACGACGGCCGCAAGTGCCGCCGCGGGCGCGTAGCGCAACATCCGTTGCACGCGCTCGGGCAGCACCGTGCGCTCCCCCCCGATCAGAAACAGCGCGCGTGTCAGCGCTGTGACAAACGTCATGCCGATGATCGCGAGCCAGATTTGCAGTGTGCTCATTGCGTGTCCCCCGGGCTTCGCGTGCTGTTGCGAATGCGGCGCAGGTCGGCGCGCTCGACCAGCGCGTCGGCCGCCGTGCCCGCCGCGATGGCCGTCACGACGGCGAGCGGCAGCGCGAGACGGTACGGCAGATCGAATGCGATCAGCGCGACGATGCCCGCAACGCTCACGGCCGCCAGCGTCGAGCGCGAGGATATGGCCGACACCATCACGGGGAGCAGCGCGAGCGTGCCCGCAAGCGAAAGGCCCCAGTTGTCCGGAAACAGGCTGGCGAGCAGGATGCCCATGATCGACGACACCTGCCACGACAGCCAGCTCGAAACGGCCATGCCCCAAAAGTACGCTTCCTTGCCGGGCACGTAGCCGTGCTGGAAGCTCTTCTTCTGGAACAGCAGATAGATGACGTCGCCGTTGAAGTAGCCGACCAGCAGACGCCGGTGCAGCGGCAGATAGGAGAAGTGAGGCGCAAGACCCACGCTGAAGATCACGAAGCGCGTATTCACCATCGCGGCCGTCAGCAGGATCGTCCAGATGGGCAGCTTGGCCAGCATCAGCGGCAGGACGGCCAATTGCGACGAGCCAGCGTAGACCAGCAGCGACATCGCGAGCGACTGCGGCACGGTCATCACCGACTTGCTCATGGCGATGCCCGTCACGAGGCCCCAGGAGAAGATCGCCATCAGCGTCGGCGAATAGGCGCGCGCACCATCACGGAAGGCACGGCGGTCGAGTTCGGACAAGCGAGCGAGCATGAGACGGATGCAGCGCGGCGCGACGAACGCCCCGATGACAGGAGGTCAGCGCCAGATCATGAAGCAGCCGCTGGCGCACGCGGCTTGTATTCAGCAACCGCCGGATTATAGCGTTCGGGGTGCCCGCGAATGCCCGTTGCTTGTGCAAATGACGCTAAAATATCGCTTTTCGCCGCATGGCGCGCCCGCATCTGTCGTCGTCGCGCCACGCGCCGATTACCGAATCCGACGCCACAGTCGGACGTCGCGAAGCGACGTCACGATCGCACGTCACGATCCGAACAACCCGCGAACCCGCACCGCCTGGAGAATCGTATGTCAATGGCCGACCGCGACGGCAAGATCTGGATGGATGGCAAGCTCATCGACTGGCGCGACGCCAGGATCCATGTCCTCACCCATACGCTGCACTACGGCATGGGCGTCTTCGAAGGCGTGCGAGCTTACAAGACAGCCGACGGCGGCACGTCGATCTTCCGCCTGAAGGAGCACACCAAGCGCCTCTTGAACTCGGCCAAAATCTTCCAGATGGACGTTCCGTTCGACCATGAAACGCTTGCCGCCGCGCAGCGCGAAGTCGTTCGCGAGAACAAGCTGGAGTCGTGCTACCTGCGTCCGATCATCTGGGTCGGCTCCGAAAAACTGGGCGTGTCCGCCAAGGGCAACACCATCCACGTCGCGATCGCCGCCTGGCCGTGGGGCGCGTATCTCGGCGAAGACGGCATCAAAAAGGGCATTCGCGTGAAGACGTCGTCGTTCACGCGTCACCACGTGAACGTGTCGATGGTCCGCGCGAAGGCGTCGGGCTGGTACGTCAACTCGATCCTCGCGAACCAGGAAGCCACGGCCGACGGCTACGACGAAGCGCTGCTGCTGGACGTGGACGGATACGTGTCGGAAGGCTCGGGCGAGAACTTCTTCCTCGTGAACAACGGCAAGCTGTACACGCCCGACCTGTCGTCGTGCCTCGACGGCATCACGCGCGACACCGTGATCACGCTGGCGAAGGACGCGGGCATCGAAGTGATCGAAAAGCGCATCACGCGCGACGAAGTCTATACGGCCGACGAAGCCTTCTTCACGGGTACGGCCGCGGAAGTCACGCCCATCCGCGAACTGGACAACCGTACGATCGGCTCGGGCACGCGCGGCCCGATCACGGAGAAGCTGCAATCGGGCTTCTTCGATATCGTGAACGGCAAGAGCGCGAAGTACGCGCACTGGCTGACGAAGATCTGAATTCCGCGGGCGCGGCATCGGCAAAATCAGGCCAGTCGCGCCCGTTCTCTGCATACAACGAGAAAGTCCCTATGAGCGAAATCAAGGAAATGCCGCTGGTCGAACTGTCGGCAAAAGATCTTCCTGCGTATTGCCCGAACCCGTCGATGCCGCGCTGGAGCAATCATCCGCGCGTCTTTATCGACGTGACGCACGGCGAAGCGCGCTGCCCCTACTGCAGCACGCGCTACAAGCTGCGCGACGGCGAAGTGATCAAGGGGCATTGAGCCGCTGCTTCGCTTTGTCTGATGCACAGGCTGCGACATTGCGCGTCGTAATGGTCAGCCAGCGGGAAGCTGAACTTTCCGCCGCGCGCGCCGATATAGCCTGGCTGTAGCTCACTATCCTCGACAACCCCGGCACCGTGCGCCTCGAGCGCGCGGCGCCTTATTTCGACATCGGAAACTCACCCTGATGCGTCGCGCGTTGGTTATCGCACCGAACTGGATCGGTGACGCATTGATGGCGCAGCCTTTGTTTGCACGCCTCGTGAAATTGCATCCGCGCATCGCGATCGATGCCGTCGCGCCCGCCTGGGTGGCGCCCGTGCTCGAACGGATGCCTGAAGTCCGCGATGTCTACGCCACCGATCTCGCGCACGGCAAGCTGCAGATGCTGCGTCGCTGGCAGCTCGCGAGCGACTTGCGTGATGTCGGCTACGACGCGGCCTACGTGCTGCCCAATTCGCTGAAGTCCGCGCTGATTCCGTGGATGGCGGGCATTCCGTTGCGCATCGGCTATACGGGCGAAAGCCGCTACGGTCTGTTGAACGTAAGGCACACGAATCCGCGCAAGGACGAGCGTCCGCCGATGGTCGGCCATTATGCAGCGCTCGCGTACGCGCCCGGCGCGAAAGTGCCCGACGATCTCGCGCCGCCCCGGCTGGACGCCGATCTGAACGAAGCGGCGCGCGTGTCGACGCGCTTCAACCTCGACACGCGCGTACCGCTGCTGGTCTTCTGCCCCGGCGCTGAGTACGGCCCGGCCAAACGCTGGCCGCCCGAGCACTTCGCGGCGCTCGCGCAGATGGTCGGCCAGTCGTTCCCGTACACGAAGATCATCGCGCTCGGCTCGCCGAAGGACGCACCCCTCGCCCAGGCCATCGCCGACCGCGCGCCGAACGTGCGCAATCTGTGCGGCCAGACGGCGTTGGGCGAGGCTTGCGCGCTGATCTCGCGGGCAAGCGCCGTGGTCACCAACGACTCCGGGCTGATGCACGTCGCGGCCGCGTTGCGCCGGCCGCTCGTCGCCGTGTATGGATCGACCGATCCACGCCACACGCCGCCCTTGTCGGACCTTGCAAAGGTACAATGGCTGCATCTCGAGTGCAGTCCGTGCTTCCAGCGCGAATGTCCGCTGGGTCATCTGAACTGCCTGCGGCAACTAAGCGCCGAACAGGTATTCGACGACCTGCGCGGCATGTTGCTCGCGCAACGCTGACTGTGCCGCATATCGAACGGTCCGCTGCGCGACCGGTCGAAGCTTCGCGCGGGCGCCGTCCCGCGTGCCTCGGCAGCGTCATGCTCGCGTCTTGCGGCGCGCGCATGCTGGAGGATGGCCTGCTGTACATCACTGACCCGCAACCGCGCGCGCAGCGCGCAAGAGACTGACGAGCCATGCCACGTTTTGCCCACATCTTCGAAGCCGCCGCGGACACCCTGAACGCTTATTACCAGGCGGTCGCGGAGGTCAACATCGACAGCTTGATGGGCTTGTGGATCGACGAAGAGTTCGTCAGTTGCATTTGTGCCGACGGTTCGCATCTGCATGGCCTCGACGCGATCCGCTCGGGCCTGACCATTCAGCTCGAAGCGCAGCCTGTGTCGATCGAGCCGCTCGACATCCGCGTTTACGATAGCCTGGGCACCGTGGTCTACGCGATTGCCGAAGCGCACCGGCCCGCCGACCCGGCCGCCGTGCCGTCGATGGTCTTCACCACCTACGTGATGGTTCACGAGCGTGGCGAATGGAAGATCGCGCATATCCACGCGAGTGCGATGCCGAACGAAACGGCCTCGCAGTTTGCTGCCAAAATGAGACATGGTCAGGGCGCGCTGCACTGAAGCGTCCCGCGAGACCTGCTTGCAAGAAGCACGGATAGCTCCCGCTCGGGGCTTCGCCTGAATACCGGTGTTGGCATGAGCACGATCCACGACAACAAAGCGGCTTCCAGACCGGCCCTCGATGCAACAGCGGCTGCGGTGGAGGCTGCTGTGGGCAGCACACCCGTCGAAGCGGCCATCGACATGATTTACCGCGCACCGCTCTGGCTCCCCAACTGCCACATCCAGACCATCGTTCCCGCGCTGTTCGGCCGCCGCCCCATTGTTACCTACCGGCGCGAGCGCTGGAATACGCCCGATGGCGACTTCATCGACCTCGACTGGCTCGCGCCCGATCCTCTCACGGGCTATCGTGCAGCGCCCGGTGCGCCCCTCTTCGTGCTGTTTCACGGACTGGAAGGCAGTTCGGACTCGCATTACGCGCGCACCTTGATGGCGGCCGCTTATACGCGAGGCTGGCACGGCGTCGTGCCGCACTTTCGCAGCTGCAGCGGGCCGATGAATCTGCTGCCGCGCTTCTATCACCTTGCCGACAGCAACGAAGTCGACTGGGTGCTGCGGCGTCTGCGCGGACTGCATACCGGGCCGATCGTGGCCGCGGGCGTATCGCTGGGCGGAAACGTGTTGCTGCGCTGGCTCGGCGAGCGTCGCGAGGACGCGTCGATCATCGCCGCGGCAGCCGCGATTTCCGCGCCGCTCGACGTTCATGCGGGCGGCCGCGCGCTGTCCCAGGGACTCGGTATGATCTACACGCGCAGCTTCCTGAAGACCCTCAAGCTGAAGGCGCAGCAAAAGCTCACGCAGTATCCCGGCCTGTTCGATCTGGACGATGTGCTTGCCAGCCGCACGATGCATGAATTCGACGACTTGGTAACGGCCCCGCTGCACGGCTTTCGCAATGCAGACGACTACTGGACCCGCGCGACGACACGGCCGCTGTTGCCCGCCATCACCGTGCCGACGCTCGTGCTCAATGCGCGCAACGACCCGTTCCTCCCCGGCGCGGTGCTGCCGTCGCGCAGCGAGGTATCATCGATGGTGGAACTCGATCAACCGGCGCACGGCGGGCACGTCGGCTTCATGACGGGGCCCTTCCCCGGCCGGATCGACTGGCTTTCGCGCCGCGTCTTCGGCTATCTCGACCCGTTTACGCAACATGGATGACATCGTCAAGCAGGCACTGGCCAAATGGCCGAACGTGCCGCATTGCACCGGCTGGCTGCTGCTCGACCGGCGCGGCAACTGGCGCATGCGCGACGAAGCCGCGCAGGCCGCGGGCACACCTGGCGAGCCGATCCGGCATACCGCCCTGCTTGGCTTCATCAACCGAAACTACGAGGCCGACGACGCCGGCCAATGGTTCTTTCAGAACGGGCCGCAGCGTGTGTATGTCGAACTCGGCTACACGCCGTTCGTCGTCCGGCTCGCCACGGATCACGCAAATGGCACGCTCGCGCTCACCGATCAGGCGAGCCTGGGTTTCGAACCGGCTGCTGTCTACCTCGACGATGAAGGCGGCATTCTGTTCACGGACCGCTCGACGCCCGCACGCGTCGCCGTCCTGCACGACCACGATCTCGATCTGTTCTCAGAACATGCGGACCTCGCCTCCGACGGGCAAAGCGGCGAATTTCGCTGGCGCGACGGCGTCGCGTTGAAACTCGAGTCTGTGCGCAAGTCCGAGGTCGAAAGGCGCTTCGGATTCGTCGCAAGTCCCGCTGCCCGCGCAGCCGGGGCATCCGCCGACCACTAACTGCTGTTCTTTTCGTCCTCGCGCTCTTCCTTGTAGCGCGCCTCGAACTCGTGCAGGCGCGCGTCGATGGTCGCCAGGTCGTAGTAGCCGACGGACTTGATGTCGCGCGCTTCCTTCAGTTGCCGGATTGCCGACGGCCACGCGCCTTCCAGCGCGAACTTTTCCGCCAGCGCACGATGCTGCGTCAGCGCGTCACCCGTGCCGACGCTCGCCTGCGCCAGGTAGCGCCACCACACGGGCTGCCGCGGATCGTCGCGCGTCTCGCGCAGCGCCTGCGCCTGCGCTTCGCCGAAACGGCGCGCGGTGAGGAGCGTCTGAAGACGCATGTCGATAACGGCGTGCGATTGCGGCCAGCGCTTTTGCGCGAGCTCAGCGAGGCGTACGGCCTCATCGTTGTGCCCTGAGCGCCGCGCCAGATCGACGGAGAGCACGTCGAGGCTCGGCGAACTGCGCACTGAATCGCCCCCGGCGCGCTCGTTCGCGTCGAACGCGGCGCGCGCATTGGCCAGCGACGCGGCCGCCTCGTCGTACCGGTCGATCAACATTTGCGCGTACGCGATGCCGTACCAGTTGCTCGCCACGTTGAGCGCCGTGCGGTCTTCGATTTCCGAGCGCATGCGCGAAATATCGTCGGCATACTCGCTGCGCGAGCGGTCCTGAAGCACGCGCGCCCGCGCGCGCACAAACGCATATTCCGACGATTGATGCGGCTGCCGGTACGGCGAGCGGCGCGCGCGATCGGCCATGTCGGCGATCCGCTCGCCTGTCAGCGGGTGCGTGCGCGCGTAGGCGGGCGCGCCTGCGTCACTCATCGACGCGCGATCGAGCCGCTCGAAGAACGCCACCATCCCGTACGGGTCGTAGCCCGCCGCCGCGAGCATCTGGAAGCCGACGCGGTCCGCCTCGTGCTCGGCCGCGCGCGAAAAGCGCAGCTGGTTGTCGACGGCATAAGCCTGCCCGCCGACGGCGATCGCGCTGCCCAGATCGCCGCTGTGCGCGAGCACACCCGCCAGCACGCCAAGCAGCATCCCGGCGAGCGCCGCGTAGCCGCTGTGTTCGCCCGCCGTAATCATCCGCGCGATGTGCCGTTGCAGCACGTGCCCCATTTCGTGCCCAACGACCGATGCGAGTTCGGACTCCGTCTGTGTCGCGACGATCAGCCCCGTGTCCACACCGATGAAGCCGCCCGGCAGCGAGAACGCGTTGATCTGCGGGTCGCGCATCGCGAACAGATCGAAGTCGGGACGATAGCCGCCGATGTACTGCGCGGTCGCCGCCGCGGCAAGCCTGCCGGCAATCGAGTTCAGATAGTCGCGTACGAGCCAGTCGTCGATGTAGTCGGGATCGCTGCGGACTTCGCGCATCACGCGCTCGCCGAGCTTGCGTTCGGCTTGCGGCGTCAGCGTGCCGCCCGAACCGTCGCCGAGATCGGGCAGCTGTTGGGTGGACATGGGCGCATGCAGGCTCGCGTTGCCGCCGGGATTGCCCGAAAACCGTGTCTGCGCGCCGCCGTAAAGGCCGAACACGCCCTGCGCGATGTCGGACGGCGCGGACGCTCCGCCGTACGTGTCGAGCGGCCCGGTGACGAGCGGCAGTTCCGACAGGTTCGACGGCTGCGCGATGGTCGCGGGCGGCACGGCGAGCGTGACGGACACCAATACAGCGAAAAACCGTTTCAGACGCATTGCGGGCAGAGGCGAAATCGAAAGCGGCGTAAGGTGCGGGAAGGAACGACCCTGTTGCGATTGTACCCAGTGCCGGCGATGCGTTGATGTGCGAAATACGCGTGGCTGCGCGGGCGGGAAGTTGTGAGTTATCGTGAACGGCCGGGCCGCGCGCCCGACTGGCGCTGCTATGATGAGCGCCCTCTGAAGGAGCGAACCATGCCTGAACTCACTCATTTTGACGCAGCCGGCCAGGCGCATATGGTGGACGTCGGCGGTAAGGCCGAAACGAAGCGCATCGCGGTCGCACGCGGCACGATCCGCATGCTGCCCGCCACGTTCGAGCTGATCCGCAAAGGTGAAGCGAAGAAAGGCGACGTGATCGGCATCGCGCGCATTGCGGCGATCCAGGGCGCGAAGCGCACGGCCGACCTGATTCCGCTGTGCCATCCGTTGGCGCTCACACGTGTCGCCGTCGATTTCGAACTCGACGAGACGGTGCCTGCCGTGCATTGCCGCGTGCAGGTGGAAACGCACGGGCGCACGGGCGTCGAGATGGAAGCGCTGACGGCCGTGCAGGTGGGGCTGTTGACCGTCTACGACATGTGCAAGGCCGTGGATCGGGGCATGACCATCACCGACGTGAAGGTGATGGAGAAGCACGGCGGGAAGTCGGGGGACTGGGTGGCGGAGTGAGGGTCCGCCGCGCGTCAGTGTCTTATGATCCTTGCATGAACGGCGCTCTTGCCGCGCCGCCTTCCTTCTGACGACGGGACGGGAAATCAATCCTCGTCGTCATCGTCCTCATCGCTCTTGTTGATGTCCTTGGGCGGCGTGCCGTACTTCTTCATGAGCTCCGCCTTGAACGCACCGAGCGTCTTCTGCTGGTCGCACAGATCATAGAGATACGACAACTGCGATGGCCAGTCGTGCAGTTCTTCCGCGAAGATCTTTAACCGGTCCACGGTATCGAACGCGCCATTCATGTCGCCGCTCAACGCCTGCAGCACGGCATAGCGGCGCAGCACCGTTTCGCCGGGCAGCAGCGCCATCGCCTGACGATGCATGGCCATCTTGTGTGGCAGATCTTGCGCGTTCATCGGCAGCAGCGTCGCCATCCCGTACTCGCCCCATGCGCCGAACAGGAACGACGGATCCGCGCGATACTGGTCGAACGGACGCGAGCCGTAGTACAGCACTTCGGAGCGCCCGTAATCGCGATAGACGGGATACAGCGCCGCCAGCCCGCCCAGCACGATCACGAGAAAGGCACCGAACGACAGACCGCCGGGAATCAACCGCAGTGGCTTCGTGTCGAGCAGGCCGATGACGAACATCGCCGGCAGCAGGAAGAACATGTACTGCTGCGGATATTCGACGAGCGCGTGCATGACGAGCACGCCGATCAGTGCGAGACCGAACACGCGCGCCGCCGTGTGCGGCGCGCGCACCACGCGCACGAACCACGCCCCGAGTCCCAGCAGCACGAGGCCCAGCCCGATCAGCCCCGTCTTCGCGAGCAGATCGATGAAGATATCGTGCGAGTTGTTGGCGATCTCCACGCCGCCCAGCGACTTCACCAGATCGAACTGATAGCGCGGAAATTCTCCCCAGCCGACGCCCAGCAGCGGATGCGTGCGGAACATCGTCCAGCCGTACTTCCATAGCGCGAGACGCGGCGCAATCTGGCTCGCGTCCTTCATGCGTTCCGCAGCGGACTGAGCGAGATCGAGGTGATAGTGCAGGTTCGCCCATCGGATCGCCGCATTCACCGCGAAGAACAGCACGGCCAGCACCAAGGGAATCAGCCACTGGCGATTGCTGCCGCGGCGCGACGGATGACGGCGCAACTCGGCGAATGCCATCCAGAAACCCGCGACGACGATCACGCCCATTTGCAGCCAGGGACCACGCGAGACCGTTAACGCCAAACCGCCCGAGAAAATCGCCGACACGAGCAGCCAGATGAACACGTTGATGCGGCGAGTCTGCACGAGGTACATCGCGCCCGCTGTCGCGAACGCGATATAGGTGGCGAGGTGATTGGCCTGCGCCATGTTGCCGAACGGCCTGCGCTCGGTCAGCACGCTGTACGCGACCACCAGCGGCGTCACCTTCACTTCGAGGTGGAACAACTGGATGGTCTGGCAGAAGACCGCAAAAAGCCCGCCGACGACCAGCGCAAAGGCCGCCGCTGTGAACACGGTTTCGGTCAGATCAGCCCGGCTGAAGCCGAAACCGGCGTGCGTCGCCATGAACGCAGCGAGCAGGAAACCGGCGCCCAGCCAGTTCATCGACGGCTGCGCCACGGGCAGCACGATCGACTGTGCGATCAGCACAAGCCCGAAGCCCAGCGGCACGAGCGCGACGACGGGCGACGCGAATGCCACGCGCGGCCGGGCGGTCGACACGAGCAACGCCACACCCGCGCCCAGCAGCAGATAGAGCGCTAGCGCGGTGAACTCGGCGTAGAAGGTCGGAATCGGGTACGTGTGATTGACGACTGCATAAGGCAGGATCAACGCACAAGCCAATATGAACAGTGAAAGATAGCGTGCAAAGGGGGTGGGCATGAGTAACCGGGGACGTCAGGTAGGGTAGCCCCCCTTCCTTGCGGAAGAGGGGCCCCCTAAGAACCGTACGTGCGAGTTTCCCCGCATACGGCTCAAGCCTACATATTTCTTATACGAAGCCCCGTTAGTGCTGCAACGGGGCCGGCTTAGCTACGACAAGTTTACCAACGTGCACTTGCCGGTGGCAGTCCGGGTGAAGCAATACCCTGTTCGATAGAGCGTCTGAACCGCCATACATCCGATACTCCAGATGATGGTCGTGCCAGCCCGTCTCGTCCGTCAGGGCACAGCCACAGTGTGCACACTGCCCACTCTGTAACATGTACAGCGAAGCCCACTGCTTTCGATAGCGCATCGAATCCCACATACGCTCCTGCCGCAGATGCTCGCCGTATTGCTCCCACACGAGATCAAAGGGATTGAATTCCCCTTTGACCTTCTTGTGGCGCCTGATTTCCGTACCGCTGATTTGGTACAACTCAAGCAGACCCTTACTACCGTCCTCGCGAATGACAGGAGCAGCGAACACCCAATGCCGATTACCAACGGAGTGAAAGTACTTCCGCCTCACCCAGTCGGCGTTCTTGTTCGGATGCCGCCGCTTGGACCACCGCCAGAGCCGCTGAAACACCAACGACTCCATGCGGCTGTACGCCTGCTTGGCCACTACAGGGCAGTGATACTGCGCCCAGCCCCGTAGTATCGGATTGAGCAGGCGAATTAACTCCTCCTGCTTGACCGCCTTATGACCGCTGATCGTATCCGCCACCTTGCGATAGAACGTCTGCACGTTCTTCTTGCTTGGCTTGATGAGTAGCGTTCCCGAGTACTTCCGGAAGTTCCACCCAAGGAAATCAAAGCCTTCGTCAATATGAACGATCCGGGTCTTCTCCTCCGATAGTTGCAATCCCCGCACTTCGAGGAAGGCTTCTACCCAAGGCCTGACTTCGCGTTCCAGCATCTCTTTCGAGTCGCCGGTAATGACGAAGTCGTCCGCGTATCGCACCACGTTCACTTTCAGCTTCTTCGCCTTCCCGATTCCAAATTTCGCAGTGAGCTGCGCAATCAGTTCACGTTCCAGCCCGTTCAACGTCACGTTTGCCAGCGTCGGAGAAATGATGCCTCCCTGCGGCGTACCGGCCATCGTCGCCTGTAACTGCCCTTTGTAAATCAGGCCAGCTTTCAACCATTTGCGGAGGATCACCCTGTCCATCGGGACATTGCTTTCCAACCACTTGTGGTTGATGTGGTCAAAGCATCCTTTGATGTCCGCTTCAAGTACCCATCGCGCTGATCTGCGACGGGCCATGACAACGAAAATCTGAGACATGGCATCAGCCGTCGAACGGTTAAGCCTGAACCCATAAGAGTTCGGGTCACTCGTCGACTCTGCTACCGGCTCCAAGGCCAGCAGATACAGGGCTTGCATCGCCCTATCCCGCATGGTCGGAATGCCCAGAGGGCGCTCCTTCCCGTTCGCCTTGGGGATAAAGACCCTCCGTAATGGCAGAGCCTTATATCCGTGCCGCTTCAACCTGCCGACGGCTTCCCATCGGCTCTCAGGCGAATCCCATAGCTCGCGATCGACTCCAGCCGTTCGCGCACCCTGGTTCTGCGTAACACGTCGCACCGCATACAGCTTTGCGGACAACGTGCGGGTCAGCATCCGCTGCAGGGCTTTCACCCTGCGCCAGTCACCTTCCCGCGTCGCCTTCGCAATTCGAATCTGCATCCCTCGCACGTTCCGTTCGACCCGACGCCAATCTACGGCGTACCAGTTGTCAGGCGCGTGGGAAAGCGCAGATCCGGTCTTTCGACCAGATACTTTCATGCTGCTCTCCTACCTTGGATTAGATCCCCGGCAGAAGGCGCATCTCCCCCAGCGGGGAAGACACACCCCGCTGGGGAACAACAGAAACCTCAATATGAGCGCATGCACTCATATCTCGGACAAAAACCACAGTACGGGCGCATGCGCCCGCATCTAACCAAGTAACAGAGGGTAGTCAGCCGTCTTGCGACGGTAGACCAGACGGAAGTCTGCCCGCTTTCGCGTGGAGTGATGTTCCAACCCCTATCCGGACCATTACAGCCCGACCTTCGCTTTTTCCGTCCTCCCATACCTGCACAATCAACAGCGTCCCTTGCGGTTCGCCTGCCAGCCTGACCGCGCTGGCAACCATACAGGCTTACCACGTTCCCGGCATGTCACACGACTGACGTAGGTTCTGCCTCTTCCCCGGTGGCTGAGTGACGACGTAATCCGACGGTTGAGCGGATTAACCAGCCACGTACCTTTTGGTTAGAGCCCAATGTTCAAGCAGCTTTGGCTCCTCAGTGCTTACGAGGTTTATCAGCAGTTCACTTACGTTAACCTTATCAGCCAGCCTAGCTCCTCAACCCCCTTGCTGCTGGGAGTCTCCAGACCGTCCCTCACGGAACCAATCTGCCCGAAACGTCCGGGGGCTACATTGTCAGAAGAGCTTCACACCCCACCGTTGCCAGTGACGCATGTCTTCCTAGGCTACTGCTGGTCGTACAGCAGGTTCACTTCCTCGCCCAGACATCAGGCGAGGCAAAACAATGACACACCGAGCTTTCGCTCGTATCGTCTAGCGACTCCGTTGCCTACTGGCGCAGGAATTGCACACATCACCCCGCCCTGTCGGCGGGAGTGAAGCCGCTGACTGGGCGGGACCTGACGGTAATCAGGTCAATGCAATGCGGTATCCGGCCAACTGCACCGGGTCCCGCATTCACTAAAAAGCGTGCTCACAAGGAGCACGTCTACTGCTTCAATTGCGGCCCACAAGGGGGCCGCCTGCGGAGGGCATGGTGATCCGGCCAAGACCGTTTCAATAACCCTCTAGTCGATGCCCCGTAACGTAGGGCATACGGACACGAGCGTGCGTGTCGCACCAACCGGCGCACTATACAAAAAAATCCTTACGCTGTGCGCCGGGTCGACGGAAATAAGCCGGAATCCGTCCGCAGCACGGAAACTTTTGCCGCGGCCATCGATGTCCGGCCGCTTTATACCGGGCTCACGTCACCGAACGTCGCCCCCCAATCAGCTGCGACACTCCGGCGGCGCTAGATTTCCCGCCAGCGTGGGCGCGTCGACGGGCAGCGGCCCCGATCCCGGCGCCGGCAACGACGACGCTGCCTTGCCGCCCGCGAAGCATTCCCACGTGATGGTTCCCTTCTGCACGGAACCTTTCGCCAGTGCGACGCGGGCAGTCGGCGTGTCGGCATTGTCAGGCGCGGACGGCACGAACACGATCGTATTCGAGCCTTCGTCCGCCACGCGCGCGGTGAACGCGACGGTAATCTGGCCCGTGTCGTCGTCGATATGGATCGACTGAACGTTGCGCGTGGCGGGCGGCGATGCGTAGCCACTGCCGAAGGCATTGCCACTGCCCGCGTTCTCGCCCACCGTCAGTTGCGCGGCGGCCGCGAGCGACATCCCCTCGCCGACGCGGCTGCGCGCCAGATAGTCCTGATAGGCCGGAATCGCATATGCGGCGATCACGCCGACAATGGCCAGCACAATCATCAGTTCGATCAGCGTAAAGCCCCACAGACGCCTGATACGCGCGAGCGCGGCAGGCCAGACGCGCGGCGCACGGATGCCCGGGCGATGAGCATAAAGCGTGGACAACGAAGCAACGGCAACGGTAGCGATCATCAGCAGACTCCTCGAAACGAAAGCGCCTGCCCCGGGAATCAGGACAGGCGCTTCGATCGTAGCGAGCGGCAGTTGGCGCCGGCAGTCAGCCAGATGGCTAGCCGAATGGCGAATGGCGTGCGGGCCAAGGTGCCCGTACAGTGGATGTGCTCAATGCGAGTCGCCGGCGACGCGCGCGGCGTTGCGCCGCTTCAGCGCGTAGCCGACGATCACGACGAACAGCGCGCAAACGATGCTCATGCCGTATTCGGCCACGGGCGTGTCGAGGATCGGCCAACGGTCGCCCGCTGGATCGTTAATGATCAGGCCGCCCGCGATCCATCCGAGCAACGCTCCGCCGAACGTGACGATGGCGGGGAAGCGGTCCAGCAGCTTGAGCACCAGCTGGCTGCCCCAGACGATCAACGGGATGCTCACGATCAGCCCGAACACGACGAGCGCGATGCGGTGATGCGGCTCGGCGGACTCGGCGGCGCCGGCGATTGCGATTACGTTGTCGAGGCTCATCACGGCGTCGGCCACGATGATCGTCTTGATCGCGGTGACCAGCTTGTCGGCGGGCTTGACGTTCGCGTGCGCGTCCGGCGCAGGCGCGAGCAGACGCACGCCGATCCAGATGAGCAACAGGCCGCCCGCGAACTTGAGCAACGGCACATCGAGCAATGCGACGGCAAACGCAATCAGCGCCACGCGCAGCGCGATCGCGCCGAGCGTGCCCCACAGCACGCCCTTCGTGCGCTGCGCAGGCGGCAGGTTGCGGCAGGCGAGCGCGATCACGACGGCGTTGTCGCCACCCAGCAGGATGTCGATGACGATGATCTGGAAGACGGCGCCCCAATGAAGCGTGGTGAGGAATTCGAGCATGGAAAGCAGGATAGAAGGTGGCGAAAGCGAACGGCAACAAAAAAGCGAGGCAGCAATTGCTCGCTCCCTCGCTTGTCGCTGCGTCTTACGAAAGGCCTTCGCAAGAGTATCAAAAAACGCCGGCGTCGACCGGCGTTTCTTGAGCTTATCGCAACCCTTCTTACAGCACCGACTTCAGCAGTCGGGCCATTTCGGACGGGTTCTTCGTGACTTTGATGCCGCACGCGTCCATGATTTCCAGCTTCGCGTCGGCCGTATCCGCACCGCCCGAGATCAGCGCGCCGGCGTGGCCCATGCGCTTGCCCGGAGGCGCCGTGACGCCCGCGATGAAGCCGACCACCGGCTTCTTCATGTTGTCCTTGATCCAGTACGCAGCGTTCGCTTCGTCCGGACCGCCGATTTCGCCGATCATGATGACGGCGTCCGTATCCGGATCGTCGTTGAACATCTTCATCACGTCGATGTGTTTCAGACCGTTGATCGGATCGCCGCCGATACCGACTGCCGACGACTGGCCGAGGCCCAGTGCCGTCAGCTGGCCGACTGCTTCATACGTCAGCGTGCCCGAACGCGACACGACGCCGATGCGGCCCTTGCGGTGGATGTGGCCCGGCATGATGCCGATCTTCAGTTCGTCCGGCGTGATCGTGCCCGGGCAGTTCGGTCCAAGCAGCAGCGTCTTGCGGCCCTCGCGGCGCATACGGTCCTTCACTTCGATCATGTCGCGCACGGGGATGCCTTCCGTGATGCAGATCGCGAGATCGAGGTCGGCTTCGACGGCTTCCCAGATCGCAGCAGCGGCGCCTGCGGGCGGCACGTAGATGACCGAAACGGTTGCGCCCGTTTCCGCCTTCGCTTCCTTGACGCTCGCGTAGATAGGAATGCCTTCGAAGTCTTCGCCGGCTTTCTTGGGGTTCACGCCTGCGACGAATGCTTCGCGGCCGTTTGCGTATTCACGGCATGCGCGCGTGTGGAACTGACCGGTCTTGCCGGTGATGCCCTGCGTGATGACCTTGGTGTCTTTGTTGATCAGAATCGACATGTATTGACCTCTGTTCGTTTGGTGGCGCGCTCAACGCGTCTCGCGCGGCAAATAGCCTTTGCCCGCGACGCTCGCGCGCCGCCATTCGTAATCCGGTGATATGCGCCGGGGCGATCAGGCCTTGCCTGCGGCGGCCGCGACGACCTTCTGCGCAGCTTCTTCCATGCTGTCCGCCGAGATGATCGGCAGGCCGGAGTCAGCCAGCATCTTCTTGCCGAGGTCTTCGTTCGTGCCCTTCATGCGCACGACGAGCGGCACTTGCAGATCGACCGCCTTCGAAGCCGCGATCACGCCTTCCGCGATCACGTCGCAACGCATGATGCCGCCGAAGATGTTCACGAGAATCGCCGTCAGGTTCGGGTTCTTCAGCATCAGCTTGAATGCTTCAGTGACCTTTTCGGTCGTGGCGCCGCCGCCGACGTCCAGGAAGTTCGCCGGCTCGCCGCCGAACAGCTTGATCGTGTCCATCGTCGCCATCGCCAGGCCGGCGCCGTTCACCAGACAGCCGATGTTGCCGTCGAGCGAGATGTACGCGAGGTCAAATTTCGATGCTTCGACTTCAGCCGGATCTTCTTCGTCCAGGTCGCGGTACGCGACGATTTCCGGATGACGGAACAGAGCGTTCGAATCGAAGTTGAACTTGGCGTCCAGTGCGATCACCTTGCCGTCGCCCGTCAGGATCAACGGGTTGATTTCGGCCAGCGATGCGTCCGTTTCCCACGTCGCCTTGTACAGGCCCTGCAGGATCGTGCGTGCTTGCGGGATCGAAGCGTCGGGCACGCCGATCTTCTTCGCCAGATCGTCGGCTTCCGCGTCCAGCAGACCCTTCGACGGATCGACGGCGACCTTGTGGATCGCTTCCGGCGTCTTGGCGGCGACTTCTTCGATGTCCATACCGCCTTCGCTCGAAGCCATCACGACGACCTTTTGCGACACGCGATCGATCACGAGACCGACATACAGTTCCTTCTTGATGTCAGCGCCTTCTTCGATCAGCAGACGATTCACCTTCTGGCCTTCCGGGCCAGTCTGGTGCGTGACGAGCTGCATGCCGAGGATCTGGTTCGCGTATTCGCGGACCTGTTCCAGCGACTTCGCAACCTTCACGCCGCCACCCTTGCCACGGCCACCCGCGTGGATCTGAGCCTTGACGACCCACACCGGGCCGCCGAGCTCTTCAGCGGCCTTGACCGCATCATCCACCGAGAAGACCGGCTTGCCGCGCGGTACCGCGACTCCGAATTTCCGCAGGATTTCCTTACCCTGGTACTCGTGAATCTTCATGCGTGATTCCCTTCAGTCTGAGAGTTGGATTGAACTTCGCTTCCGGCTGGACCGCTCACTCGGGACGCGCCGTCTTCACGGTCTGTCCGTCGGCTGCGGCATCCGCGCGATCCGCTGAACGCGGCGCGTGCCCGTACCAGCGCGGATAAAACTGTCGCACCGCCTCGCCATCGAACCGCAGCGCATGGCAGCGGCCCAGCTGGAATGGCGGCTTGTCGTTTGATTGCTCGCTTGCCTGTTCGCCTGCTTGCGCGCACGAAGCGTTGTCTTTGGCGTCTTGTCCGTTGCTGCCCTGCGTGCCCTCACCTGCAGCGTTTGCAGATCCATTGGGCTCTCCGCTTCCCGGCCTGCCTTTGTCCGTGTTCCAGACGTCGCCAGCGAACGCCTGAATGGCGGCAGTTGGCAGGATTGCGCACAACTCGGTGAGATGCGTGCAACCAGCCGTGCCGGCCAGCAAACGGGCAGCATCGCGACGAAAGTTCTGGAAAAGATTGAGCCCGATGAGGACGCGATAGGCGGGATTCGAGGCTTCGCACAGACCGGGATACGGAACCCAGTCCGACGACGCTTCAGCGTCGACGACGTTGAGCTTGCGATCGATCGTGATGCGGAGCCAGAGTTCATGGATCGGCAGGCCGTTCGGCCGGACACCCGACGCAAGCTTCACGTCACGTGGCTTTTCGTCGGTGAGGCATGCCTCGATATCCCACAGGCCATCTTCACGCTCGTATGCGTCCGCTTGGATTGCGCGGCGATGGCGCAACTGTCGGGACACTGGCGGAGAAAGCGGCATGCGGGACCAAAGGCCGGATTTAAGAACCGTCGAATTTTAGCATACTGCGTTTTTAAGACTGCCCGAAGCTCGCAGGCGCTTGCTGGAGCAGGCTTCCGCATCTGGAGCGCGACATTTAAGCGCAGCTTTTCTTGCGGAGCACCAATGGTCCCGCTCATGTGCCCGACAGGCTATTCCGACGCGAAATCTTCGTCGATGCCCTTGAGAATCTTGCCGATGATTCCCTGCGAGAAGCCGCGCGTCGCAAGGAAGCGGGCCTGCTTTGCGCGCTCATTGGGCGTCTCGGGTAAGGAGCCGAATTTCTTTCGCCATACGGCCTGAGCGCGCGCCAGTTCGGTTTCGCGCAATTGCGCACTGACTTCTTCGACGAGTTCCTGGCCCACGGCATGCCGCTTCAGTTCATTGACGATACGTCCGGCCCCCATGCGCGACGCACGGCGGTGAAGCAGACTTTCGGCGAACCGGGAGTTCGATAGCCAGCCTTCGTTTTCGAGCGAATCCAGCAATGCGTCAATTGAGTCGCCCTCTTCCGCATAGGGCGCGAGCTTGCGCGACAATTCCGCACGACTGTACTCGCGGCGCGAAAGATAGCCGAGTGCGCGACCTTTGAGCGAACGGGCGGGACGTTGTGAAGCGCGCTTTTTATCCGCGGTATCGTCGGATCTGGTCTCGCCGTCCGCGCGACGCGAGCGGGTATAGGTTGCCTCGCCGTTGTCGACGCGATCGTCATTTGAAGAACGGCCGCGAGAAGACGGGCCGACGCCTGCGGCTCGGTCATGCGCATCGAAGGTCTCGAACGGATCGAAGTCTTCGGTTAACGAGCCGAAAGAGGGTGATGCTGGGGAAGCCGAAATGCTCGAAGAACGTGACGACGACTCAATTGCATCGTCGTCACGCGGACCGCCCGTCTTGCGTCCTGCGCCCGCATTCGGGGAGGCGGAGCGGCCCTTGCGTATCACGCGACGATTACTCCGCTTCGCCTACTTCCTCGTCCGCATCGACGACGGCATTCGCCGGCATCGCATTCACGCCAAGCGATTCGCGAATACGGTTTTCGATTTCACGTGCGATGTCGGCGTTTTCACGCAGGAATTCACGCGCGTTGTCCTTGCCCTGACCGATACGTTCGCCGTTGTAGCTGTACCAGGCGCCCGCCTTGTCGACAATCTTCGCCTGCACGCCGAGATCGATGATTTCGCCCTGACGCGAGATGCCTTCGCCGTACAGGATGTCGAAGATCGCCTCGCGGAACGGCGGCGACACCTTGTTCTTCACGACCTTTACGCGCGTTTCGTTGCCGATGACTTCGTCGTTCTTCTTGATCGAACCGATACGACGAATGTCCAGACGCACCGATGCGTAGAACTTCAGCGCGTTACCACCCGTGGTGGTTTCCGGGTTGCCGAACATCACGCCGATCTTCATGCGGATCTGGTTGATGAAGATCACGAGGCAGTTCGTGCGCTTGATCGTACCCGTCAGCTTGCGCAGCGCCTGCGACATCAGACGAGCCTGCAGGCCCGGCAGCGAGTCGCCCATTTCGCCTTCGATTTCGGCCTTCGGCACGAGCGCCGCAACCGAGTCGATCACGATCATGTCGATCGAACCCGAACGCACGAGTGCGTCCGCGATTTCGAGCGCCTGTTCGCCCGTGTCCGGCTGCGAGACCAGCAGATCGCTGACGTTCACGCCGAGCTTTTGCGCGTATTGAATGTCGAGCGCGTGTTCCGCGTCGATAAACGCTGCCGTGCCGCCGAGCTTTTGCATTTCGGCGACGACCTGCAGCGTCAGCGTGGTCTTACCCGACGATTCCGGGCCATAAATTTCCACCACACGGCCACGCGGCAAACCGCCGACGCCCAGCGCGATGTCGAGGCCCAGCGATCCCGTGGAAACCACCTGGATATCTTCGACTGCCTCACCCTGGCCGAGCCGCATGACCGACCCTTTGCCGAACTGCTTTTCGATCTGCGCAAGCGCGGCAGCAAGTGCCTTGCTCTTTTCTGCAGTCAGTCCAGCCGAGCCTTTCTTGCTTTCTTCCATGAATCGTCCTTTGCTATGATGAACGGCGTCTGAGGCAGGTGTGATGGCCGTTGTGAGCGCGTTTTGAACGCGACTCGAACAACCAGCACGCTAAACCCAGACACTGTATAAAAAAACAGTAGTTTTGGCAAGCACGTTTCGCATGCGGATGTCCACATGCGCAAACGGACAACACCCAACTACCCACAAATTTTTCGGAGACGCTGTGCGCCGGAGCGCCCCGGTGCCGGCCGGGCAGGGCGCATCATGCGAATTCTCATTGCCGAAGACGACAGCATACTCGCGGACGGTCTCGTTCGATCACTCCGCCAATCGGCATACGCGGTCGACCACGTGAAGACGGGCGCGGAAGCCGATACCGCACTGTCGATGCAGACTTTCGACCTCCTCATTCTGGATCTCGGCCTGCCGAAAATGTCAGGTCTCGAAGTGCTGCGGCGGCTGCGCGCACGCAATTCGAATCTGCCCGTGCTTATCCTCACTGCGGCGGATAGCGTCGACGAGCGCGTCAAGGGTCTCGATCTGGGTGCCGACGACTACATGGCCAAGCCCTTTGCGCTCAATGAACTCGAAGCGCGCGTGCGCGCGCTCACCCGGCGCGGTGCGGGCGGCGGCCCAACAGTGGTCAAGCATGGCTCGCTGTCCTTCGATCAGGTCGGTCGAATTGCCTATGCCAACGATCAGGTTATCGATCTGTCGGCGCGTGAGCTAGGATTGCTCGAAGTCCTGTTGCAGCGGATCGGGCGGCTGGTGTCGAAGGAGCAGCTCGTCGACCATCTCTGCGAATGGGGCGAAGAGGTCAGCAACAACGCGATCGAAGTCTACGTGCACCGGCTGCGCAAGAAGATCGAGCCGAGCGGAGTGCGCATCATCACGGTGCGCGGGCTGGGTTACTGTCTCGAGAAGGCCGCGCCAGCGCAAAACGCCGCTCAGGCGGCGCCGCAGACAACGGGGGCCGAGCCTTCCGACCCGTCCGCTGCCATGCCCGCAAGCCACCACTTCAAGTAAGGCGCTCCATGTCCGTCAGCGCACCACGCGCCACGGCGCACGCGGCGGATCTCGACGAAGTCCGCGACGCGCGCTACGCGAATCCGTTTGCACCGCCCGACGAAACCGAGGCGCAGGCGGAGACGCGTCCTCGTTCGCTGTTCGGTGAAATCCTCGACTGGATGCTCGCGCCGCTGTTGCTGCTGTGGCCGATGAGCCTCGCCGTCACATATCTGGTCGCGAAGTCGATCGCCAACGGACCGTTCGACCGCGCGCTGGAAACCGACGCCTATGTGCTCGCGCGGCAGATTCAGCCTGTAAATGGCGTCGCCGAACTGACGCTGCCGGAGTCGACCCGCGATTTTCTCCGCGCCGACAATATCGACAGCGTGTTCTATCAGGTGCTGGGCGCACGCGGCGAACTGGTCGCGGGCGATCGGGACATGCCCCTGCCGCGGGAGGACGACCGGCCGCAGCCGGGCATCGTCGAATTCCGCGACGACATGCTGCGCGGCAATGACATCCGCGTTGCCTATACCACCGTCGAATTTCCGCAGACGCCGGGCGCCCAGCCCGTGCTCGTCCAGGTAGCCGAGACGCTCGACAAGCGCAGTGCGCTCGCCAACGACATCATCAAGGGCGTAATCCTGCCGCAGTTCGTGATCCTGCCGCTCGCGATCCTGCTGGTCTGGTTCGGTCTGTCGCGCGGTCTCGCTCCGCTGCACGCGCTGCAGGCGCATATCCGCGCCCGCCGTCCCGACGACCTGTCCCCGCTCGAAGCCCGCCGCGCGCCGCCCGAAATCGAACCGCTCGTCACATCCTTCAACGACCTGCTGACGCGCCTCGAACAGAACATGGAACTGCAAAAGCGCTTCATCGCCGATGCCGCACATCAGATGAAAACGCCGCTTGCCGGCTTGCGCACGCAGGCCGAACTGGCGCTGAGACAGGACGCATCGGCGGAAGTACATCGTTCGCTCGAGCAGATCGCGACGAGTTCGGAGCACGCGGCCCGCCTCGTCACGCAACTGCTCGCGCTCGCACGCGCGGAAAACCGCATGACCGGGCAGATCTTCACGCCCGTCGAGATGGGCGAGGTGGCGCGCAGCGCGGTACGCGACTGGGTCCAGGCTGCACTCGCGAAGCAGATGGATCTCGGTTACGAGGGGCCGGAAACGTCCCAAGAATCCGTCGAAGTAGAAGGCAATGCTGTCATGCTGCGCGAAATGCTGTCCAACCTGATCGACAACGCGATCCGCTATACGCCCGTGGGCGGACGGATCACGGTGCGGGTGCGGCGCGACGTGGCGGCGCGCCTCGTCCATGTGGAAGTCGAGGACACGGGGATGGGCATTCCGGCCGCCGAACGCGAGCGCGTCGTCGAGCGCTTCTACCGGATTCTCGGGCGCGAAGGCGACGGCAGCGGACTCGGCCTCGCAATCGTCCGTGAAATCGCGACGATGCACGGCGGCACGCTCACCATCGAGGACAACGTCTATCAGGCGTCGCCGCGCCTCGCCGGCACACTTGTCCGTGTCAGCTTGCGGACGATCGATCGTGCACGGGACTTACCCTAACCCGTCAGTTTCGAGCGCCTTGGCCAGCAATAGAATATGCGCAATTTCGAGAAAATAGAGCGAAGAAGACTTGATTTTGCACGATAATTGACCACACTTAGCCAATGAGAGGCGTTCTCACAATCGAGCTCGGGAAGTCAGAACGCCGTAAGTTTCCGCTCCAATAATCGCTACACGGCATCGCCTGACCAGGCGAACCGCGACCGATATCAATATGGAGACGACATATGGCTACCGTAAGCGGGCAAATCTCGCACGCGCCGATGACGAAAGAAGAGAAACGGGTAATCTTCGCGTCATCGTTGGGCACGGTTTTCGAGTGGTACGACTTTTATCTGGCCGGCTCGCTGGCGGCCTTCATCAGCAAGAGCTTCTTCTCCGGCGTCAATCCGACTGCCGCCTTCATCTTCACCCTGCTGGGCTTCGCGGCCGGTTTCGCGGTGCGTCCGTTCGGGGCGCTGGTGTTCGGACGACTCGGCGACATGGTCGGCCGCAAGTACACCTTCCTGATCACGATCGTCATCATGGGTCTGTCGACCTGTGTGGTCGGCTTCCTGCCCGGCTATGCGGCCATCGGCATGGCATCGCCGGTGATCTTCATCGCGATGCGTCTGCTGCAGGGCCTCGCGCTCGGCGGCGAGTACGGCGGCGCGGCGACGTACGTCGCTGAACACGCGCCCGCCAACCGTCGCGGCTTCTACACCGCGTGGATCCAGACGACGGCGACGCTCGGCCTGTTCCTGTCGCTGCTCGTGATTCTCGGCGTGCGCACGGCGATGGGCGAAGACGCATTCGGCACCTGGGGCTGGCGCATTCCGTTCATCGCGTCGCTGGTGTTGCTCGGCATCTCGGTGTGGATCCGGTTGCAACTGCACGAGTCGCCGGCCTTCGAACGGATCAAGGCTGAAGGGAAGACGTCAAAGGCCCCGCTGTCTGAAGCGTTCGGCCAGTGGAAGAATCTGAAGATTGTCATTCTTGCCTTGATTGGGGTAACGGCCGGCCAAGCGGTCGTCTGGTACACGGGCCAGTTCTATGCGCTGTTCTTCCTGACGCAAACGCTGAAAGTGGACGGTGCAAGCGCGAACATCCTGATCGCGATCGCGCTGCTGATCGGCACGCCGTTCTTCCTGTTCTTCGGCTCGCTGTCCGACCGCATCGGCCGCAAGCCGATCATCCTGGCAGGCTGCCTGATCGCCGCACTGACGTACTTCCCGCTCTTCAAGGCGCTGACGCACTACGCCAACCCGGCGCTTGAAGCCGCAACCGCGAAGGCGCCCATCGTCGTGATCGCCAATCCCACCGAATGCTCGTTCCAGTTCAACCCGGTGGGCACGTCGAAGTTTACGACGTCGTGCGACATCGCGAAGAGCGCATTGTCGAAAGCCGGTTTGAACTACGACAACGTGGCGGCTCCGGCAGGCACACTGGCGCAGATCAAGGTGGGCGATACGACGATCGACACCTTCGACGGTAAAGCTGCCGACGCAAAGGAAGCCGGCAAGACGTTCGACAAGAACCTCAGCACGGCGCTGAAGTCCGCGGGCTATCCACCGAAGGCCGATCCGTCGCAGATCAACTGGCCGATGACCGTCGTGATCCTGACGATTCTCGTGATCTACGTGACGATGGTGTACGGGCCGATCGCGGCGATGCTGGTCGAGATGTTCCCGACGCGGATCCGCTACACGTCGATGTCGCTGCCGTATCACATCGGCAATGGCTGGTTCGGCGGCTTCCTGCCGGCGACGGCGTTCGCGATCGTAGCGGCGAAGGGCAACATCTACTCAGGGCTGTGGTATCCGATCATCATCGCGCTCGGCACGTTCGTGATCGGTCTGCTTTTCGTGCGGGAGACCAAGGACTCCAACATTTACGCTCAGGACTGAGCGAATCGGGTGCGCTGGAGTTCTCGCAAAAAGTTGCCGCGCGGGGGTTGACAGCCCCCGGCGGCATCTTCATAATCTGCCTTCTTCGGCGAATTAGCTCAGTCGGTTAGAGCGACGGAATCATAATCCGCAGGTCCGGGGTTCGAGTCCCTGATTCGCCACCAAATGCGAAAGCCGCTGTTTCTCACGAAACAGCGGCTTTTTCATTTCCCGAGCTGTTCGAGCAGATCGTGGAAAAGAGATCAAAGACGGCGCTGCCGCCACGGTCACGCACAAAGCAGATCACCTCACCGATCCACGATCCGCGTCAGATTTCCCCGCACCTTCCGCAGCAACGAAATGATCTGCTTCGCCTCGTCCTCGGTCAGCCCGCTCAAGCCCTCAGCCGCAACCTGATCGCCAACCCGTTTCGCTTTATCCAGCGTCTTCTCGGCCTTGTCAGTCATGCGTATCTGCTTTTCGCGCCGGTCACGGGGATTGCCGATCCGTTCGATCCAGCCGCCCTCCTCCATCCTGTCCAGTCGCCGCCCAGCCGAAATCGGCGCGACTTCTAGCAGATCCGCGAGCCGCGCCTGATTGATATCGCCGTAGAAAGACAAATACGCGAGAGCGTGACACTGCGCGCGCGTGAGATCGATCGACAGCCGCGCGAGATCGTCGAAGCGGTTGCGAATAGCTTGATTGGTTCGGCTCGCACGAGATCGTGATCGAAGCGCTGATCGCGTCGATCAGCTTCGCGTTCTTCGCCGCGCATGCGGCAACCGTCGGCAAGACAGCGTTCTTCAAGTACGAACTGCTGAAGGACGGCAACTTTGCAACGGGCACGTTTTTCATCTTCATCATCGGCGCGGTGGTGTACGCGACACGCGCGCTGCTGCCGCCGATGCTGCAAAACCGGATGAACTATGCCGTCGCCACGAGGGGTCTGGTGACGGCGCCGAGCGGCGCGGGAACGATGATCGCGATGCTGGTCGCGGGACGCCCCCTCAGACATATCGATGCGCGGCTGATGCTGCTGACTGGCTTCGTCGTGTCGGCGTTCGCGCTGTGGCAGACGATGCAATATACGATCCTGCTGGCGACGTCGGACATCGTGTGGCCGGGCGTGTTCCAGGGCTTCGGTCTTGACCTGGTGTTCGAGCCGCGGAGCGCGCTGACGTTCTCGCCGCGAACGTGCCGGCCTTCAACCCCATCGTTCGCCCGATGCACGACACGGGTTCGCGCACCGACATGGCCGTGCTCGACGTGTCGATCACGCAGCAGGCCGCAATGATCGCGTATCTGTACGACGTCGAGCTGATGTTCGTCGCGACGCTGCTCGTGATTCCTCTCGTGTTGCTGATCCGCCCGTCGCGCAAGGCGCCCGACGAATCGGTCACGCACGCGCCGATGGATTGATCCCGCCGTCAATCAGCCTTCGATCCGTCCGCGCGTGACGCCGAGCAGCGATGCCATTGCGTGACGCGCGCGCGGCGCATCGCGATCGCGGATGGCCTCGAAAACTGCCGTATGCTCGGCCAGCGACGCATTGAACACCTCGGCTCGCTTCGCATTCAGACGCAATTGCGCCTCGAGCGTGCGCTCAATCAGCGTGCCGAGCGGCACCAGCAATTCGTTGCTGCACGCGGCCAGCACGCTCAGATGAAATTGCAGGTCGGCGCGCACCCATTCATCGACATTGCGCGCCGCGACCATCGCCGAATGCGCGGCATCGAGCGCGCCGAACGTGGCGTCGCTATGCGATGCAGCGGCGAGCGCGGCCGCATAAGGCTCGATCATCTCGCGCATTTCCTGCAGTTTTAGCGCGAAATCCAGTGCGGGCGCCACACGCGAATACCAGTCGAGCATATCGGCATCCAGCAGATTCCATGCGTGCTTTGGACGCACGCGCGTGCCAACGCGCGGCCGCGATTCGATCAACCCCTTCGACGTCAAGGTGCGCAACGCTTCACGCAACACCGTGCGGCTTACCCCGAATGTCTCCATCAACTCGGCTTCGCGCGGCAAGACGGATTCGGGCGCGTAGTCGCCGCGCAGGATGGCTGTGCCAAGCAGCCACGCGACGCGGCCGTGCAGATCTCGCTGGATGTCGGTTCTCCCGAAGCTGTTTGATATTTGCCCGATGCCGCCCGAACGGCGACGTGGATCGCCCGCGATTATCGGCGATTGCGGGCGCGAAACCCACCGTCGCCGCGAAATCCATGCACCGAATAATACTATTAATAGTATTTTACGGCGATTTTGATGTAGGATGTCGTTCCTCGACGGTCGCACAAGCGGCGTCCACACAGTGGGACGCGCGGCCACGGTGCGGGCCAACAACCGCAATTAGCATCTGCAAGCCAAGGAGACACCCCAATGAAGATCACCAAAATTGAAACCTTCATCGTTCCGCCGCGCTGGTGTTTCGTGAAGATCGAGACCGACGAAGGCATTGTCGGCTGGGGCGAACCGGTGGTCGAAGGCCGCGCGCACACCGTCGCTGCTGCCGTCGACGAACTCTCCGACTATCTGCTCGGCAAAGATCCACGCAACATCGAAGACCATTGGCAGGTCATGTACCGCGCCGGCTTCTATCGCGGCGGCCCGATCTCGATGAGCGCTATCGCGGGTGTCGATCAGGCGCTGTGGGACATCAAGGGTAAATTCCACGGCGTGCCCGTGCACACGCTGCTCGGCGGCCAGGTGCGCGACCGCATCAAGGTGTATTCGTGGATCGGCGGCGACCGTCCTGGCGACGTCGCGAACAACGCGCGCGCCGTCGTCGAGCGCGGCTTCAAAGCCGTGAAGATGAACGGCTCCGAAGAGTTGCAGATCATCGACACGTTCGACAAGGTGCAAGGCGTGATCAACAACGTTTCGGCCGTGCGTGAAGCGGTGGGCCCGAACGTCGGCATCGGCGTGGACTTCCACGGCCGCGTGCACAAGCCGATGGCGAAAGTGCTCGCGAAAGAACTCGATCCGTACAAGCTGATGTTCATCGAAGAGCCCGTGCTGTCAGAGAACGCGGAGGCACTGCGCGACATCGTCAATCAGACCAGCACGCCAATCGCGCTCGGCGAACGTCTGTATTCGCGCTGGGACTTCAAGCACATTCTCGCGGGCGGTTACGTCGACATCATCCAGCCGGACGCATCGCACGCGGGCGGCATCACGGAATGCCGCAAGATCGCGTCGATGGCGGAAGCCTACGACGTCGCGCTCGCGTTGCACTGCCCGCTCGGCCCGATTGCGCTGGCTACGTGTCTGCAGATCGATGCCGTCAGCTATAACGCGTTCATCCAGGAGCAGAGCCTCGGCATTCACTACAACCAGGGCAACGATCTGCTCGACTACATCAAGAACCCGGAGGTCTTCAAGTACGAAGACGGCTTCGTGTCGATCCCGCAAGGGCCGGGTCTTGGCATCGAAGTGAACGAGGAGAAAGTGCGCGAAATGGCGAAGGTGGGCCATCGCTGGCGCAACCCGGTGTGGCGTCACGCGGACGGCAGCGTCGCCGAGTGGTAAGCAACGGCGCACGGGATCGCCAATGAAGCACAACGCCGCCTACGGGCGGCGTTTGGTCATCTTGTCATTTGACAACCGTGTAGCTGCAACGGCACGAGGGCCGCAGGTCTCACGAGCGGCGTAACAGTTACGTTACACAGTTGACGCGCGACACCTTGGGAGTCTTCGCGCGGATCCGCAGCGGTACGCACGAGTCTATGCTGGACGAGCGCCCCAGCCTTGCACAAGCCCATCGCCAAGCGCTTGGCGCACTCCTTGCTGAATGGCATGCAGACCACCATTCGAACCGGGGAAACGTCATGGGCGAATTTCTTCCCGACTATCTGATCCGCGAACAGGCGGCTGTTGACGCGCTGATCGTGTTCGGCGTGCTGCGCGCGATCGGCGCGGTGCTCGCGTATCGACGCGGCTGGCATATGGCAACAATCGAACGATGTTTTATCGGCGCAGCGCTTCTCTATTGCCTGCCGCAACTGTTCGATCTGCTCACGCATATGACGAGCACGCACGCAGCCGCGGCCGAACTCGAAGGCAAGTTGGGGGGCTGCGCGATCGTGCTGGTCCTTGCACCCGTCGTCAGGCACAAGCTGGGTTATGAATGACCCGCTGCGTGCCTGCGCCGACGCCGCAACCTCGCGCTCAGCCGAGCGCTGCGAAACCCGGCACGCTGTGCGACAGCACAGCTGCCGCAGCGAAGACGCCGAGCATCGCGAGCGCTTCGAGATACAGCAGATTGGAAAACGTATGTGCATCCATCGTCGAAGCCGTGCGGCGCAATCGCGGCAATGCCTGAAAGCGGTTCAGCCCGCCTAGCACCAGCGCCAGTGCAACCAGCGCGAGTTTGAGCAGCAGCACGTGCCCCCACGTGCTCGTTTCAATCGCTAGAAACGAATTGCCCGCCCCTCGCGCCGCGTTGAACACGCCCGATAGCAGAACGAACACGACGGCGACGAGCGACACATTCGACAGTTGCGTCGCCGTGCGGATCAGCACGCCGCGAGCGATCGACGTGCCGAGCGCGGGCAGCACCGACAAACCTGCCGCGAGCACGAGTCCGCCCCACACCGATGTCGTGAGCACGTGAACCGTGTGCATGCCGATCGCCGCCGATGCCACGCCTGCATCGGCGGCGTGACCCAGCGCCGCCTTGCCACCCGCGATCGCGATCACGGCGAGCCACAGCAGCGCATTGCGCAACACATTGGTCTGTCGTGCGAACGACACGAGCACCAGCACGAGCGCGCCCGCAAACGCGACACTCCAGCCAAAGCCGACGTGCGTTTGCGACAGCATCGTCGGCACGACACCGAAGGCTTCAGGCAGGCGCACGCCCGCCATCTCAGCCGCCTGATAGAGCAGCCAGCCAAGGTCGGCCAGCACCAGCACGATCGCGGAAGCCTGCATCGACCGCTGCGCCCGCAACCATGCCGGGCGCGCGGGCGCGATCCTGGCCTGCGCATCGTTGGCGAGCCACGCGCCGAGCAATGCCGAACCGACGGCAAACGCGAACGCAACATTCATGAGCACAGCCATGGCGACCTGCCCGATCCACAATCCGTCGACTTTCATTTGACGCTGAACCCGTAGCTGCCCTTCGTGCGATGCCCGTCTTCGGCGACTGCCGCCCATTGCACGGTGTAACGCCCGGGCGCCAACGACTGCAACGTGAGCGACATCGTCTTCTTGTCCTGTGCATCGACTTGCGATGCCGCCGACGCAGCAGGCCTGCCGCTTGCATCGACGAGCACGATCTTGCTGAACGCCGGCTCGAGCGGCTCACTGAAGTGGAGGGTCACGGCCGAAGGCGCGGCGACTTCGGCGTTCGGCGCTGGATCGCGCGAGGTGGGCGTAGCATGGGCAAAAGCGTTCGACGCGATGGCGAGCGATACACCGCACGCCGCGAGCCAGCGAAGTGGCATGTTCAAGGACAAGGAAAGAGTCATAGGCTGGCCTGGATGGAAAACGCAGGGATGGACGGGATAGTACGCTTCGATGTCTCGCAGTTCAGTCAGTTCAACGACCTTCATCGGCCATGAAGCAGTAGCCATCACGCGTAGTCATGAAGCGGCGGCGTTCAAGCGCAGCGCCCTACACGAATTCGCTCAAAACTGAAACAGAACGAGGCAACAAAGAGACAGTCGCCGCCGAAGCAAAATGCGCAATCTTAAAATAGGTGGAAGCGTTGCCGCCAGGCCAGCCTTCGTTCGCACGCAGGTGGGAAGACGGCAGATGACGGCGGATTGCGTCAACTTGTCGCAACGGCGCGCCGGCGAGGCGCGTCAAGCAGGAAAGTCGTCGCATGTGGCAAATAGTCACCATAACCCATCGATGTTAGAATGCTGCGTCGCCGCGCACCTTCCGCAGGCATTCATCGCGCAGCACACACCGATCCGTTCGAAGTTCGGCCAAGCCCACGATAATGATGGAGTTACGCGTGTCTTCAAGACGCATTTTCCGCCCGTTGCTCGCCCTGCTTTTGATCGGGTGTACCGGCGTATCAAGCGCTGTGCAAGCGCAGACCCAGCCTAAAGCTCCGGACACAATGGAAGCGCGCGTGCAAGGCTGCACGGCGTGTCACGGCTCGAAAGGTCAGGGCACGGACAACGACTACTTCCCGCGTCTCGCTGGCAAGCCGGCCGAGTACCTCTTCAATCAGTTGCAGAACTTCCGCGAAGGGCGGCGCAAGTATCCGCCGATGAACTACCTCGTCACGTATCTCTCCGACGACTACCTTCACGACATTGCGACGTACTTCTCGCAGCAGCGTCCGCCGTATCCGACGCCGACGAAGCCAACCGTCTCCGACTCGACGCTCGCGAAAGGCAAGGAAATCGTGCTGAACGGTGACGCGTCGCGGCAGATTCCCGCGTGCGCGGCCTGCCACGGCAAGGGTCTGACGGGTATGGAACCGGCCATTCCGGGTCTGGTCGGCCTGCATATGGACTACATCAGCGCGCAGCTGGGTGCATGGCGCTCGGGTTCGCGCCACGCGATCGAACCTGACTGCATGCACACGATCGCCACGCGCCTGACAGACGCCGACGTGAACGCAGTCGCCGCGTGGCTGTCCACGCAGCAAGCGCCGCAGAACCCCGTGCCGGCGCCCGCCAAATCGTTGAAGACTCCGCTTGCCTGCGGCAGCGAACCGCAATAAGGCACCGGGAGAGACAAACAATGAAACGCAAGTCCTTGTTCGCGCTTTCGGCTGTCGTCGTCGTAGCGGCAGCCGCGCTGGTTCCCGTCCTGTGGTCGGGCAGCGACTATTTGCATAACGGCACCGCTGTCGCAGCCACGCCAGCAGACCAGGCAGCATTGATCAAGAAGGGCGAGTACCTCGCCCGCGCGGGTGACTGTATTGCGTGCCACACAGTGCGCGGCGGCAAGGAATTCTCCGGCGGTCTGCCGATGGCCACGCCGTTCGGCACGCTGTTCACGCCGAACATCACGCCCGACGACCAATACGGCATCGGCAAGTGGTCGCAGGACGACTTCTATCGCGCGATGCACACGGGCCGCTCGAAGGACGGCAGCCTGCTGTATCCGGCTTTCCCGTTCACGAGCTACACGAAGGTGTCGCGCGCCGACTCGGATGCAATCTATGCTTACCTGCGTTCGGTACCGCCCGTCGCCGTGCCGAGCCGTCCGCACGAACTCAAGTTCCCGTTTAACAACCGCAACCTGCTCATCGGCTGGCGCACGCTGTTCTTCCGCGAAGGCGAGTACAAGCCTGATCCGACCAAATCGGTCGAATGGAACCGCGGCGCGTATCTGATCGAAGGCCTCGGCCACTGCGGCATGTGCCATACGTCGATCAACGCGATGGGCGGCCCGGTGAACTCGGCAGCTTTCGCGGGCGGCCTGATCCCACTGCAGAACTGGTACGCGCCTTCGCTGACGTCGAACAAGGAAGCGGGTCTTGGCGACTGGGACATCAAGGACATCTCCGATCTGCTGAAGAACGGCGTGTCGCAACGCGGCGCCGTGTTCGGTCCGATGGCTGAAGTGGTTCACAACAGCCTGCAGTACATGACGGACGAAGACGTTCGCGCGATGTCGACGTACCTCAAGACGATCCCGCAAAAGAGCGAGGCGCCCGAGCATCTCCAACTGGAAACGTCGGAACAGTTCGGCGGCGAACTGTTGAAGCAAGGTCAGAAGATTTACGCTGACAACTGCGCGAAGTGTCACGCGGACAACGGCCTTGGCATGCCGCCGTCGTTCCCTCCGCTCGCGAACAACCAGTCGATCCAGATGCCGTCGGCCGTGAACCCGATCCGCATGGTGCTGAACGGCGGTTATCCGCCGAGCACGGGCGGCAATCCGAAGCCATATGGCATGCCGCCGTTCGCGCAGGCTCTGTCGAATCAGGAAGTGGCCGCTGTGGTGACGTACATCCGCCAGTCGTGGGGCAACCACGGTACGGCTGTGTCGCCGCAACAAGTGTCCGATCTGCGTTCGGCACCACTCGACTGAGCATCGTCTCAAGGGTTGGGGCGCGGCCTGCGATAATCGAGGCCGCGCCCTTCGCTTTTTGAGGTGATGGCAAAGAAGTGGGACAACGTGAAGCACGTCCGGCAGATCGGGCGTATAACGGTTGTCCCGTGTCGCAGGGCGGATGAGGTGGGCATCATGCAGGAGGAAGTACCATGCATGTCGGGGAACGTCTGAACAGCATCACTCACCTCGTCGGCGCCGTGCTATCGGTCGCGGGGCTGGCGACGCTTGTGACGATGGGCGCGCTCGACGGCGATGCGTACAAGGTGGTGAGCTTCAGCGTCTATGGCGCGATGCTGTGTGCGCTCTACGGCATCTCGACGCTGTATCACAGCGTGCGTCGGCCGGGTCTTAAGGCGATCTTGCAGAAGTGTGATCACTCTGCAATTTATCTTCTGATCGCGGGCAGCTATACGCCGTTTACACTGGTCACGCTGCGTGGCCCTTGGGGATGGTCGCTGTTCGGCGTGAGCTGGGGTCTCGCCGCGCTCGGGATCATGCAGGAACTCACGCTCGGGCGGCGTACCCGCAGCGTATCGATGGTGCTGTATGTGCTGATGGGATGGCTTGCGCTCGTTGCCATCCGCCCGCTGGTGACTGCGTTGCCGACCGCGGGCACCGCCTGGCTGCTGGCAGGCGGAATCATCTATAGCGCCGGCATCTACTTCTTCATCAACGACGAGCGCATCCGGCACGGACATGGCATCTGGCACCTGTTCGTACTCGCCGGCAGTCTGTGTCAGTTCGTCAGCGTCGCGCGATATGTCGCATGAGGCGCCGGACGGCGGATGCAACTTAATGCCAGTCGACGTGTCTGCATAGCGCGTCGAGCAATTCGGCACGCATTGCGCGTGCCGCCGATTTCTCCGTGAACGGTGACTGTCGGGCGAGCGATCATGCGGGTCGCCCGCGAACGCGCCTTCGGGCCGCGTTGGCATCGTTTGCACAATTGCATTGCAAAGAGTTTTTATGTCTTTTGATTCCCTCGGCTTGTCCGAACCGCTGGTCCGCGCAGTCAATGAACTCGGCTACACGTCGCCGACTCCGATCCAGCAGCAAGCCATTCCCGCCGTGCTCAACGGCGGCGACCTGCTGGCCGGCGCGCAGACTGGCACCGGCAAGACGGCCGGCTTCACGCTGCCCATCCTGCAACGTCTTCTCACGATGCCGCCCGCGCCAGGCGGCAAGCGCGTGGTGCGCGCGCTGATCCTCACGCCGACCCGCGAACTCGCCGCACAGGTCGAGGAAAGCGTGCGCGCGTACGGCAAGTATCTGAAGCTCAAGTCGACCGTGATGTTCGGCGGCGTCGGCATCAATCCGCAGATCGATGCACTGCGTCGCGGCGTCGACATCGTCGTCGCGACGCCAGGGCGTCTGCTCGATCACATGCAGCAGAAGACCATCGACCTGTCGCATCTCGAGATCCTCGTGCTCGACGAAGCGGACCGCATGCTCGATATGGGCTTCATTCACGACATCAAGCGCGTGCTCGCGAAGCTGCCGCCGAAGCGCCAGAACCTGCTGTTCTCGGCCACCTTCTCGGACGAGATCAAGGCGCTCGCCGACAGCCTGCTCGATGCCCCCGCGCTGATCGAAGTCGCACGCCGCAACACGACGGCCGAAACCGTCGCGCAGAAGATCCACCCTGTCGACCGCGATCGCAAGCGCGAACTGCTCACGCATCTGATCAAGCAGCACAACTGGTTTCAGGTGCTCGTCTTCACGCGCACGAAGCACGGCGCGAACCGCCTCGCCGAGCAGCTGACGAAGGACGGCATCAGCGCGCTCGCCATTCACGGCAACAAGAGCCAGTCCGCGCGCACCCGGGCGCTGGCGGAGTTCAAGAACAACACGTTGCAGGTGCTGGTCGCCACCGATATCGCGGCGCGCGGCATCGACATCGATCAACTGCCGCACGTCGTCAACTTCGATCTGCCGAACGTGCCGGAAGACTACGTGCACCGCATCGGCCGCACGGGCCGCGCGGGGGCGACGGGCGAAGCGGTGTCGCTGGTGTGCGTCGACGAACTCCAACTGCTGAAGGACATCGAGAAGCTGATCAAGCGCGCCGTGCCGCAAGAGGTGATCGCGGGCTACGAGCCGGATCCGAACGCGCGCCCCGAGCCGATCCAACGCCGCGGACAAGGCGGCGGCGGCCGTCAGCCGCGTCAAGGCCAAGGTCAAGGGCAGGGGCAGGGTCAACGCCAGCCGCAAGGCCAGCGCCAGGCTCAGGGCCAGCAGAAGCGCGAAGGTTCGGCGGGTGCGAACAACGGTGCGTCGCGTGGTGGTCATCGCACGTCGGGTGACAAACCCAACGACAAGCCGAAGCAGCACGCCAAGCCGCAAGGCCAGAAGCCAGCCCACGCGCGCAACGATGCGCCGCGTCATCAGGACAAACCGCGCGCGAGCGCGCATGAGGGTAGCGCGCACACGCCGCATGCGGCGCACGCACCACGCAAGCCGCGCAATGCGAACCCGGGCGCCCTGCTCGGCGGCAAGCCGCGTAGCGATGCGCCGCGCGGTCAGCGCGGCAACTGAAGCAATGCAAAGACGTCCGCCGCTTTCACCGCGGACGTCCCGCTCCTATGTGCCGTTTGCCGCAGTGCCTGCAGCTCTCTTCAGGTGCTCGATCTGCTGGGCCCAGCGTTCGAGTACGGCATCTCTGCCCTCTGTCAGATCGAACGTGATACCCGCCGTCAGGCGGGCGTAACGCACGCGCTGCGCTTCGCCCGAATCGATCGTTCCCGAGAAACACGCAAGTCCACCGGCATCCGCGTTTAACGGCACGAGTGCGAGTTGAACCTGATAGAAGGTGCCATCGAACACGAAGGTCAAGGCGGCGCGTCCGCTTTGCGTAATCGCGCGGGCCGCGCGCGATTGCGGCCACAGCGCGGCGCTTAGCGTGCGCGAGTCAGGTGCGTACAGTTCACCGATGCCGAGCAAGGACGTGCGCACATGTGCACTGCGTTCGTCGACGGTCAGCAGCGACGCCGTGAAGCCGACCTTCGACTCGAGCGCCGAACCATCGAACAACGCGCGCAATTCGACAGGCCATTCGTCGAAGACCTGTTGATCGAGTGCGCGGTTGTGATCCGTGGATGCCGTCATGCCTGTTACCTCCAGAGCCTGACCGCGACGCGCGACATTCAGCGGAAAAACACGTGCTGCGTGATCTTCGCGAGCGGGTAATGGACGCCAGGCTGAATTTTCGCCGGCAGTTCGAGCGGCTTGAGCAGCATCTTCACACACATATCGGCGGACAGGTTGTGCCGTACGAGCCGGTTCACGCGCGCGGCCTTGTCGCGGTTATACGCCGGGTCGTTGACGCGCTCGGGATAGCGGACCGCGAACACATGACGCAGCGCGATCTCCGAATCTTCGTTCTTGATTTCCATCACGCGCCGCATCAACGCGCCGAGCACGGCGAGCCGCCCATTGCCCTCGATCTTGTTGTACTTCTTGAAATACTTGAAAAAGTGCTTGTAGTGACGGACTTCGTCGGTGCGGATGTTGTCGGTGATTTCCTTCAGCACCGGCTCGTCCGAACATACCCCGATCGCGCGGTACAACGTCGCCGTTCCCGTTTCGACGACGCAGCGCGCGACCATCTCCAGCGCGCGCGTCTTCTCGAAGTCTTCGACGCTGCAGGTCTTCGAGTATTCCTCGAAGAAGTTCCGAAACGCCGTGTCCCAGTCGAACTCCGGCCACACGTGCGCGATGTAAGCCTTCAGCGCCCGGCCGTGCTGCATCTCTTCGGGCTCCCATTCATTGTTGAGCCACGCGGAGACCTCGGGATCGCCGTTGAAGAATTTGCTCAGATTGCTCGTGTAGAGATCCGTACCGCTTTCGATAAACGAAGACGCACACAGGAGCAAAAGAAGGTCTTCATTGGCGGCCGCGCGTTGACGGTCGACACGATTGAGATCGATATCTTCGATGCGCCAGGGCATCACATGACCAGCCTCGTTGTGCATAAAAGTCTGCTCCGAAAACCGTAGTGTCTCGTGCGCGGGTTGAACCGCATGTGGCCGGTTCGCGATCGCCGGCACGTGACAGCTACAGTGCCTTGCAACATTGAATTTTTATCTTCATCTTAGCCGTTGCTCTGCAATTTCGCAGATCACACAGCACAGACCATGCCTTATCGGCGCAGTTCCGCGCAAACGTTGATTGATCGTGCGAATGCACAAAGACGCATTACATCCCATTTCGCGCCGATGCTCCGAACACCTTCGGGGACCTTAACCCCTTCCGACACTGCCTTTAGATCGACATTCAAACACGCAAAAAAATCCGCTGCCCACGACGGGCGACGGCGACGGCAACGAAGGTCTTACAATACGGCCAAGCCAACCTTCGCCCGCTTACGGTGCGGTGCTCACAAAAAACACCATGACACGAGACCCCCGCCTCACGCTGAACGCACGTCAACAGGAATTGCTGGAGTGGGTCCAACGCGACGGCTTCGTCACGGTCGACGATCTGGCCGCGCACTTCGACGTAACGCCGCAGACTATCCGCCGCGACGTCAACTGGCTCGCCGACATGAACCTGCTGCGCCGCTATCACGGCGGCGCGAGCCTGCCGACCAGTTCCGAAAACGTCTCGTACAGCGCGCGTCAGCGGATGTTCCACGACGAAAAGCGGCGCATCGCGGCGCTCGTCGCGACCCACATCCCCGATCAGGCCTCCCTCTTCATCAATCTCGGCACGACGACGGAAGAAGTCGCACGCGCGCTGAACCGCCACCGCGGACTGCGCGTGATTACGAACAATCTGAACGTCGCGAGCATGATGAGCGGCTATCCGGATTGCGAAGTGCTGGTGACGGGCGGCATCGTGCGTCCGTGGGACAAGGGCATCGTCGGTGAACTGGCGATCGACTTCATCCGCCAGTTCAAGGTCGACTTTGCGATCATCGGCACGTCGAGCATCGAAACGGACGGCACGCTGCGCGACTTCGACACACGCGAAGTACGCGTCGCCGAAGCGATCATCGAACATTCGCGCACCGTTTTTCTCGCCGCCGATCACTCGAAGTTCGGCCGCCCGGCGCTCGTGCGTCAAGGTCACCTGAGCCAGATCGATTCCCTTTTTACCGACGCGCCGCCGCCGCCCGATATGGCCGAAACGCTGGCGACTTCTGGCACCCAGGTCTATATCGCCGGGTAACGGCTCAACGAGCACCCACGGCGCATTCGCTCCGATGTCCAGCCGCGGCCGCAAGTCCATTTCCGCCATGTTGCACCGCACGCGAATCCTCTAGTGAAGTCAAGGATTTGCCGGCTGCGCCGGACCGCCTCGCGCACGTGTCTCTGTCAACGGGAAAATTTACGTGCGCCGGTTTGGACTTCAGGCTGCGATTGACTACACTCCAGTTCCCCAACGTCCTTAAACGTCCTTAAACGTATTTGGACCGAGCGATGCCGCATTGGACGTGGGGCGAAGAGTGCAAAACCTCGAGCCTGATCCACGGTAATCACCAGCTGCTGGATCCTCCGTTTGCCGGCAGGGCCGTCGGCTGACGCAATGGCAACCCGAGTACGCTTGACATGGAGAGAAACGATGCTGAGTCCGCATGAATTCGCCACGTTGTTGCTCGTCAAGGACGCCCCCAATCAGGTCGACATGGAACGCGAAGAGCTTGACGCACTGCTCGAACGGCAGCTCGTAGAGCTCGAAAAACTCGCGTCGGGCTTGCAGCAATGGCGCATCACGGAATCCGGCGATACGGCTCTCCGGGCTATCAAGCGCTTTTCCTGACGGCAATCGATCGCGCTTCGCACCTTTGCCTGTCATCACCTGCGGCCGTCGGCGTGCCCGCAACGGACACGCGAGCATACGGACGCCTGGACGGTCACGCGGAACTGCCCGCCTGACCGTCTTTATGTTTTCACGCCTGGCGCACCGCGGCTGAATGGCGCGTGTGCGTGCGCGCCCGTGCATTCGAATCAGGCGCTCAGCCTGCTCGCAGCGTCGGATCGACTGCCGCACGCCAGCTCATCGCCTTCACACGCTGCGCGTTGAAGAACTCCACCCACTGACGGCGCAACTCCGGATCGGTACTCGTGCCTTGCGCCGCATATCGCTGCGCCAGCGCCGTCTGGAAAGCGCAGTAATCCGCTTTCGACAGCCCGCCGCGCTTGCTCGCGACATACGCGTCGAACAGCGTCACATAGACGGATTGGGCATCGCTGCCGTAATCGGCGGGCTGGCTGCCGCACATGGCCTGCAAATCCGGAAACGACGGCGCGCCCATCGTTCCGTTCAGGCTCGGCGTGCTGACGCATCCCGTCAGCGTCGTCGCGACCGCGAACGCCGCCGCGCCCGCCATCCGGAGTCTACGCATGGAATTCACCTCGTATCGCCGCAAGCCGGCTGCTTGCAGGAAGTATCGGCTGAGCGCCGCATTCGCGCCAGCACGGTACCAGCACTTGCGAAATCGCGCACCGATCTGCGGCAAGCCGAACTTTACTTTTTCGAATATGTTCATTAAAGTTTCGAAAACGAACATTACGTTTTCACATCAACCCCACTTTTTCTCCGTCAGGGGCATTCCGGGTGACGCAAGACTCCATTTATGACCTGCTCGTCGTCGGTGGCGGGATCAACGGCGCGGGCATCGCGCGCGACGCCGCGGGCCGCAGTCTCTCCGTGCTGCTTTGCGAACAGGACGATCTGGCGGCGCACACGTCGTCGGCCAGCACGAAACTGATTCACGGCGGCCTTCGCTACCTGGAATATCGCGAGTTCGGGCTGGTCCGCAAGGCACTGCAGGAGCGCGAGACGCTGCTGCGCGCGGCACCGCACATCATGTGGCCGCTGCGCTTCGTGATGCCGCACATGCCCGATCTGCGGCCGGCCTGGCTGATTCGCGCCGGCCTGTTTCTCTACGACCATCTGGCGCGTCGCGAGCTGCTGCCCGGTTCGCACGGCATTGACATGCGCAAGCATCCCGCCGGCCAGCCCCTCGTCGATTCGATCAAGCGCGGCTTTGTCTATTCGGACGGCTGGGTGGACGACGCGCGCCTCGTCGTGCTGAATGCGCTCGACGCCCACGAACACGGCGCAACCATCCTCACACGCACGAAGCTGGTGGGCGCGGCGCGCGCGAACGGCGAATGGCACGCGCAGCTGCTGCGCGCCGACGGCTCCGTCACGACCGTGCGCGCGCGTTCGATCGCGAATGCCGCTGGGCCGTGGGTCGGCGAACTGCTGCGCGGCCCGCTGTCGCGCGGACAGGAAACGAATTACAGCGTGCGGCTCGTGAAGGGCAGCCATATCGTCGTGCGTCGCCTGTTCGAGCACGATCATGCGTACATCTTCCAGAATCCGGACAAGCGCATCATCTTCGCGATTCCGTATGAACGCGACTTCACGTTGATAGGCACGACGGACCTCGAATACAAGGGCGATCCGTCGCAGGTCGCGATCGATGCATCCGAAACGCAGTACCTGTGCGATTCGATCAACCGCTACTTCAGGCAGCACATCGCACCGCGCGATGTGTACTGGACGTATTCGGGCGTGCGTCCGCTGCTCGAAGACGAAAACGCGGACAACCCTTCCGCCGTGACGCGCGACTATCGGCTCGAACTCGACGCGCCTGCGGGCGAAGCGCCGCTGCTATCGGTATTCGGCGGCAAAATCACGACCTTTCGGAAGCTGGCGGAAGAGGCCGTCGACGATCTTGCACGCGCTCTGCGGCACGACAAGCGGGCGTGGACGGCGGGCGTGCCGCTGCCGGGCGGCGACATCGCGCGTGCCGACTTCGAGCGCTTCGCTGCACAGTTCGCGCAACATCACACGTGGCTTCCCGCTACGCTCGCGCGCCGCTATGCGCGCGCTTACGGCACGCGGGCCGAACGCGTGATCGGCGATGCACGTTCGCTTGCCGATCTCGGCCAGCAGTTCGCGCCCGGTCTATATGAAGCGGAGTTGCGCTATCTGCGCGAAACGGAATGGGCGACGACGGCACGCGATGTCCTGTGGCGCCGCTCGAAGCTCGGCCTGCACGTCGAGCCGGGCGCACTCGACAGCGTCACGCGCGAAATCGACGCGTGGCTCGCCCGCGAGACGTCCAAGCAACATGCCTGAGCCTTTCGGCACTGCGGGCACACCGCGAGCACAGCGCTCGCCCGCAGCAGCGCGCGGCGATTCCACCGCGCCGCCGCGCATGCAACAATCCGCGCAGGCACTACATTTTTCGCGTGACCCGAGCGCTCCGCTGCGCTGGTCCAACAAAAAACTCATGGAGAAGAGACGATGCAGGATCAGTACATCCTGGCACTAGACCAGGGCACCACGAGTTCGCGCGCGATGCTGTTCGATCGCAACGGCAACGTCGTCTCGGTTGCGCAAAAAGAATTCAGGCAGATCTATCCGCATCCGGGCTGGGTCGAACACGATCCGCTGGAAATCTGGGCGACGCAGGCGGGCGTCGCAGCCGAAGCCGTCACGCACGCAGGGCTGAACGGCACGTCGATCGCAGCGATCGGCATCACGAACCAGCGCGAGACGACGATCGTCTGGGACCGCCAGACAGGTCATCCCATCTACAACGCGATCGTCTGGCAGGACCGCCGCACGGCCGACTTCTGCGACCAGCTGAAGGCGCAAGGCCTCGAAGACGAGGTCCGTGCAAAGACGGGCTTGCCGGTCGACTCATACTTCTCGGCAACGAAGATCCGCTGGATCCTCGACAACGTCGAAGGCGCGCGCGAAAAAGCGAAGCAAGGCAAGCTCGCGTTCGGCACGGTGGACAGCTGGCTCGTGTGGAATTTCACCAAGCACGAACTGCATATCACCGACGTGACCAACGCGTCGCGCACGATGCTCTTCAACATTCACACGCTGCAATGGGACGACGCGTTGCTCGACGCGCTCGACATTCCGCGCAGCATGCTGCCCGAAGTGCGCCCTTCGTCGGAAGTGTATGGGCCGACGAAGACGACTGTGTTCGCATCGAAGATTCCGCTCGCGGGCATCGCGGGTGATCAGCATGCGGCGCTGTTCGGCCAGATGTGCACGCGTTCCGGCATGGTGAAGAACACCTACGGCACCGGCTGCTTTCTCGTGATGAACACGGGCACGAAGCCGATCGAATCGAAGAACAATCTGGTCACGACGATCGCATGGCAGATCGGCGATCAGATCAATTACGCGCTTGAAGGCAGTATCTTCATCGCGGGCGCCGTCGTGCAGTGGCTGCGCGACGGACTGGGCATCATCCGCAGCGCGTCGGAAGTCGAGACGCTCGCGCGCGGCGTCGAACATTGCGACGGCGTGTATCTCGTGCCGGCATTCGCGGGACTCGGCGCGCCACACTGGAACGCGCGTGCTCGCGGCACGCTGTTCGGCGTCACGCGCGGCACGACGTCAGCGCACATCGCGCGCGCGGCGCTGGATTCGATCGCTTATCAATCGATGGATGTTCTGAAGGCGATGGAAGCCGACTCGGGCATCCATATCAACGAATTGCGCGTGGATGGCGGCGCGTGCGCGAACAATCTGCTGATGCAGTTCCAGGCCGACATTCTCGGCGTCGACGCCGTGCGCCCGCAGGTCAGCGAAACGACCGCGCTTGGCGCTGCGTATCTGGCGGGACTCGCAACCGGCTACTGGAAAGACATCGAGGAACTGCAGAACCAATGGAAGCTCGAACATCGCTTCTCGCCGTCGCTGCCCGCCGACCAGGCGAAGGCCTGCCTCGACGGCTGGCAGCGCGCGATCCGCGCCGCGAAAGCGTGGGCCGACGCACCTTGATTCGACGCGTGCGATCCGGCGCCGACGGGCCGCAAAGCACGTATCATGACGCTTTGCGCTCGCCGTAGTGCCTGCCTTCACGCCCGCGCGTCGATTCACGCGGGCGGCGCTTTCCATCCGTTTTCCGCATGATCGACCATCTCATTTGCGACTGTGACGGCGTGCTCGTCGACAGCGAAGTCATTGCCGACCGCGTGATGCACGACACGCTCGCCGCCACGTTTCCGACGCTCGATTTCCACGAAATCTGCAAGACCGCGTTTGGTCAGCAGACTTCGCGCTTTCTGAAGAGCGTCGAAACGGCATTCGACATCGAACTCCCCGCCAACTTTTTGCAGACCGTCGAGGCGAACGTCGAGGCAGAACTGGCGTCGTCGCTATCCGCGATCAGCGGCGTGCGCGATGCGTTGCAGCGGGTCCCGCTGCCGGCCGCCGTCGTATCGAACAGCCGGATGACGCGGGTGAGCGCGTCGGTACGCCGCGCAGGGCTCGCCGAGATTTTTGGGCCGAGGGTGTTCAGCGCGGAACAGGTTGCGCGGCCCAAGCCTTATCCCGATGTTTATCTGTTTGCTGCGCAGCAGTTAGGTGTCGAGCCGTCACGGTGTGTGGTTGTCGAGGATAGCGTGTCTGGTTTGAATGCCGCTCGCGCGGCGGGCATGATGACGATTGCGTTTGTTGGCGCGAGCCATATTCCGGATGGTTATGCCGATGTACTTCGCAGCATGGGGACCACTCGGATCATGAAACACATGGACGAGTTGCCTGCGTTTGTTGAGGCTGGCATGCGGGGCGAGTTTAGGGACGTGCAGTCGTAGTTCGGGGCTTTCCTGTCTGCGACGCAGCGCCAGTTTTTGACTGCCGCGCGGCAGCGCCCGCTTTTCGCCAACAGCCGAAATCAAGACCCAAACCGGCAGGCCGCGTCGCAGACAACAACCTCAGACCTCGACACACGCCTCTCGGGCAAGCGCCAGCGAGCGCCGAAACTCGACAAGCTCGGCAATGGTCAGCATCGGCATGTCATGCCTGGCGGCAAACGCCTCGACATCAGCACCCCGCATCATCGTGCCATCGGCGTTCATCAGTTCGCACAACACACCGGCGGGCTTCAGCCCCGCCAACGTCACGAGATCGACGGTCCCTTCCGTATGCCCGCGACGCGCGAGCACGCCGCCTGGCATCGCACGCAACGGATATACGTGGCCAGGCCGCACGATATCGGCAGGCTTCGCGTCGTCCGCGATAGCGGCACGAATCGTCGTCAGTCGGTCCGCGGCCGATACCCCAGTCGATACGCCCTCGCGTGCCTCTATCGATACAGTAAACGCCGTCGTGTTGCGGCTCTCGTTGTGAGCCGTCATCGGCGGCAACTCGAGCGCGCGTACCTTCTCGTCGGTCAGGCACAAACACACGATGCCGCTGCACTCGCGAATGAACAGCGCCATCATCTCGACGCTCATACGCTCCGCGGACATGATCAGATCGGCTTCGTTCTCGCGGTCGTGATCGTCCTGAAGCACGACGGCACGGCCTGCGCGCAAAGCGTGGAGCGCGGCAGCGACGCGCGGCGGAACGGGTTCGGTGGCAAGCAACGGGAGATCGGCGACGGCATCCTCCGCGACGACGGAAGGTGCAGGCCAGGCAAATGCAGCAGAGTGGGAGACAACGGACATATGAAACGCTCCTCGCAAGAGTGTGGGCGAAAAACGTTTCAGGGCATTGCAAACAGACAAACGCGCCCCGCCAGCCGAAACGGCTGCCATGCGACGAACGGACAGATCACACGCGCCGCTCGCAACGAGCAACCCAGTCCATCTTCTCGCAGGAGACGGAGACAACGCGTCAGATGCCGCGCCCTTCCCCGTCGACAGGAACAGTCAGATGACTATCTGCACATCTTCTTCCATCCGGACTCTAACCGTCGGCTCTGGCCTCTCACCAGATCTGCTGACCCTGCATCCCGAACTGCAACGCAGGCGCTCGCGGGCTCGCAGACTCGCACGCGATGATGCGCCCCGCCTGCATACCGCCGGTGGGGAATTTCACCCCGCCCTGAAGACGTACTGATTGCCGGAACGATCCGGCTCGCAGAGCATACAACAACCTCGCGCGGCGTGCAGCCCGCGCGCTAGACGTGTTTCATCCTTCCGTATGCGCGTCGTGCGGCACGTCCCAGCGCGGCGGCGTCTCCGCGTTCACCGTCACGCGAAACGCGCGCGCTTCCGTGTCGCCCGGATTGCGCAGGCTGTGCGGCTGGTCGGCGTCGAAGACGATTGAATCGCCCGTCGCGAGCAGTTGCCGACGATCGTGCACGCTGACTTCGATCGTCCCCACGCTGACGACGAGATTCACCGTCGTACCCGGCGCGCGCTGCGTGCCCGGCTCGGTATGCAACGGCGCGATGCGCAGTTCGTGAAACTCCGCGGTCGACGGCTCGCCGTCGGGATGCAACGCACGCGTCCAGTAACGGCCGTTCGACGTCACCACGCGCGCGGAGCGATCGGCGGGCAAATGCTCGAAGCCGTTCACGGCATGCCGGCGCAGGAATGCGGCGACCGACACCTTCAATGCCGCCGCGACCTTGCACAACACCTTGATCGACGGCACGCTGCGCGCCGATTCGATCTGCGCGAGCATTGCACGCGACACGCCCGACGCGCGAGCCAATGCATCGAGCGATAACTGACGTTCGGCGCGCAGCCGCGCCAGATTCACGCCGACGCGGTGTTCGAGCGCATCGAATTCGGAAGTGCGCGGTTCGTCGGGAGCGTGGGCCGCGTCGTGACCTTCGGGCGCGCGGTCGCGTACGAGCGCAAGCGGTGACTGCATGATTGCCTCCAGAAGCTCCGCACCGGCGCGGAGCAAGCACTAGTGAAGGCAAGACTAGCACCCGGTTTTCATGCGCCCAACGAAGTTATCTTCACACTGTTATCACGATTGCAGAGGACCCTTATGCACCGACGTGCGATGCGCTTCGGCATGCGGCCTGTTCATGGCACATCCTCGGCATCGGATCGAACGGCAGATGCCCGCGCTTCGCGAAGCATGGGCAGCGAAAGCATCTTGCAGCGAAGCGCGACTCAAACCCGCTCGCGCATTTTCCGCGTCGCGATGGCCGCGGGTGCATCCAGCCGCGCGGCGATCCACGTCAAGCCCAAAGCGGCCAGCGCGACCACAGCGGCCACGTACGGCAGCGCATCGAGCCCGTAACCGTGACTGATCGCCAGCCCGCCCAGCCATGCGCCGCCCGCGTTGCCGACATTGAACGCGCCGATGTTGAGCGTCGACGCGAGATTCGGCGCAGCCTTCGCTTTTTCGACGACACGCATCTGAAGCGGCGGCACCGTCGCGAACGCCGCGATGCCCCAGATGAACACCGTGACGGCCGCCGCAACCTGCGAGTGGCTCGTGTGCGCGAACACGGCCATCACGACGGCGAGCGCGATCAGAATGCCCATCAGCGACGGCATCAGCGAACGGTCCGCAAGCTTGCCGCCCACCGTGTTGCCGACCGTCAGGCCGACGCCGAACAGCACGAGGATCAGCGTGACGCCGTGAGGCGTGAAGCCGCCCACCTGTTCGAGAATCGGCGCGATATAAGTGAACACGACGAACACGCCGCCGAAGCCGAGCACCGTCATCGTCAGCGCAAGCCATACTTGCGGCTCTTTCAGCACGCGCACTTCGTGCCCGAGACCGGCCGGTCCCGTGTCGTGCCGGTTCGGCACAAGCGCGGTGACACCCGCGAGCGACATCACGCCGAATGCCGCGACGATCCAGAACGCGACGCGCCAGCCGAACTGCTGACCGATGAACGTACCGAACGGCACGCCGAGCACGTTTGCCAGCGTAAGGCCGGTGAACATCAGCGCAATCGCGCTTGCACGCTTTTCCTGCGGCACGAGCGACGCGGCCACCACCGCGCCGATGCCAAAAAAGGAGCCATGCGCGAACGACGTCACGACGCGCGCGATCATCAGCACGGAATAGTCGGATGCGATCGCGCACAGCAAGTTGCCGACAATGAACACGCCCATCAGCAATTGCAGCGCCAGCTTGCGTGGCATCCTGCTGGTGACGACGGCGAGCAGCGGCGCGCCGACGGCCACGCCGAGCGCATAGCCGCTGACGAGCAGACCGGCTGACGGCAGCGACACGGCGAGATCCTTCGCCACTTCGGGCAGCAAGCCCATGATGACGAACTCGGTCGTGCCGATGGCGAAGGCGCTGATGGCGAGCGCGAGCAAGGGGATGGGCATGTGAAGCTCCAGAAGACGGTTCAGAAGGACGCGCGCGCGGCGTTGCGCGCCGCCGTCACGAACTCGACGACGACGGACGACGCGAGCGCGACGAACAATTGCACTTCACCCGAAAGCGGCACATCGGCGCTCTGATATACGACGCCCGCCGTCTCCAGCCGTGCGAGCAGCGCGTGCCACGCTTGCGCATCGTCGATACGGAATGCGATGTGATCGATCCGCGGGCTCGTGCGGCCCGTTTGAGACGGCAGCGTCGAGTCGACGAGGTGGATGACCGGGCGTCCGTCTGCATATAGCCAGTAACCGCCGACGCCGAAGGGCGGCCGCGCGCCTTCCGTCAGCCCGGCGACGTCGACGAAAAACCGTCGGGTGGCGTCGAGATCAGGGGTAACGATCGTCGCGTGGTCGAGATGCATGATGGCTCCGGGTAAACGCGGATGACGCGTTGACAGGTCGGATTGTCCGCGTGCCGCAGGGATTTGATAATTGGCTTATCATTTGAAGGATTTTCAAATGATGATTGATAATGACCGACAACCTGGGTGACATCCGCCTCTTCGTCGAAGCGGCGCAGCTGGGCAGCCTGTCGGCGGCGGGCCGCAAGCTCGGCCTCACCCCCGCAGCGGCCAGCGCGCGTCTTGCGAAACTGGAAGGCGGACTGAAAGCGCGGCTTTTCGAGCGCACCACGCGTCAACTGCGCCTCACCGACGAAGGCCGCGTTTACCTGAGCTGCTGCCAGCAGGCGCTGCGCGCGCTGGACGACGCCGAAGCCGCGCTGCAGGAAGGCCAGAACGCCGTGCGCGGCAAGGTGCGAATCTCCGCGACGTCGGACTTCGGCCGCAATCTGCTGATGCACTGGCTCGACGAGTTCAACGCGCTCTACCCGGACGTCACGTTCGCTTTGACGCTGTCCGACTCGCTACAGAATCTGGTGCAGGAAGACATTGATCTCGCGATCCGCTTCGGCGTGCCGCAGGACAGCTCGCTGGTCGCGCGCTGGCTCGCGCCGAATCCGCGCGTGCTGTGCGCGTCGCCGGAATACATCGCGCGACACGGCGAGCCGAAAGATCCGCTGGATCTGGCGCGCTTCGACTGCATCGTACTCGGCACCGCGTCGGGCCCCGTCAACGAATGGCGCTTCACGCGCGGCGACGAAACGGTCACGTACACGATTGCGCTGGAATCGGCGCGCGAAACCAACGACGGCGCCGTCGCCCGCGAATGGGCCCTGCGCGGCTATGGCATCGTGATCAAATCGATGTGGGACGTCGAAGCGGACCTGAAAAGCGACGGTCTGCGCGTGCTGCTGCCGGACTGGCGCTACCCCGATGCACCGCTGCACGCGTTGTATCACCGCAACCGCTTCATGGCGCCGCGCGTGCGCGTGCTGCTCGATTTCCTTGCCGAACGCTTCGCCCGTGTGACGGGCGAACTGGAAAGGCAACTCGGCCTGCCTCAGTTGCCGGGCGGCGCGGGCGGGTCGCCTCAAGGCGCGCAAAAGCCGTCCGTGCGCGCAAGAAAGCGGCACGCATACAGAGAACCGGACGCATGAAAGACGCCCGGCACGCCGCCAAAGCCCCATGCAGCAAAGGGCTATAATGCTGGATTACGCTGTAAGAACGCATGTCGGCGCTCCGGCTTCGCTCCCGCCGCCGTGCAGTCGGGCGCCCTCGCGCCGGACCTCCGCGCTGAGGCGCCATGCGTTTTTCGTCTCTTCACCTTTTATTGACGCCCCCAGGTTAATTACTGCGACCGGCGAACACTCGATGACCAAGAAAGTTTATGTAAAGACCTTTGGCTGCCAGATGAACGAGTACGACTCCGACAAAATGGTCGACGTACTCGGTGCGGCTGAAGGACTCGTCAAGACCGACACACCGGAAGACGCCGACGTCATTCTGTTCAACACGTGCTCCGTACGCGAAAAGGCGCAGGAGAAAGTCTTCTCCGACCTCGGCCGCGTGCGCGAACTGAAGGAAGCGAACCCGAACCTGCTGATCGGCGTCGGCGGCTGCGTGGCGAGTCAGGAAGGCGCGTCGATCGTCGCGCGCGCACCGTACGTGGACCTCGTGTTCGGTCCGCAGACGCTGCACCGTCTGCCGCAGATGATCGACCAGCGCCGCGCGAGCGGCCGTCCGCAGGTCGACATCACTTTCCCGGAAATCGAAAAATTCGATCACCTGCCGCCGGCGCGCATCGACGGCCCGAGCGCGTTTGTATCGATCATGGAAGGCTGCAGCAAGTACTGCAGCTATTGCGTCGTGCCGTACACGCGCGGCGAGGAAGTGTCGCGCCCGCTTGACGACGTGCTCACCGAAATCGCCGGTCTCGCCGACCAGGGCGTGCGCGAAGTGACGCTGCTCGGCCAGAACGTGAACGCGTATCGTGGCGCGATGACCTTGGGCGCGACCGAGATCGCAGACTTCGCGACGCTGATCGAATACGTCGCGGACATCCCCGGCATCGAACGGATTCGCTATACGACGTCGCATCCGAAGGAATTCACGCAGCGCCTGATCGACACCTATGCGAAGGTGCCGAAGCTCGTGAGCCATCTGCATCTGCCCGTGCAGCACGGCTCGGACCGCATCCTGATGGCGATGAAGCGCGGCTACACCGTGCTCGAATACAAGTCGGTGATCCGCAAGCTGCGCGCGATCCGCCCGGACCTGTCACTGTCGACGGACATGATCGTCGGCTTTCCCGGCGAGACGGAAGAAGACTTCGACAAGATGATGCAGCTGGTGCACGACATGAGCTACGACACGAGCTTCTCGTTCATCTACAGCCCGCGTCCCGGCACGCCCGCGGCGAACCTGCAGGACGACACGCCGCGCGAAGTGAAGCTGCGCCGTCTGCAGCATCTGCAGGCCACGATCGAAGAAAACGTGCAGCGCATCAGCCAGGCGATGGTCGGCAAGGTTGAGCGCATTTTGGTCGAACGGCCGGCGCGCAAGGATCCGAATGAACTTGCGGGCCGCACGGAGAACAACCGCGTCGTCAATTTCCCGGCGCCCGTTGAAACGCATGCGCGGCTGATCGGGCAGATGATCGACGTGAAGATCGTGCATGCGTATCCGCACTCGCTGCGCGGCGAACTCGTGATGGTTCACGACACCGCGCCCGCCACCCACTAAGCTGCAGCGCACGACAGGACCGGATTCAAGCCTTGAAGACCACTCAGCAACATCTGGAATTCACCGCGCCGCGCGAAGACAACGCGCGGCTCGCCAACCTCTGCGGGCCGCTCGACGAAAACCTGCGGCAGATCGAGCAGGCGCTCGACGTCACGCTGCAACGCCGCGGACATCGCATCAGCATTCGTGGGCGCGGCGCGAAGGTCGCGCTCACCGCGCTCGAAAACTTCTACAACAGCGCACGCGATCCGTTGTCCGTCGACGATATCCAGCTGGCGCTCGTCGAAGCGCGGCACCCCGCCAACCACGGCCGGCCGAACGGCGGCAACGGCGACACGGAAGAACTCGATCCGCTTTTCCGCGGCGACCCCGATCATCCGTTCGACGAGCCGGCGCACGAAGGCGCCGATGATGTCGAGGAACTGGGGCCGAAGCTCTACACGCGCCGCGCCGATCTGCGCGGCCGCACGCCCGCGCAGCGCGAGTATCTCAAGCAGATCGTGTCGCATGACGTGACGTTCGGCATCGGTCCGGCGGGCACGGGCAAGACGTATCTGGCCGTCGCCTGCGCCGTCGACGCGCTCGAACGCGATCAGGTCAAGCGCATCGTGCTGACGCGCCCCGCGGTCGAAGCGGGCGAACGCCTCGGCTTCCTGCCCGGCGATCTCGCGCAGAAGGTCGATCCGTATCTGCGTCCACTGTATGACGCCCTCTACGATCTGCTCGGTTTCGACAAGACGGCCAAGATGTTCGAGCGCCAGATGATCGAGATCGCGCCGCTCGCGTACATGCGCGGCCGCACGCTGAATCACGCGTTCATCATTCTCGACGAGGCGCAGAACACGACGCCCGAGCAGATGAAGATGTTCCTGACGCGTATTGGCTTCGGCTCGAAGGCGGTCGTCACGGGCGACACGACGCAGATCGACTTGCCGCGCGGCAACAAGAGCGGGCTGATCGAGGCACAGCACGTGCTCGCGAACGTGCGCGGCATCGCGCTCACGCGCTTCACGAGCGCAGACGTGGTGCGGCATCCGCTCGTCGCGCGCATCGTCGAGGCTTACGACGCGCACTCGAAGAAAGAAGCAGAGCCGTCGGAATCATCGGCAACCGCGAAGTGACGCGATCATGAGCGCAATGAAGAAAGACGCATGAGCCGCGCCCCGAAACTGTCGCTGAACCTCCAGTTTCCCGCTGGAAAAGCGTGGCCGGAACACAAGTCGCTGTTGCCGAAGGCGACTGTCGCCGCGTGGATCAAGGCCGCGCTGTTCGCGGATGCCGAGCTGACCGTGCGTTTCGTCGACGCCGACGAAGGCCGCACGCTGAACCGCACATATCGCGGCAAGGACTACGCGACCAACGTGTTGACGTTCGCTTATGCGGAATCGGAGGACGATCCCGTTACGGGCGACCTGATCCTGTGCTGCCCTGTCGTCGAGAAAGAAGCGAACGAGCAGGGCAAGCCGCTCGGAGCGCATTACGCGCATCTGCTCGTCCACGGCACGCTGCACGCGCAGGGCTACGACCACGAGGACGAGGACGAGGCTGAAGAGATGGAAGCCATCGAAACCGAGGTGCTCGGCAAGCTCGGCTTCCCTGACCCTTACGAATAAGGCTCGACGACAGGAACACAGAGCCGGACTCTCTAACGTCGATTGAAGGCTCTGAATCTCCGCCAAGCCCATCGATCGAATCAACGTGAGCCAACCCGTTTCAACGCCACCGTCGCCGCTTTCCCCCTGCCCCGGCTATCCGCCATCGCTGGGCGAATCCCGTCTGCTGACTGACGACGAACTGCGCGCGTCGCTGGACGGCTCGCTGCAAGACTGGGATCGCAAGCGCGACCTGTGGCTGTTCGGCTATGGGTCGCTGATCTGGAACCCCGGCCTGCCGACGGTCGAAGCGCTGCGCTCGCGGGTGCATGGTTATCATCGCGGACTGTATCTGTGGTCACGCGTCAATCGCGGCACGCCAGAGCAGCCGGGGCTGGTGCTCGCGCTCGACCGCGGCGGCTCGTGCAGCGGTATCGCGTTCAGGCTCGCCGCCGAGGGCGCGATGCCGCACCTCGAAGCGCTGTGGCGGCGGGAAATGGCGATGGGATCGTACCGGCCTGCGTGGCTGCCGTGCGTACTCGCCGATGGGCGGCGCGTCGATGCCCTCGCTTTTGTCATGCGGCGCGATGTGGCTTCGTATACCGGGAAGCTTTCCGATGATGTCGTCAAAGCGGTGCTGGGATGCGCGTCGGGGCGCTATGGCACGACGCTCGACTATGTGAGCCGCACGGTTGCGGCATTACGGGAGAGTGGGATGCCGGATCGGGCGCTTGAGGCCCTGTTGTCCAGGTGTGGGTGCGGTTAGGGCAGTTTCGCTGGCATTCGCCGCGCGGCGGGCAAAATCAGTTAGGATAAAAGCGAAAACCTTCGGGGACACGATCCCGCCACGACCGTGGTGTATCCTTAACGCTCTGCAACAGCGCGCCCAGTTTTCCGGGCGCACCACCATGAACGATTCGTATCCCAGTCGACGCCATACCAGCGACAAACCCCAGGAAAAACGGTCACTCCTCGAGCGATTGACCGACTTCATCTCGCCCGAGCCCGATTCTCGTGGCGAACTCCTCGAAATCCTGCAGGACGCGCACGAACGCAACCTGATCGACGCCGATTCGCTGTCGATGATCGAAGGCGTGTTCCAGGTTTCCGAACTCTGCGCGCGCGACATCATGATCCCCCGCGCCCAGATGGACGCGATCAACATCGCGGACTCCCCTGACGAATTCATTCCGTACATGCTGGAGAAAGCGCACTCGCGCTACCCGGTGTACGAAGGCAACCGCGACAACGTGATCGGGGTGCTGCTCGCGAAAGACCTGCTGCGCTATTACGCCGAAGACGAAGCCGATGTGCGCGGCATGCTGCGCCCGGCCGTTTTCATCCCCGAATCCAAGCGCCTGAACGTGCTGTTGCACGACTTTCGCGTCAACCGTAATCACCTTGCCATCGTCGTCGACGAATATGGCGGCGTTGCGGGCCTGATCACGATCGAAGACGTGCTCGAGCAGATCGTCGGCGATATCGAGGACGAATACGATTTCGACGAGGAAAGCGGCAATATCATCGCGTCGCCCGACGGCCGCTACCGCGTACGCGCGCTGACCGAAATCGAGCAGTTCAATGAGGAGTTCGGCACGCACTACTCCGACGAGGAGGTCGACACGATCGGCGGGTTGGTCACGCACCATTTCGGACGCGTGCCGCATCGCGGCGAAAAAGTGCGGCTCGACGACCTGATTTTCGAAGTGCTGCGCGCCGACGCACGCCAGATCCACATGCTGCTTGTGCGCCGCGATCCCCTCGCGGGCCAGCGCGAACGCGACGCCCAGCACGTGCAAACCTGATCCACCCCGAGTTCTTCTGAAGCCGACCGCGCAACAATGGCCGACCCGATCACTACCCGTCTGCGCCGCGGCGTGACGCCCGACGCAGCCGACGCAAATATCGGGCGCGCCCGGACGTTGCCGTGGTGGCACTACCTCGCCGCCGCCGCCGTCGGCGCGCTCAACACACTCTCGTTCGCGCCGACGCCGCATGGCGGCTGGCTCGAACTCGCGATCTTCGTTTTCTTCTTCGCGTGGATCACGCGCACGACGGGGTGGAAAAGCGCGGCGCTGACCGGCTTTGCGTTCGGTTTCGGCAACTACGTGACGGGCGTCTGGTGGCTGTACGTGAGCATGCACTTCTACGGCGGCATGCCGGCGCCCCTTGCGGGCGCGGCGCTCGTGCTGTTCTCGCTGTATCTCGCCGTCTATCCCGCACTTGCGGCGGGCGCGTGGTCGTTCTGCGCGGGACACGCGCGCAACGGCAAGCTCGTCGACGATGCACCGTTCTCGCCCACATGGCACGGCGCATTCGCCTTCGCGAGCGCGTGGGCTGTCGGCGAATGGCTGCGGGGCACCGTGTTCACGGGCTTTCCGTGGCTCGCGAGCGGCTATGCGCAGGTGGATGGGCCGTTCGCCGGTTTTGCGCCCGTTGCCGGCGTGTACGGTGTCGGCTGGGTGATGGCGCTCGCCGCCGCGCTGATCGCGCAGGCCGTCTTCCGTGCGCGCGCACCGAAAAACAGCGCGGCAGACGCTGCCCCGCGCTGCGCCGGCATCGCGATGCCCGCCGTCGCCGCCATCGCGCTGATTGCCGCTGGCCTGCTGCTGCCGCTGGTGTCGTGGACGACGCCCGCCAACGCGTCGTTGACGGTACGCCTGCTTCAAGGCAACGTGAAGCAGGACATGAAGTTCGAAGCGTCGGGCGTGAAGGAGGCCATCGACGAATATCAGCGGATGATCACCGAAAAGCCCGCCGATCTGATCGTCACGCCGGAAACTGCGATTCCCGTGCTCGCGCAAGCCATTCCGGAGCCGTTCGCGCTCGCCGTGCGCAAATTCGCCGATTCGACGCATTCGTCGATCCTGTTCGGCGCGATCGGCGGCAAGATCACGCCGGAAGGACGCGTCGTCGACTACACGAACAGCCTGTTCGGCGTCACGCCGGAACAGATGGGCGTGTACCGCTACGACAAGCATCATCTCGTGCCGTTCGGCGAGTTCGTGCCATGGGGCTTTCGCTGGTTCGTGAACCTGATGGATATTCCGCTGGGCGATTTCGCACGCGGCGCACCCGTGCAAAAGCCGTTCTTCGTGCACAACCAGCCCATTGCCGTCGATATCTGCTATGAGGACATCTTCGGCGAGGAAATCGCGCGCACGGTGCGCGAGAGCGACTCGCCGGCTGGCGTGCTCGTCAATTCGACGAATCTCGCGTGGTTCGGCAACACGATCGCGCTCGACCAGCATCTGCAGATCGCGCGCATGCGCTCGCTCGAGACGGGACGGCCGATGCTGCGCGCAACCAACACGGGCGCAACGGCCGCCATCGACGCGCACGGCAACGTGATCGCGCGCATGCCGGCATTCACGGCAGGTTCGATTGAAGCGACGATTCAAGGCACGACGGGCAATACGCCCTATGTGACGAGCGGCAACAACACGGTGCTCGCGATAGCGCTGCTGTTCCTCGCCTTCGGCTTCGCGTTCGGTCCGGGCCGGGCGAGGAAGAACAAAAACAACGGCAACGCCTGAGATCGAGGCAAAACGGGCGGCGCCACGTGAACAGCACAAAGGCGCCCCGCCGAACCGCCACACCCCAGAAAGTCTCAAGCCACCGGCAATCCGGTAAAATTCAGGGTTTTACAGCACTGGGCCGCGCAACCGGCCGGCTACGGGGTCAACGGTCAGCACGGCCGGCGCGCCTCGCGGGCGGCAAGGCAATCGCGTCCTGCCTGAAAGGCACCCTTCAAGGCACTTCATGCTCACGTTTCAGCAAATCATCCTGACGCTGCAATCCTATTGGGACAAGCAGGGTTGCGCGCTGCTCCAGCCGATCGACATGGAAGTCGGCGCGGGCACGTCTCACGTCCATACGTTCCTGCGCGCAGTCGGCCCCGAGCCGTGGCGCGCCGCATACGTCCAGCCGTCGCGCCGCCCGAAGGACGGCCGTTACGGCGAGAACCCGAACCGTCTGCAGCACTACTATCAGTATCAGGTCGTGCTGAAGCCGGCGCCGGAAAACATCCTCGACCTGTACCTGGGCTCGCTCGAAGCGCTCGGCTTCGATCTGAAGCAGAACGACGTGCGTTTCGTCGAGGACGACTGGGAAAACCCGACGCTCGGCGCATGGGGCCTCGGCTGGGAAGTGTGGCTCAACGGCATGGAAGTGACGCAGTTCACCTACTTCCAGCAGGTGGGCGGCCTCGACTGCAAGCCGGTGCTCGGTGAAATCACGTATGGTCTCGAGCGTCTCGCGATGTATCTGCAGAAGGTCGAGAACGTCTATGACCTGATCTGGACCGAGTGGGAAGAACAAGGCCCGAACGGCCCGGAAATGCGCCGCCTCACGTATGGCGACGTATATCACCAGAACGAAGTCGAACAGTCGACGTACAACTTCGAACACGCGAACACCGACCTGCTGTTCACGTTCTTCAACAGCTATGAAAGCGAAGCTAAGCGCATGATCGAGGTGCCCCTTGCGCTGCCCGCTTACGAGCTCGTCCTCAAAGCCGCGCACACCTTCAATTTGCTCGACGCACGCGGCGCCATTTCCGTGACAGAACGCGCGGCATATATCGGCCGCATTCGCGCGCTGTCTCGCCTCGTCGCGCAGGCGTATTACGACTCGCGCGAAAAGCTCGGCTTCCCGATGCTCGGCAATCCCGTGCACGGCGTGCCCGGCCTCACCACCGACGAACAGGATGCCGCGATGCCCGCGTGGGCGCCGCCGCTCAAAGTCGAACGCAAGATCGACCAGGACTGACGAGACCAAGAAGACATGACGCAATCCCATCAAGCCACCCTGCTCGTCGAACTGCTGACCGAGGAACTGCCGCCGAAAGCGCTCGCCCGTCTTGGCGATGCATTCGCGGAAAGCATCGCGCAACGCCTCGCGGCGCGCGACCTGATCGAAGGCGAATTGCAGTTCGAACGTTACGCGACGCCGCGACGTCTCGCCGTAACCTTGAAGAACGTGCGCAATGTCGCGCCCGAAAAGCATGTGCGCGAGAAAGTGCTGCCCGTGTCGGTCGCACTCGATGCGAACGGCCAGCCCACGCCGCCCCTCGCGAAGAAGCTCGCGGCGCTCGGCTTCCCCGACTTCTCGGTGAACGACCTCGAACGCGCGAACGACGGCAAAGCGGAAGCGTTCTTCCTGCGCTACGCGGCGCCCGGCGCCACGCTCGCCGAAGGCCTGCAAGCCGCGCTCGACGAAACGCTCGCGAAGCTGCCCATTCCCAAGGTCATGACGTATCAGCGTCCGGATGGCTCGAACGTGCAGTTCGTGCGCCCGGTGCATCGTCTGACGGTGCTGCACGACAAAGAGATCGTGCCCGTCACCGCGTTTGGCATCGATGCCGACGACACCACGCTCGGCCATCGTTTCCTGTCTGAAGGCTTCGTGCAGATCCAGCACGCGGATCACTACGCGGAAACGCTGGTGCACAAGGGCAAGGTCGTGCCGAATTTCGCGGACCGCAAGGAAGCAATCCGCACGCATCTGCTCGCGCAGGCGAACGGCGATCAGGTCGTGATGCCTGAGTCGCTGCTCGACGAAGTGACGTCGCTGGTCGAATGGCCCGTCGTCTATGCGTGCGAGTTCGAGGACGAGTTCCTGCAGGTGCCGCAGGAATGCCTGATCCTCACGATGCAGACGAACCAGAAGTACTTCGCGCTCACCGACGCGAACGGCAAGCTGCGCTCGCGCTTCCTGATCGTGTCGAACATCGAGACGAAGACGCCGGGCGAGATTGTCGAAGGCAATGAGCGCGTGGTGCGCCCGCGTCTCGCCGACGCGAAATTCTTCTTCGAGCAGGACAAGAAGCGTCCTCTCGCCGACCGCGTGCCGCAGCTCGCGAACGTCGTCTATCACAACAAGCTCGGCTCGGCGCTGCAACGCGTCGAGCGCGTCGAAGCGCTGGCAGGCGCAATTGCGGCAATGATCGGCGCCGATGTCGCCCTCGCAAAGCGCGGCGCGCATCTCTCGAAGGCGGACTTGCTGACCGACATGGTCGGCGAATTCCCCGAACTGCAAGGCACGATGGGCACGTACTACGCGCGCCACGACGGCGAGCCGGAAGAAGTCGCGCTTGCGTGCTCGGAGCACTATCAGCCGCGCTTCTCGGGCGATGCGTTGCCGTCGACGGCAACGGGCACCGTCGTCGCGCTCGCCGACAAGCTCGAAACGCTGGTCGGGATCTGGGGCATCGGCCTGCAACCGACGGGCGAAAAAGATCCGTTCGCACTGCGCCGTCACGCGCTCGGCGTACTGCGTATCCTGGTCGAAAAGCAGTTGCCGATCGATCTCGTCGAACTGCTGCGCGCCGCAAATGCACAATTCACGAACGTGCCGAACGTCACCGATTCGACGCAGGCCATCTACGAATTCTGCATCGACCGCCTGCGCGGCCAGTTGCGCGAACGCGGCTATTCGGCGGGCGAAGTCGATGCCGTCCTCGCGCTGAACCCGACACGTTTCGACGACATCGTCGCCCGACTGGAGGCCGTGCGCGAGTTCGCGGCGCTCGCGGAAGCGGCGTCGCTGGCGGCGGCAAATAAGCGCATCTCGAACATCCTGAAGAAGTCCGAAGCCGCGAGCGCGAACGGCGTGCAGATCACGTTGCTCATCGAAGCGGCCGAAAAAGCGCTGCATGCGCAACTTGAGCAGGTTGCGCCGCGCGTGCAGTCGCAGCTGGCCGAGGGGGAGTACACGGGCGCCCTGTCGGCACTCGCGGCGCTGCGCGAACCCGTCGACACGTTCTTCAACGACGTGATGGTCAACGCAGAAGATCCGGCGCTGCGCGCGAATCGTCTTGCGCTGCTCGGCGCGCTGCATCAACAGATGAACTGCGTCGCGGATATTTCGCGGCTGGCAGCCTGAGCAACGCATCATGCCGACTGCAAAGAAACTGGTGGTGCTCGACCGGGACGGCGTGATCAACGTCGACTCGGATGCGTTCATCAAATCACCCGACGAGTGGGTCGCGCTGCCCGGCAGCCTCGAAGCGATCGCGCGGCTGAACCAGGCGGGTTATCGCGTGGCTATTGCGACGAATCAGTCGGGCATCGGCCGCGGTCTGTTCGACATGGATGCGCTCAACGCGATGCATCTGAAGATGCATCGCGCGGCGGCCGCCGTCGGCGGGCGCATCGACGCGGTGTTCTTCTGCCCGCATACGGCCGACGACCACTGCGAGTGTCGCAAGCCGAAGCCCGGCATGCTGAAGATGATCGCCGAGCGCTTCGAGGTCGACCCGGAAGAGACGCCATGTGTCGGCGATTCGCTGCGCGATCTGCAGGCGGGCGCGGCGCTCGGTTTCATCCCGCATCTGGTGCTGACGGGCAAGGGCAAGAAGACGCTCGAAGCAGGCGGTTTGCCCGAGGGCACGCGCGTGCATGACGATCTGCGCGCGTTCGCCCTGGACTTTCTCGCCGAAGTACAAGAATGACGCGCGTAGCGCGCGCCCTCACCCACTGACCACGCCGATGCGCTTCATCCGTTCTCTGTTGCTGCTGATATTTTTTGCGGTCTTCACAATTCCGTATGCGACCGCATGCTTCATCGCCTTTCCATTCATGCGTGCCGACAATCGCTACTGGATGGCCGTCGGCTGGTGCCGTGCGACGCTCGCCGTGGTGCGCAAGCTGAACGGCATCCGCTACGAACTGCGTGGCATGGACAATCTGCCGAACGGCCCAGCCGTGTTGCTGTCGAAGCATCAGTCCGCGTGGGAGACGCTCGCATTTCCTGCGTTGATGCCGCGTCCGCTGTGCTACGTGTTCAAGCGCGAGCTCCTGTATGTGCCGTTCTTCGGTTGGGCGCTCGGTCTGCTGAAGATGATCCACATCGACCGCAAGGAAGGCAAGAACGCGTTTGCGTCGGTCACGCGGCAAGGCGCGCGGCGCATGTCCGAGGGCGCGTGGGTGATCATGTTCCCCGAAGGCACGCGCACACCGACGGGCAAGCAGGGAAAGTACAAGACGGGAGGCGCGCGCTTTGCCGTCGCGACAGGGGCAGTCGTCGTGCCCATCGCGCACAACGCCGGGCGTGTGTGGCCGCGCAACTCGTTTACGAAATATCCGGGTATAGTCACGGTGTCGATCGGCAAACCGATCGACACCACCGGGCTCACGCCCGACGAAGTGAATACGCGCGTCGAAACGTGGATCGAAGCCGAGATGCGTCGCATCGATCCAGCCGCTTATGGCGACGAGCAGAGCACGCCCGCCGCCGCCCGAATCTGACGCGCCACGCTGCGTGCGCACCTGTGCGCTTCGCAGCGTATCAGCGCGAAGTGAGTCCGATGCAGAAGTCTTCCAAGCCGCAGCCTGCTGCGGCGCTCGATAGCCGGCAACTCGATCTGCCGCTCTTCGACGAGCCGGGCAAAACTGCGGCGCCGCCGCAACCGAAGCCCGCTGCTCCCCTCGCACCCGATGGCTCGAAACTGCGCAGCGTCACGCTCGGCGCGCGCATGCTGCACTATGCACTGAAGCGCTCATCGCGCCGCTCGATTGGCTTTGCGATCGACAGCACGGGGCTCACGATCACTGCGCCGCGCTGGGTCACACTGAGCGACATCGAAACCGCGATCGCCGAAAAACAGCGCTGGATTTTCACGAAACTCGCCGAATGGCAAACGCGCACGGAACAGCGCGTGATGCCGCGCGTCGACTGGAAAGATGGTGCTGAGGTGCCGTATCTCGGGCACACCGTACGTGTGACGCTTGCGGCATCGAATGCACTGCTTGCGTACGATGGCGAACGCAACGTGCTCGCGCTGCCGTTGCCGGCGCAAGCCGATCCGCAGCAGATCAAGGATCGCGTGCAGGGGTGGTTGCAGGGCGAGGCAAAGCGGATCTTCGGCGAGCGGCTCGTTGTGTATGCGGAGAAGCTGGGGGTGACGTATCGCGCGTATGCGTTGTCATCGGCGGCGACGCGCTGGGGTAGTTGTTCAAGCGACGGGAAGATCCGGCTCAACTGGCGGCTGATTCATTTTCCGCTGTCGGTGATCGACTATGTCGTCGCACATGAACTCGCGCATTTGCGCGAGATGAACCATAGTCCGCGGTTCTGGCAGACGGTTGAATCCATCTTTCCTGAGTTTCGTGAAGCCCGGCAGACGCTTAAGCATCATCCGCCTGAGCTCCTGCCTACGCTTTAGTGGTTTTTTCTGTCTGCGACGCGGTCGCCATTTGGTTTTTTTGCTGGGTTTAAGACTTCTTCTGAATAAACTCGATCTTGTACCCGTCAGGGTCAGTAACAAACGCGATAACGGTCGTACCGTGCTTCATAGGCCCAGCCTCACGCACAACATTACCGCCTTGCTGCTTGATCTTTTCACACGCGGCATACGCATCATCGACTTCCACCGCGAGGTGGCCAAACGCATTGCCCATGTCGTACGACTCGGTGTCCCAGTTGTGCGTCAGCTCGATCACCGTACCGTCCTTCTCGTCTTCATAACCGACGAAGGCGAGCGTGAACTTCCCTTCCGGATAGTCATTGCGGCGCAGCACTTTCATTCCGAGCAGCTCGGTGTAGAACTTGATCGAACGATCGAGATTGCCCACGCGGAGCATGGTATGGAGAAGGCGCATCGTACACTCCCTTGTTGCTTGATGATGTCGAGAACGTCAATGTACAGAAAAAGCCGCGCGTTCGCTGAGTGACAACCTTCAGAATAGATGACGCAGCCCCGTCATCAAGCCAATCTGCGAACCCTTCTGCGCCAGCCCAACCCCATTGACACCCTGCAACTGCGCGCCGATCAGATCGCCGCGATACAACGCATAATCGCCTTCCAGATAGACGTCCGTGCGCTTCGACAGGCTGTAGTCGGCCACGAGCTGATACTGCCATGCGGAGCCGTCCTGCGCCGACGTCTTGCCGTCCTGCAAAGTCCGCCATACATTCGCTGCGAAATGCCACGCGGCACCCACCTGCTGCGTGATGCCGCCCAGTATCATGCGACGCCGCGAAAAATCCGTGTACTTGAGCGCGGCGAGCACAGGCGCCGTGAACGGCCCGTTCGCGAAGTTGGAAAAGCCCGCATCGTTCTGATTGACGATGTAGCCGAGCGCGAAGCGCGTCTGATTCCAGGTGTACGACGCACCGAAGGTCCAGGCCTTCGCGGTGCTGCCGTTGACGGAATCACGCGTCTCTTCGTAGGCGCCGCCCAAATTCACCGGTCCGCCATTCGGCGCGTACGCCGCCGCCGCGCCGAATTGCGATCCATACGACGTGTGCCCCGCGACGCCGCCGAACGCATACGCTACCGACAACATCACGTCATGCGCACGCGCCTGATACTGAACCTGATTGCTCGTCCAGATGCCGCCCGACATCGTCACTTCCGGCTGGAAGCTGAAGTCATACGGAATCCACGGGTTGCTGCCATAACCGCCGATCGTAATGCCTTCGATCAGCACGTTCGGCATGCGCCCGAAAATCAGCTTGCCGTATGTCGACGATTGCACGCCAATCTGCGCCTCGTTGAAAAACGGCAGCGTTGGGTCGCTTTGTCCGCTGTTGATGTAGATACGATTTTCGAGCTTGAAGAACGTAGACCAGCCGCCGCCCAGATTCTCGACGCCACGCAAACCCCAACGACTTTCCGACATGCCACCATTGCCGAGTCCCACGCTCGAGTCGCCGTTCTTGTTCACGTGCGTCATATAGCGGACGCTTTCGTCGACGATGCCGTACAAGGTGACGCTCGACTGCGCATACGCCGCGCCGCAGGTCAATGCAGGCGACATCGCGGCCCACGCGCAGATCGTCACTCTCTTGCTCACCTTCGTCATACCGTCTCCTGATTCACCCTGCTTGCACATGAACTGCGTGGGAATGTCTTAAAGCGGCGCGGCAGCGCAGCCGCCGCAAATGGCAAGCGCAAGAAAGCGTAAGAGTAATCTGTATGAAGAGTCAGGAAGATAAAAGAAAGCCCGCGTGTTGCGGGCTGTCTACACTGATCTGTGCGAACGCAACGATCAAACGTTGCGGTGCGATTGATGCATCAACGATGCACTAAGTGCCCGCTGCCGCCGACACGGCCTGCGCAACGGCCACGTATTCCGCGACGGGCACGTCTTCGGCGCGGCGTTGCAGATCGAAGCCGAGCGCTTCGAAATCGACGGAATCGCGATACGTCGACAACGTATTGCGCAACATCTTGCGACGCTGCGAAAACGCCGCCGTCACGACTTCGCCGAGCTTGATTTCGTCGACGGCGGGCAGTTCGTGCGGCGCGTACGGGATCATGCGCACGATAGCGGAATCGACTTTCGGCGGCGGCTGGAACGATTCGGGCGGCACGTCGAGCAGCTTGTCGATCACATAGCGATACTGCAGCATCACTGACAACCGGCTGAACGCCTTGCTGCCCGGCTCTGCGACCATGCGCTCCACCACTTCGTTCTGTAACATGAAATGCTGATCGATCACGCGCTCGGCGAAGGTGGCGAGATGAAACAGCAGCGGGCTGGAAATGTTGTACGGCAGATTGCCGACGATACGCAGCGTCGGCTTGTCGCCCTCGCCCGCGAGCGAGCCGAAGTCGAACGCGAGCGCGTCGCCTTCGTGCAGTTCGAGCAGGTTGCCGAATTTCTTCTTCAGACGCCCGATCAGGTCGCGGTCGAGTTCGACAGCATGCAGCGGCGCTTCGGGCGTCGCGAGACGCTCGACCAGCGGTTCCGTAAGCGCACCGAGCCCCGGTCCAATTTCGACCATGCGCTCGCCGCGCTGTGGACGGATCACGTCGACAATTGAATCGATGATGCCCAGGTCGACCAGAAAATTCTGTCCGAAGCGCTTGCGCGCGAAGTGGCCCTGGTGCTGTCTGCTTGAACTGTTGGACATCGAAAGAAGCTACGAAAAAATCACGCGGCGCGCCGGTTGCGCGCCATGAAAACAGCGGTGTCGATCGCGGCGATCAGGCTGCCCGCATCCGCGCGGCCCGTACCGGCAAGATCGAGCGCCGTGCCGTGGTCGACGGACGTGCGGATGATCGGCAGGCCCAAGGTCACGTTGATGCCTTCGCCGAACGTCGCATATTTGAGCACGGGCAGGCCCTGATCGTGGAACATCGCGAGCACGCAATCGGCTTCGTTCAGATAACGCGGCTGGAACAGAGTATCCGCCGGATACGGACCGCGCGCGTCGATGCCCTGCCCGTTCGCCAGTCGCAGCGCGGGCGAGATCACATCGATTTCCTCGCGCCCGAGATAGCCGTTCTCGCCCGCGTGAGGATTCAGACCCGTGACGAGAATGCGCGGCGCGGGCAGGCCAAAATGGCGACGCAAGTCGTGATCGATGATGCGCAGCGTGTCGGCGATGCCGTCGACCGTCAACGCCGCCGACACGTCCTTCAGCGGCAGATGCGTAGTCGCCAGCGCGACGCGCAGCGGCCTTGCGCCTGTGCCCGCCAGCATCATCACGACATGCGGCGTCCCCGTGCGCTCCGCCAGATATTCGGTGTGGCCGGTGAACGGCACGCCGGCATCGTTGATCGTGCTCTTCTGCAGCGGCGCGGTGACGATAGCGTCGAACGTACCCGCCAGCGCGCCATCGATAGCCGCATCGAGCAGCCCGAGCACATACGGGCCGTTCTGTGCATCCAGCTTCCCGGCCAGCGCCGGCACGGCAAGCGCATGATGCTGCATGGCAATGCGACGGCCCTGCTGCGCGGCCCAGTCGACGCCGACGGCCTTCGCACGCTCGTCCATCAGAGCGCTGTCGCCGAGCACCGAGAAGCGCGCGTCCGGCCAATGTGCGCCCGCCGCTGCGAGCGCCTGTGCCGTCAGTTCAGGACCGACGCCAGCCGGCTCGCCCGTGGTGATCGCGATGTGAAGCGGGTCGTTCGAGGGCTGGGCAGCGATCATGACGATTCCAGAGGTTATTGCGCGGTGTTGTCCGCGGATGTGCCCGTGACCGGGCCTACCTTGTAATCGACATATGCGGTGTCACGCAGTTCACGCAGCCAGTCGGCATAGGCCTGTTCCGCCTTGCGCTGGCCGATCGCCTGACGCGCCAGATCCATCTGCTGAGAGACCGAGCCCTCCGCTTCCCGGCGGCCGAGCACCTGGATCAGGTGGTAGCCGTACTCGCTTCGCACAGGCTGGCTGATCTGGTTGTCCTGCAGCGAATTCATCGCCCGCTCGAACTCCGGGACCGTTTCGCCCGGGCTGATCCAGCCCAGATCGCCACCCTGCGACGCCGAGCCGTCCTGCGAATACGTGCGCGCGAACTTGTCGAAGTCGCCTTGGCCCGCTTCGATTTCCTGGCGGATTTCCAACAGCTTCTGGCGTGCTTGCGGCTCCGACATGCCGTCACCGACACGCAGCAAGATGTGGCGCACGTGCGTCTGCACGAGCTTCGTCGAGTCGGCGGAAGCCGAGCCCTGACCCGAGCGGCGCTCGACGAGACGCACAATCTCGAAGCCGTCGTTGGTGCGGATCACGGACGGGTTGACCTGGCCCGGACGCAGCGTCGCAGCCGCCGTCACGAATTCAGCCGGTAGCCTGGACGGTGCCTGAAAGCCCAGATCGCCGCCCTTCGACGCATCGGGAGCCTGCGAATTCGACTTCGCGAGCTTGCCGAAGTTATCGCCCTTCAAGGCTTCCTGAAGCAGCGCGTTCGCCTTGGCCTGGGCTGCTTCGATATCCGTCTGGGACGCATTGAGCGGCGCTTTCAGGAAAATGTGCTCGAGGTGCAGATCGCTCGCGAGGCCTGCCGTCGGGCCGCGCTGGCTGGCGATGTAGTTCGCCACTTCCGCGTCCGAAACCGTGACCTTGCTGTCCACTTCCTTTTCGCGCAGACGCGACAGGATCAGCTCCGTCTTCGCGTCGCCCATGAAGGTCGTCCAGGGCACGCCTTGCGCCTCGATACGTGCGCGGTACATGTCGAGCTGCAAGTTGTTCGCCTGGGCGAGACGTTCGAGTGTGCGCTGCACCGTCGCGTCGTCGACGGTGATGCCGTCTTCGCGCGCCTTTTGCAACTGGATGCGCTCAAGCACCATCTGGTTGAGCACCTGCTGGCGCAACTGGTCGGCGGGCGGAATCGGCGCGTGCTGCTGATTCAACCGCTTCGTGATCAGGCCAACGCGCATGTCCAGCTCGCGCTGCGTAATCACGCCGTTATTGACGACAGCCGCGATCGTATCGACTGTTTGGGCACTGCCGCTGCCGTTCAGTGCCTGCGCGTGCGCGGGTCCGGCCAGCAGAATGGAAGCGGCCGCAGCGAAGCCGGTCGCGAACGTTGCCAGGCGAAGCTTTTTCATGATTGCCACAGATACTCCAAAGATGTCGGGCACGCTCGGCCCGTCTTTTCGATCCGGATGCGTTTTGGCGCGCCCCCGGATCCCATGCAACAAGTTGCGTTTCCGTTCTGCGAACGACGCGGTGTCGGTCTTGCTCCCCGCGACCCCGGTCACTCGCGCCCCGATCATTCGTAGTTGTTGAACTGCGATTCCGGCGGCGGCGGCGGCGGCAGCGGCTGATAGCCCGCCACGCTTGCGCGGAACGCCGACATCAGACCGTTATCGACGCTCGACAGCCCCTTGAACGTCAGCTGGGCGAGCACGCGCGTGCCGGCCGTCTGGCTGCCCGTCGAGTTGACACCGTTTGCGTAGCGCTGGAAGCCCAAGCCGAGCGTCCAGCAATCCGCGTCGTATTGCAGGCCGAGCAGCGCGTCGACGGCACGATGGCCTTTCAGGTCGTAATTGATCCGCCCGACGCCGAAAACACGGTGCATCAGCGGCCATTGTCCCGAGATCAGCAGCTGGTTGATCGGCTGATTGTCGAGCGTCGTGTTGGCGCGCGTGTACCGATAGCCGACGTTGATCACCTTGCCGGACGCCGGACTGTACCCGAAGCCGACACTGGTCTTGACCAGCTGATTGTTGTCCGCATTATATTGGAACGCAGTTTCCGACGCGAAACCGGCCCCGAGCTTCAGCGACGCGCCGAGAATCAGGTCCGAATGCGTTGCCTGTTCCGTGGTCTGTGTCTGATTCAGCGTGACGCGCTGATCGCGGAAATAGTACTGTTGCGCGATCACGAAACGCGCGCGTTCGTCGCCCGTCGCCGGGTTGAGAAAACGCGTGGTCAGCGCGGCCGTCAGGCGGTTCGCATCGGCGATCCGGTCATTACCGACAAACGTGTTCGGCGTGAAGATTTCCGCGAGACCGAAATCCGACTCGGCCGTGTCGAACAGCGGCGCGAAGCTCTGGTTGCGATACGGCGTGTAGACATAGTACAGACGCGGTTCCAGCGTCTGGATATAGTCCTCGCCGAACACTCGCACCGACCGGTCGAAGATGAGGCCGGTGTCGAACGAGAACGTCGGCACCGATTCCGTAAAGTTCTTCGGCTGGTTCGCGGGCGCACCCGTGCCGATGTTGCTCAGGTCGTACGACGCGAAGTGCCATTGCACCTTCGGTGTGACAAAGTAACCCGGACCGACCACGGAGTATGACAGGTACGGATTGAAGACGACGCGGTCGCCTTCCGTCGAATCCGCCGTCGTAATGCGAAAGCGCGTGTAGTCGGCTTCCGCGCCGAAGTCGAAGCCGCCGACGTTGTACTTCGTGTACTTCACGTTCAACTGCGGCTCGCGGCCGTACGGCGCGGTTGAAGGCGCAAGCGTCTGCCAGTGCTGCTCGCGCGCGAGCACGGACCACGGCCCGTTGTTGTACGTGAGACCTGCTTCCTGCTGATACAGCAGCTGCGTGCCGTTCAGAAACTGGTTGGTCGTCGACGCAAGGTCTTCCGGATAGGTGTTGTCCGAGACCTTGTTGTAGTAGATGTAACCGCCGAAACCCGAACCGAAGTTCTGGTTGTGCTGGATGTACAGAGCGTAGCGGTTCGTATGCGTGATTTTGTCGTCGGGCAGGAATTCGCCCGTGATCGAACCGCTATACGTCGGCGACAGATACCGGAAGGTCGACTGCAACTGCACGCCGCGCTTTGACAGGATGCGCGGCGTGAACGTCAGATCGCGGTTCGGCGCAATGTTGAAGTAGTACGGCAGCGACAGCTCGAAACCATTGGTCGAACTGAGCGATGCTGTCGGCGGCAACAGGCCGCTGCGCCGCGCGCCCGACAGCGGGAACGACAGCCACGGGCTCGCGAACACGGGCACGCCCTGGAAGAACAGCACGCCGTTGTGCGCAACGCCGTTGTCGGCGCCCGTGTCGAAATCGAACTCGCTACCCTTGATGTACCACGCGGGATCTTCTGCGCACTCGCACGCCGTGTAGGTGCCGCGTGTGAACACCGAACGCTCGTTGTCGAGCAGATCGACGCGCTCCGCGCTGCCCGAGCCGCCCGTCACGTTGAAGTGGTACTTCGGCGTGGTCATGAAGCCTTCGCTCGATTCCAGCTTCATGTGCGCTTCGGGGCCCGTAAAGCGGGCGCCGTTGCCGGACAGATGAACATTGCCGTACGCATCGGCCATGTCCGTATCCTGATCGTAATGAAGCGCGTCGGCCTTGAGCGCCGAGTTGCCACGACGGACTTCTGCGGAACCCTTCGCGGCAATGTCCTGATCGGCCGTGCCCGTGGTCGAGTCGCCCAGCACGAAGGTGGCGGGACTCTGGCCCTCGGGCGTCGAATGTTCTTCGAGTTGTGGGGCCAGCCGCAGGCCCCACGGCGCGTCTATCGGCTGCGCCTGCGCCGCCTCCCCCGCCAGCTGCGCGTGCGAGAGCGCGGGCAGCAGACCCGGCACGGCGATCAGCGCCGCGGCGAGCCGCCTTCTGCGCGGCAGGCCGTCAGAGGAAGGAGTGATTGGGAAAAGCTGTCTGGGCGGCATGTATCGTTTGGCGTATCGGCCCTGCTGTCAGTTCATGTGCCCGGTTCATCAGTCACGAGTTGCCGCCTGTGCAATCGGGCATCGAATGCACAACTATTGACGATTCATGCAGCGGTAAAGGCGGGCGATCCAACGAGATGCGCGAGAACTGACGCGAGTCGCGTCAAAAAAGTCGTGGGGTATTATATGGCAAGACGTTGCCCACCCCGATTTTGTCGCCTGCTTTTCATGACGCCTTCCCCTGCCTCTTCCCTTACATCCGCTTCTTCGATGACGGATACCCGCCTCGGTCTTCTCAACGGCTGGCTGCGCACGCACGCCGAGCGCTATCGCCTGGACCTTGCCACCCTCGAGCCTGCTTCCGCCGACGCGAGCTTTCGCCGCTATTTCCGCGTCGCGGGCGGGGGCGCCGGGTTCGGCGCGACGACGGATGCCGGCGCATCGACGGTGATCGCTGTCGATGCGCCGCCGCCCGAAAAGTGCCGCGAATTCGTGCAGGTGGCCGGCTTGCTGGCCGATGCGGGGGTGCATGTGCCGCGCGTGCTCGAAGTCGATCTGGACGCGGGCTTCATGCTCGTCACGGATCTCGGCACGCAGTCGTATCTGTCCGCGCTTCGTGACAGCAGCCCCGCCGAAGCGAGACAGCTGATGCGCGCGGCACTCGATGCGCTGATCCGCTGGCAGCTCGCGTCGCGCGAAGACGTGCTGCCGCCGTTCGACGAAGCCTTCCTGCGCCGCGAGATGGAGCTGATGCCGGAATGGTTCATCGGCCGGCATCTGGGCCGCGAGGTCGACGAAACCACGCGCGGCGTGCTAGATCGCACCTTCGCGTTGCTGGTCGCGAGCGCGATGGCGCAGCCGCAGGTCTTCATGCTGCGCGATTTCATGCCGCGCAATTTGATGATTGCGAGCCCGAATCCCGGGGTGCTGGACTTTCAGGACGCGGTGTACGGCCCGATCACGTACGACGTCGCGTCGCTGCTGCGTGATGCGTTCATCGGCTGGGACGAAGCGTTCGAACTCGATTGCTTCGCGTATTATTGGGAGCACGCGAAAAAAGCGGGCCTGCCCGTCGATGCCGACTTCGGCGAGTTCTATCGACAGCTCGAATGGATGGGCCTGCAGCGGCACATCAAGGTGCTGGGTCTGTTCTGCAGGATCAACTATCGCGACAGCAAGCCGCATTACATGGCCGACCTGCCGCGCTTCATCGGCTATGCACGCAGGGTGTGCGAACGCTATCGGCCGCTCGCGCCGTTTGCGAAACTGCTCGATGACCTCGAAGGCCGCGCGGCCGAAGTCGGCTACACGTTCTGACGGGTGAAAATTTGAACAAAGCGATGATCTTCGCCGCCGGACGCGGCGACCGGATGCGCCCATTGACGGACACGTGTCCGAAGCCGCTGTTGAAAGTGGGCGGCAAGGCGCTGATCGAATGGCAGATCGAGCGGCTCGCGCGAGCGGGCTTCACCAGCATCGTGATCAATCATGCGTGGCTCGGCGAGCAGTTGGAAGCCGCGCTTGGCGATGGCGGGCGGTATGGCGTGTCGTTGCTCTACTCCGCAGAGCACGATGCGCTCGAAACGGCGGGCGGCATTGCGCAGGCGTTGACGTTGCTGGAAGACGCCGGCAAGCCGGAGGTGTTCGTGGCCGTTGCCGGGGACGTCTATGCGGATTTTGATTATTCCGCTTTGCGGGGGAAGATCGCGCGCCTCGCCGCAATGGATGAGCCCGGCATGCATCTGGTGATGGTGCCGAATCCTTCGTTTCATCCTGATGGGGATTTTGTGCTGGCCGCTGATGGGTGTTTGGCGCTCGAGGGCGCGCCGCGGCACACATTCGGAAGCATCGGCGTATATGACACGCGGATGTTTCGGGATATCGCGCCGGGTACGCGGCAGGCCTTGACGCCTTATTATCGCGAGGCGATTGCGATGGGGCGCGCTACCGGTGAACTCTATGAGGGGTTATGGGAGAACGTCGGGACGCCAGCGCAGCTTCATGCGCTCGATGAGATTTTGAAGTAGTGTGCTTTTTACGCCTGCTCAGCGCGGGCGTTCCTCATCTTTTCATGTTTGCGCTCTTCGGTTTCGCTGGCGAATCCTAACCAACACCCTCGCCCCGCGCCTCAACACCAGCATCCTCCGCATGCGCCGCTGCAGCACGCTCCTGCTGCAGCGCCCACATCTGCGCAAATAGGCCTCCCGCCTGCACGAGAGCAGCAAAATTTCCGCGCTCGACGATGCGCCCCTTATCCATCACGATGATCTGCTCCGCATGCACAACGGTCGAAAGACGATGCGCAATAATCAACGTCGTCCGATCGCGCGCAATCTGATCGAGCTCATGCTGGATCGCCCGCTCGGAGCGCGAGTCGAGCGCCGACGTCGCTTCGTCGAACAGCAGCACAGGCGGATTCTTCAGCAAGGTCCGCGCAATCGCGACGCGCTGCTTCTCGCCACCCGACAACTTCAATCCACGCTCGCCGACAGGCGTGTCATAGCCCTTCGGCAAGCTCTCGATGAACTCGTGAATATGCGCCGCACGCGCCGCCGCGATCACCTGGTCGCGCGTCGCCGAAGGGCGCCCATACGCGATGTTGTAGTAGATCGTGTCGTTGAATAGCACGGTGTCCTGCGGCACGATGCCGATCGACGCGCGCAGCGAATCCTGGGTGACATCGCGAATGTCCTGCCCGTCGATGCGAATCGCGCCACCCGTCGCACGGTCCAGGTCGTAGAAGCGAAACAGCAGCCGCGCGAGGGTCGACTTGCCCGAGCCGCTATGACCGACGACGGCCGTCGTCGTGCCCGCGGCAATCGTGAAGCTCACGTCGTGCAGGATCGGGCGCGACGGCTCGTACGCGAAGCTCACATGATCGAAACTGACCTGCGCACCCTGCACGGCGAGCGGCGCCGCATCGGGTGCGTCGGGCACTTCGCGCGCGGCGCCCAGCAGCGTGAACATGCGGTCCATATCGGTGAGACTCTGCTTCAGTTCGCGATACACGACGCCGAGAAAATTCAGCGGAATATACAACTGCAGCATGAACGTGTTGATCAGCACCAGATCGCCGAGCGTGAGGCGACCCGCCATCACGCCTTGCGTCGCACGCCACAGGATGAACACGAGCCCCGTGCCGATGATCGCCTGCTGCCCGAAATTCAGCGCCGACAGCGAGTTCTGCGACTTGATCGCGGCCGCCCGGTAACGCTTCAGGTTTTCGTCGTAGCGCTGCGCTTCCCACTCTTCGTTATTGAAGTATTTGACCGTCTCGTAGTTCAGCAGCGAATCGATCGCGCGCGAGTTCGCCTTCGAATCGAGTTCGTTCATCGTGCGGCGAAAATGCGTGCGCCACTCGGTCACCTTCACCGTGTAGGTGATGTACGCCACCAGCGCGATCGCCGTGACGATCGCGTAGTACGCCTCATATTTGACGATAAAAAAACCCAGCACGAGTCCGAATTCGACGAGCGTCGGCAGAATGCTGTACAGCGAATACGAGATCAGCTGCGTGATGCCGCGCGTGCCGCGCTCGATGTCGCGCGACATGCCGCCCGTCTGCCGTTCAAGATGAAAGCGCAGCGACAGCGAATGCAGATGCCGGAATACCTTCAGCGCAAGCTGACGCACCGCGCTTTCCGTCACCTTCGAGAAGAGAATTTCGCGCAACTCCGTAAAGAGCGACGTCGACAGGCGCACGACGGCATACGCGATTACCAGCAGCCCCACGCCGCCGAGCAGCACGATACCGGGCGCATTCGTCGCGCGTCCGAGCGCCGTCAGATGCTGCACGGAAGCGAGACTGTCGACAATGTGCTTCATCACGATCGGCACGCCGAGATTGGCAACCTTCGCGCCGATCAGGCAGCTGAGCGCAAACACGACGCGCCACTTGTACGTCGAGAGATAAGGCAGCAGCGAGACGATGGTTTGCCAGTCGTTGCGCGGCAAATTCGAGATCGGCGACGGTTCGGACGAAGCGGAATAGCGACGCATGATTTGTATTGTGGGATTGCCTGCACGCTTGACGCGTGACTCATGGGGAATGTGACGGGCGGTAGCGCCAGGAACACGGGAGCGAGCCATCAGGCCAGATTAGAACGCTCGGAACACAATGTGCTCGCGGACACTCGCGATCAGTTCGCGCGTACGCTTTCCCGTACAATTCCCGATCAGGCAATATTGTCGCAGAAGCCGGCTGGCGCCGCTTTCGCCGCGCTGACCGTTCGAATCGTCACGGTCATGCCGTCGTCGCGAAAGCGCCCGCTGCAGGCTCAATTGATTCCATGGACGCCCCGATGACCCAGACTCTCCAACTTCCGCAGAAACCGTGCGCGCTGCGCGTCGTCCCGCAACCATCGGATGCGAACGTTCATGGCGATGTGTTCGGCGGCTGGATCATGGCGCAAGTCGACATTGCCGGCTCGATTCCCGCGAGCCGTCGCGCGAACGGCCGCGTCGCGACCATCGCCGTCAATTCGTTCGTGTTCAAGCAACCGGTGTTCGTCGGCGATCTGCTGAGCTTTTATGCGGATATCGTGAAGACGGGCAACACGTCGGTGACGGTCTCGGTCGAGGTCTACGCGCAGCGTATGAGCCTCGCGGAAGAAACGGTGAAGGTCACGGAAGCGACCCTCACCTATGTCGCGACCGACACCGATCGCCGCCCGCGCGCATTGCCGCCGCTGGAGTGACGCCGCGCGCCGCGCCCGTTGCAGCGCGCCCTTCAAACGCGAGCGGCAAGCGGACGCTCACACGTCCGCCGTCTCCATTGCCGGGCTCTGCGAGCCACGCTGCAGCATGCCGGGAATCGCGTGGTGCGGCAGCGGCTTCGCGAAGAAATAGCCTTGCATTTCGTCGCATGCGCGCTCCTTGAGAAAGTCGAGCTGTGTCGACGTCTCCACGCCTTCGGCGATCACCTGCAGATTCAGCGAGTGCGCGAGCGCGATGATCGCGGACGTGATTGTCTCGTCATCCGACGATTCGCCGATATCCGACACGAACGATCTGTCGATCTTCAAGCGGTCCACCGGGAAGCGCTTCAGGTAGCTCAGGCTCGAATAGCCCGTGCCGAAGTCATCGATTGCGAGGCCGATGCCAAGCGCGTGCAGTTCGTTGAGCATCGACACGGCTTCTTCCGCATTGCGCATGATGGTGCTCTCGGTCAGTTCGAGCTCCAGGTATTGCGGATCGAGGCCGGTCTCCTCCAGCACCTGCATCACGAGCTTCGCGATGTCGCGCTGCTGGAACTGGCGCGCCGACAGGTTCACCGACACGCGTGCGGGCGGCAATCCTTCGTCCTGCCACGCCTTGTTCTGACGGCACGCTTCGCGCAGCACCCATTCCGACAACGGCCCGATCAGCCCGCTTTCTTCGGCGACGGGAATGAACTGCGACGGCGGAATCAGACCCACTTCGGGATCGTGCCAGCGCACAAGCGCTTCCATGCCGACCACCTGGCCCGTTTCGATATCGACCTGCGGCTGATAGTGCAGCAGGAATTCGTTGTCGCGCAGTGCCCGGCGCAGGCGCCGCTCGAGGTTCAGCCGCGCGCCCGCCGATACGTTCATTTCCGGCTGATAGAACTGGAACGTGTTGCGGCCCATGTCCTTGGCGCGGTACATCGCGAGATCGGCCTTCTTCATCAGCGTTTCGGCGTCGTCGCCGTCCTGTGGGAAGAGGCTCGCGCCCATGCTGCAGCCGACGTACAACTCCGTGCCGTCGAGCCACACGGGCTCCGAAATCGACGCGCGCACGCGTTCCATCCACGCGATGAGCGACTGCTCGTCGACGGTATCCGTCATCACGATCACGAACTCGTCGCCGCCATGACGCGCGACGGTATCGCTCGCCCGCGCGCAACGCGCGAGACGATCCGCGACCACCGACAGCAGCCGGTCGCCGACGCTGTGACCCAGACTGTCGTTGACGTTCTTGAAGCCGTCGAGATCGATGAACACGACGGCAACGCCCTTGTGATGCCGTTGCGCGACGATCAGCGCATGTTGCAGGCGGTCGCGCAGCAGGTTGCGGTTAGGCAGGCGCGTGAGGCTGTCGTAGTTCGCCTGATATTCGAGCTGTTCCTGGTAGCGGATGAGCGCGGTCACGTCGTTGATGACGGCGATGTGATGCGTGGTCTGTCCGTCCGCGTCGGGCACGGGCGCAATATAGAGCTGGTTCCAGAACAGCGCGCCGTCCTTGCGGTAATTGCGCAGCACCGCGCTCACTTCGCGGTTTGCCGCGAGCGCCTGACGGATCGCGGCAATGCCTTCCTGATCGCGGTCGTCGCGCTGCAGCAGGCGGCAGTCCTGGCCGATCACTTCCTGCGGATCGTAGCCCGTGATGCGCTTGAACGCCGGGTTCACGTATTCGATCAGGTTGCCTTCCTTCGATGGCTCCGTGATCAGGATCGCATTGACGCTCGCATCGAGCGCGCGGCTTTGCAGGCGCAGCGCGAGATCGGCGCGCTTGCGCTCCGTGATGTCCGTGTACGAACCGAGCACGCCGATCACGCGGCCGTCGCTGTCGGTGAACGGCAGCTTGCTCGTCACCGTCGTGCGATGCACGCCGTCGATCACCAGGTCGGTTTCGTAGTTCATCTTCGGCACGCCGGACAACATGACGTCGGTATCCTGGCGCCCGAGCGCCTCGGCGAACGCGCGCCACGGCATGTCCTCGTCGCGCTTGCCAATCACCTGCTCGGGATAGGCGAGGCCCGCGTCGCGCGCGAACGCCATGTTGCAGCCGAGATAGCGCAGCTCCTTGTCCTTCCAGAAAATGCGCTGCGGAATATTGTCGATCACCGTTTCCAGCATCTGGTTCGAACGCTGCGCTTCGGCTTCCGCGTTGATCTGCTCGGTGACGTCGTCGGCCAGCACGAACAGCGCGGGCCGGCCCATGAACGTCATCGCGTGATACGAAATGTCGGCGCTGATCTGCGAACCGTCCTTGCGCCGGTGATGCCAGACGCCCGCCATCGTGCGCGGGCCGCCCGGCGTCACGTCGCTGCGCTGCAGATGGGTTTCGAGTCGCGCGACCTCGGAGTGCGGGCGGATCGCGCGCACCGTCATCGCCAGAAACTCGCTCTCCGAGTAGCCGTATTGCTGGACGGCCGCCGCGTTCACGGCGAGAAAGCGCAGTGTGTCGCGGTCGAAGATATACATCGGCACGGGATGCTGCTCGAACAGCCCGCGAAAGCGCTCGTCGCTCCGGTGCAGCGTGCGCGCGACGCGCAGCTTTTCCCGCGCGACGTTTTCCCGTGCGCCGAACGTGTAGATCAGCAGCCCGCTGCCCGCGAGCATCGTCACGACCAGAAACAGCATCGCGTAGCGCGAATCGCGCATCGACGCGTCGAGCGCCGCTTTCAGCGCGCGATCTTCCTGCGCGCGCAACTGTTCCATATGCGCTTCGAGGCGGTCGACTTCCATGCCGAGGCGCGTGTAGGTCTGCGCGGCCCAGGCGCGTGAGCCGTCCTGCTCGGGCGCCGTGGTTTTCGCAAGCGCGGCCGCGATGTCCTGCTGCAGGCGGTTGCCGCTGACCGTGAGCGCATCGAGCGCCCCGCCGACGCCCGGCTGGTCCGCAAGCTGCTTATGCAGCGACCGGTCGATCTGCGCGAGCGACGCGGACATGCTCCCCACGGTATTCGCGGGCGCGGGCTGGGCCGAGGCCTCGTAGCGCCCGAGCACGTCGAGGCCGTCCTCCAGCGTCGAGCGATAGGCCTCCAGGTTCTGACGGATGGCCGTCGAACGGGCCGTGCGCGCATCGGCGTCGCGCTGTCCGCAGATCTGCGTGTACGCGACGAACGCGTTCGCGCCGACGGCAGCCGCGACGACGGCCAGATTGATCAGCAGCCGCTTCGATAGAAAAGAGATCATAGGTTCCGAACGTCGTTCGATCCTGCAGGCGGGGGCGCGCGTCAAAGCCGTTCACGGGGCGGCGCACGCGCGACGCGAGCGATACAGGCGCTGCCGGGCGCAGCGCTTTACGCGCCAACCTTTGGATAACGGCAGCGTTCGGAACAGATTGAGGGCGAAACGCGAAAAAATCTTGCGCCCGATTTAGCCTGCGAGCCCGAATTCCTTCATCGCCGGCAAGAAATCGTGGTTGCTTGCCGCCTTACGCGACAATTTGGCCAGCACATACCGCTGAAACGGCTCCAGCTGCGCCCATTGCGCTGCGCTCGGCGCAGCAAGATCCGCAAGCTCCGCCTGGTTCAGCACGGTTTCCGGCACGACTGCCGTGTTCCGCCATGCCGGGTTATCCTCGGGCGTGAACCATTCGGGTTCGACGTTCGCGTGGGTGCGCAGCATCTCGAACAGGGCATGATCGAAGTTCGGCTCGATCGCCGTATCGTCGTCGACGGGAAAGCGCGCGAGCAACGCGCGGTCTTCGTGCGGCAGCATCTGCCATTGTTCGAGCGAAATCCGCAGCCCGAAACGGTCGAGATTGAATCGAACGACCATCGGGATAAATTTCAAATTCTCCGACGATTCAACCTCGAAATTGAACATCAGGGGCGCTTCATTGAGTCCCATGACAGATTCCTCTTAGTCGGCGGCCAACGCGCTATGCCGGTCTGGGGTATTTTAGAACCTAATTCGCGACGTCGCGGCCTTGGGCCGGGTCGCTTCTTTAGCGCAGGAGTCAGCAGGTGAACGAACTGGATACGGGCGAACAGCCGGGCATCGTCGAACAGGCAGTGCGCCGTCACCGCGCCGGCGCGGTCGAAAGCGTCGCCGATCATGTCGGCCAGGAATGGCCCGTCGCGCTCGTCTTCAACGGCATTTCGCACGCAGTGATGATGTGCACGCCGCGCGACCTTGAAGAGTTCGCGGTCGGCTTTGCGATTTCCGAAGGGATCGTCGAGCGCGGCGCGCACATTCAGGACATCGAGGTCGAGTTTCGTGACGGCAAGCTACCGCATGCCGAGGTGCAGTTGACCGTCGTGCAGCAGGCGTTCGCCGCGTTGAAGGAAAAGCGGCGGGCGCTGTCGGGACGCACGGGCTGCGGCGTGTGCGGGATTGAAAGCATCGATCTGCTCGATCTGACGCCCGAACGCGTGCCCGACACCGGCTTTCTGCAGCGCCTCGCGCCCGATGCGATCGCCCGTGCCGCGAAGGGATTGCCCGCGCACCAGGCGCTCACGAAGATGACGGGCGGCCTGCACGCGGCCGCGTGGTGCGACGCGACGGGTGCGATCCGCTACGCGTTCGAGGACGTGGGCCGTCACAACGCGCTCGACAAGCTGATCGGGCGTCTGTCGCTGGATCGCGTCGACACGCGGGATGGCTTCGTCTTCCTGTCGAGCCGCGCGAGCTACGAGCTGGTGCGCAAGGCGGCGCGCGTCGACATTCCGATGGTCGCGACGATTTCGGCGCCGTCGTCGCTGGCCATCACGATTGCACGCGAAGCGGGCGTGCGGCTGGTGAGCTTCTGCCGCGAGTCGAGTTACGTCGATTACGACACCGTCTGATACCTGCTTCTTGTGCGCTCAGCTGAACTGGCGGAAGTCGGGCTTGCGCTTCTCGAAGAACGCCTTGAACGCTTCCTTTGCTTCGGGCGCGAGCAGCATCTTCGCGAAGTGCACGGCTTCGTCGGTCATTTGCGTCTGGATTTCGTGCTGCGCGGCGCGCTTCATCATCTGCTTGGTGACGCGCAGCGACGACGCGGGCAGCGCCGCCAGCTTCTGTGCCTGCTGGAGCGCGAACGCATCGACTTCGTCGGCGGGCAGCAGACGGTTCACGAAGCCCATGCGATACGCTTCTTTCGCGTCGAACGGTTCGCCGAGCATCAGCTTTTCGGCCGCTACCTGATAACCGGCCACGCGCTGCAACAATAACGACGACGCAGCTTCGGGGCACAGGCCGAGCTGTGCGAATGGGAGCGAAAACGTCGCGGAGTCGGCGGCGTAGACGAGATCGCAGTGCAGGAGCAGCGTCGTGCCGATGCCGACGGCGGCGCCCGCTACCGATGCCACCAGCGGTTTCTCCACCGAACTGATCGCGCGCAGGAACTGGAACACGGGCGCGTCTTCGCCGACGGGCGGCTGCTTCATGAAATCTTCGAGATCGTTGCCGGCACTGAAGATGCCCGCGCGCCCGCGGAGGAGCACCGCGCGGATGGCGGTGTCGGTTTGCGCTTCGACCAGCGCGTCGGCCATCGTTTGATACATCGCCGCCGTGATCGCGTTTTTCTTTTCTGCGCGATTGAAGGTGATCGTTAGCACGTCGAGCGTGCGGGTCAGTTCGATTTCCACTTTTGTCTCCTTGGTGTGCTTCTTTCCGCGAAGCGGGTGGAATGCTTTCCCCGGCGAAGCGGGTGTTTTGCCTTTTCCTGCGCTGGCGCACGCGGTTGGCCCTTGCGCCGGCATCCATCGCAAATCGGATGCCAGCTCAAAAACTGGCAGGGCAGGGCCGCGCCGCGAGCAAGACATCAAACCCGCTCGATAATCCCAGCAGCACCCATGCCCGTGCCCACACACATGGTCACCATCCCGTACTTCAACTTCCGGCGCCGCAGGCCATGAACAACGGTTGCCGCGCGAATCGCACCTGTCGCGCCGAGCGGGTGACCCAGCGCGATCGCGCCGCCAAGCGGATTGACCTTGGAAACATCGAGCCCAAGATCGTTGATCACAGCCAGCGACTGCGCCGCAAAAGCCTCATTGAGTTCGATCCAGTCGATATCGTCCTGCTTGAGACCTGCCGCCTTCAGCGCGGCCGGAATCGCCTCCTTCGGACCGATCCCCATGATCTCCGGCGGCACTCCGCGCACTGCGAAGCTCACAAACCGCGCGAGCGGCGTCAGATTGAACTGCTTGAGAATCTTCTCCGACACGACGATCAGCGCGCCCGCGCCGTCCGACGTCTGCGAGCTGTTACCCGCCGTCACCGTGCCCCTGTTCGCAAACACGGTGCGCAGCTTCGCCAGACCTTCCATCGACGTATCCGCGCGCGGACCTTCATCGAGCGCCACCTCGCGCATCGTCACACGAACTTCGCCCGTCGCCAGATCGGGGAAACGCTCAGTGATCGCGTACGGCGCGATCTCATCGGCGAACTCGCCCGCCTGCTGCGCGGCAACCGCCTTGCGGTGCGATTCGACGGAAAAGTGATCCTGCTGCTCCCGGCTCACCTTCCAGCGTTCAGCGACCTTCTCGGCCGTCAGGCCCATTCCGTATGCAATGCCGACGTCCTCATTGCGATCGAAAATATGCGGCGACAGAGACGGCTTGTTGCCCATCATCGGCACCATGCTCATCGATTCGCAGCCGCCCGCGATCATCACATCCGACTCGCCGACGCGGATGCGATCCGCTGCCATCGCGAGCGCCGTGACGCCTGACGCACAGAATCGGTTCACCGTTACACCGCCGACCGTGCTCGGCAGACCGGCGAGCAGCGCGCCCATCCGCGCGACGTTCAAGCCCTGCTCGGCTTCGGGAATCGCACAACCGATAATCGCGTCTTCGATCAGCGACGTGTCCAGGTCGGGCACCTGCGCCACAGCCGACCTGATCGCGTGCACCAGCAGTTCGTCCGGACGCGTGTTCCGGAACATCCCGCGCGGCGCCTTGCCGATCGGCGTGCGGCTCGCGGCAACGATATATGCGTCCTGCAATTGCTTTGTCATTTGAGGCTCCCTCAGTTGCGCACCGGCTTACCCGTTTGCAGCATGCCCATGATCCGTTCCTGCGTCTTCTGCGTGCCGAGCAACTCGACGAACGCGCGACGCTCCAGCGCCAGCAGCCATTCCTCATCGACGAGACTGCCCGCTTCGACGTCGCCGCCGCACACCGCTTCCGCGATGCGGCTCGCAATCAGGTAGTCGTGGTCGCTGATGAAGCGGCCGTCGCGCATGTTGACGAGTGATGCCTTGATCGTCGACATCGCCGAGCGTCCCGCGACGGGCACCTGCGTCACGCGCAGCGGCGCGCGATAACCGGCAGCCGCCAATGCACGCGCTTCTTTCTTCGCGGTATCGAGCAGTTCGAAGACGTTGAACACGATCGTGTCCGACGGCTTCAGGTAGCCCATTGCGCGGGCGTCGAGCGCGGATGTCGACACCTTCGCCATCGCCGCGTTCTCGAACGACTTCTGCAGGAACTTGAGCAGATCGCTGGTTGCGCCGACTTGCGTCGCCGTTTCGGCGGCACGCAACGCAGCTTCCTTCAGACCGCCGCCCGCCGGCACAAGACCCACGCCCACTTCAACGAGACCGATATAGCTCTCGATGTGCGCGACGCGCTTCGCGCTATGCAGCAGCAGCTCGCACCCGCCGCCGAGCGCAATGCCCGACACGGCCGCGACCACGGGCACGTTCGAATACTTCACGCGCAGCATGCCCTGCTGGAATTTCTTCACGAACGGCTCGATGCCTTTCGCGCCGCCCATCATGAACGCGGGCATCGCTTCTTCGAGATTTGCGCCCGCCGAGAACGGGCCGCCCGGCGCGCCGAGCTTGAGCGACGCCGGCTGCCAGATCACGACGGCCTTGTAGTCCTTCTCAGCCGCATCGATGGCCTTTTCGATGCCATCGATCACCGACGGTCCGATCGTGTTCATCTTGCTCTTGAACGACACAATCAGGACATCGTTCTCGCCGGCGCGATCGTCGACCCATGCGCGCACGGCGTCCGTTTCGAACACGGTCTTGCCGTAGCGCTTCGGATCGGCGCCCCCTCCGTTCGATTCGCCCGCAAGCGGTGCCCGGAACACCTGCCGGTCATACACGGACAACGACGAGCGTGGCACGAAGCGCTTCTCAGCCGGCGACCACGAGCCTTCGTCGGTATGCACGCCGCCCTTCTCGGCAACCGCGCCTTCGAGCACCCACGCGGGCAGCGGCGCGTTCGACAGCGCCTTGCCTGCCGCGATGTCCTCCTGCACCCATCCGGCGATCTGCTTCCAGCCCGCCGTCTGCCAACCCTCGAACGGACCTTCGCTCCAGCCGAAGCCCCAGCGGATCGCGAAATCGACATCGCGGGCGTTGTCGGCGATCGACTCGAGATGCACACCGATGTAATGGAAGACATCGCGGAAGATCGCCCACAGGAATTGCGCCTGCGGATGCTGCGACTCGCGCAGCAGCTTCAGACGCTCGGCGGGAGGGCGCTTCAGAATGCGGCCGACCAGTTCGTCCGCCTTCGCGCCGCCGTCGACGTAGCTGCCCGACTTCGCGTCGAGCACCTTGATCGCCTTGCCTTCCTTCTTGTAGAAGCCCGCGCCCGTCTTCTGGCCGAGCGCGCCCTGCTGCACGAGTCCGGTCAGCACGGCGGGCGTTTCGTAGACGGCGAAGAACGGATCATCCGCGAGGTTGTCCTGCATCGTCTTGATCACGTGCGCCATCGTGTCCAGACCGACCACGTCCGCCGTGCGGAACGTCGCCGACTTCGCGCGGCCCAGTCGGCTGCCCGTCAGGTCGTCGACCTCATCGAAGCGCAGGCCGAACTTCTCGGCTTCCTTGATGACGGCGAGAATCGAGAAAATGCCGACGCGGTTCGCGATGAAGTTCGGCGTGTCCTTCGCGCGCACGACGCCCTTGCCGACCACGCTCGTCAGGAACGTTTCGAGTTGATCGAGGATTTCCGGGCGGGTCGTCGCGGTCGGGATCAGCTCGACCAGATGCATGTAGCGCGGCGGATTGAAGAAGTGCACGCCGCAGAAGCGCGCCTTCAGTTCGTCGGAGAACCCCTTCGACAGTTCGGTGATCGACAGGCCCGACGTATTCGTTGCGAAGATCGCGTTCGCGCCGATGTGCGGCGACACCTTCTTATACAGGTCGTGCTTCCAGTCCATGCGCTCGGCGATCGCTTCGATCACCACATCGCATTCGGCGAGCTTTTCGATGTCGTCGTCGTAGTTGGCTGGCTGAATGTATTGTGCGTCGTCCTTCGCGCCGAATGGCGCGGGCGACAGCTTTTTCAGGTTTTCGATCGCCTTCAGCGCGATGCCGTTCTTCGGGCCTTCCTTTGCGGGCAGGTCGAACAGCAGCACGGGCACCTTCGCGTTGATCAGGTGCGCAGCGATCTGCGCGCCCATCACGCCGGCGCCGAGCACGGCGACCTTGCGAATGATCAGATTGCTCACGTCGTTCCTCCGGGGCGTTATGCGGTGTCGCGAGTCGCCGCGCGCGTGCTATGACGAGCGGCGCGCGGCATGGGTGTGAGAGAGGGTGGGCGGCGCACGGCCGCGTGCGCCGCCTTCGATGGCTTAGAACAGCGCTTCGTCGATGTCCATCAACGTCTTCGCGCCGGCGCGCGCGGCGCGGATCGTCGAGGCCGTTTCGGGCAGCAGTTTCGCGAAGTAGAAGCGTGCGGTCGCGAGCTTGGACTTGTAGAACGGATCGCCGGAAGCTTCGTTGTCGAGCGCGATACGGGCCATGCGCGCCCAGAAGTATGAGAACACCAGATGGCCGACGGTGCGCAGATACGGCACGGCGGCCGCGCCGACTTCGTCCGGGTTCTGCATGGCCTTCATGCCGATTTCCATCGTCAGCTTCTGGACCTTGTCGCCGATGTCCGCGAGCGGATTGACGAACTCCTGCATCTCCGGCTTGATGCCCTCTTCCTCGACGAAATCCGTCACCAGCTTGCCGAACTTCTTCAGCTTCGCGCCCATGTCGCCGAGCACCTTGCGGCCCAGCAGATCGAGCGACTGAATCGAATTGGTGCCTTCGTAGATCATGTTGATACGTGCATCGCGCACGTATTGCTCCATGCCCCACTCGGCGATGAAGCCATGGCCGCCGTAGATCTGCATCGCCATGTTGGTGCCTTCGAACGCGTTGTCCGTCAGGAACGCCTTGATGATCGGCGTGAGCAGCGCGACGAGGTCGGCGGCGTCCTTTCGTACGGCTTCGTCGGCGTGCGACAGCTCCTTGTCGATATGCAGCGCGGACCAGTATGTAAAAGCGCGTGCGCCTTCCGCATAAGCCTTCTGCGTGAGCAGCATGCGGCGCACGTCCGGGTGCACGATGATCGGGTCGGCGGGCTTTTCCGGCGCCTTCGGGCCCGTCAGCGAGCGCATCTGCAGCCGCTCCTTCGCGTAGATGAGCGAGTTCTGATAGGCGACTTCCGTCAGGCCGAGACCCTGCATGCCGACGCCCAGACGCGCCGCGTTCATCATCACGAACATCGCGTTGAGGCCCTTGTTCGGCTCGCCGACGAGCCATCCCTTCGCATTGTCGAGATTGATCACGCACGTCGCGTTGCCGTGAATGCCCATCTTGTGTTCGATCGAGCCGCACTTCACGCCGTTGCGCTCGCCGGGATTGCCGTTCGCATCGGGAACGAACTTGGGCACGACGAACAGCGAAATACCCTTCGTGCCGTGCGGCGCATCCGGCAGACGCGCGAGCACGAGGTGCACGATGTTGTCGGCGAGATCGTGTTCGCCGCTAGAGATGAAAATCTTCGTGCCACTGATCGCGTACGAGCCGTCGCCTTTCGGCTCGGCCTTCGTGCGCAGGATGCCGAGGTCGGTGCCGCAATGCGGCTCGGTCAGGCACATCGTGCCCGTCCATTCGCCCGATACGAGCTTCGGCAGATATGCCTGCTTCAGCTCCGGCGTGCCGTGCGCGTGCAGACACTCGTAGGCGCCGTGCGACAGGCCGGGGTACATCGTCCACGCCTGGTTCGCCGAGTTCAGCATCTCATACAGCGCGTTGTTGACGAATGTGGGCAGGCCCTGGCCGCCAAAGTCGGGATCGCAGCCGAGCGCGGGCCAGCCCGCCTCGACGTACTGTTTGTATGCTTCCTTGAAGCCCTTCGGCGTGGTGACGACGCCATCGCCTTCGTATGTGCAGCCTTCCCGGTCGCCGCTCTGGTTAAGCGGGAACAGCACTTCCGCGCAGAACTTGCCGGCTTCCTCGAGCACCTGGTTGATCGTGTCGGCATCCAGATCGGCGTGCCTGGGCATCTGTTTGATCTCGGCTTCGACGTTCAGCAGCTCGTGCAACACGAATTGCATGTCGCGCAACGGCGCGGCGTACTGTCCCATGAGTCTCTCCAATCAATCCAAAGGTGTTGGCTCGAGCCCCGCTGCCAGCCTCCGCGCCGTCTGGATCCATCCGATGAGGACCCCGTCAGCCTCGCTAGCAGCTTGTGCTCTCGCTCTGATACGAAACAATCAGTTTTTCCAGCGCGGCCCACGTAAGGCGCACGGCATCGGGCAGATGCAGGAAGCGTGCGTCATGATGCAGGCCGAGCGTGAAGCTATACAGTTCGAAAAGCATCAGTTGCGGATCGGTGTCCGCGCGCAGATGCCCTTCCTCCATTGCCTGCGAAATGGCTCGCGTGAGCGCCGCACGCCACATCGTGACGCTCGCGACCAGCTGCTCGCGCACCGCGCTCTCCGCGCGATCGTCGTACTCGACCGCGCCGCTGATGTAGATGCATCCCGTCGTTACTTCCTGGATGCGCTTCTCGATCCAGCGCGAGATCATCGCGCGCAAGCGCGGCAAGCCGCGGGGCTCGCGCAGACTCGGGAAGAACACCTCGTCCTCGAAGCGACGGTGATATTCGCGCACCACTTCGACCTGCAGGTCTTCGCGCGACCCGAAATGCGCGAACACTCCGCTCTTGCTCATCTGCATGCGCTCGGCGAGCAGGCCGATCGTCAGACCTTCCAGTCCGTCGCGGCTTGCCAGATCGAGTGCTGCATCGAGAATCGCGGCTCGCGTTTGTTCGCCTTTTCGCATAGCTGTGTACCGTCTGATTTGACCGAAAGAAAAATCGAACGGTCGTACCATTATTGATGGCCGACCGTCCGCGAAACAAGAAATTTATTAGAAACGGGTTTCTAACCAGGATTTTGATTTTCCGCCATTCGCCAATCGGACGATGCGGAATTTTTAGAATCATTTGCCAGAAATGCGCACGGTTGTCTCCCAATTTTGATTGTTATGACTGGATTTCGTCTGCCTTATTCGGTCATCTTCTTAATCGTAGCCGCCGACGGTCAGCAGCTTCATCGCGAGCCGATAGGTGTTGTACGCGACCCAGTTCAGAAGACGCTCGCCCGCGGGACGCGATTCGTAGTGTTTTTCGTCGATGCGGCGCGACTCGTCGAAGGCAGCCAGAATCGCGTCACGCAACTGGTCGATCTCCGGATGCAGCACCAGCACGACATTGGCCTCATTGTTCAGCATCAGGCTCAACGCGTCGAGATTGGACGAGCCGACCGTGCCCCAGTTCGAATCGACCACGGCCACCTTGCCATGCAGCATGGTCTTCTCGTACTCGGCGATCTTCACGCCGGACTTGAGCAACTGGCGATACAGGAAGGGCACCGCGTAATCCAGCACGGCAAATTCCTTTCTGCCTATCACGAGCCGCACGTCGACGCCCCGTTGCGCCGCCAGCATCAGCGCCCGCCGGAGCTTGCGCCCGGGCATGAAGTACGGATTGGCGAGCAGCACTTCGGAGCGCGCCTGGCCGATCGCGGTCAGATATGCCCTTTCAATCGCACGACGGTTGACGAAGTTGTCGCGCGCGACGAATGCGATGCAGGGCTCGGCGATCGCGCGCATGTCCGAGCTTCGTCCGCTAGCCGCCGTACCTGCGCTGCTTCGGGCGCGCACGAAACGCGCGGTGGCTGCCTGCGGCGTCGATCCGCCGACCGCGGGCGGCGCAAGCGCCGGTCGATGGCCGATGCGGATGCGCTCCCACTGCACGTCGATCGCCTCGAGCACGTCGGCGACGACGGGCCCTTGCAACTCGACGGCGAAATCCCAGCGCGCGTATGGCAGGCGCGCGCCGTTCTGATCGTAGTCGTCGACGACATTGATGCCGCCGCAGTAGGCGAACTCGCCATCGACGACGGCAAGCTTGCGGTGCGTGCGCGAGAAGCCGAAGCGTCCGAAGATGTGCGGGTTGTAGATGCGATGCTCGATGCCCGCCGCCTGCCAGTCGTTGAACATCGGCAGACGCTGGGTGCCGACGCCGTCCGTAATCACCCGTACGTGCACACCGCGGCTGGCGGCGCGGATCAGCGCGTCGGAAACGGGGCGGCCCGCGGGGTCGTCGCAAAAGATGTAGGTTTCGAGTGCGACTTCACGTTGTGCGGCGTCGATGCGTTGGGTCAGCGCGGCAAAGTATGGCTCGCCCGCCGTGAAGAGCCGCACCGTGTTGCCGGAACAAAAGCGATACCTGGACCAGTAGCGCCGGCCGGGCAGATGCTGCGTCAGCCGGTCGAAGCGGCGGCGGCCGCCGCCCGTCATCGGCAACGCTCCTTCACGCGCTGCGGCAATTGCAGGATCGCATCGCGATTCGACCACGAGAAGCAGCGCTCGGCAGCCTCTTGCCAAGGCAGCCACAGATGCGCAGTGTGTTCGAGCGGCGCGAGCGTCACTTCGAGGCGCCGCGGCACCTGCAGGCTGAACCAGTGCTCGATGTTGTGCGTGACGCCGTCTTCATAGCGATGACGCCACGTCGGGAAGATTTCGAACTCGATCTGATGATGCCAGTCGACGAGCGCCTCGCGCGGCACGAGCGCGCCGCCGATCACGATGCCCGTCTCTTCCGCCACTTCACGGATCGCCGTCTCGGCAAGCGGCTCGTCGATGTGCTCCTTCGAGCCGGTGACGGATTGCCAGAACGCTTTCCGGTCGGCTCGTTCGATGAGCAGCACGTCGAGTTCGGGCGTGTGGATGACAACGAGGACGGATTCCGGAATCTTCGGCGGTTTCGGCATGGTGATAAAGCGTGTACGACGTCGAGTCACGGACGGCGCGATTGCATGTCGGACTGCGGAGCTTACAGCGACTTTATCGCAAAAAAGGAAAAAGGCGCATAACGCGCCTTTTTCGTTGGTTCTTTGCACACTCGCCGCCGTTTGGGCGACGAGTGAAGCACCCGTCACATTTACGCCTTCTGCTCAGGCTGACGCAGGCGAATGTGCAGTTCGCGCAACTGACGCTCGTCCACTTCGCTCGGCGCCTGCGTGAGCAGATCTTGCGCTCGCTGCGTCTTCGGGAACGCGATCACATCGCGGATCGAGTCTGCTCCGGCCATCATCGTGACAATGCGGTCAAGACCGAAGGCGATACCGCCGTGCGGCGGCGCACCGTACTGCAGCGCGTCCAGCAGGAAGCCGAACTTCAGGCGCGCTTCTTCCGCACCGATCTTCAGCGCGCGGAACACCTTGCTCTGCACGTCTTCCTGGAAGATACGCACCGAGCCGCCGCCGATTTCCCAGCCGTTAAGCACGATGTCGTAAGCCTTCGCGAGGCAGCGGCCCGGGTCCGTTTCCAGATACTCGAGATGCTCGTCCTTCGGGCTCGTGAACGGGTGATGAGCGGCGACGTAGCGGTTTTCCTCTTCGTCGTATTCGAACATCGGGAAGTCAACGACCCACAGCGGCTTCCAGCCCGCTTCGACCAGACCGTTCGCCTTGCCGAATTCCGAATGGCCGATCTTGAGACGCAGCGCGCCGAGGCTGTCATTCACGACCTTCGCGCGATCCGCCGCGAAGAAGATGATGTCGCCGTCTTGCGCGCCCGTGCGCTCGATGATCGCTGCAATGGCCGCGTCGTGCAGGTTCTTGACGATCGGGCTTTGCAGGCCGTCACGGCCCTTCGCCACTTCGTTGATCTTGATCCACGCGAGACCCTTCGCGCCGTAGATGCGGACGAATTCCGTGTAGCTGTCGATGTCGCCGCGCGAAAGCTCGCCGCCCTTCGGCACGCGCAGCGCCGCGACGCGGCCGTCCTTCGTGTTGGCGGGCGTGCTGAACACCTTGAAGTCGACGTCCTTCATCGCGTCCGTCAGTTCCGTGAATTCGAGCTTCACGCGCAGGTCCGGCTTGTCCGAGCCGAAGCGGCTCATCGCTTCCGAATACGGCATCACGGCGAACTTCGCATCCAGTTCGACGCCGATCGTCTCCTTGAACACGTGACGCGTCATGTCTTCGAACAGATCGCGGATTTCCTGCTCGCTCAGGAACGACGTTTCGCAGTCGATCTGCGTGAATTCCGGCTGACGGTCGGCGCGCAGGTCTTCGTCGCGGAAACACTTCGTGATCTGGTAGTAGCGGTCGAAGTTCGCGACCATCAGCAGCTGCTTGAAGAGCTGCGGCGACTGCGGCAACGCAAAGAACTGGCCGGCGTTCACACGCGACGGGACGAGGTAGTCGCGCGCGCCTTCCGGCGTGCTCTTGGTCAGCATTGGCGTTTCGATGTCGATGAAACCGCGCGAATCAAGATACTTGCGCACTTCCATCGCGACGCGATAGCGCAGGCGCAGGTTGTGCTGCATCTGCGGACGGCGCAGATCCAGCACCCGATGCGTGAGGCGCGTGGTTTCCGACAGGTTGTCGTCATCGAGCTGGAACGGCGGCGTCACCGACGCGTTCAGCACGTTCAACTCGTGGCACAGCACCTCGATCTTGCCGCTCTTCAGACCGGCGTTTGTCGTACCTTCGGGACGATTGCGCACGACGCCCTTCACCTGCACGCAGAACTCGTTGCGCACGCCTTCAGCCGTCTTGAACATCTCTGCGCGGTCCGGGTCGCAGACAACCTGAACGAGACCTTCGCGGTCGCGCAGGTCGATGAAGATAACGCCGCCGTGGTCGCGGCGCCGGCTCACCCAGCCGCACAGCGACACGGTTTGACCCAGCAGGTGTTCGGTCACCAGACCGCAGTATTCAGATCTCATCGACATGATGTTTGTCTTTCGTTTTGCATTAGTTGAACGGCGCGCGCCATACCAGGTTGTGGTCGGCGCGAGCCGGCATTACAGCGGTGGCTCGACAGGCGTGCGGCGCTCCGGCAGCGGCTGATTGGCCGGCGGAGCGACGACGCCCATCGAGACGATGTACTTGAGTGCGGCGTCGACGGTCATATCGAGCTCGATTACTTCGGCCTTCGGCACGATCAGGAAGAAGCCGGACGTCGGGTTCGGCGTGGTCGGCACATACACGCTGACGTGGTCTTCCTGGAGATGATTGACCACGTCGCCGCCGGGAATGCCCGTCAGAAACCCGATGGTGTAGGACCCTTTGCGCGGATATTCGATCAGCAGCGCCTTGCGGAACGCGTTGCCGCTCGACGACAGCAGCGTGTCGGACACCTGTTTGACGCTGGTATAGATCGGGCCGACGACGGGAATGCGCGCAACGACCAGTTCCCACCAGCCGACCAGCTTCTGCCCAACGAAGTTCTGCGTCAATAGTCCGACGACAAAAATGAAAGCGAGCGTCAGCACGGCGCCAAGGCCGGGCAGGCGGAAGCCGAGCAGCCGTTCAGGCTGCCACGAACGGGGCAGCAACAGCAGCGTCTGATCCATCGTGCCGATGATCAGGCCAAGCACCCACAACGTGATGGCGAGAGGCACCAGCACCAGCAGGCCCGTCAGAAACACCGATTTGAGCGTCGTCTTTTTCGTCGTCATGTGTACCGCCAGAAATCCGCGCGACTGCGTTGCGCGGCGTCTACGTCACCTCGTCGAGGCGGCGAAACTGCTAGGTGCCCGAGCTGCTGGCGGGAGCAGGCGCTGGTGCAGGAGCGGCGGCCGGCGCGCTCGCGGAGGTGGCACTGTCGGACGAAGAAGCCGAGTCTGGGTTGCCTTCCGTCGGCTTCGAGCCCGCTGCGGCTGGAGTGTTGCTGGGCGCACCCGCCGAGTTGCCACCACGGAAATCCGTGACATACCAGCCCGAGCCCTTGAGCTGAAAGCCGGCGGCGGTAACCTGCTTCCGGAATGCATCGGCTCCGCATTCCGGGCATTGCGTCAACGGGGCGTCGCTCATTTTCTGGAGCACGTCCTTCGCGAAGCCACATGACTCGCAACGATAAGCGTAGATCGGCATGACCTTGTCCCTACTGAAAACTCTTTGAGCGCTTGCAAAGCCTTGAATTATAGCCGCAAACGATGGCCGGCCCTCGAATTCGAGGGAAACGGCCGGCATCCCGGCCGCGCTAGCAGATGGGGGCGCGCAAGCCGAAGATCAACCCCTTGCTGCGCCGCGTCGACGCCACGTGAGCCAGCGTTCCCGTCCGGCAAACACAGCGATCGAATCGTCTACGGGTTCATCTTCGACCAGTGTGAAATCGGGCGACATGAGCGCATCGAGTTCCGCGCGCTCGATGCCGAACGGCGGGCCTTTCTCGGTCGCGCCGATAAAAAAGAAACCGGCGAGCAGTCCGCCGGGCGACAGGAGTTGCGCCATCCGCGCAACCCAGTCCGAGCGGCGTGCGGGCGGCAGCGCGCACAGGAACGCTCGTTCGTAGATCCAGCCGGGATCGAAAGGCGGCCGATAAGTGAAGAAATCCGCCTCGTGCACGAGGCTGGCATGCGAGCCGAGTTGCGCACGCGCGGCCTCGACGGCGTTCGGCGCAAAGTCGATCGCGCGGACGGTCCAGCCCTTTTCCGCGAGCCACCGGGCTTCGTACGCGCTCCCGCAACCCGGAATCAGCACGGGCACTGGCGAATGCCGCTCGACGAACGCCTTGAACGCGGGCGGCACGCCCGCCTGATCCCACGGTGTGAAGCCACGCCCAAAACGCTCGTCCCAAAAGCCGGGCGCATTCGGATCGCGGTTTTCGAAGTCCGGCGCCGAAGGGGGAACGGACGGCCTCTTGTCACTCATGGAACACCCTCGTGGAATGCGCTCAATAGCCGCCGTACGCGATGGCGAGCCACGCGCGCGCCAGCACCGCGCCCACGCCCACTGCTACACCGAACATCAATAGCCCTTGCAGCAGCCGGTTCGTGCGCTTCTGTTCGAGCAGGATCTGGCGGATGGTTTCGTCGTTGATGCCGCGCTGCTGCGCGTCGTGACGCTGCGCCAGCACGTGATGAATCAGGCGCGGCAATTGCGGCAGCGTCTTGCTCCACTGCGGCGCCTCGATCTTGAGCCGCTCGTACCAGCCTTTTGCGCCGATCTGCTCGTTCATCCAACGCTCCAGATACGGCTTCGCCGTCTTCCACAAGTCGAGTTCCGGATCGAGCGAACGACCCAGACCTTCTACATTCAGCATTGTCTTCTGCAACAGCACGAGCTGCGGCTGGATTTCGACGTTGAAGCGGCGCGACGTCGAGAATAGGCGCATCAGCACCTGCCCAAGCGAAATGTCTTTCAGCGCGCGGTCGAAATACGGCTCACACACCGCGCGGATCGCGCTTTCGAGTTCTTCGACGCGCGTCGTCGCCGGCACCCAGCCCGACTCGAGATGCAACGTGGCGACACGGTGATAGTCGCGCTTGAAGAACGCCAGAAAGTTCTGCGCGAGATAGTTCTTATCAAAGTCCGACAATGCGCCAATGATGCCGAAATCCAGCGCAATATATCGCCCGAAATGCGCAGGATCGAGACTTACCTGAATATTGCCGGGATGCATGTCCGCGTGGAAAAATCCGTCGCGGAACACCTGCGTGAAGAAAATCTCGACACCCTCGCGCGCCAGCTTCGGAATATCAACGCCCGCCACGCGCAGCGTATCGACCTGGCTGATCGGCACGCCGACCATCCGCTCCATGACCAGCACGTTCGCCGTGCAGTATTCCCAATACATCTCGGGCACGAGCAACAGGTCGAGCCCCGCGAAGTTACGCCGCAGCTGGCTGCCGTTCGCGGCCTCGCGCATCAGGTCGAGTTCGTCGTGGAGATACTTATCGAATTCCGCCACCACTTCGCGCGGCTTCAGACGCTTGCCGTCCGCCCACAGGCGCTCGGCCCACACGGCGATATCGCGCAGCAACGCGAGATCGGAATCGATCACGGGCAACATGTTCGGCCGCAACACCTTCACGGCGACCTGTTTGCCCGCGTGCTGCCCTATCTTCAGGGTCGCGAAATGCACCTGTGCAATCGACGCGCTCGCCACGGGCACACGCTCGAAGTCGTCGAAGATCGTATCGACGGGAGCGCCGAGCGACTTCTCGATGATGGCGATCGCCACCGCAGAATCGAAGGGCGGCACCTGGTCTTGCAGCTTCGCGAGTTCGGTGGCGATATCGGGGCGCAGCAGGTCCCGGCGTGTGGACAGCACCTGGCCGAACTTTACGAAGATCGGCCCGAGGCTTTCGAGCGCCAGACGCAGCCGCACGCCAGGCGGCTGATCGAATTTCCGGCCGATCGTCGTAATGCGCAGCAACAACCGCACGCGGCGGTCGTTGACGCGGCTCAGCATCATCTCGTCCAGCCCGAACCGGATGACGGTAAAGAAAATCTTGAGGAAACGCAGGAAACGCATGGTTAAGCCCGGTGACTAGCGCGTGCCGCGCGACATGGCGGCGGCGCCGGGCGCATCGGCGCCGCGGGCTACGACCTTCTGTTCCAGACGCTCGATGCGTTTCTCGACCCGCGCCAGTGCATCGCGCGCGCGCGCGAGTTCGGCGTTGAAATCGTCGAGTGCGGCGCGGCGCACGAGCTGCGGGTTTTCGTCCAGCAGGTACTCCGCGACCGATTCGAGCAGATTGCGGCCAGTCCGCACTACATGATCGCCGACCGTGCGCGCGACCGACGCGATCCGCCACGCGGGCCCGTCGCCGACCAGCTTCGCCAGATCTTCTTCGGGTTCCCAACGCAGATGCTCGGCGAGCTTCGCGATGACGGTGGCAAACTCGGCGTCGCCTTCGATCTTCACGTGCTTCATGACGGCAGCCTGGCCTCCCTGCAGAAACGCGGGCACGGCTTCCGACGGCACGGCGACCGCGACATCGAACGCATGCGCTTCGCTTTCGTCGACGGCGGTCAGATAGCCGTCCGGCTGAACCAGCAGGATCAGCGTGATGGGAGGACAGGACAGCCGTGCAGTCTTGCCGGCATACGGGGTGAGGCGTTCGCGCGCCCACGTTTCGCGAGCGAGCAGATGGTTGACGGCAGCAGCGAAGGGCTTGGCGGCAAGGGTCATCGGCAGTGGAAAGAGAAAACCCGCGCCGGCGACTGCCGACGCGGGTTCCTATTGTAACGTCCGTTCGCTTCGAGCCTGGCTCTGCCGAACGGCTAATCCTTTACGGGATCAGTGAAGGTTCGCCTGCTGGATACCCGCGAGCAGCCAGCCTTCGCCGGTGCGTTTGGACAGGTTCCAGATTTCTTCGAACGGTTCGGCCGAGCCCCCCACTGTTTCACGGATCAGCCCGTGGAAACGAACGCTGGCCAGGTATTCGCTGCCGCGATCCTCGACGCCCAGCAGATCGGCGTCGAGTTTCACGACGTCGGTCTGGTTCTTCTCGGCGCCGCGCGAGCTCAGGTCGACCCTCACTTCGGCGAACATTTCAGGCGTTGTGAACTCACGGATGTCGTCCATATTGCCGGCATCCCAGGCAGCCTGCAGGCGCACGAAGTAGACCTTCGCGTTGCGCAGGAAGGCTTCCGAGTCGAAACCAGCCGGAACGGCCGGCGTGGCGGCGATATCGGGCGTCGTCAGCGGATTGCCTTGCGGCCCGAGATACGAGCCCGTGGGCGGCGCCGTGTAGCGCGGTTCCTGCGAGTAGCCCGTGCCGCCCGCGTTCAGCGTCGGCGAGCCGCCTGCGTAGGCGGGCGTCTGCGCGTTACGCTTGCGGCCAACGAATTTGCGGATCAGCCAGATTGCAACGAACGCGATCAGCGCGATCACGATCATGTTCGCCATCATGCCGGCGAACGCCTCGCCCAGACCAAAGTGGGACAGCAACGCGGCGATACCGAGACCTGCCGCGAGACCCGCGATCGGCCCCAGCCAGCGCGAACGGTTGGGCTGCGCGGCGGGCGTGGGCGCGGGCGTCGCGGGGCGCTGCTGCTGCATGGCTTGCGACGGCGCGCCCGGCGACTGCGAAGGTGACGGCGACGTCTGCTGTTGCGGCTGCGTGATGTTGGACTGACGCCCCATGGTGCGGCCGCCGCCCATGCGTTTCGCCTCGGCGTCGAGAGAGGCCAGCGTGCCCACGGAGATCAGGCCGACCATCGCGATCAGTCCGATTCTCCTCGCCCACGACCCCTTAACCTTACAACGAGATGACATATTCGAATCGGACATTTTCTCAATTTCCTTTAAAAACGGGAGGTTAGGACATCAGTATTTCGTCCCCACATGCAAGGCTACCACGCCAGCTGACAAATTGTAATATTTGACGGCGTCGAGGCCAGCTTGTTCCATCATCGTCTTCAAAGTTTCCTGGTCCGGATGCATCCGGATCGATTCCGCGAGGTAGCGATAGCTGTCCGCGTCCTTGGCAAAGCGGTCGCCCAGCCACGGGAGCACCTTGAAAGAATAGACGTCGTAGGCTTTTTTGAGTGGATCCCAGACCTTTGAGAATTCCAGCACGAGCAGACGCCCGGCCGGTTTGAGCACGCGGCGCATTTCGGCGAGCGCGGCATCCTTGTGCGTCATGTTGCGCAAGCCGAATGCCACCGTGACCACATCGAAGTAGTTGTCCGGAAACGGAATCTTTTCGGCATCGCAAAGCAGCGTCGGCGTGATGACACCCTTGTCGATCAAACGGTCGCGGCCCACGCGCAGCATCGATTCGTTGATGTCCGTATGCCAGACTTCCCCCGTCTCGCCCGCGCGCTTGGCGAACGCCTTCGACAGGTCGCCCGTGCCGCCCGCGATGTCGAGCACCTTGTATCCCGGCCGCACGTTGGCCTGCGCGATCGTGAACGCCTTCCACGCGCGGTGCAGCCCGCCCGACATCAGGTCGTTCATCAGGTCATAGTTGGAGGCGACCGAGTGGAATACGCCGGCCACTTTCTTCGCTTTTTCCTGTTCGTCGACTGTCTGATAGCCGAAGTGGGTTTGGGTCATCGCGCTTCGTCCTTTCGCATATTCTGAAAATTGTTGCGTCGCACCTGAGCGGCGCGCCGCCGAATCGTATCAGTGTCTATGGCCGTGCGCTGGACTGGATACGGGCATCGGCGCGTCCCGATCGACGCCCGCCGCCTGAAGCTTGTCGAGATATTCGGCCCAGAGTTCGTCCTGGCGGGTCGCGAGATCCCACAGGAGATCCCACGAGTAGATACCCGTGTTGTGGCCGTCGGAGAAAGTCGGCTGCAGCGCATAATTGCCGACGCCTTCCAGCGCCGTGATCGTCACCTCGCGTTTGCCCGTCTGCAGCGTTTCCTGACCGGGGCCATGACCCCGCACTTCCGCCGACGGCGAATAAACACGCATCAGTTCGAACGGCACGCGGTAACTGTTGCCGTTCGCGTACTGCAGTTCCAGCACGCGCGATACGGCATGAACGACGACGCCCGTAGGCACGGGCGTGTCGGGTGTCAATCCACTCATGATGACCTCTAGACGAGAGCGTGTTCGATTTCGCTGCGTACCGCTTCGCGCAGCAGCGTCGCCTGCGCGCGTCGCTGCGACAGCATCACCTCGGAGACCGTACGTTGGCGCGGCGCCCAGATGGGCAGCGGAAAATGCGCGTCGTTGGAAAAGCGCGGGATCACGTGCCAGTGCACGTGCGGCACCTGGTTGCCGAGACTTGCCAGATTCACCTTGACGGGTTGCAGGATGCGCCTGATCGCACGCTCGACCGCGTACACCACGCGCATCACGCGATCGCGCTCGCCGTCGCCCAGATCGGAGAACTCGGCCACGTGCCGGTTCCAGATCACCCGGCAAAAGCCCGGGTAGTCGTGTTCGTCGGCGAGGACGACACGCAGCGTCTCGTCCTGCCACAGCACGTCACCGCCGTCCTCACGGCAGAAGATACAGTCCATCGTCGTCCTCGAGCGGAGCCTTTATCGTGCCATTAGACCAGCACGCGCTCGATTCCGCCATTGTTCGCATGCTGAACGTAATCCGCCATCCAGTTCTCGCCCAGCACGTGACGCGCAATTTCGACGACGATGTAGTCCGCTTCGACGTTCGCGTCTTCGTTGTACCGCGACAGGCCCTGCAGGCAGGACGGGCAGCTGGTCAGGATCTTGACGTCGGTTGCACCGTTTGGTCCCTTGGCGCCGTTCGGTTGCGGGCCGTCGCCGGCCTTGAGCACCGAACCCGCTGGAGCGCCGGCTGCGCCCGCTGCCGCGTTTGCCATGTTGATAGCGTTTGCGCCTGCGTCGGCGACGACGGGAATCCCGCGCAGTTTCGCCGCACCCTTGCGGATTTCCTCTTCCTTACGGAAGCGGACCTGCGTCGATATGTCGGGACGCGTAACGGCCAGCGTGCCCGACTCGCCGCAGCAGCGGTCGTTTTTCTCGATTTTGTAGCCGTCGTTCTTCTCCGTGCCCATCAGTTCGTTGACGAGCTTGACCGGGTCGATCGTCTTGATCGGCGTGTGGCACGGGTCGTGGTACATGTAACGCGTGCCCGTCACGCCGTCGAGCTTGATACCCTTCTCCAGCAGGAATTCGTGGATGTCGATGATCCGGCAGCCCGGGAAGATCTTCTCGAATTCGTAGCCGGCCAGCTGGTCGTAACACGTGCCGCACGACACCACCACCGTCTTGATGTCGAGATAGTTCAGCGTATTCGCGACGCGGTGGAACAGCACACGGTTGTCGGTGACGATCTGCTCGGCCTTGTCGAACTGGCCCGAGCCGCGTTGCGGATAGCCGCAGCACAGATAGCCCGGCGGCAGCACCGTCTGCACGCCCGCTTCCCACAGCATCGCCTGCGTCGCAAGACCGACCTGCGAGAACAACCGCTCAGACCCGCAGCCGGGGAAGTAGAACACCGCTTCCGAATCGACGGTCGTCGTTTTCGGATTGCGGATGATCGGCACGATCTTGTTGTCCTCGATATCGAGCAGCGCACGCGCCGTCTTTTTCGGCAGGTTGCCCGGCATCTTCTTGTTGACGAAGTGGATCACCTGCTCGACGACGGGCGGTTTGCCCGTGGTTGCGGGCGGATGCGCCGTCTGCTTCCTGGCGAGCTTCTTCAGCACGTCGTTGCCGAGGCGCTGCGCCTTGTAGCCGACGCCCATCATCGCGGTGCGCGCGAGATTGATGGTCTGCGGATTCGTCGCGTTGAGGAAGAACATGCCCGCGGCGTTGCCCGCGTTGAACTTCTTCTTGCCCATCTTGCGCAACAGATTACGCATGTTCATCGTAACGTCGCCAAAGTCGATCTTCACCGGGCACGGTGTCACGCACTTGTGGCAGACCGTGCAGTGATCGGCGACATCGTTGAAGTCGTCCCAATGCTTGATCGACACGCCGCGGCGCGTCTGCTCTTCGTACAGGAACGCCTCGACCAGCAGCGACGTAGCGAGAATCTTGTTGCGCGGGCTGTAGAGCAGATTCGCGCGCGGCACATGCGTCGCGCAGACGGGCTTGCACTTGCCGCAGCGCAGGCAGTCCTTCACCGAATCGGCGATCGCGCCGATATCGGATTGCTGCATGATCAGCGATTCATAGCCCATCAGGCCGAACGACGGCGTGTAGGCATTGCGCAGGTCCGCGCCTTCGAGCAGCTTGCCCTTGTTGAAGCGGCCATGCGGGTCGACGCGCTGCTTATACGCGCGGAATTCGCCGATCTCGTCGTCCGTCAGGAACTCGAGCTTCGTGATGCCGATGCCGTGCTCGCCGGAAATCACGCCGTCCAGCGAACGCGCGAGCTTCATGATGCGCGCCACCGCGATATGCGCGTCCTGCAGCATCTCGTAGTTGTCGGAGTTGACGGGGATGTTCGTATGAACATTGCCGTCGCCTGCGTGCATGTGCAGCGCGACGAACACGCGGCCACGCAGCACCTGCTTGTGGATGGCCTGCGCTTCGTCGAGAATCGGCTTGAACTCGCCGCCATTGAAGATCTGACGCAGTTCCGCGCGTATCTCCTGCTTCCACGACACGCGCACCGTGCGATCCTGCACGATGTGGAACACGTTCGCGTCCGGCTGATCGTCGACGCGGTCCGCGAATTTTTCCGCGAGGCCCGCATAGCCGAGCTGCACCAGATAGTGCTGCGCTTCGCGCAACGACAGATCGAGCTTGTCGCGCAGAAATTCCCAGCGCTTCTTCACGTGAGCGAGCAGTTCCAGCGCCTGCTGAACGCGATCTTCCAGCAATTCGGCGCTAGGGATTTCATTCGCGTCGTCGCTCTTGCCGAGGGGCAGTTTGCCGCTCTTGAAGAATGCTTCGAGGGCGTCGATCAGTTGCAGCTTGTTCTTGATCGACAGTTCGATGTTGATGCGCTCGATGCCGTCCGTGTATTCGCCCATGCGGTTCAGGGGAATCACGACGTCTTCGTTGATCTTGAACGCGTTGGTGTGCCTGGCGATCGCGGCCGTGCGGCTGCGATCCAGCCAGAAGCGCTTGCGTGCCTCGGCGCTGACGGCCACGAAGCCTTCGCCGCTCTTGCCGTTGGCCATGCGGATCACTTCGGAGGTCGCCGTGGCGACCGCGTCCGCATCGTTACCGACGATGTCGCCAATCAGCACCATCTTCGGAAATGCATTGCGCTTGCTCTTCGTCGCGTAGCCGACGGCGCGCAGATAACGCTCGTCGAGGTGTTCGAGGCCCGCGAGAATCGCGCCGCCCTGCTTCGACGTTTCGAACAGATAGTCCTTGATTTCGACGATGCTCGGAATGGCTTCGCGCGCCTGGCCGAAGAATTCGAGGCAAACCGTGCGCGTGTGCGCGGGCATCTTGTGCAGCACCCAGCGCGCCGACGTGATCAGACCGTCGCAGCCTTCCTTCTGGATGCCCGGCAGGCCTGCAAGAAATTTATCCGTCACGTCCTTGCCGAGGCCTTCCTTGCGGAAGCGCCGGCCTTCGATGTCGAGCAGCTCCGTGCGCAGCAGCTTTTCGCCCGGCGCGTATTCACCGTCGAACCACTTCAGCTCGAAGCGCGCGACGGGGATGTCGTGAATCTTGCCGAGGTTGTGATCGAGGCGCGTGACTTCGAGCCAGTTCCCTTCCGGGTCGACCATGCGCCACCACGCGAGATTGTCGAGCGCCGTACCCCACAGCACAGCCTTCTTGCCGCCTGCGTTCATCGCGACGTTGCCGCCGATGCATGAAGCGTCCAGCGAGGTGGGATCGACGGCGAATACGTAGCCCGCCTGCTCGGCCGCTTCCGTCACGCGGCGCGTGACGACGCCCGCGCCGGAGAAAATGGTCGGGACCTTGTGCGCGACGCCGGGCAGCTCCGTCAGTTCGACGGCGCCGAGTTGTTCGAGCTTTTCCGTGTTGATGACGGCGGAGAACGGCGTGAGCGGCACCGCGCCGCCCGTGTAGCCCGTGCCGCCGCCACGCGGAATCACGGTCAGGCCGAGTTCGAAACACGCCTTGATGAGGCCGGCGATCTCGGCCTCTGTGTCCGGCGTCAGCACGACGAACGGATATTCGACACGCCAGTCGGTCGCGTCTGTCACATGCGAGACGCGCGCGATGCCGTCGAAGCGGATATTGTCCTTCTGCGTCTGGCGGCCCAGCACTTTGGTCGCACGGCGACGCAGGTCGGCCATCTTGTCGAACTCGCTGGCGAACGCATCGACGGCGCGGCGCGCCGCGGCGACCAGCGTTTCGACGCGTGCCGCTCGGTCGACGCCTGCGTCGTCGGTATGTTCGACGAGGTCGGCACGGCGGCGCTTTTCGATTTCCGCGAGACGGTGATTCAGCGCTTCGATCAGCAGCGCGCGGCGTTTCGGATTGTCGAGCAGGTCGTCCTGCAGGTAAGGATTGCGACGCACGACCCAGATATCGCCGAGCACTTCGTACAGCATGCGCGCCGAGCGGCCGGTGCGGCGTTCCGCACGCAATTCGTCGAGGGCAGCCCATGCTTCGTCGCCGAGCAGGCGGATGACGATTTCGCGGTCGGAGAACGACGTGTAGTTGTACGGGATTTCGCGCAGGCGCGGTTCGGCGTCGGCGGCAACGGTGGCGGCGGCGCCGTGCGGATCGAAAACTTGAGGTGCGTTCATGTTTGGACGACTCGGTAGGTCAGCGGCGCGCGCTCATCGCTGAGGCCGGCTGACAGTGCGCGCGGGGCGCAATGCTGGAAATCTTTCTAATGTGCGAAGCCGCAACCGGCAGGCCAGCGCCCGGGATCGCCGGGGAAATGGCTGGAACGTGGGTGGCCGGTCGCCTCGCGGCGCTCAGATATAGCTACGCGATCGTGCGTGCCGCACGTGCCGCTGCGCCGCGGGGCGAGCCTCACGCGGGACGGGCATCAAATGGGCGATCCGAGGCTGCCAATGCATCTTCCGATCTTCCGATCCTTGTTCCAAAACAGGATTCTACCGCAGGATGTCGACGCGCGTTCGCCGTCGAATGTCCGTGGGGCAAGCCTTTGCGAGTTGGCTTTTCGAAATTCGTCATCAAGATGGCCGCTGGCGACGTGGTTTTTTTGTCTGCGACACAGCTTTGCCGGCTTTGGCTTTCTGCTTTCGTGTTTCGCTGGCAGCCGCGTAGTGTCTCTGGTCTGCTGGCGTTGCCCCCTGTGCGGGTGCACCAGCAAACAGGAAGCGAAACAGGAAGCGAAACGCGGATGCCAGCGAAAACCAGAGAAATCCGAATCTCAAACCTGACGCCACGCCCAAACCACGTCCGCCAGGACACTTAAGCGCTATCATTACCCCTTCCCGTCAGTCAACAACCAGCAATCAACCGCGCCAGGCGCGCGCCCCGTATGGCTTCCCACGACTATCTGAAGAAAATCCTCAACGCCCGCGTCTACGACGTCGCGCGTGAGACCGAACTCGAATATGCGCGGAATCTGTCCGCACGGCTGCGCAACCCCATTTACCTGAAGCGCGAAGACAATCAGCCCGTCTTCTCGTTCAAGCTGCGCGGCGCGTACAACAAGATGGCGCATATTCCCGCCGACGCGCTCGCGCGCGGCGTGATCACGGCTTCGGCGGGTAACCATGCTCAGGGCGTCGCACTGTCGGCGGCACGTATGGGCGTGAAGGCAACCATCGTCGTCCCCGTGACGACGCCGCAGGTAAAAGTGGACGCCGTGCGCGCGCACGGCGGGCCGACCGTCGAGGTCGTGCAGGCAGGCGAGTCGTACAGCGATGCCTACGCACACGCCGTCAAGCTGCAGGAACAGCACGGCATGACCTTCGTCCATCCGTTCGACGATCCATACGTGATCGCCGGCCAGGGCACCGTCGCGATGGAAGTGCTGAGCCAGCATCAGGCGCCCATTCACGCGATCTTCGTGCCCATCGGCGGCGGCGGTCTCGCGGCCGGCATTGCGGCGTACGTGAAATCGGTGCGTCCTGAGATCAAGGTGATCGGCGTACAGACGGACGACTCGTGCGCGATGGCGCAATCGATCAAGGCCGGCAAGCGCGTCACGCTCAACGAAGTCGGCCTGTTTTCGGACGGCACAGCCGTCAAGCTCGTCGGCGAAGAGACATTCCGCCTGTGCCAGGCGTATCTCGACGAGGTGCTGACGGTCAACACCGACGCGCTGTGCGCCGCGATCAAGGACGTCTTCCAGGACACGCGCAGCGTGCTGGAGCCGGCCGGGTCGCTGGCCGTCGCGGGCGCAAAGCAATATGCCGAGCGCGAAGGCATCGAAAACCAGACGCTGATCGCGGTCACGTCGGGCGCAAACATGAACTTCGACCGCATGCGCTTCGTCGCCGAGCGCGCGGAAGTCGGTGAAGCGCGCGAGGCCGTGTTCGCCGTGACGATTCCCGAAGAACGCGGCAGCTTCAAACGCTTCTGCGAACTGGTCGGCACGCGCAGCGTCACCGAGTTCAACTACCGCATTGCAGATGCGAATTCCGCGCATATCTTTGTCGGCGTGCAGATCCGTAACCGCGGCGAGTCCGCGCAGATCGCCGGCACGTTCGAGGAGCACGGCTTTGCGACCGTCGATCTGACGGGCGACGAGCTGTCGAAGCAGCATATCCGCTACATGGTCGGCGGACGCTCGCCGCTCGCGCACGACGAGCGCCTGTTCCGCTTCGAGTTTCCGGAGCGGCCGGGCGCGCTGATGAAGTTCCTGTCGTCGATGGCGCCGAACTGGAACATCAGCCTTTTCCATTACCGCAACCAGGGCGCGGACTACAGCTCGATTCTCGTCGGCATTCAGGTGCCGTCGGCGGAAGATGCGGAATTCGCGCGCTTCCTCGCGACACTCGGCTATCCGTATTGGGAAGAGACGTCGAACCCGGTGTATCGCCTGTTCCTCGCATAAGCGTTGCGCATGGCTTTTTCGCTCAACGACAAGCTTGTAGTGGCGATCTCCTCGCGCGCGCTGTTCGATTTCGAGGAAGAAAACGGCGTGTACGAGGAAGGCGATCTGCATGCGTACGAAACGCTGCAGCGCGCACGGCTGAATGTGCCCGCGAAGCCCGGCGTCGCCTTTCCGCTGATTCGCAAGCTGCTGGCGCTGAATGCGGGCGCGCATCGCGTCGAAGTGGTGATTCTGTCGCGCAGCGATCCCATTAGCGGCCTGCGCGCATTCAGTTCGTGTCGCGAGCACGGGCTGGCGATCGAGCGCGGTGTGTTCACGCGCGGCCGTGCGCCGTTTGCGTATCTGAAGCCGTTGAACGCGTCGCTGTTTTTGTCCGCGAATCAGGACGACGTGCGCGATGCTTTGGCGGCCGGCTTCCCCGCCGCACGCGTGTTGCCGGAATCGGCGAAAATGGCAGGTAAGTATCCGGACGAAATCCGCATTGCGTTCGATGGCGACGCCGTGCTGTTTTCCGACGAAGCCGAGCGCGTGTTTCAGAAGGACGGGCTTGGGGCCTTTGTCGGCCACGAGACCGACAACAAGGATCTGCCCCTCGCCGACGGACCGCTGAAGCCTTTGCTCAAGGCGCTGCACCGTTTGCAGACGCTCGCCGACGAAGCCGCGCCGATGCACATTCGCACTGCGCTGGTGACGGCGCGTTCGGCGCCGGCGCATGAGCGGGCGATCCGCACACTGATGGCCTGGAACATCGAAATCGACGAGGCGATGTTTCTTGGCGGGCTGGACAAGGGCGCGTTTCTGCGCGAGTTCGAGCCGGACTTTTTCTTCGACGACCAAATTCGCCACTGTGAATCGGCCCGTGACGTGACAGCGATCGGGCATGTCGTGAGTGGCATCGTGAACGTATCATGACACCCGAACAATCCCCGCTGGGCAAGCCGTCCAGCTACACCGAACAATACGACGCGTCGCTGCTCTTTCCGATCGCGCGCAAGAACGCGCGCGACCAGATCGGCATCGGCGCAACGCTGCCGTTCTTCGGCACGGATATCTGGAACGCGTATGAACTGTCGTGGCTGAACGCGCGCGGCAAGCCGCAGATCGCCATCGCGACGTTTTATGTGCCTGCCGATTCGCCGAATATCGTCGAGTCGAAGTCGTTCAAGCTTTATCTCGGCTCATTTGCGCAGAGTTCGTTTGATTCGATCGACGTGGTACGCGACACCATCAAGCGCGATGTTTCTGCTGCGTGCGGGTCGTCAGTGTCGTTGCATCTTTATCCGCCGGCGGAGTTTTCCAAGCTCGGGTTGGAGGAGTTCGAAGGGACTTCGCTGGATCGTCTCGATCTCGACGCCGAGGTTTATCAGCCGGACGCTTCCATACTCAAGGCGGCGCTCGATGAGGCGCCTGTTGAGGAAACGTTGTTTTCCAATCTCTTGAAGTCGAATTGCCCGGTGACCGGCCAGCCCGATTGGGGTTCGGTGCAGATTCACTACGTCGGACCGCAGATCGATCACGCAGCGCTGCTGCGTTACATCATTTCTTATCGGAACCATACTGGGTTCCATGAGCAGTGTGTCGAGAAGATCTTTCTCGATGTGATGAAGGTTTGTCAGCCCGTCAAACTGGCGGTGTACGCGCGGTATACGCGGCGCGGCGGTCTTGATATCAATCCGTTTCGGACCAACTTTAATCTGCCTATGCCGGATAATTTGCGTACTGCCCGGCAGTAGCCGTTTGTCATTTTGTCTGCGACGGTAGTCGCCATTCTTGCCTTTCCGGCGCAGGCTACGCCTTCCGGTTATCGCTCTGCGCTTTCGCTGGCATCCGCGTTTTGCTTGTGGTTCGCCAACGAACCAGAAGCAAAACGCGGATGCCAGCCCATTGCAAAAAAAATCAAGCCGCAGGCTTCTTATACGCAACACAATCCACTTCGACTTTACAGTCGATGACCATCGACGACACAACGCACGCCCGCGCAGGCGGATTAGCCCCGAAGTACTCCTTGAACACCTTGTTGAAGGAAGCAAAATCACGCGGATCGTCGAGCCATACACCACACCGGACGACATGCTCCGGCCCATATCCGGCCTCGCTCAGAATCGCCATCACGTTCTGAATCGCCTTGTGCGACTGCTCGACGATTCCGCCGTTGATCACTTCGCCGTTTTCCATCGGCGTCTGTCCCGACACGAACAGCCAGCCATCCGCTTCGACCGCTCGCGCAAACGGCATGACCTGACCGCCCGTGCCCTTGCCACCTTCAACACCATAACGCTTCATCGTTCAACTCCTGTCATGTAAGCGCGTCCGCAATCGACGCGAACGCATCAAAATCAAATCAAAAAACGTCAGCCAGTTCGGCCCGAGACGCCGCCGTCGCCCCACGTGCGACAAACCTTCCCGCGCGCTCGCCCGTATGCACACCATCGCGATACGACAACACGCCATTCACCCACACGGCATCGATGCCATCGGCTGCCTGCTGCGGCTCCTCGAACGTCGCCGCATCGCGCACGCGCAACGGATCGAACAGCACCAGATCCGCGTGATAACCGATATGCACCTCGCCGCGCTCCTTCAAGCCGAAGCGTCGCGCCGACAGGCTCGTCATCTTGCGAATCGCTTCTTCCAGCGCGATCAGCTTCTGATCGCGCGCATAGTGACCCAGCACGCGCGGAAACGCGCCCCACAAGCGCGGATGCGGCAACGGATCATTCGGCAAGCCGTCCGAGCCGACCATCGTCGCGGGATGCGAGAGGATGCGCCGCACGTCGTCCTCGGACATGTTGTGATACACAGCGCCCGCCGGCTGTAGCCGCTTGCCCGCATCCTGCTGCGTCACGCCCCACTCCGCCGCGATCTCCTTCACCGTCTTCCCCGCCATCTCGGGATGAGGCGTCGACCAGGTGATCGTAATGTCGATGTCGCCCGTCACCTGCTTGAGGTCGAGCGTCGACGAACTGCGGTTGTACGGATAACAGTCGCACCCGACAGGATGGAACTGCCGCGCCCCTTCAAGCGATGCAAGCACCTCGACGCTGCGCCCCCAGTTCGACGGCCCCGCGCACTTGAGATGCGAAATGATCACAGGCACGCGCGCATGCTTGCCGATACGGTATGCCTCGTCCATCGCATCGAGAATCGCGTCGAACTCGGTGCGCATGTGCGTCGTGTACAACGCGCCCGACGCCGCGAGCGGCTCGGCAAGCGCCATCACTTCTTCCGTCGGCGCGGCGAATGCAGAGCCATAGGCAAGGCCGGAACTCAGGCCGAGCGCGCCGTTCGCGAGCGCTTCTTCGAGCTGCGCGCGCATGCCGTCGATTTCGCGCGCGGTCGCCGCGCGGTCCAGTCGGTTCATATGGTTGTTGCGCAGCGCTGTGTGCCCGATCAGCGCGCCCACGTTGACGGATGGCTTTGCTGCATTCACGGCAGCGACATACGCGGCGAAGGTCGGATACTGGAATGCGTCGCGCGGCCCCAGCAAATTCATCGGATCGGGTGGATCGCCATGCAGCGAAACAGGCGACGCGCTGATGCCGCAATTGCCGACAATCACCGTCGTCACGCCCTGCGTGATCTTCGGCAGCATTTCCGGCGAGCGGATCACGTGGGTGTCGTCGTGCGTGTGCACGTCGATGAAGCCGGGAGCGAGCGCGCGGCCGTTCGCCTCGATCACCTCTTCGGCCAGCCAGTTCGACAGATTGCCGATTGCGGCAATCCTCCCATTGCGCAACGCGACGTCGCGTTCGACGGGCGGCGCGCCCGTGCCATCGTACAACTGCGCGCCGACGATCAGCGTATCGGCGGCTTCAGGGTGCGAATGCATGGATCAGTCTCCTAGCGGTTGTCGGTCGCCGCCGCCGCGATGCGCGTCGAGCGCATGCTTCATGCGGCGCAGCAGTTCGCGGCTCTCGTCACCGAGACTCAACGCGAGTTCGGTGACCAGCACGTCGAGCGCCATCATCATCGCGTAGCGCGACGACGACGGCTTGTAAATGAAGTCGGTTTCAAACGCGACGATGGGAATCACCCAGTCGGCCAGCTTCGCGAGCGGCGATGCGGGCGCCGTCACCGTGATCAGCGTCGCGCCGTAACTGCGCGCGATCTTGCAGCTGTCCACCATTTCCGGCACGCGGCCCGTCGTCGACAACGCAATCACCACCGTGTCGCGCGAGACCGTTGACGCGACCATGCGCTGCAACAACGCGTCCTGGTAAGTCGCAACAGGCCGGCCCAGACGGACGAGGCGGAAGCGCATTTCGTCGGCGAGCGCGGTCGAGCCGCCGCCCATGCCGAACACGTAAATCATGCGCGCTTCGCGCAGCGCGGCTGCCGCCTGCTCAACGGGTGCCTGACACAGCAACTGATGATTGTGCGTGAGCGCCGTCTGCAACTCGTCGAAGACCCGCGTCGCCAATGGCTCGGGCGTGTCATCGTTTTGCGCGCTAGTCTGCAGGAAGCGCTGGCCGACGGCCGCCGCCTGCGCGAGCCGCAACTTCAGCTCGCGCACGTCGCGGCAACCGACGGCCTTCGCGAACCGCGTGACCGTCGCGACGCTCACTTCGGCTCTTTCGGCCAGTGCGCCGATGCTAGCGCGCGACGCGCCCGTCAGGTCGTCGAGAATCAGCGCCGCGACCTTGCGCTCGGCCGAGCGCAACCCGGGTGCGCATTCTGCAATGCGGGCGACGATGTCGAAGGCAACGGGTTCGGCAGAGGAATTCATGGCGCGCATGTGCCTCGCGCGGCCGCTAACATCGGTCGCGGCACGCGTGGTACTAAATAACATTTCATCAACCATCGTACTTTCGGTAACATACGAAAGTCAACTTCGATTCGATTTAACTGGCCGATGGAGCAGGATGACATGAAAGTTACAAACTATCAGGGAGCGACGATCGACCCTTATAGCAAGGGCTTGGGCAACGTACCCGGCACAAGCATCCAGTTGTCGGACGCGTCGCGCCTCGAATGGAATCTGCTCGACGAGGACGTAAGTCTGCCCGCTGCTGTTTTGTACGCGGACCGCATCGAGCACAACCTGAACTGGATGCAGAAGTTCGTCGCCGAGTACGGCGTGAAGCTCGCACCTCATGGCAAGACCACGATGGCGCCGCAATTGTTCCGCCGCCAGATCGAAACGGGTGCATGGGGCATCACGCTGGCGACCGCACATCAGGTGCGCGCCGCGTATCACGGCGGCGTATCGCGCGTGCTGATGGCGAATCAGCTGGTCGGTAAGCGCAACATGTTGATGATCGCCGAACTGCTGAGCGATCCGGACTTCGAATTCTTCTGCCTCGTTGACTCCGTGGAAGGAGTCGAGCAACTCGGCAAGTTCTTCGGCTCGGTGAAGAAACAGTTGCAGGTGCTGATCGAACTCGGCGTGCCGGGCGGCCGCACAGGTGTTCGCAATGACGCGCAGACGCAGGCCGTACTTGACGCAATCGCGCGTTTTCCCGACTCGCTGAAGCTCGCGGGCATCGAACTGTATGAAGGTGTATTGAAGGAAGAGCAGGAAGTGCGCGACTTCCTGCGCAGTGCCGTGAAGCTCACGCTCGAACTGTCGGACAAGGGCCGCTTCGCGCGTACGCCCGCCGTGCTGTCAGGCGCAGGGTCGGCGTGGTACGACGTCGTCGCGGAAGAATTCCAGAAGGCGTCGCGCAAGGACCGCATTGAAATCGTGCTGCGTCCGGGCTGCTATCTGACGCACGACGTCGGCATCTATCGGAAGGCGCAGACGGACATCTTCAAGCGCAATCCCGTTGCGAAGCGCATGGGCGAAGGCCTGTTGCCCGCGCTGCATTTGTGGGCCTATGTGCAGTCGATTCCCGAACCGGACCGCGCGATCATCGGTCTCGGCAAGCGCGATTCAGCGTTCGATGCCGGCTATCCCGAGCCCGCGAAGCACTATCGGCCCGGCGCCGAGAAGCCGCGCGATATCACCGCCGATGAAGGCTGGGAAATTTTTGGCATGATGGATCAGCATGCGTATCTGCGGATTCCCGTAGGCGCCGATCTCAAGGTCGGCGACATGATCGCGTTCGACATCTCACATCCGTGCCTGACGTTCGACAAATGGCGTCAGGTGCTGGTGGTCGACCCGTCGTACCGCGTCACGGAAGTGATCGAAACGTTCTTCTGATCGTTCTTCAATCGCCTCGTCGAGCAAGCGGCGCTGTGTGAACTGCATAGTGCCGCTTTTTTTATTTCTTCAACGCCCTGCGTCGGCAGACTCCGCATCGGTCGACGCGCCTGCCGCCACTTCGCCGATGCGCGCTTCGAGCATCGTCAGCGCGCTCGACAGGCCGGCGAGCACATGGTCGGGCAAGGCCGCCATCGTGTCGTGCAGGAACGCGTTCCGGCTCGGCAGGCTCGTTTCGATCGCCGCGCGGCCTTCCGTCGTGAGCTTCACGTTCGTGATGCGGTTGTCGCGCTCGTCCATGCTGCGCGCGATCCAGCCCATCGCTTCGAGCGACTTCAGCTGTCGCGTGAGCGCACCCGGATCGATGCGCAGACGCTCGACCAGTTTCTTCTGCGACGACTCGCCAGCCTGCTCGTAGAGCGCCAGCAGAATGCGCCAGCGCGGCATCGGGTGTCCGACGCGTCCTTCGAACGCCGACATGAACGCGCGATACGTGCGGCCAAACTGATGAAGGATAGCGACGCGGTCCTGTTCTTCCATGATCTTTCTACAATTTCCGAAGCGCTAAAACGACCGTCAGTCTACATGGACGACCGGCTCGACCTGCTTGCGCAGCTTGACGGGCGGTACGCGCCGGCTCTGCCAGATTGCAAGGATCGACACCAGCGCACCAAGCGCCAGGCCCATATGGATCGCGCCAACCAGCGATTCGCGCGCCGACTCCAGCAGCAGCGCGCCGTTGTGTCCGGCCCGCGCCATCTCGCCTAAAAGCGTCTGCTGGGCATCGCGATTCACGAGAATCTGCGGATCGCCCAGATCGGCGAACCACTTGTACGCATGGTCGCCATCGAGCGCGCTGCGCACGCCGCTCGCGTACATATGCGTGACGAGCGTGCCCGTCAACGCCGTGCCGATCATCCCGCCGATCATGCGCAGCGACTGCAGCAGCGCCGTCGCGATGCCGAGATGCTCGCGGCCCGCCGTCTGCTGCGCGAACACGGTGAGATTCGGCAGCACGAAACCGAGGCCGAGGCCGCCGAGCGTCATGAACAGCATCAGCAGCCAGTGCGGCATCGAACGCGTCGCGATCACCACGCCGAGCGACGCCGCCGCAAACAGCGCGAAACCGACGAACAGCATCACGTTCGGATTCGGAATGCGCGACACGATGCGCCCGTTCGCGATGCTGCCGATCGTGATGAAGACGACGAGCGGCGTGATCACGAGCCCAGCCTCGTTCGGCATCATGCCGAATCCGCCCTGAAACAGCAGCGGCGCATAGAACAGCAGCGAGAACATTGCGAAGCCGCCGAGCACGGCCAGCATGAACAGCGCAGACAGGCTCCCGTTGCGGAACATGTCGACGGGAAGAATGGCTTGCGGGAAGCGCTTCTCCCATTGCCACAGCGCGATCGCGCTCGCGACGCTCAGGACCAGCAAGCCGGCCGCCGACGCCGTCACGCCGTGCTTCGGCAGCAGTTCGACGAACACCTGCAAGCTGCCTAGCGACAGCGCGATTAGCAACGCGCCGGGCCAGTCGAGCCGCATCTTGCCTTCATGAACGACGTGCCGAAGGTGCGGCAGATATCGCCAGACAAAAAACAGCGACAGCAGGCCGACGGGCAGATTTACATAGAACACCGAGCGCCAGCCGTAATATTGGGTGAGAAAACCGCCGAGTGACGGTCCCACCGCGTTGGCAATGCCGAACGCCGTGCTCATCAACACCTGCCAGCGCAGGCGCACCACGGAATCGGGAAACAGATCGGGAATGCAGGCGAACGCGGTGCCGACCAGCATGCCGCCGCCGATGCCCTGCAAGCCGCGCGCGATCACCAGAAACAGCATGTTGTTGGCCGCACCGCAGAGCACGGACGCCGCCGTGAACACGACGATCGACGCGATCACAAATGGCTTGCGCCCGTAGTAGTCGCCGAGGCGCCCGAAAATCGGCACGGTGATCACGGAAGTCAGCAAATACGACGTCGCGACCCATGCGTACAGCTCGAAACCCTTGAGATCCGCGACGATAGTCGGCAGCGCAGTGCCGACGACTGTCTGGTCGAGCGCGACCAGCATCGAGACGAACGAGACGCCGAGCATCGCCAGCAGCGACTCCCGGAAAGGTAAAACTTGCCCACTCGAATGGTGGGCGGCGGTATGCACGGCCATTTTTTGATAGAACAACTGTTGACGCGTCAACGATACGGAATCATACCATGCGGGATGGCTCTAAATGCGCATGCATTCGAACGCAGCTGATGCGCCGGACGCGCTCAATCATGCAATCTGTCGAACTCAGGGAGACTCATGGAACCAGCCACGCTCGCCGCCTTGCCGCTTTCCGCCGACGATCTCGAGGCGCTGCGTCGCGCCAGATACAAACTCGAAAGCCCTGCGCTGGCGATGAAACTCGCGAGCATCGTCGGCTCGCCAATGGAAAAACTGATCTCGCGCATGCCGGCTCTCGCCAGCGACAAGGTCAACGACGCGACGCAGCTCGCGCTGCGAAAATGCCTGCAGATCGCGCTGCGCACGCTCGGGCGCCCGATGGGTGGCGCTTCCCTCGGCGTCAATGACCGGCCGAGCAATCTGCTGCACAAATTCGCCGTCGCGACGACGGGCGCCGCGGGGGGCGCGTTCGGGCTGCTCGCGCTGCCCGTCGAATTGCCCGTCACGACGACGCTGATGTTCCGCTCGATCTGCGATATCGCGCGTAGCGAGGGCGAGAACCTGACGTCCGTCGACATCCAACTGCAATGTCTGACGGTGCTCGGCATGGGCGGCACATCGAAAGCCGACGACGATGCCGACTATGGCTACTTCATCATGCGCGGCGCACTGGCGCAGGCCGTGTCGAAGGCGTCATCCGAAATTGCGACGAAGGGCTTCTCGACACACGGCTCCGCAGCGTTGCTGCGACTGTTGAACACGATCGCGTCGCGCTTTTCGGTGCAGGTGAGCGAACAGATCGCCGCGAAGTCGATACCCGCTATCGGCGCAGTGCTGGGCGCGATGGTCAACACCGTGTTCATCGATCACTTCCAGCAGGTCGCACACGGGCATTTCACTGTGAGACGGCTCGAACGCCAGTACGGCACAGATGTCGTGCAGGCCGCGTATCAGGCGATCGAGGTTTCGCTCGACGGCTGAACGTTGCGCGACTCGTCCGTCACGCGCACGACGAAACGCGCGGCGAGGTCGAGCGCGCGGCCCGCCTCGGGAATGAACGGCACCCAGAGCTGCCACACGTGCGGCATATTGGGCCAGATCTCGAAGTCGATTTCGACGCCGGCCGCCCGCGCCTTGTCGGCGACCCGACGTGAGTCGTCGAGCAGGACTTCCGTGCTGCTCACCTGCATGAAGAGCGGCGGCAGGCCTTTCAGGTCCGCGTAGAGCGGCGAAGCGTACGGATGCGTCGCGGGCGTGCCGCCAAGATAAAGATGCGCGGCGCGCGCGATGGACGGACCGTGGAACATCGGATCGGCACCGTCGTTGGTTTGCAGCGACGCGCCCGTCGCCGCGAGATCGGTCCACGGCGAAAACAGGATCGCGCCAGCCGGCATCGGCTCGCCTGCGTCGCGCAATGCGACGAGCGTCGCGAGCGCCAGGCCGCCGCCCGCCGAATCACCCGCGATCACAATCGACTCTGCCTTCGACCCTTCTTCCATCAACCGGCGATACGCGGCAAGCGCGTCATCGAGCGCGGCGGGGAACGGCTGTTCGGGAGCAAGGCGGTAATCGAGCGAAAAGACGCGCGCCCCACTGCGCGCGGCAAGGCCGAACGACGCCGCGCGATGCGTCTGCGGCGAGCAGAAGTAGTAGCCGCCGCCATGCAAGTAGAGAATCGTGGCTTTGTGCACGCCATCGACGCGGGTCAGCCATTCGCCGCGCAGCGGCGCATCATGTGCGCCATATCGTTCGTGCAAGGTCCAGCCCGACGGCACGCGCGGCGTGTAGGCGCGCTTCGCGGTCATCCTCCGTGCGCGCCGCGCGTCGATGATCGGGTGCCGCGTCTGCGGATGAAACTGGCGGCGCAGGAACCAGCACGCAAGAGCGCTTTGCCAACTCATCGCAGCATTCTCCATCGACGGTCAAGCGCTCATGGTACGCGGATTTGGCCCGGACGAGTCCGCGGCGGCTTCTACTGAACGCGCGCATGACTGGTCTTCGTTCGAATCGCAAATGGCCGGAACCGCTGTTGGCGGTTCCGGCCATTATGTTGCCCTGCCTGATTCGTCTAATTTGCCGGCAGCACCTGACCGCGGATCTCGCCGGACGGGTTTTGCGCAGTGTGAATGTTGAAGTACCACTGGCCCGCCATCAGGTCCGTAACCTGTTGCTCCGTGAGTGTCGCCGAACCCTTCATCGGGCTCGCCAGCGCATTCTTCTCGATAGGGACCTGTACCTTCGCGTTCTGGCCGACGGGCGCCGGACCGTGGAAGTGCGCCATCGTCACCGGGCCCGACAGACCGTCGTAAGTGGTCGTCCACTTGAGTGTCCGGGTCGACGTATCGAAGGTGGCCTCCAATGCGCCATGTCCGTGACTCACGCGCGGAGGCACTTCGCTCGACGGCTCAAGGTCCGCCTTCAGCTCCACCGTATCCGCGAGCGCAACACCCGACGCCAGCGCGCATATCACTGCCACCATGCTCAGCTTTCGAATCGCAATCATTGTTCTCTCCGAGTCTTTGTGCGCCGCGCCGGCATCGCTTCATGTGCAAAGACCGAACCGTGCCAACTCATGCGCCAGCACATACTAGTGCAATTCGAAGTACGGCGCGCGAGGCACGCGCACTCACGCCAAGCCTTGCGAAGCGGGCGCAGAACGCGAAGCAGTCGGAACGCAGCGCGGAACCAGCACGCTCAGGGCAGTAACGCCGCCTGCTCTTCGATACCGTCGAGCATCGTGTTGCACTGGCGGACAAGCGCGATGCCCTCGCTGCGCAATGTCTCGGACGGTGGGTTCGTCAGCTGGCGCCGGTAGTGTTCGAGCGCACCGAGCAACGGCGGATACCGCAACACGCCCACTGCGCCCGAGACGCGATGAAGCCATTCTCTCAATGCGGCGACGTCGGGCTCGTTCAAAAGGGGCGGCAATGCACGCAGGTCGTCGCGCACTGCCGACACGAACGCATCGAGCAACGACTTGACCGTCGATTCGCTGCCCCAGATCTGCGTCAACTGATTGAGATCGACAGGAACGAACGCGATGTTGTCGGCGTCATCTGGCTCGGTGTCGCGCGCGACAAAAGACGTCGTCGTTTCGGTTTCCGCGGCAGGCCGCGCATTGTCGGCGCCGAACCATCGGCTGAGATACTCGCGCAAGGTGGCGAGGCGCGTCGGTTTGACGAGACAGTCGTCCATGCCGGCTTCGCGGCACGCATTCAGATCTTCGGGCGCGGTGTTCGCGGTGATGCCGAGTATCGGCAGACGCCCGCCCGTCAGCCGCTCTTTCTCGCGAACCGACTGCGCCAGTTCGTAGCCCGACATTCGCGGCATGTGGCAGTCGGTGATCAAGAAACCGTACGGTGTCGCGTCGAGCGCTTCGAGCGCCTCGGCGCCGTCGTTGACGACGTCGCACGCAAAACCGAGCAGCGCCAGTTGATGACGGATCAGTTCCTGATTGACAGGATGATCTTCGGCCACAAGCACGAGCCGCCCGCATGCAACCGCGCGTTCACGGTCGGGCGGTGTCGTGACGGCGTCCGCCGCGCCTGACTGACGCGCGGGCGTCGGTGAAAGGCCCGTCAGTGCAGCGGCGCACGCCGCGCTCAAACCGCGCCATGAAATCGGGTTGATGCTGACGCGCACGGCGTTATCGACGATCCGGTAGCCGGTCGGTTTGGGCTTCTCGGTGAGGCTGATGAGTTTAGCTCTGGATTGCGCGACCTCAGCGGGCAGATCGACGCCGTCGCCGACAAAAATAAGATCCATGCCTTCTAGCGATTTCGGATCCGGCCAGCCGGCAGCATGGGCACAACGCAGTTCGAGACCCAGTGCCGCACCGAAGTGAACGAGCGCCGTCGCGACGGGCGCGTCGGATGTGAGAACGATCCCGCGCTTGCCGCGCAACCCGCCAGCGCTGTAGTGCTGCGTGTCGACCGGCATCAGCAGACGCAATGTCATGCGCGTGCCTTCGCCCGGCGTGCTGTACAGCGACAGCGTGCCGCCCATCAGCGCGACCAGCTTGCGGCAGATCGTCAGCCCAAGACCCGTGCCGCCGAAGCGCCGCGTGGTCGACGACTCCGCCTGCACGAAAGGCTCGAAGAGCCGCGCCTGAACATCCGGCGCGATGCCGATGCCTGTATCGTCGACGGTGATCTCGACTGTTTGCCCCGACGCATTCTGCTCGGCCACCTGCACCTGAACATCGACCTCGCCCTGCGGGGTGAACTTGATCGCGTTGCCGAGCAGATTGAACAGGATTTGCCGCAAGCGCACGCTGTCGCCGCGTAGCGTCGCCGCAACCTGCGGGTCGACGTCGACGCGCACTTTCAAGCCTTTCTCATGTGCACGCCCCGCCAACAGGCCGACCGCCGTATCGACGAGATCGCGCAGGTCGATGGGCTCGGATTCGATCGTCAATCGTCCCGCCTCGATCTTCGAATAGTCGAGCAGGTCGTCGAGAATCTGCAGCAATGCGCCCGCCGATTCATGAATCATGCCGAGCATCTCGCCCTGGTCCGCATCGAGCCGCGTACGCTCGAGCACCTCGACGAGCCCGAGCACACCGTTCATCGGCGTGCGAATCTCGTGGCTCATCATTGCGAGGAAGTCGTCCTTTGCGCGCGACGCGGCTTCGGCCAGATCGCGCGCATGCGCCAGTTCGTCGGCGCGCAGCCGTTCGATGCTCGCGTCGACCCAGTAGCCGCTCCACACCGTCGCGCCGCTCGGCTCACGGCGCGGCGCAAGTTCGGCACGAACCCAGCGCTGCTCGGCGGGACAGTTGATGCGAAACTCGAGGTGCAGCGGCTCGGACAACTCCGCGGAGCGCCCGAGCGCTGCCACGACGCCCGGTCGGTCGTCCGCGAAAATTGTGCCGAAGTCGAGCGCAGCGCTGCGCATCAGCGCAGCGCTGTCATAGCCCAGCAGATGTTCGGTATCCCCGCCGACATAGAGGAACGAGTACGCGCCATCAAGCCCGCGGCGCAACTGAAAGACCACGGCCGGCAGAGAACTGGTGACGTCGACGAGACGCCGCTGGGTCTCGCTCGCGAGCATTTCGGCGCGGCGGATGTCGGTGATATCGACGAGGGTACCGAGCAAGCATAAGGGCGCGCCGTCTGCGTCATCGCACACGCATACGCAGAACAGGCCATGCCGGCTGTCGCCGTCGCAGTCTTCGAACGCCAGCTCGATCTGCGTGGCCGAGCCGCTTTGCAGCGCACTGCGCGACAACTGTTCGAGCCGCAGGCTGTTTTCCTCGCCCCACGCGTGAACGTCGGCACTCGTGCGGCCGATCACCCGTTCACGCCGAAGTCCTGTCGCTTCCTCGTAGGCGCGGTTGACGGCGATGTAGCGCCCTTGCAGATCTTTGGCGACGAGCGGATACGGAACCATCTCCATCATCGTCTGCTGGAAGTTCAGCTGCGACTCGAGCTCGCGCTCGGTGCGCTCGCGCCGGGCCACTTCTCGCTGCAGCAACACGTAGGCCCGCAAGGTCAACAGCAGGATTACGGCGATACCGATCAGCACGGGCAGCAAGCGCAGCGCCGTCACACTCCAACCGCCTCGGCGTCGGCCTTCGCCCGTCACCCATTTCTGATGGATGCGCTGGTGCTCGGATGCCGGCATCGCCAGCAGCGCACGGTCAATCAGCCCCGCCAGCGGCGCAAGGTCGGCGCGAACCGCGAAGCCGACGGGATCCGCTTCGCGCACCGTGCCGACGATCTTGAGCACGCCCGCGTATTGCCCGGTCAGCGCGGCGTCGACTTCCGCGACATTGCCGACCAGCGCATCCGCGCCGCCCGCCGCCAGGAGCTTCAACGCGGCGTCCAGACCCGGTGCGACGGTCACATGCGTTGCCGCGACACCGTACGCCTGGAAAGGCACCGCCCCCTTGCTATGGACAGACACCATGACGCGGCGCGCCGCGAAATCGTTCAGGCTGCGTGCGGCCGGTTCGCCCTCGCGCGCCACAATAACGAGCGGGTAGGTTTCGTATGCGTGCGTGAAGGTCGCGCGATCCAGCCGGGGATCGTTGCGGTTGGCAGTCGCGAGCAGCGCGACGTCGCCGCGGTTGAAAGCCGCAAGCGTTGCCGTCCAGTCCTTTGCCGGCTCGCGATGAAACGTCAGGCCAAGCGTCCGGCCCAGATAGTCGAGATAGTCGGCGGCGATGCCTGACGGCCGACCCAGCTCATCGAGCGCGCTGAATGGCGCCCAGTCGCTGTCGAAGCCGACGGACAAGGGCGGCAGCGTTCGAAGCCACGCCTGCTCTTCGCGGCTCAGCACGAGATTCGACGTAGCCGATGCGGGCCACGCCTCGAAACTGCCGCCGAGCCAGCGCGCCCGGATCGCGGCTTCATCTTCCGGTTGAAGCGCGGCGAGGCCGCGCTCCAGCTTGTCGCGCAACTCGCTTTTCGCCACTGGCACGGCAAAGCGCATTTCGCTCACCTGCCCCGTCTCCTCGAACGCGACGACCAGACCGCCGAACTCAGGATCCGCCAGATAGTGGCGCACGGCTGGGGTAAAGCCGAAGTACACGTCGTCGCGGCCTTGCCGGATCGCACGCATGGCGGAGAGCGTGTCGGCGAAAGCATCAAAGTGAGCATGCGGAAACCGCTCGCGCAGCACGGCGCCAAGTGCGAACCCGCGCTCGACGGCAACGCGCGCGTCTTGTACCTGTGACTGGCGTGACAGCGAGATTGCCTTGCTCGCGAGCGTGACGGCAGAAGTCGATCCGCGAAAATAGGGAGCCGAAAACGACAGGCAACGCTCACGCTCGGGCGTGCGAGCGATACTCATCACAAGGTCAACGCGATTCGCGCAGGCCGCTGCGAGCAATTGCTCCATGTCGGGATAGGTCCTGGTCGTGATTTCGACGTCCGGCCCGACGATCGCACGCAGATAATCGACGCTCAGCCCGGTGTATCTGCCGTCCTGGAAGGTCTCAAAAGGCGACCAGCCGCTGGCGAGCACGCCGACCGAGAGCCTGGGAGCAAATCCGTGCGGACGCGGACCAAGCGCGGCCAGCGCCGATTGAGCGCCGAGCAACACGAACACCAGTAGGAAACCGGCTATCAAGGCCTCGCGAACGAGAACCCGGGAGGTGTGACATAGCGAATGGGCGCGAAACGGCATCCGGACGCGTAAGCAATGCATGATGGCGCTCACGCCGACTCGCCGCGACGGCCCTCGCGGCGCCCCGCGAACATATCCCGTGGCTGGCCAAAAACTCGCGAATGCAGCAAGCCGGCGAGCACACCTCCCGTGAGCGGAGCCGCCCAAAAAAGCCACAACTGGTCGAGCGCCCAGTCGCCGACGAGCAGTGCCGGGCCCGTCGAGCGGGCGGGATTCAGTGAAGCATTAGTGACGGGTGCCGCGACGACGTAGCTCAGCATCAGCCACAAACCCGTGACGAGCGGACCGATCAGGTTCGCCGAGCGGCCGCTCGACATCAGCATGCGCGCCAGTACGAATGCAAAGGACAGGGTGACTTCGACCGCCAGCGCGGAATGCAGTGAGTAGTCGGCGGGAGAATGGTCGCCAAACCCCGTCGCGCCGAACTGGCTCGATGCAAGCTCGAAGCCCGGACGGCCGCTGGCGATATAGACAAGCAGCGCAGCGCCCGCGACGGCGCCGAGCACTTGCGCGGCGATATAGGGTGCGAGGTCGCGCACGGAAAAGCGTTGCGCTGTCACAAAAGCGACGGTGACGGCGGGATTGAAGTGCGCCCCCGAAAAGCGCCCAAGCACGTAAGTCGCGGTAGCCAACGCAAAGCCGAAGGCGAGCGGCACGGCGATGATGCTATTGCCTTGCGCGCCCGTGTTAAGCGCAGCTGTGCCACACCCAATGAACACGAGCCACGCCGTCCCGGCGCCTTCCACGATCAATCGCTTTCCCAGCCCTGACATGCATCCTCCGGAAATTACCCCGCTCAGACGATCTTTTGCGACGGATCTCCAGGGTTGCGCCTGGTCACAATTGATTCGCATCGCGAATCAATGACGTGGCGCCACACTCGCAATCCGGGAGTTCAACCTACAATTATTGATCCCGCGAACAGTGCTGCGAATCAGATAACTCCGAAAATGCAATCAGGTGAGGCCGATCTGGCACGCGTAGTCGATCACGTCGGCTTCCGTTTCCAGTCCAAGCTTGCGCATTGCGTTGCGCTTCTGCGTGCTGATCGTCTTGGCGCTGCGGTTGAGCCGGACAGCAATCTGGCTGATCGTCATCCCACTCACGTACATCGTGAAGACTTTCCATTCGCCGGCGCTCATTACGCCTGCGCGAGGTTGCGGCGCTTCCGCCTTTGCGATTGCGGCGCATGCGTGATCGGACAGATAGCCTTGACCCGTCAGGCCAGCGTCGATCGCGTGTATCAACGACGCGGTCATGTCGCGCTTGTCGACGATCGCGGCAACGCCATGCTGCAGCAACCCCATCAGGATGGACGGTTGATGGATCATCGTGAGCACGACGACGGGCAAATGCGGCGCCTGGTCCAACAGACGTCGCAGGAACTGAATGGCATTGCTCTCTCCGTCGATGCCCGGCATGCCGAGATCCGTCACGACGACGTCGCACGCGCAGGAGTCGAGCAATTCGGCGAGAGCCTGCGTGCTGTCCGCTTCGCCGGCCACCGCGACATGGCCAATCTGCCCCAGCAATGACCTGACGCCCGCGCGCACGCATGCGTGATCGTCGGCGACGATGACGCGAATCTTGTCTTCCATCTTGTTCTGTTCTTGTTCTTGAACCGTCATCGCACAATGTCCCCTCGACAACGGTCAATTCTCTATGTCCGGAGTGCCGCCGCGTCAGCCTCGCCCGCCTGTCCTGCCTGCCGCTGTGGATTGCTCGTCAGTTACCAGACCATGTTCGACGGCGAACCGGAACAGATCGGCATCGCTTTGCAGGGACAACTTGCGCATCGCAGTGCACTTCTGCGCGCTGATCGTCTTGACGCTGCGGCCGAGCCTCATTGCTATTTCGGTCACACCGCGCCCTGTCGCATAGTGCGTCAGCACTTCGAGTTCGCGCCGCGACAGGACCTGTCTGACATAGTCGATCCGGCGCGAGAGGGTGGCGTCGGCGAGCAATGCGCGAATGGCGGGGCCGACATAGCATTCGCGCGCCAGCGCAGTGATGATCGCCACGTGAATGAGGTCGATTCGGTCACGTTTGCTCACGACGGCGCCCACGCCGAGCGCAATCACCTTTTGCAACGCATCGGCCGAAGTCTCCATGGTCAGCACCACGACGACGACGTCAGGGTGGCGTTCCTTGAACTGCCGTACCATCTCGACACCGTCGCCATGCAAACCGCCGGGCATGTATAGATCCATCACGACGAGTTCGCATTTGACACGCTGCGCCTCAGCGAACAGCTCAGATGAATCCGTTGCCTTGCCGACGATTTCAATGTTGGGAAAGCCCGACATCAGATTCTCCATCGCCAGCAAGACGAGCGGGTGGTCGTCGGCGATGATGGTGCGAATTGGCAGTGTCCCGTCCTTCCTGATATTCACGCGTGGTCTCTCCCTGTACCCTGCAACTTGGTATAAATCCGGCGATCCGTTAGCCGGCGAGAATCAGACATCCACCCTCCCGCAGACATCAGATGGTTCCGAATTTGATTAGCGATCCAAAATGAATTCCGATGCAAGACCATATGCGCGCACGAAAGCAAAAAGCCCGGGGTCATTGCTGACGCCCAGTTTCGCCATTGCGTCGCGCTTTTGCCGGCTAACCGTCCGGACGTCCCGCCCCAGATCGCGGGCGATTTCGGATATGGACTTGCCCCGCACGAACATGCGGATCACCTCTGACTGGCGCGGGGAAAGATGGCGCATTGGCGACATGCCGAGCGGCTCGCCGCTCGCCTCAGCGAGTGTCTGAAGTATCGACCGGCTGACGTAGGAACGTCCTGCACCCGCCGCGCGTATTGCAGCGGCCAGTTCATCCATCGATTCACTCTTGTTGAGCATGCCGATCACGCCGTCGGACATGATGGAGCGGAGAATGGCCGCGTTGGTCAGACTGGTCAGCACGACGATGTGGACCTCCGGCCAGCCGCTTCGAATGCGCCGGATCAGCCGCAGCCCGTCGTCGGCGTCGCCCGATGCATCCGGCATGGTCAGATCCGTGACCAGTACGTCGCATGACGCCTTTTCCATTAACTGAACGAGCGACGAAGGGCTCGTCGCCTCGCCTACGATTGTGAATCCGCCGTGCGCGATCAGCGTGGCCCGGATACCGAGCAGGACAAACGGGTGATCGTCTGCAAGCATGATTCGAAGATTCACAGTTGCCGCCTGGTTATTGGTTTGTGTTGTCGACGCCGAAACGCCCATTTCGACACAACGTCAAAACGAGCCCGCTTTAATACAGCGCTCGCGACATATAACGAATCGTGTTCCGACAAACCAAATCAAAACATTTTCAGCAAAACCGGAATATCAGAGAGTTCCGAATCAATGACCGATTCAATGATAATTTTGAATATTTGTCGAAATATTACCCATTTTGAACAACTCCATTGACACAGCGTTTATCCATTTCCTCAAACAATTTCCGAAATTTCAAAGCGCCTGTTAGGAAGCGTTGGCGGGATTGGCTCAAGCACGGGGAAGTACAGAGCTTGGCAGCACAATCGTCGCAAACCATCGGCAATGTGTGTTGGACTCGACTTAGGAACCGGAGGTATTACGGATTTTCAGTCGATCAATATACTCTCGAAGGAAGAACTAACTCATAAAAAGAAATCACGCGACGTCACATTTAAAATAAATCTGACTTCCCGGACAGAGAAATCAGACAGCACACATCAAATCTGCATCACAGACAACTTTCGATTTCCTTCAAAAAAAATGAGCATAAAAACAGGAAAAGGCGTTCGACATCTATCGAACGCCTCAAAAATGAGTGCTTCGAGTTCGCGCTGGTTCGCTTATACCCGGATGCGTGGCACATAGCGCGGCGCGCGTAGCGGGCGCGGGAAAATGGGCAACGCAAGCAGCGCGCAAAGACTCGCAACCGCCCATACCACCGGCCACGAAGTTGCCGTCAGCAACGGGGGAATGGCGAGCGGCGTGACGAACAGCGTCATGAAGGCGCATGTGTTGCCCATTGCGAGCGCGGTGCCCGCGCGGCGCGTGCCCGCGAGCGTCGCGAGTTCGGTGTAGGCAACGCCATGCCACGCGGAAGCACTGACGCCGCCAAGCACCACCATCGCTGCGAGCACGGCCGTGATGAGGCCTTGCGCGCCGCCCGCGCCCGCTGCGACCAGGGCGAGCGCCGCGAACAGAAGCGCCGTCAGCACACTGCACGCTCGCATGTATTGGCGCCGGTTGCCGCGTCGGTCTGTCCAGTGCCCGCTCCAGACGCGTGCGACGGCCGCCCCCGCTTGCACCGCCGCCATCGTCGCACTGACCCCGCCCACGCCGATACCCAATGCGACACGCCACACGCCGATATCGCGCAGCGGCGGGACGAGCCCAGCCGACACGCCCGGCTTCCCGCCACCGGCCTGCGCACCTTGCCCAGCGACCACGGCCGGGACTCCCCTGGCAGCCGATTCAGGCGGCTCGTGCAGCCAGCGCCATGCGAACCATGCCGTCATCGTGCACAGCGCAGCAAGCGTCCCGTAGACGGCCACGAAGCCGAAGTGCGCGGCCAGCGACGGCAACGTCAGCGCGCCGAGTCCACCGCCCGCAGGCACGGCCGTCTGCCGGATGCTCATCGCGAGGCCCCGTTCGGCTTCGCGAAACCACGCCATCACGGCACGCCCGCTCGAGCCGTTCACACTTCCGCCCAGCAGCCCGACTGCCAGCAGTCCAAGGGCTAGCGGTACGATGCCGGGCGCAGCGCCGCCGCGCGGGACGACGAAGCCCGCCATCGCGGCCAGCGCGGCCGCCGTCGCCAGCAAGCCGAGCAGCAGCACGCGCCGGTCGCCCCAGCGGTCCGTAAGCAGTCCCCACGGCAGTTCGCTGGCGGCGATGCCGAGCCCGAGCATGCCGAGCACGAGACCCAGTCCGCGGTTGTCGATGTGATAGCCGTTGCGAAGAAAGATGGCCGTCGTCGGAATACCCGAAAACGCGGCCGCGAAGCTCGCGTTTGCGGCGAATCCCACGCCCAGTACCTTCCAGCGGTGATTCACGCCCCGTCTGCCCGATGTTTCGAATGCTTGCAGTTCCTGTCCCACGATGCCTCCGTATAACTCGCTTGACGGCTATCGTAGGGTTGCGCGATCAATCGGAAAAGTGGGAAAATAAGATCTCATCCATCGGAGAATCCGAAGCATGAACCCGCGTGTGTTCGACCTCGCGCAACTGCGCACCTTCGTCGCCGTCGCGGAAGCGGGTAGTGTGTCGGCGGGCGCCGAGCGGGTGTTCCTGTCGCAGTCGTCGGCGAGCGAACAATTGAAGAAGCTAGAAGAACGCGCCGGCCAGCCGCTCTTCCTGCGCGGCAAGCTGGGCGTCACCGCGACGCCTGCGGGCGCGAAGCTGCTGGATCACGCGCGCCGTATTCTGGCGATGAGCGAAGCGGCGTTCGAAGACCTGCAAGGCCGCGCGCTCGACGGTGAACTGCGTATCGCGATCACAGACTATTACCGTCCGCACGACGTCGCGCGCGTGCTGAAAACGTTCTCCGAGCAGCATCCGCGGTTGCGCCTGCATGTGACTGTGTTGCCGAGCGCAGTGATCGACAGCGGCATCGAAGACGACGGGACGTTCGATATCGGTCTGTCGCTGCGGATCGTCGCACCGGCTGCGAAGCGCGCCGCGTCGGGAAGGCCGCAGTCGGCCAGCACCGTCGTGCGACGCGAGAAGCTCGTGTGGGCCATGTCCGCCAATGCCGACCCGCGGCACATCGTTACGCCCTTTCATCTGGTGCTGTTGCCGGCGACCTGTCAGTTGCAGCGCTTCGTCGTCCGGTTGCTCGACGAGAGCAAGGTGCCCTACCTCATATCGCATTCGGCATCGGGCATGGCGGGGCTGCAACTGGCGTTGAAGGCCGGGCTCGGCATCTCATGCCTGAATGAATCGTCGATCGGTTCTGGCATGGTGCCCTGTCCGCCCGCCGTGGATCTGCCTCCATTGCCGGCCGTCGAGTTCCATCTGCTGCCGGCGCGTCCCGGCGAAAGCGACCTCGTATCCAATGCGCGCGAAACTTTCATGCGCCTGCTTGCCTGACCGCGAGGGAATCTTCCACACCACTGTGTGTCGACGTGGCAAATCACTGCGCGTGCCGTTTGGCATCCGTTGAAACGACGCCGATTGCCACCTATGATGTTTGCAATGCCAACGTCATCGTGATGTCTTAACGTATCGACGCGTTTGCCGGATCGACGGCGGGCGCGACCTGTGTACGCAGATATGTCGCACCCTCTTCTGCATGCCTGTGCCGGCTTGCATAGACTGTCGGCGTCGCGCATGTCAGAGCGCATGTCAGAGCATCAACCAATTGCATGTCCTGGGTCGCTTAGGCGGCCGCGGTAGAGAATCAAAGAGTGAAGAGCGCCGACCGACTCTTCCTCGGGGTATGACACAACGAAATTTACAAACCCTATTTCCCTACGAGGCCAGTCGTGCATCGCAGAACCATCGGCTCGTCGATCCTGTTGCTGTTATGCGCTCTTTGCGCGGTGTGGGCGAAAACATCGTTCGCCGCCTCGAACGACGCGTCCGCGCCATCGGCGATGGACGAGAAAATGCATGCGTGCACCACCTGTCACGGCGTACAGGGCCAAGGCCGCAACAACGATTATTTTCCGCGCATCGCAGGCAAGCCGGCCGAGTATCTGTTCAACCAGTTGCAGGCGTTCCGCGACGGCGGCCGCACTTATCCTCCGATGGGCTATCTGCTCGCTTTTCTGCCCGACGAATATCTGCGCAAGATCAGCCAGTATTTCGCCGACATGCAGCCGCCTTATCCGAACGCCGACACAAACCCGCTGCCGCAGGCGACGCTCGATTACGGCAAGCAGCTCGTCGTCCAAGGCGACACGAAGCGCGGCATTCCCGCCTGCGTCGCGTGTCACGGCGAGCGTCTGACGGGACAACAGCCTGGCGTCCCCGGCCTGCTCGGTCTGCATGCGAGCTATATCGCCGGGCAGATGGGCACGTGGCGTTCGGGCACGCGGCATGCCCTCGCGCCGGATTGCATGCATAGCATCGCCGTCAAACTCAACGACAAGGACATCACGGCCGTCTCGAGCTGGCTCGCGCGTCAGCCGCGTCCCGCCGATCCGCGTCCCGTGCCGCGATTGCCCGGCAAGCTGCCGCTCGCATGTGGGAGCCAACCGGAATGAAGACTCTCTTCTTTGGCGCCGTGCCGCCCGGTTTGATCTGGACCAACTCCGTGTCGATGAATGCCGTGACGCGCATGCAGCGCGCCGCGCGTGTCACGCGCCGTGTGACGTTCTCGCTGGCAGCGGGCGCCGCATTCGCCGTTGCTGCCATAACGCCGCACTCGCCGTTCATCGCCACCGCCAATGCGGCGGAAGCCGCCACACCTGCCGGCACCGACAATCGCCCCGCTCAGGTCGTGCGCGGCGAGTATCTGGCGCGCGCGGGCGATTGCGTCGCATGCCACACGGCGCCGCGCGGCAAGACCTTCGGCGGCGGGCTCGCGATGGAGACGCCGTTCGGCACGCTCTATACGCCCAACATCAGTCCCGACAGCGAGTACGGCATCGGCAAGTGGTCGGCCGACGACTTCTTCAAGATGATGCGCACGGGCAAGAGCCCCGACGGCAAGCTGATCTATCCCGCGATGCCGATCGCCCAGTACACGAAGGTAACGCGTGAGGACTCCGACGCGATCTTCGCGTATCTGAAGTCTGTGGAAGCCGTGCATCAGCCGAACAGGAAACACGACCTGCGCTTCCCGTTCAACCAGCGCGAACTGCTGATCGGCTGGCGCTCGCTGTACTTCCGCGAAGGCGAATACCAGCCGAACCCCAGCCGCTCGGTCGAATGGAATCGCGGCGCGTATCTGGTCGAAGGTCTGGGCCACTGCACGATGTGCCACACGAAGATCAACCTGCTAGGCGGCTCGTCGAAGAGCGAGCAGTTCGCGGGCGGGCTGATTCCCGTGCAGAACTGGTACGCGCCGTCGCTCACTTCCGACAAGGACGGCGGACTCGGCGACTGGAGCATCAAGGACATCGTCGATCTGCTGCAGGCGGGCATTTCGGATCGCGGCGCGGTGTACGGCCCGATGGCCGAGGTCACGTATCACAGTTTGCAATACATGACCGACGACGACGTGAAGGCGATGGCCGTCTACCTGAAGACGCTGCCCGACAACGATCCTGGCCGCAAGACGGGGCCGTCGGCGACCGTGAAGCCGGCCGTGTTCGAGGCCGGCCAACGTATCTACATGGACAAGTGCTCGATGTGTCACGGCGAACACGGCGAAGGCAAGCTGCAGCACTATCCGCCGCTGGCGCGCAACCAGTCGATCGAAATGGACTCGGCGGTCAACCCGATCCGCATCGTCCTCAACGGCGGCTTTCCGCCCGGCACGCGACGCAATCCCGAACCCTATGGCATGCCGCCGTTCGCGCAGGAACTGAACGACGCCGACGCAGCCGCCGTCGTCACGTATATCCGCACCGCGTGGGGCAATCACGGCCAGCCCGTGACGGCGAAGCAGATCAACGAATTGCGCAAGGCGCCGCAGCGCTAGCCCTTATCACTCGCATTACTCTGTCTTCGGAGACGTGTCAGATGGACCCTAGCAAACACTCCGGCGACCACGACGGCCACGCTTCGGACGCCGAAGTCGAGCGCATCGTCGCGCAAGGCCCGCACGGCGCGATTGCGGTCGCGGGCGTGGCGGCCGTCGTCGTGCTGGCGATCTGGATCGGCTTCTACTTTCTCGTGTTTCTGCCGCGTGGCGTCATTCACTGATCATGTCGACCCAACCTTCCCATTCTCCCGATAACGGTCATGCCGTCGCCGAGCGCTCGGAAAAGCGCTGGGCGTATTTCGTCATCGCGATCATCGTGTTCATGCTCGTGGTCGTCGTGTACTCGGGGCTGCACTGGGCGATGATGCCGCCTTCGCGCGTAGAAACGGTCGATCCGTCGCGGCTGCAGATGTCGGGCGAATTCGTCGAGAGCAATCTCGGCAGCGCCGTCGAGCCGGACGGATCGGTGGTCGTGCGCTTCATCGCGCAGCAGTACTCGTTCACGCCGCAGTGCCTGCTGGTGCCCGCCGACACCGACATCACTTTCCGCACGACGAGCGCCGATGTCGTGCACGGCCTGCTGGTCACGGACACGAACATCAACACGATGGTCATACCCGGCTATGTCGCGACCTTCTCCTCCTCCTTCCCGCAGCCGGCCGACCACCTGATGCCGTGCCACGAATTCTGCGGCTTCGGCCACCAGACGATGTGGGCGCACGTGAAGGTCATCGACAAGGCTGCTTTCTTCGAACAGGCCAAACAAACACGGAGGCTCAGCTGTGTTTCACGCTAAGCGACTCGTTCTCGCGCATTTCTGGCTCGCGTTCATCGCGTTCGGCGTTGCACTGCTGCTGGGCGCATGGCAGATGCTCGTGCGCAGTCCGCTCCTTCCGTGGATCGGCGAGCCCGAGCTGTATTACCGCTCGGTGACGGCGCACGGCACCGTGATGGCCTACGTGCTGCCGACGCTGGTGGCGATGGCGTTCGGCTACGCGATCGTCGAACTGGCGCTGCAGCAGGCGCTCGTCGGTCTGAAGTGGGCGTGGGCCGCGTTCATCCTGCTGGTGGTCGGCGCAGTGATGGCGATGGTGCCCGTCGCGGCCGGTCAGGCGTCCGTGCTCTTCACCTTCTATCCGCCGATGATCGGCAGCCCGTTCTACTACCTGGGCGTCGTGCTCGTCGTGGTCGGCTCGTGGATCTGGGTCGCGCTGATGAGCATCAATCTGCACGTATGGAAGCGCGCGAATCCCGGCAAGCCGGTGCCGCTCGCGATGTATGCGAACGTGGCGGGCGCGTATCTGTGGGCGTGGACGGCCGTCGGCGCAGCGCTAGAAATCCTGTTGCAAATCCTGCCCGTCGCGCTCGGCCTGAAGTCGACGATCGACGCGGGCCTCGCGCGCGTGCTGTTCTCGTGGACGCTGCACGCAATCGTCTATTTCTGGCTCGTGCCGTCGTACATCGCGTACTACACGCTGGTGCCGCGCGCGATCGGCGGCAGGCTGTACAGCGATTCGATGGCGCGTGTGTCGTTCATCCTGTTCCTCGTGTTCGCGATGCCGATCGGCATACACCATCTGTTCGCCGATCCGCAGGTCGGCTCGGGCTTCAAGTTCGTGCACGCGGTGTTCACGGGCATGGTGTCGGTGCCGACGTTGCTGACCGTGTTCACGATCTGCGCGTCGGTGGAGATTGCCGGGCGGCTGCGTGGCGGCACGGGCGCGTTCGGATGGTTGAAGGCGCTGCCGTGGGACAACCCGATGATGCTCGTGATCGCGTTCTCGTTCATCATGCTCGGTCTGGGCGGCGCGGGCGGACTCATCAACATGAGCTATCAGCTCAACGAAACAGTTCATAACACGCAGTGGGTCACGGGGCACTTTCATCTGATCTTCGGCGGCGCGATCGTCATCATGTACTTCGCGATTGCCTATGAACTGTGGCCGCAGCTGACAGCCCGCGCGATCTGTTCTGTCCGCCTGGTGCGCTGGCAGCTGTGGCTCTGGTTCATCGGCATGATGGTCGTCACGCTGCCGTGGCACTACGTCGGCCTGCTCGGCGCGCCGCGCCGCATGGCGTACTACGACTACAGCAATCCCGCAATCGCACCGCAAGCGATCTGGGTCGCCGTGTCGGCTATCGGAGGCGTCGTGCTCGTCATCTCCGGCCTGCTGTTCATCTACATTCTCGCGAAGTCGCAGTTCGGCACAGTCGAACAGCCGAAGCAGTTCCGTTTCAGCGCACCCGCGCATCCCGTCGAGCGCGTGCCCGCTGCGCTGAACAGCTTCGGTCTGTGGGTCGCGCTGATGATCGGACTGACGGTGGTCAACTACAGTGTGCCCATTGCGCAACTGCTCGGCTTGCAACAGACGTCGGTGCCGGCCGTGTCGGTGGGAGCGCGGCCATGAGCGAAGAACGCGTCTTCAGCTTCAGCAACCGATGGTTCACGTCGAGCGTGGGCGGCGTGATCGCGATCGCCGTCGTGTCGATTCTGATCGGGTTCGTCTGGCTGCCGTCGAAGCATCCCGACTTCACGCAACGCGGACTGTGGGCGACGATCTGCAGCGCGGCGGGCGCGCCGTCGTCGTGGTACACGCAGAGCGCGAATATCGCCGGGCCCGCACCGAGCAACGTGCTCGTGCTGCCGCCCGCGCCGCCGTGGGGCCGCACCCGGCCGAGCGCCGACTCGATTGGACGTGGCGCGACGCTCGCGCAGAACTGCTCGATGTGTCACGGCGTACAAAGTCTGATCCAGGTCACCGCGCCTGTGCTCGCGGGACAGTACGCGGACGTAATCTACAAGCAGTTGCGCGACTATCAGAGCGGCCAGCGCGTGAACTCGATCATGCCGCCCATCATCGCGCGTCTGAACGACGCCGACCTGCACGATCTGGCGAACTACTATTCGACGCTGCCGCGCCCCGCCGCCGTCGAACAGCGCACGGCCGAAGACGACAGCATCCGCAAGCTCGTCAGCGAAGGCTCGCCGATGCGCAACATCGCGCCGTGCGCAGCCTGTCACGGAGACCGCGACCGCAAAGGCGCCGCGCCCTGGCTCGGCGGCCAGTCGTCGGCGTATATGGCGGCGCAACTGCGCGCATTCGCGGACGGCAACCGCCGCAACGACATCAACGAGCAGATGCGCAACGTCGCGCGCCACATGACGCCAGAGGAAATCGACGGTGTCGCGAAGTATTACGCGACGCGGCCTTAACGGCTGCTCTGCAAATACGAACGGCGGTGCAAGGCAACGATGCCTGCACCGCCGGTTTGCTTCGTGCCGTCAGCGAATCGCGCTGCGGCTGTCGCTGGCGGCGCTGTCGATACGGGTCAGACGGCTTCTGCCGCCTCAAGCGGCATCGCTGATTGCTGTCTGCGGGCGCGAAGCGCCATCATCCGCGACGAAGCTCCCTGTCCGCTATCCGTCTTGAACACGGAGACGGCTTCCGTCAGTCGACGCGCCTGCTCTTCCAGCGAGCTCGCCGCTGCCGCCGCCTGCTCGACGAGTGCCGCGTTCTGCTGCGTTACCTCGTCCATCTGCGCGACAGCGAGATTGACCTGATCGATGCCCGTGCTCTGCTCGGTCGCCGCTTCGGCGATCTCGCCCATGATCGCGCTGACGCGTGCGATTGCATCGACGATCTCCGTCATCGTCGAGCCGGAGCGCTGCACGAGATCCGCGCCCGCCGTCACGCGTTCGTTCGATTCGCCGATCAAGCCTTTGATCTCCTTCGCGGCTGCCGCGCTGCGCTGCGCGAGCGAACGCACTTCGCTCGCCACCACCGCGAAACCGCGCCCCTGTTCGCCTGCGCGCGCGGCTTCGACGGCTGCGTTCAGCGCGAGAATGTTGGTCTGGAACGCGATGCCTTCGATCACGCCGACGATGTCCGCGATGCGGCGCGAGTCGTCGACGATCGCCTGCATCGTGCCGACCACCTGTTGCGTGAGGTCGCCGCCCTGCGCCGCGAGAGTCGACGCACCGTGTGCGAGCGTGCTCGCCTGTTTTGCGTTGTCGGCCGTCTGCTTGACGGTCGACGTGAGTTCCTCGATGCTCGCCGCCGTCTCTTCGAGCGACGCGGCCTGCTCTTCCGTGCGCTGCGAGAGATTCGTGTTGCCCGCGGCGATCTCGCTCACGCCCGTATCGATCGAATCCGTGCCGTGACGCACCGTGCTGACCGTCGCGATCAGCGACTCCTGCATCTTGCGCAGCGCCGCCGCGAGACGTCCCATTTCGTTGTCGCCGTGAATGTCGATGCGGCCCGTGAGGTCGCCGTTCGCAATGCGCTGGAACTGCTCGATGGTCGCGTCGACGGGATGCACGATCGCGCGAACCATGATCAAGCGTCCAATCCACGCGAACATCAGCGTGGCTGCCATGCCGATCGCCACGCCGACGCTGATCGTGTAGAACAGCTGCTGCGCGTCCTGATAGCGCTGCTCGGCGTGGTCGAGCTGGAGCTTTTCGAGCGTCAGCATTGCTTTTTCATAGGCGCTGTAGAGCGGCGACAGCTTGTGCCCCTGCAACTGCTGGAAGGCCGTCTTGTCGCCGGACTTGAGCGCCGCGAGTGCGGGTTCGACGCCCTCGCGCAGGAAGCTATCACGCTTGTCCTGCATGTCCTTGATGAGCCGTTGCTCGTCGGGGTCGTTGCTGGCTTTGCTGATGAAATGCGCGAGCCGTTCGTTCGACACCTTCAGATACGTATCGAAACGCTTGAGCACTGCGTCGGCGCCTTCCCGATCGTTCAGTTCGTCTAGCGAAGCGTAGGTCGCCAGTGCGAGACGCAGGCGCAACAGTTGCCCGGCGCTGCCTTCGAGGTCGGCCACGGCGGGCGTGTCGACGGTGTACATCTGCTGCAGTGACGCATTGCTCGCACGCAGCGATAACAGCCCCGCAGCCGCGCCGATCAGCAGCACAATGCCGAACAGCACGATCATTAACGTGAGGTATGCGCGAATCGAAAGACCTTTCAACATGAAGCATGTCTCCTATGGCCGCGTACCTGAAATCTCCCGTTCCACGGCAGGCTTGCTGCGCCCACGCCCGCGGGGCAAGGTCCGCAACTCGATCAAATATTAAGCAAACGCACCACGACCAGACTTACGGCCGAATCGCCAAAAACTTTATGGGCCAGGCGGGCGCTTTTTGCGAAATGTTCGCAAATTTGATCTTGCGCATAGATCGCTCGCTGCCGAGGGCTTTTTCCTCTCGCTATTTGGGTTTGGCATCCCTGATTTGACAATCCGGCAGTGGACTTGCCCGAGCCGCCAAGTTGTTGGACATTAGCGGAGCGACGGCTATGCGGACCCGCTCATGCAAGAGACAACCTCAGCGCTCGTGGTGTTCGTGCTGCTTCTGGCGGCAACGGCTGTGGGTTTTTTCGGCAAGCCTTATTTGCCTGAAGAGCACCGCAAACACGAGACCATGCAACTGATCCAGCTCGTGATCACAATGCTCGTGACCTTCGCGGCGCTGGTGCTGGGCCTGCTCACAGCATCGGCGAAAAGCAGCTTCGATACCGTCGGCAACGGCTTTCGCTCGTATGCCGCAGAGCTGATCCAGCTGGACACGGCATTGCGGCAGTACGGTCCCGATGCGGACCACGCGCGCGAGCTGCTGCGCACTTACACAGCTGCGGCGATTGCAGCAACGTGGCCGCGCGAACAGCCGCCCGCGGGCCACTACCCGCGCATTTCGACGGATCTCTCACACGACAAGCTCGAAGACGTGCAGCTCGGCGACATGCTGAACGCGGCGTACGTCGCCGTCCGCAAACTCAAGCCGTCGGATAGCTACCAGCAGACCACGCTGACCGAGTGCATTTCGCGTTTCGAGCGTGTGATCGAGGCGCGCTGGACCTTGATCGAGCAGGCGCACAGTTCGATCTCCAAGCCGTTTCTCACGACGCTCACGTTCTGGCTGATGGTGATTTTCCTGTGCTTTGGACTGGTCGCGCCGCGCAATGCACTGGCGCTCGTCATGATCATGCTGGGCGCGGTGTCGATCGCGTCGGCCGTGTATGTGATCGTCGATCTCGACACCCCGCTGACGGGTCCCATCGTCGCATCCAGCGATCCGATGCGCGATGCGCTCACGCATCTCGAGCGCATTCGATGATTCGCGTCAGCCGACCTCGAGTCCGCCTGCGGCCTCGAAGATCTCGCGCAGCCATTGCGCAAACACTCGCACGCGCGACGACAACTGGCGGCTTTGCGGATACAACACGGTGACGGGCATCGGCGGCGGCGGAAACTGCGGCAGCACGACGACGAGGCTGCCCGCAGCAATCTCGTTCTGCACGCGATAGCGCGGCACCTGCACGAGCCCGAGTCCTGCGACGGCCGAGCCGCTGTAGAGATCGGTGCCCGTCACGGACACGATCGCCTCCAGCTTCACCTCGACCACCCGCTCGTCGACGGTGAATTCGAGCGGCAGCGCATGACCCGTTGCGCTCGACACGTAGTTGACGGCGCAATGCATCGCGAGTGCGTCGGGGCTGCAGGGCATGCCGTGGCGTTCGAGATACGCCGGGCTCGCCACGGTCACCTGTTCGAGCCGCGCGACGCGCCGCCCGACCATCGACGAATCCTGCAGATTGCCCGCGCGCAGTACGCAATCGACGCCCTCGCGCACCAGATCGACCAGCCGATCGTCCTCGCCGATATGCAGCTCGATGCCCGGATAGCGTGACAAAAACGCGGGCAGCGCCGGCACGACGAAGTGGCGTGCGAGCGTGCCTTGCAAATTCACGCGCAGCAGGCCCTTGGGCGCGGCATCGCGAAACGAGCCCTCGGCTTCCTCCATGTCCGCGAGCAGGCGCACGCAGCGGCCGTAATACGCTTCGCCGTCGTGAGTGAGGCGCACGGTGCGCGTCGTGCGCTCGAGCAGCCGCGCTCCGAGCCGTGCTTCCATCCGCTTCATCAGATTCGTGACGGTGGCGCGCGGGATGTGCAGATCGTCGGCGGCACGCGTGAAGCTTTGCCGCTCGGCGATGCGGACGAACACCTGCATTTCCTGAAAACGGTCCATTGACGAGTTGCGGCGGGTGGCTCGATTGTTAAAGTGAATGGAACGATGATAACCAGTTTCACCAGATTATCTCTTTACCGAAATATCCCATCATCCTTCTCACCCACTTACCACGTCAAGGAACGGGATCATGAACAACGTCAGGAATGCACAGGTCGCCATCGTCACGGGCGCTTCGCGGGGTATCGGCGCGGCGATCTCGCGGCGGCTCGCCAGCGATGGATTCGCCGTCGTCGTGAACTATGCGGCGAGTTCGAAGGAAGCGGACGCGCTCGTCGCCGAACTGAAGGCGCAAGGCGCGGCCGCAATCGCCGTGAAGGCCGACGTCTCGAACCCAGACGACGTGCGCCGCATGTTCGATGCAACCGAGCAGCAACTCGGACGGATCGACGTGCTCGTCAATAATGCGGGAATCCTGAAGACGGTGCCGCTCGCCGACACCAGCGACGCGCTGTTCGCGCAGGCCTTCGACATCAACGTCCGCGGCACATTCAACACGCTGCGCGAAGCGGCGGCGCGCATGAACAATGGCGGCCGCATCGTCAACTTTTCGAGCACGACGCTCGCGCTGAACATGCCGGGCTATGCCGTCTACAACGCGACCAAAGCGGCCGTCGAGTCGTTCACGCATGTGTTCGCGAAGGAACTGCGCGGACGCAGCATCACCGTCAACGCCGTGGCGCCGGGCCCCGTTGCGACGTCGCTGTTCCTCGACGGCAAGACGGACGAGCAGATTCAGAGCTTCGCGAAGATGCCGCCGCTGCAACGGCTTGGACAGCCGGAGGATATTGCGTCCGTGGTCGCGTTTCTCGCAGGTCCGGATGGCGCGTGGATGAATGGGCAGATTCTGCGGGCGAATGGCGGGTTGGCCTGACGGCTGGTGCCCGCTCGATCTCGCCTGCCCTTAAAAAAACACCCCGCTCGATGGGCGGGGTGTTTTTTCTTGCATTCGTTCGACGCACGATGCTCGATGCGCGTGTGCAGCCTCGAACGGCTAGAACGGAATATCGTCGTCCATCTCGTCGAAGCCGCCGCCGGCCGGCGCGCTCGGACGGCTCTGACCGCCGCCACCGCCGCCCGCGACACGGCCACCGCCGCCGCCCGACATACGGCCACCGCCGCGCTCCATCGGTTCGCCGCGGCTGTAGCCGCCGTCGTCGCCACCACCACCGCCACCGCTACGGCCGCCGAGCATCTGCATCTGGTCAGCGACGATTTCCGTCGAATAACGGTCGGTGCCGTCCTGTGCCTGGTACTTGCGCGTACGGATGCGGCCTTCGATATACACCGACGAGCCCTTCTTCAGGTATTCGGACACGATTTCAGCGAGGCGCCCGAAGAACGAAATGCGGTGCCATTCCGTCATTTCCTTGAATTCGCCCGACTGCTTGTCCTTGTAGCGATCGGTCGTGGCAAGGCGAATGTTCGCCACCGCGTCGCCGCTCGGAAGATAACGAACTTCCGGATCGGCGCCCAGATTGCCGACGAGAATGACCTTGTTCACGGATGCCATGAGTTTCTCCTGTTGATTCCGTTCCGGCGACGCGGCACTGGATGGCTGTCTACGCCACGGCCGCCTCAGAGTGACCGGAAAGCGCGCCCCGTTACCCGCCGCCTGTAAATTCGAGCCCTAAAACCTTATGCCTTGCGCGGCGGCTGTTTCATGCTGGCGGCGATTATAAGCCAGCATCCCACCAGCCCTGAGCACGCAAAGAAAACGGCACTCTGACCGTCTACCTTCAGCAGCCAGCCACCGATCACGCCGCCCATTGCAAGCCCGATGGACTGCGTGGTGTTGTACACGCCGGCCGCCGCGCCCTTGCGGGTGCCGGGAGCCAGCTTCGATACCAGCGAAGGCTGCGACGCTTCCAGAATGTTGAAGCCCAGAAAATAGACGAACAGGATCGCGGCCACAGTCACAATGGTATGCGGAGCGACGGCGAGCAGTAACTGTCCGATCAGGATAAGACCAATCGCACTCAGCAGCACGGCCTTCATCTTGCCGCGCTTCTCCGCAGCAATGATGGCGGGCACCATCATCACGAAGGCGAGGCCCATCACGGGCAGGTAAATTTTCCAGTGCGACGAAACTGGCAGACCGCCCGCTTCCAGAATGCGCGGCACGACAAGAAACAGCGCGGTTTGCGTGGCATGCAGCACCAGCACGCCGAAGTTCAGGCGCAGCAGTTCCGCGTTGTGCAGCACTTCGTGAAACGGCGCGGGCACGTGCACGGGCTTCGGCGCATCGGGCACGACCCACAGCACCACGCCGATAGCCAGGATCGAGAAGATGCCGACGAGCGCGAACAGTCCGCTCATGCCGAGCCAATGAAACACGATCGGCGCGCCGACGATCGCCACGGCAAACGACACGCCGATCGAACCGCCCACCATCGCCATGGCCTTCGTGCGGTGCTCCTCCGCTGTCAGATCCGCGATGAACGCGATCACCGCCGACGACACGGCGCCCATCCCCTGAATCACGCGGCCGACGATGATCCACGTCATATCGTGCGCGAATGCGGCGACGAAACTGCCGAGCGCGAAGATCAGCAGGCCTGTCGCGATGACGGGCTTGCGGCCGACCTTGTCGGAAATCCAGCCATAGAAGATATACAGCAGCGATTGCGTCACGCCGTATGCGCCGAGCGCGATGCCGACCAGCAGTACGTTGTCGCCGCCGGGAATCGTCTTCGCGTAGATCGAGAAGACGGGCATGATCATGAAGAGACCCAGCATGCGCAGCGCGAAGATTGCGGCGAGCGACACGGTCGCGCGCAGTTCAGGCGCGCTCATGCGTGAAGAAGTGGCGGACGGATTGGACATCGGGAACGATTTTCGAATGAACGGGCAGCTTTCCGGTGATGGCCCGCATAAACAACGCACGCGCAGCACCCCGACGCTGGCCGAGCTTGCAACGGATGCCGGCTGTCTTGCAGAAGGCGGGGATCGACCTTACCTGTGAGCTATTCCCGCAACGCTGAACCGCAAAAAAACGACGCTTTCTTCCCTGTCAGCACGCCGTTTGCGCACTGTCAGGAAGCCGTAACGGCGGTCTGGAAAAGTCGTTATAGTAGCAGGTTTAGCCTTCTCCTCTTCCCGCCGGTTCATGGAACAAATCCGTATCCGTGGGGCTCGGACCCACAACCTGAAGAACGTCAATCTCGACTTGCCGCGCCACAAGCTGGTCGTGATTACCGGCCTGTCCGGCTCGGGCAAATCGTCGCTCGCCTTCGACACGCTCTACGCGGAAGGCCAGCGCCGCTATGTGGAGAGCCTGTCTGCATACGCCCGGCAGTTTCTGCAACTGATGGAAAAGCCGGACGTCGACCTGATCGAAGGCCTGTCGCCCGCCATTTCGATCGAGCAGAAAGCGACCTCGCACAACCCGCGCTCGACGGTCGGCACGGTCACCGAAATCCACGACTATCTGCGACTGCTTTACGCACGTGTCGGTACGCCTTACTGCCCGGACCACGAAATTCCGCTGGAGGCGCAAAGCGTCTCGCAGATGGTGGACGCCGCGCTGGCGCTGCCCGACGACACGAAGCTGATGATCCTCGCGCCCGTCGTCGCCAATCGCAAAGGCGAGCACACCGAGCTGTTCGAGGACATGCAGGCGCAAGGCTTCGTCCGTTTCCGCGTGCGGTCGGGCGGCGGCACGGCGAACGAAGGCGTGGCAAAGATCTACGAGGTCGACTCGCTGCCGCAGCTCAAAAAGAACGACAAGCACACGATCGACGTGGTCGTCGACCGGCTCAAAGTGCGCGCGGACGCGAAGCAGCGCCTCGCCGAATCGTTCGAAACCGCGCTGCGTCTGGCCGATGGCCGCGCGATCGCGCTCGAGATGGACACCGACAAAGAGCATCTGTTCAGCTCGAAGTTCGCGTGCCCGATCTGCTCATACTCGCTGCAGGAACTGGAACCGCGTCTTTTCTCGTTCAACAACCCAATGGGCGCGTGCCCGGAATGCGACGGACTCGGCCAGATCACGTTCTTCGATCCGAAGCGGGTGGTCGCGCATCCATCGCTTTCGCTGGCGGCGGGCGCCGTGAAGGGCTGGGACCGGCGCAACCAGTTCTACTTCCAGATGCTGCAAAGCCTCGCAGCGTTCTACGAATTCGACATCGACACCGCGTTCGAAGATCTTCCTGAGAAGGTGCGCAACATCCTGCTGTACGGCTCTGGCAAGCAGACGGTGCCGTTCTCGTACATCAACGAGCGTGGCCGCACTTCCGTGCGCGAGCACGGGTTCGAAGGGATCATTCCGAATCTGGAGCGCCGCTATCGCGAGACCGATTCGGTCGCGGTGCGCGAAGAACTGGCGAAGTATCAGAACAATCAGGCCTGTCCGTCGTGCGAAGGCACGCGCCTGCGCCGCGAAGCGCGCTTCGTGCGCATCGGCGCGGACAAGGACGCGCGCGGCATCTACGAAGTGAGCGGCTGGCCGCTGCGCGACACGCTCGGCTACTTCCAGACGCTGCGCCTCGAAGGCGCAAAGCGCGAAATCGCCGACAAGGTGATCAAGGAAATCGTCGCGCGACTGATGTTCCTGAATAACGTCGGGCTCGATTACCTGTCGCTGGAGCGCAGCGCTGAAACGCTTTCGGGCGGCGAGGCGCAGCGCATCCGGCTCGCATCGCAGATCGGCTCGGGGCTGACGGGCGTGATGTACGTGCTCGACGAACCTTCCATCGGTTTGCATCAGCGCGACAACGACCGCCTCATCTCGACGCTCAAGCATCTTCGCGATCTCGGCAATTCGGTGATCGTCGTCGAGCACGACGAGGACATGATCCGCATGGCCGACTACGTCGTCGACATGGGACCGGGCGCAGGCGAACACGGCGGCATGGTGATCGCCGAAGGCACACCCGTCGAAGTGCAGGCGGACCCGGCGTCGATGACGGGCCAGTATCTGGCGGGCGCGCGCCGCATCGAATTTCCCGACGACCGCAAACAGGCCGACGAGCGCCATCTTCGCATCATCGAGGCATACGGCAACAACCTGAAGCGCGTCACGCTCGATCTGCCCGTCGGCCTGCTGACCTGCGTGACGGGCGTATCCGGTTCGGGCAAATCGACGCTGATCAACGACACGCTCTATCACGCCGTCGCGCAGCATCTGTACGGCTCGTCGACGGAGCCATCGCCGTTTGAGGCAATCGAAGGCCTCGAACACTTCGACAAGGTGATCAACGTCGACCAGTCGCCGATCGGCCGCACGCCGCGCTCGAATCCCGCCACCTACACGGGCGTCTTCACGCCAATCCGCGAACTGTTCGCAGGCGTGCCCGCCGCGAAGGAGCGCGGCTACGATCCGGGCCGTTTCTCGTTCAACGTGAAGGGCGGGCGCTGCGAAGCATGTCAGGGCGACGGTGTGCTGAAAGTCGAAATGCACTTTCTGCCGGACGTGTACGTGCCGTGCGATGTGTGTCACGGCAAACGGTACAACCGCGAAACGCTCGATATTCTCTACAAAGGCCAGAACATCAGCGAAGTGCTGGAGATGACGGTCGAGCACGCGTATGACTTTTTCAAGGCGGTGCCTGTCGTCGCGCGCAAGCTGAAGACGTTGCTCGACGTGGGTCTCGGCTATATCCGGCTCGGCCAGTCGGCAACCACGCTGTCGGGGGGCGAGGCGCAGCGTGTGAAGCTGTCGCTGGAACTGAGCAAGCGCGATACGGGTCGCACGCTTTATATTCTCGACGAGCCGACCACGGGCCTGCACTTCCACGATATCGCGCTGCTGCTCGAAGTGATTCACCGGTTGCGCGATCAAGGAAATACGGTGGTCATCATCGAGCATAATCTCGATGTGATAAAAACTGCCGACTGGGTCATCGATCTCGGCCCGGAAGGGGGCGCCGGCGGCGGCCAGATCATCGCGCAAGGCACGCCGGAGCAGGTGTCGAAGTCGAAGGCAAGTTTTACCGGCCGCTATCTGGCGCCGCTTTTGCAACGCGACAGGGCAGCCGTCCGGGCGAGTCACGAAGACGAACCGGACGAGGAAGAAGCTGAAGCAACCATCGGCGATGCCGAAACTGCAGAATCCGCCAATCCAGCCGTAAAAGCGGTAAGGCCGAAAAAGGCCGTCGCCGCCGATGCACCGAAACCGGCTTCGAAATCGACAGCGAAGTCAACGGCAGGCACGGCCAAAGCCGCGGCGAAACCCGCGAAAGCCGGCAAGCCGAGCGTCAAAACCTGAAGGTTGGAGACTATAGAAAGCCATGGCCAAGCGTAATCAGGCCCGCGATGACGGGCAGGTGCAGGATCTGCGCCCTCGCCCGGTCAGGCTGACCAGCGACATGAGCCTGCCGAAACTGTCACCGGTCGAAGTCGGCAGCTACGTCGTTGCGCTGCTCGCGATGTGGGCCGTGCTCGAACTGAAGCTGCTGGGCGCGCTGCTCGCCGGCATGCTCGTGTTCCAGCTCGTGCATACGCTCGCACCGCGCATCGAGAAGCACATGTCGAGCGGGCGCGCGCGCTGGCTTGCCGTGGTGATTCTGTCCGTGGTGATCGTCGGCACGCTCACGGGCTTCACCGTTGCCGTCATCGAACACTTCGAGAAAGACGTGCCGAGCGTGCAGAAGCTGCTCGATCAGGCGATGTCGCTGATCGATCAGGCACGCGGCCGTCTGCCCGAATTCATCGCGCAGAACCTGCCCGTTTCCACTGAACAGATGAAGGAGAAGGCCGCCGTGCTGATGCAGACGCATGCGAGCACGCTGTCGCAGGGCGGCAAGAACGCGGCGCGCATCTTCACCCATGTGCTGATCGGGATGATCATTGGCGCAATCATCGCGGTCGGCGCGCAAAGGCATTTGCAGCGGCTGCCGCTGTCGACGGCGTTCATCGCGCGCGTCAGCCGTTTCGCCGACGCGTTCCGCCGCATCGTGTTCGCGCAAGTGAAAATTTCGGCGATCAACACGGTGTTCACGGGAATCTTCCTGTTGCTGCTGTTGCCGATATTTCACGCACCGCTGCCAATGGCGAAGACGCTCGTCATGATCACGTTCATCGTCGGCCTGCTGCCCGTCATCGGCAATCTGATTTCGAACACGCTGATCGTGGCCGTTGCGCTGTCGGTGAGTTTTCCGGCTGCCGTGACGGCGCTGATCTTTCTGATCCTGATCCACAAGCTCGAGTACTTCCTGAACGCACGCATCGTCGGCGGACAGATCGAGGCGCGTGCATGGGAACTGCTGATCGCGATGCTCGTGATGGAAGCCGCGTTCGGCATTCCGGGCGTGATCGCCGCGCCGATCTTCTATGCGTACATCAAGCGCGAGCTGATCTATCTGCGGCTCGTGTGACGCAAGTGCCTGTCGAGCAAAAAGGGCGACCGTGAGGCCGCCCTTTCTCATATCCGGGATATCCGCGCCATCCGTACGACGCGACGCGAAGCGGCCGCGCCCCGCCGGCGTCGGCCAAGGTTGACGAAACACTTGCGACATTCGTCCCTGCGAAATAAGATGCGAATCATTCTTATTTAACAGGGCAGTACGCCGTCATGTCCGACATTTCTCCGCCGTCCACGGCTGTCGTTTCCGGCGGGAGGCGTGCATGAGGCCGCTGCTCGTACGCCTGCATCGCTGGTTCGGAATCGGGACGGCGCTGTGTCTGTTCGTCGCGGGACTGACGGGCGCGGCGATCGCGTGGGATCACGAACTCGACGCGATGCTCAACCCGACGTTTTTCTACGCGCGCAGCGACGCACAGCCCCTGCCGTCGCTGGAACTCGCACGCCGCGTCGAGGCGAAAGATCCACGGTTGCAGGTGACCTACCTGCCCCTTGCCGTCGAACCGGGTCATGCGTTGCAGATGATGGTGCTGCCGCGCGTCGATCCGAAGACGAAGCAGCCGTATCCGCTCGACTTCAATCAGATCGCCGTCGATCCCGCCACGGGCGCGATCCAGAGCCGCCGCGAATGGGGCGCGCTATCCATCGCGCGTCTCAATGTGATGCCGTTCATCTACAGGCTGCACTACACGCTGTTCCTGCCGTTCACGCGTGGCATCGATATCGGCACGTGGCTGATGGGCATCGTCGGCATCGTGTGGAGTTTTGACAGCGTAATCGCGCTCGTGCTGGCATTTTCGAGCCTGAAAGCGTGGAAAAAGTCGTTCGCGTTTCGCGTGCGGCGCGGCGCTTACGCGCTCACGTTCGACCTGCACCGTTCGGGCGGTGTGTGGATCTGGGGCTTGCTGCTGATGATGGCGGTAACGTCGGTGTCGATGAATCTGTCGGAGCCCGTCGTCCAGCCGATCATCAAGCGCTTCTCGACGGTGACGCCGACGCCGTTCACCGATCCATCGATGCTGCCGGGCGCAAAGCCAGATGAAGCGCCCATCGCGCGCGAACAGGTTATGACGCTGGCCGAACGGGCACGCGCCGACAAACATATCGAAGCGCCCGCGGGCGCGATCTACTACGCGCCAATGCTGCACGTGTACGGCGTCGGCTATTTCACCGCCGGCGGCGATCACGGCGATGGCGGTCTCGGCAATGCGTGGACGTACTGGAACGCGCAGAACGGCCAGCCGCTCGGCGCGCAGATCCCCGGCAAAGGCACGGCCGGCGATCTGTTCATGCAGGCTCAGTTCCCGCTGCATTCGGGACGCATCCTCGGCATCGGCGGACGCATTGCGATCAGCTGCGTCGGTTTGATGGTCGCCGTGCTGAGCGCGACCGGCCTGCTAATCTGGCTGAAGAAGATGAACGCGCGTCGTCGGACGTCGAGTGCGCGCAAAACAGCGGCACGTGTGGTTCAGGCACAGACGGAAAGCGCCGCTTCACGGTAACGCTGCCGCTCATTCACCCCAAAAAACCGGCGCGGCCGAGCAAGGCACGCGCCGGTTCAGACGAAATAAAAACCGATCAGCGGAACACGACCGTCTTGCTGCCGTTCAGCACGATCCGATGCTCGACGTGCCACTTCACCGCACGCGCCAGCGTCACGCATTCGACGTCGCGGCCGATCGCCGTCAGTTGATCCGGCGTCATGCTGTGATCGACGCGCTCCACTTCCTGCTCGATGATCGGGCCTTCGTCGAGATCCGTCGTCACATAGTGCGCCGTCGCACCGATCAGTTTCACGCCGCGATCGAATGCCTGGTAATACGGCTTCGCGCCCTTGAAGCTGGGCAGGAACGAATGGTGGATGTTGATCGCACGCCCGGCCAACCGTGCACACAACTGCGGCGACAGAATCTGCATATAGCGCGCGAGCACCACGAGGTCAGCCTTGCATTCGTCGATCACTTCAAGCACGCGCGCTTCCTGATGCGCTTTCGTATCGCTCGACGTCAGCGGAAAGTGATGGAACGGAATGTCGTAGCTCGCGGCGAGCTGATAGAACTCCTTGTGGTTCGAGATGATGGCGGGAATCTCGATGTTCAGCTGCCCGGTGCGATAGCGGAACAGCAGATCGTTTAAACAGTGGCCGATCTTCGAGACCATGATCACGACGCGCGGCTTCACGTTCGCATCGTGCAGTTCCCAGCGCATGCCGAACTGCTCGGCGAGCGTTGCAAACGCTTCGCGGAGCGCGTCGAGACCCGGATCGCCGCCCACCTGCTGGAAGTGAACGCGCATGAAAAATTCGCCCGTATGGCTGTCGCCGAATTGGGCGGAGTCGAGGATGTTGCTGCCACGCTCGAACAGGAAACCCGAAACGGCGTGGACGATGCCGGGCCGGTCGGCGCACGACAGTTTGAGAATAAAGCTGTGTTCGGTCGACATGACCTCGGTGACTCCCTTCTTCAGTGCGTGTTGCTTGATAGGTATTGCGGCACGTCTGCGACGGTGCCTCAGATCAATCGAGAACGGGCGGCTCGAACAGCGCGTCGATGCCCGCGCATGCGTCCTCGTCGATCCAGCGGCGGCGCAGCAGGCAATCGAGCGTGGCGAGACTGGCATCGACGGTCATCGCACCTTCTTCGATTGCCTGCGCGACGTCTTCGATACGAGCCAGCCGATGCTCGCCGACTTCACCGTCCTGATTGCGTGGCGCGAAGTCTTCGGGTAACGCGAGGTCGTAGATGAAAATCTGCTCGGCCTGCGTGCCTTCCGGCAAGGACTGCAGCACGTGCGCCGTGCGCCCCGCGACCGCGCGCGCCGCGATCTCTTCCGGAATACCCGCCTCTTCCCAGCACTCCTTGACGATCGTCCCAGCCAGACTGAAACCCCAGCCGATGCCGCCCGCCACGACGTTGTCGAGCATGCCGGGGTCGGTGGCCTTCGTCTCGCTGCGGCGCGCGATCCACAGTTGCGGCGCGCGACCCACGTATTCTACGACGCCGTTCAGATGCACCGCATACGTCATCGTGCCGAAAAAGCGCGACGCCGCGCGCTCGATATACGCGAGCGGCGGCGCATCGAACGCATTGCGGATGGCGTAGGTTTCATCGCGCCAGCCAGGGATGCGGCCTTCGGCTGCGAGCGCGCCGATCACCGAGCCGAGCGCCGCGCTGCGCAGATCCACCGTGTCGAATTGCGGCGCCAATACAACGCGCTGCGCGTCGATATCGAACACATCGGGCCAGCGTGCGAGCAACGGCACACCGTTCGCGCGAATCCAGCCGACGCGCTCATCGCCGATTACGAACGGCAGATGCAACGCACGATCGAAACGGCGCGCGGCGACGATGCAAGGCAAGGACATTGAAGACTCCGGACTGCGTGATGAATAAAGCGCGAGCAAGAGTACCGACCCGACTCAGTCGCGCAACGCGACGCGAATGCCGATTGCGATGAAGGTCGCACCCGCGAGACGATCGAGCCACACGCCCGCACGCGGACGGCGCTTCAGCCATCCGCCGATCATGCCCGCACACACCCCGAACAGCGAAAACACGATAACCGTCTGCAGCATGAACAGCGCGCCCAGTTCGAGCATCTGCAGCGTGACGCTTTGTGCGCCATGCGGGTCGACGAATTGCGGCAGGAACACGACGAAGAACAACGTGACTTTCGGGTTCAGCATGTTGCCGATCACGCTTTGCCGGAAGATCGATGAAAGCGGCTGCGGCGCGCGTTCGTGCGCGGTTGCGAGACCTTTGCTGCGCAATGCCTTGATGCCGATCCAGATCAGGTACGCGGCACCCGCGAGCTTGAGCACTTCGAACGCGATGGGCGACGAGCGCAGCACGGCCGCGATGCCGAGCGCGGCAAGTGTGGTGTGAAATGAAATGCCCGCCGCGAAGCCGAGCGCCGCGACGAAGCCCGCCGCGCGTCCCTGCGAAATGCCGCGCGCGAGAACCTGCAGATTGTCGGGACCGGGCGCAAACGTGATCGCTATCGACGTCGCGAGAAAAAGCAGGAAGTTGGGCATCGCGCAAACACTCCGTTGTTTGAGATCAGTGGCCGCCGAACGACGTGACGGTGAAAAGCGGAAGGCCCGCGCCGCGCAGCAACTTCGAGCCGCCGAGGTCGGGCAGATCGACGATCGCCGCGCCTTCGATCACCGTCGCGCCCAACCGTTCGAGCAGCTTCTTGCCCGCCATCATCGTCCCGCCCGTTGCGATCAGATCGTCGACGATCACGACCCGGTCGCCCGGCTTGCAAGCGTCCTCGTGAATTTCGACGGTCGCGGAGCCGTATTCGAGTTCGTACGATTCGGACACCGTCCTGAACGGCAGCTTGCCGATCTTTCGGATCGGAATGAAGCCGAGGTTCAGCTCATACGCGAGAATCGGCCCGATGATGAAACCGCGCGCGTCGAGACCGGCCACGTAATCGAGCTTCTGGTCGATATAACGCTGCACGAACAGATCGATCAGCACGCGCAGCGATTTCGGTTTTTGCAGAAGCGGCGTGATATCGCGGAACTGCACGCCGGCTTGGGGCCAGTCGGGCACCGTACGAATTTCGCTGTTGATGTATTCGGCGGGATCGAATGGCCGATTCGCGGGCGCGTGAGACATGATGACTCCAGACGGGCTTGTGAGGACCCTGATAATTCCAGTGAGTTGCCTGAGTGCAGCGCGCGTCCGACAAACGTGGGGAACAGCGCGTCGCGTGATCTGCGATGAAGAACGACAGCAAACGTCAGGCCGCCGCCGCCCCCGCGCGCCGATGCTTCGACAGACGCTCTTCCGCTTCCGCCAGCGCTTCGGGCAGACCCCGCAGCACGACGATGTCGCTCGCGCGCAGCTTGGTCGATGGATCGGGCTCCACGCCGCGAATGCCATGCCGGCGAATCGCCGTCACCTCGACGCCGAGATCGAACAGCCCGAGTTCCTCGAGCGTTCGCCCGACGGCATCGGCCTTTTCGTCGACGGGCACGGATTGTAGCCGCACCTGCTCGTGACCGTCGTCGTCATCCACGTCGTCGGCGCCGTGGAAGTAGCCGCGCAGCAGACTATAGCGCTCGTCGCGCAGTTCCTCCACTCGCCGCACGACCCGGCGCATGGGCACGCCCATCACGACGAGCGTGTGCGAGGCGAGCATCAGGCTGCCCTCGACGATCTCCGGAATCACTTCCGTCGCGCCCGCGGCGAGGAGCTTTTCGAGGTCGCTATCGTCGACAGTGCGCACGATCACAGGCAGCGTCGGCTCGAGCTCGTGAATGTTATGCAGCACGCGCAGCGCCGACGGCGTGTTCGCATACGTGATCGCCACGGTCGCCGCCCGGTGGATACCGGCTGCGAGCAGCGACTCGCGCCGCCCGGCATCGCCGAACACGACCGACTCGCCCGCCGCCGCCGCGGCCGCCACACGGTCGGGATCGAGGTCGAGCGCGACATACGACAGCCCCTCGTGCTCCAGCATGCGTGCGAGATTCTGCCCGGCGCGGCCATAGCCGCAGATGATCACGTGGCCGCTCTGTTTGAGGCTTTGCGTCGCGATGCGCGTCATCTGCAACGACTGCATCATCCATTCAGTCGACGACAGCCGCAGCACGATGCGGTCCGCGTTCTGGATCATGAACGGCGCGGCAAGCATCGACAGCAGCATCGCGGCGAGAATGGCCTGCAAGAGCGTTGCGTCGACCAGGTGCTTATCGAGAATCAGGTTGAGCAGCACAAAGCCGAACTCGCCCGCCTGCGCAAGCCCGATACCCGTACGCATCGCGACACCCGGCGTGGCACCGAACAGACGTGCGAGACCCGTGATCATCACCGCTTTAAGGAGCACGGGGCCGATCAGGAACGCGAGCACGATCAGCGGATGCTCCCAGATCACGCGCGGATTGAGCAGCATGCCCGTCGTCACGAAGAAGAGCCCGAGCAGCACGTCACGGAACGGCTTGATGTCCTCTTCGACCTGATGCCGGTACGGCGTTTCGGCGATCAGCATGCCCGCGATGAACGCGCCCAGCGCGAGCGACAGGCCGAATTTATCCGTGATGAACGCGGCGCCCAGCGTGACAAGCAGCAGGTTCAGGACGAACAGCTCCTGCGAACGGCGCCGCGCGACGACGTTGAACCAGCGCGTCATGAACTTCTGCCCGACGATCAGCAGCAGCGCCAATGCGATCACGATCTTGATCGACGCGATCCCGAGCGATCTGACGAGATCGTCCGAACTCCCGCCGAGCGCCGCAATGACGATCAGCAGCGGCACCACGGCCAGATCCTGGAACAGCAGCACGCCGAAGATATTGCGGCCGTGTTCGGTTTCGATTTCGAGCCGCTCCGCGAGCATCTTGCTGACGATGGCCGTCGACGACATCGCCAGCGCGCCGCCCAGTGCGACGCTTGCCTGCCATGAGATGTGCACCCAGCGCTCGAACACGAAACCGAGCGACACCGCGATGGCGATCGTGCCGAGCACCTGCAGCAAGCCCAGTCCGAACACGAGCCGGCGCATCGAGCGCAGCTTCGCGAGCGAAAACTCCAGCCCGATCGAGAACATCAGGAACACCACGCCGAATTCCGCGAGGTTCTGCGCGCCGACCGAGTCGGGCACGATGCCGAACGCGTGCGGTCCGACCACGATCCCCACGGACAGATAGCCGAGCATCGGCGGCAGGTTCAGGTAGCGGAACACGACGACGCCCACCACTGAGGCCAGCAGCAGAAACAGCGTCATTTCGAGCGGCGAAATCATCGGCAAAAGCGCATCCGGGTGAGCGTCCTGGTTCGTCGGCGAAGCTGCATGCAAACGCCCGCGCAGCAAGGTTGAGAGGCCTGTGAAGGCAATGTCCGGAAAGGTCGTTCCCGGCGCGGCGAACATGCGCCTTTGCTATACTCCACGGATGATAGCGAAAATCAATGGCGACCGGGCGTTAGCGCTCGCTCGCGACGTGCTCGACATCGAAGCGGACGCCGTACGCTCCCTTCGCGACCATCTCGACGACGCATTCGTCGAAGCGATCGACTTCATTCTTGGCTGCCGTGGACGCGTGGTCGTTTCCGGCATTGGCAAATCCGGCCATATCGCGCGCAAGCTCGCGGCGACGCTCGCCAGCACGGGCACGCCCGCGTTCTTCGTGCATCCCGCGGAAGCCAGCCACGGCGACCTCGGCATGGTGACCGCGGACGACGTCTTCATCGGCATGTCGAATTCCGGCGAGTCGGAAGAACTCGTCGCTATCCTGCCTCTCGTCAAGCGCCTCGGCGCGAAGATGATCGCGATGACAGGGCGTCCCGGTTCGAGCCTGGCGAAGATCGCCGACGTGCATCTATATTGCGGCGTCGAAAAAGAAGCGTGTCCGCATAATCTCGCGCCGACGGCCAGCACGACGGCGGCACTCGCGCTGGGCGACGCGCTCGCCGTTGCCGTGCTCGAAGCGCGCGGCTTCGGCGCCGATGATTTCGCACGCTCGCATCCGGGCGGCGCGCTCGGCCGCCGCCTGCTCACCTACGTGCGCGACGTGATGCGCACGGGCGACCAGATTCCGAAGGTGCTGTCCGACGCGACCGTGCGCGATGCCCTCTTCCAGTTGACGGCGAAGCGCATGGGCATGACGGCCATCGTCGACGAAAACGAGCGGGTCAAAGGAATCTTCACCGACGGCGACCTGCGCCGCGTGCTTGAGCGCGACGGCGATTTCCGCGCGCTGACCATCGACTCCGTGATGACGCACGGCCCGCGAACCATCGGCTCCGACCGCCTCGCCGTCGAAGCGGTGGAACTGATGGAACGTCATCGGATCAATCAGATGCTCGTCGTCGATGAAGCAGGCAAGCTGATCGGCGCGCTCAACATGCATGATCTGTTTTCCAAGAAGGTGATCTGATGGCTCTTGCCGCCCTGACGGCCGCCGAACGCGCGAGCCGCGTCAAGCTGATGATTTTCGACGTCGATGGTGTGCTCACCGACGGCGGCCTGCTGTTTACAGCTCAGGGCGACACGATGAAGGCGTTCAACTCGATGGACGGCCACGGCGCGAAGCTTCTGCGCGAAGCCGGCATCGACACCGCGATCATCACGGGGCGCCAATCGGAAATCGTCGCGAAGCGCGCGGAAAATCTGCGCATCACGCACGTGTATCAGGGCGTCGAGCACAAGCTCGCGGCATTCGAGCAGTTGCTGAAGCAAACAGGCCGCACGCCGGAACAATGCGGCTACATGGGCGACGACTGGGTCGATCTCGCCGTCATGCTGAAGGTCGGTTTCGCGGCCGCACCGGCGAACTCGCATCCCGAAGTGATCGCGAGGGCGCACTGGGTGAGCGAAGCGCGCGGCGGCCACGGCGCAGTGCGCGAGGTGTGCGACGCGCTACTGCGCGCCCAGGGCCGCTACGACGAACTGCTCGCCGCCGCATGCAGCGGCGCCATGCCGCGGGGCCTCGTCGGATGAACCAGTTTCGCTGGACTTCGCTGGTCCCGCTCATCACGATGGCGGCGCTCGCCGGCGTCACATACTGGCTGCTGCAGGCCACCCGGCCGCATCAGGACGAAGGCCTCATCAAGCCGAAGCAGCACACGCCCGACTATTTCGCGGACAACTTCTCGGTGTCCGAACTCGACCAGTCGGGCTCGACGCAATACCGTCTCACGGCAGCGAACCTCGTTCATTACGAAGACGATGAAGTGAGCGACCTGATCAGACCGGCGATGCGCGCGTTCCAGCCCGCCAAGCCCGTCGTCACGGCCACGGGCGACACGGGCAAGGTGAATGGCGACGTGTCGATCGTCGACCTGTACGGCAACGCGCGAATCGTGCGCGAGGCGGGCGGCGGCGACCCAAGAATGCAGGCCGATTCGTCGCATTTCCGCGTGCTCGTGAACGACGATGTGATAGAGACGGAAAAGCCGGTTAAACTTCAGCGCGGCCAGTCGATCATGACGGCCAGCGGCATGAACTACAACAATGTCACCCGGGTGATCCAGCTCTTCGGCAACGTGCGTGGCGCCATTGCCCCGGCCGACTCCGGCGGCTCCCAGTAGCAACCCGGGTAAATCCATTCCAGCGTGACTGCATGAACGAATCGTTCCCCCGTTTTGAGTCCGGCCGCACGCGCGCGCTCCGCGCGAGCCGCGCCGGGCTGGCGGCACTTTTGATCGCATTGCCGTTTGCCGGCTTTGCGCCGCTTGCGCATGCCGAACGTGCCGACAAGGACAAACCGCTCAATATCGAAGCGGACAACATGACGTATGACGACCTCAAGCAGGTCAATATTTTCACCGGGCACGTGGTCGCGACCAAAGGCACGATCCTGATCCGCGCCGACCGCGTCGAAGTGACGCAGGATCCGCAGGGCTATCAGTATGCAACAGGCACGTCGACGGGCAAGAACCTCGCGTACTTCCGCCAGAAGCGCGATGGCGTCAACGAATATATCGACGGCGATGCTGAACGCATCGACTACGACGGCAAGCAGGATCTGACCACGCTGACCACGCGTGCAACGGTGCGCCGTCTGCAAGGCACGAACACGATCATGGACGAAGTGCATGGCAGCGTAATCACTTACGACGGCCAGAACGACTTCTACACGGCGAAGGCCGGCAAGGATGTCGCGAGCCCGGGCAATCCGAACGGCCGCGTGCGCGCGATGCTGTCGCCTCGCAACGGCGGCAGCCAGCCGCTCAGCGGTCCGTCGGCCACACTCCAGCCCGCCAATCAATTCCCGGCACAAGGAACGACGAAGCCGTGAGCGCCCCAGCCCTTCCCAACCGAAAGCCGGCCGGCACCAGCAGTTCGCTCGTCGTTCGCAATCTGAAAAAGCGTTATGGCTCGCGTACGGTCGTCAAGGACGTCTCGCTCGACGTGAAAAGCGGCGAAGTGGTCGGCCTGCTCGGTCCGAACGGCGCGGGCAAGACGACGTCGTTCTACATGATCGTCGGCCTCGTGCCGCTCGACGCCGGCGAGATCGATCTCGACGGCAAGTCGATCAGCCTTCTGCCCATTCACAAGCGCGCGTCCCTCGGCCTGTCGTATCTGCCGCAAGAAGCGTCCGTGTTCCGCAAGCTTTCCGTCGAGGAAAACATTCGCGCGGTGCTCGAACTGCAGGTCGGCGACGACGGCAAGCGCCTGTCGAAAGACGCGATCGCGTCGCGCACGGAAGCGCTGCTCGACGAACTGCAGATCTCGCATCTGCGCGAAAACCCCGCGCTGTCGCTGTCGGGCGGCGAACGCCGCCGCGTCGAGATCGCGCGCGCGCTCGCGACCAACCCGAGCTTTATCCTGCTAGACGAACCGTTCGCGGGCGTCGACCCGATCGCCGTTCTTGAAATCCAGAAGATCGTGAAGTTCCTGAAGCAGCGCAACATCGGCGTGCTCATCACGGACCACAACGTCCGTGAAACGCTCGGTATCTGCGATCACGCATATATCATCAGCGATGGCAGCGTGCTCGCAGCAGGCGCGCCCGGCGACATCATTGAAAACGAGAGCGTGCGCCGCGTCTATCTGGGCGAACATTTCCGCATGTAACCGTACAGGCGGTGCCTGAACGCCGCGTGCAGCCTCGCCTGCGGCCCTCGTCCCCGGGCGTTTCAAAAGCAGGTTGTGTAATTTTGACGGGCTACGCTAGCGCGTGATCGCTCGCGTTTCGCGCGTGGTACGACCGTCCGCACCAAAATCTGATGCACACGCGTTTTTGCGGGTGTCGGAAGGTATCGCGGTCGTGGCAAACTCTCTACAATGATTCACACATTGCCATGAAAGCCAGCCTCCAACTCCGCCTGTCGCAGCATCTTGCGCTGACACCACAACTGCAACAGTCCATCCGGCTGCTGCAGCTGTCTACGCTCGAACTGCAACAGGAAGTCTCGATGGCGATCGCCCAGAATCCGCTGCTCGAAGCGGAGGACGATTGGATCGCGAGCCCGTTGCGCGTCGCCGCTGACGGCACCGTGATCGCGCAAACAGCGCAGAATGCCGCGCCGGAGGAAATGTCCGGCGCGCCGCCGTCTTCGGCGTCCACGTCTTCGAGCGAAAGCTCGGATAACGCCGAGCCGCAGGGCGTCGACGAGTACAACGGGCTGGGTTCGGACGCGAATGGCGATTCGAGCCAGTGGAATCTCGACGACTACGGCCGTTCGGGCAACGCATCGGACGACGACGATCTGCCGCCGCTGCAAATCCACGAATCGACCACCACGCTGCGCGATCACCTGACTGCTCAACTTCGCGTGACGCAGGCCAGCCCGCGCGACCGCGCGCTCGTCACGTTCCTGATCGAATCGCTCGACGACGACGGCTATCTGACGGCCACGTTCGACGAAATACTGGCCGACCTGCCCGAAGAGCTCGAAGTCGATACCGACGAACTGAACGCAGCACTCGCATTGCTGCATAGCTTCGATCCCGCGGGCGTCGGCGCGCGCTCGGCGTCCGAATGCCTGCGGCTGCAGCTGTGCCGGCTCGATCCGTCGCCCACGCGCACGCTCGCACTCGACATCGTCGCACATCACCTCGAACTGCTCGCCGCACGCGACTTCACGCGTCTGCGCAAGTACCTGAAGGCCAGCGACGACGATCTGCGCGACGCCCACGCATTGATCCGCTCGCTCGAACCTTTCCCGGGCGCAGCATACGGCAAGGCCGAAGCCGACTACGTCGTGCCCGACATCATGGTGCGCAGAACGGCACAGGGGTGGCAGGCAGAACTGAATCCGGAAGTCGTACCGAAGCTGCGTATCAACCATCTGTACGCGAATATCCTGCGCAACAATCGCGGCGATCCGGGCAGCGGTTCGCTGCGGCAGCAACTGCAGGAAGCACGCTGGTTGATCAAGAACATCCAGCAACGCTTCGAAACGATTCTGCGCGTGGCACAGGCTATTGTGGAGCGTCAAAAGAACTTTTTCGCCCACGGCGAAATTGCCATGCGCCCCTTGGTTTTGCGGGAAATAGCTGATACGCTGGGTTTACACGAGTCGACGGTCTCGCGTGTGACAACCGGCAAGTACATGCTCACCCCATTCGGGACGCTTGAATTTAAGTACTTCTTCGGATCGCACGTGTCTACCGACACGGGGGGCGCGGCCTCTTCCACGGCCATTCGCGCACTCATCAAGCAACTGATAGGAGCAGAAGACACCAAATCTCCTCTTTCAGACAGCCGCATTGCCGAACTGCTGGCGGAACAGGGTTTCGTCGTCGCGCGCCGTACTGTTGCGAAATACCGCGAAGCACTGAAGATCCCGGCAGTCAATCTGCGCAAGTCTCTGTAGCCCGCTACCTCCTGTGGCGGGCATTTTCCGGCCGCACCGCTGTTTGGCGGAGCAGGCTGGCCGATGCGACCTGCCAGTAGCCTGTCAACGGGGGACAGCGTGGCGGATTGCGAGATCGACCGGCGCTCGCGCGATTCATGCGGACCAGGCGGCCACTAGCTTGGAGAAGCACTATGAATCTGAAGATCAGTGGACACCATCTCGATGTAACGCCAGCGTTGCGAGAATACGTGATCACCAAACTAGACAGGGTGCTAAGACATTTCGATCAGGTGATCGATGGCAGTGTGGTCCTCTCGGTCGACAACCACAAGGAAAAGGAAAAGAGACAAAAGGTTGAAATCAACCTGCATCTGAAGGGCAAGGACATTTTCGTGGAAAGCTGTGATGGCGACCTGTACGCCGCGATCGACCTGATGATCGACAAGCTCGACCGCCAGGTCATTCGTCACAAGGATCGTCTGCAGGGCCATCAACACGAAGCGATCAAGTATCAACCGCTAGCCGCACAACCTGAAGTGCCACCGCAATAAGCCGCTTAGAGGCTTATCCTTGACCCCGCGAAACCGCCCTACATCGGGCGGTTTTTTGTTTGAGAGCGCATCGCCGCCCAAATCTTCGAGTCATGGCGCGGCGCACCATAGCTCGCTACCCTGTTCTATAATAAATCGGTTACCTTCGGGGTCTTTGTCCAGCCCGAGTCCTGCACAAAGGGATCATTGCGGGTCTCAAGAGCAGGGCTCATCGCGCATCGCTGGATTCGCCATGAGCAGCTGACCGGCATGGAACGCTTATCAAACGCCACAGCGAGGAGAATCCAGGCGACCTTTGCGCCTGTCAACATGAATCGTTTAGCCAAATATCTTCCCCTCGAAAACGTCGTCGTCGGCCTGGCCGTTACCAGCAAGAAGCGCGTATTCGAGCAAGCGGGCCTGATCTTCGAAAACCAGAACGGCATCGCCCGCAGCACGGTGACTGACAATCTGTTCGCACGCGAGCGTCTCGGTTCGACGGGGCTCGGCGAAGGCGTCGCGATCCCGCACGGCCGCATCAAGGGCCTCAAGCAGCCGCTGGCCGCGTTCGTGCGGCTCGCCGACGCGATCCCGTTCGAATCGCCGGACGGCCAGCCTGTGTCGCTGCTCATCTTTCTGCTGGTCCCCGAACAGGCGACGCAACAGCACCTTGAAATCCTGTCGGAGATCGCCCAACTGTTGTCGGATCGCGAGGCACGCGAACGGCTGCATACAGAAGAAGATCGCGAGGCGTTGCATCGCCTGCTCACTCAGTGGCAACCTTGACATATCAGCGGACGGGAGCCGGCGGAAACACGGCGCTTTGGCGCCGCGTTTGATTCGACGCTCGCAACGAGGTCTGCCGTACGGGCGTTGCATGGCGTCGAGCACCTCCCGCACGGCATGAAAGTGGGCGGCGTCCAGCGCGCAGCGAGCGGCTTATAGCGTTACACGGCAGCACGAGAGCAGCACGAGAGCAGCACCCTAGCGGCACATACGAGGTCAGGGAGTCAGGGATTCATGGATACGTCCAGCATCAACGCCCAAAGCATTTTCGACGACAACGCCGCCGCGCTGAAACTCAGCTGGCTGACGGGGCATGAGGGCTGGGAGCGTGGCTTCTCGGCGGAAACCGTTGCAACCGCAACGTCCAGTGCCGACCTCGTCGGCCACCTCAACCTGATCCACCCGAACCGGATCCAGGTGCTCGGCGAAGCCGAAACCAATTACTACCAGCGTCAGTCCGACGAAGACCGCTCGCGCCACATGGCCGAGCTGATCGCGCTCGAACCGCCGTTCCTCGTGGTCGCTGGCGGCGTCGCCGCGCCGCCAGAACTGGTCCTGCGCTGCACGCGCTCGTCGACGCCGCTCTTCACCACACCGATGTCGCCCGCTGCCGTCATCGACAGCTTGCGCCTCTACATGTCGCGCATCCTTGCACCGCGCGCAACGCTGCACGGCGTGTTTCTCGACATTCTCGGCATGGGGGTGCTGCTTACGGGCGACTCGGGGCTCGGCAAGAGCGAACTGGGTCTCGAACTTATTTCCCGCGGCCACGGCCTGGTTGCCGACGACGCAGTCGATTTCGTGCGCCTCGGCCCCGACTTCGTCGAAGGCCGCTGCCCGCCGCTGCTGCAGAATCTGCTCGAAGTCCGCGGCCTCGGTCTGCTCGACATCAAGACGATCTTCGGTGAAACGGCCGTGCGCCGGAAAATGAAGCTGAAGCTGATCGTGCAGCTGGTGCGTCGCCCGGACGGCGAATTCCAGCGGCTGCCGCTGGAAAGCCAGACCGTGGACGTGCTCGGTCTGCCCATCAGCAAGGTCACGATTCAAGTGGCGGCAGGCCGAAACCTCGCCGTGCTGGTCGAAGCAGCCGTGCGCAATACGATCCTGCAGTTGCGCGGCATCGACACGTTGCGCGACTTCATGGACCGTCAGCGCCTGGCCATGCAAGATCCCGACAGCCAGTTTCCCGGCAAGCTGATCTGACTCGATACGCGCGACGCCGCGGCGGCACAGCGGGTAACTGCGGATGCTATGATGAACCCAACGGATTCCACGACTCCATGCGCATTATCCTCATCACCGGCATCTCCGGCTCCGGCAAGTCTGTTGCATTGAACGCGTTGGAAGACGCGGGCTACTACTGCGTCGACAATCTGCCGCCGCGCTTTCTGCCCGAGCTGGCCACGTACCTCGCGGGCGACGGCAAGGACCGGCTCGCGGTGGCGATCGACGCGCGCTCGGGCGCCTCGCTCGACGACATGCCGCAAATGATCCGCGACCTTTCGGGCCAGCACGACGTACGGGTACTTTTCCTGAATGCCAGCACCCAAGCCCTGATCCAGCGCTTTTCCGAAACCCGCCGCCGCCATCCGCTCTCGGGCTCGCCCGCGCACGATGCCGACGTCGGCCTGCTGACGTCGCTTGCCGAAGCGATCGAACGCGAACGCGAACTCGTCGCGGGGCTCGCCGAGTTCGGCCACCAGATCGATACCAGCAACCTGCGGGCAAACGTTTTACGCATGTGGGTCAAGCGTTTCATCGAACAGGAGCATACGGGCCTCGCGCTGATGTTCGAGTCGTTCGGCTTCAAGCGGGGGGTCCCGCTCGACGCCGACTTCGTGTTCGACGTGCGCACGCTGCCCAATCCTTATTACGACCGCGAACTGCGGCCCCTGACCGGGCTCGACAGGCCCGTCATCGATTTTCTCGAGGCATTGCCCGTCGTCCAGCAGATGATGGGCGACATCGAATCGTTCCTGCAGAAGTGGCTGCCCGGTTTCCGCGACGACAATCGCAGTTATCTCACCGTTGCAATCGGCTGTACGGGCGGACAGCACCGCTCGGTATTCATCGCGGAAACGCTGGCCGCGCGTTTCGCGAGCGAAGGGAACGTGATAGTGCGGCATCGCGATGCGCCGATCGACGTCGACGACTCATCGAAACTGGTCGCCTGAAGGGTTCCGATGGTGGCTTGACCGGCCGCTCGGAGCGGCCCTAACCGAAGCGTTGCGCCATGTCCTCTACACCGTCCGTGCTTGCCGATGTGCCGCTGTTTCCCTTGCACACAGTCCTCTTTCCCGATGGACTGCTGCCGCTGAAAATCTTCGAGGCTCGCTATCTCGACATGGCGCGCGATTGCCTGCGCGACGAGACGTCGTTTGGCGTGTGTCTGTTGAAGAGCGGCGCAGAAGTCGCCCAGCCCAATGAACCGGCCGTGCCGGAGACGATCGGTTGTCTCGCGAAGATCGACGTGTGCGACGTCGACGAGTTCGGCATGCTGTTGATCCGCGCGCGCGGCACCGAGCGGATCCGTCTGCTGTCGCATCGAGTCGAATCGAGTGGCCTGCTGGTCGGCATGGCCGAACTGATCGGCAGCGATGTGCCGCTCGAAGGCACGCAGCAGATGGAAAAATTCGGCGCGTGCGCGGAAGTGCTCGAGCGCATCATCGCGACGATCCGCGAACGCGATCCGGAAAGCCTGCCGTTCCTCGAACCGTTCAGACTCGACGATCCGACGTGGGTTTCCAACCGTTTGTCCGAAGTGCTGCCCATTGCATTGAAAGCGCGGCAAAAGCTGATGGAACTACAAGACGCCGGCGCGCGCATCGACGTCGTGCATCACTACATGCAGCAGCATCAACTGCTGTAACGGCAGCGCTTCAGATCAGCGAGCCCTGCAGTGCTTCCAGCAGCTTGCGCACGGGCGCCGGCACGCCGTACGCGTCGAGTTCGTTCAGCGACATCCACGCGGTGTCGGCATCGCGCGCGCTCACGGTCTTCGACGCATGATCGAACTCAGCGATGCGCGGTTCGATCTCGAGCCTGAAGTGCGTGAATACATGCGTGAGCGGCGCGAGCGGCGATACAGCGGCGCGCGCGCCCAAGTCGCGCGCGAGTTGCGAGAGCGCATCTTCACCCGCCGCTTCCGGAAGACTCCACAAGCCGCCCCAGATGCCCGACGGCGGGCGCTTTTCCAGCATCACCGAATCGCCATCGCGCAACAGGAGCATCCACGTGCGTCGCGTCGGCACCGTCTTTTTCGGGCGCGCGGCTGGCAATTCGCGCTGACGCCCCGTCACGTGAGCCACGCAATCGACCGCGAACGGACAGCGCACGCAATCCGGCTTGCCGCGCGCACACAGCGTCGCGCCGAAGTCCATCAGGCCCTGCGTGTAGGCGCTGATGTCGTCGTCCGTCGCGTTGACGGGCAGCAACGATTCCGCCAGCAGCCACATGCCGTTCTCGACTTTCTTCTCGCCCGGATAACCTTCCACGCCGAACACTCGCGCGAGCACGCGCTTCACGTTGCCGTCGAGAATCGTCGCGCGTGCGCCGAACGCGAATGACGCAATCGCGGCAGCCGTCGAGCGTCCGATGCCCGGCAACTCCGCCAGCGCGTCGACGGATTCGGGAAAACGGCCGCCATGCTGCTCGACGACGACCTGCGCGCAGCGATGCAGATTTCGCGCGCGCGTGTAGTAGCCGAGACCGGCCCACAAGGTCATCACGTCATCCGCGGGCGCCGACGCGAGCGCGGCGACATCCGGAAAACGCGCGAGAAAACGCGCGTAGTACGGGATCACCGTCGACACCTGCGTCTGCTGCAACATGATTTCCGACAGCCAGATACGGTATGGATCGCGCGTGTTCTGCCATGGCAGATCGTGACGGCCGTGTTCGCGCTGCCATGCGATCAGGCGCACAGAGAAATCGGATAGTGCGGGTATCGTCGAACGAGGGGCGGACGAAACGGGAGCGGAAACGGACATGAACGGCTCAGCGCTGACAGGTCGGACAGTAGTAAGTGGAGCGTTGGCCCTGCACGATCTGTTTGATCGGCGTGCCGCACACGCGGCATGGCTGACCCGCGCGATCATAGACGAAATAGTCGAGCTGGAAGTAGCCGCTTTCGCCGTTGCTGCCCACGAAGTCGCGCAACGTGCTGCCGCCCTTTTCGATCGCGGCGGCCAGCGTGACGCGCACGGCGTCTGCAAGCAGATCGTACCGAACGAGCGAGATCCGACCGGCGGGCGTGGTCGGCCTGATGCCGGCACGAAACAGGCTTTCAGAAGCGTAAATGTTGCCCACACCGACGACGATCTCGCCCGCAAGCAACGCCTGCTTCACCGACACCTTGCGTCCGCGTGTCTTCCGATGCAGCAGCGCGCCTGAAAACGACGGTGCGAACGGCTCGACACCCAGGTCGGCCAGCAGCGGATGATCGAGAACATCGCCTGCCGAGCGCGGGTGCCATAACACAGCGCCGAAGCGTCGCGGGTCGCGGAAGCGCAAAATGAAGTCATCGAAGATCCAGTCAACGTGATCATGCTTCGCCGCTGCAGGCGGATGCGGTACGTTGCGCAGGACCCTGAGCGTTCCTGTCATGCCGAGATGAACGATGAACCAGCCTTCGTCGATTTCAAAGAGCAGATATTTGCCGCGCCGTTCCACCTTTCGGACCAGCCGGCCGTGCAGAAGACGCGCGAACCCCGGCGGAATCGGCCAGCGCAACGCGGGCGTGCGCACGTCCACGCGTTCGACGCGGCGGCCCGCGACGTAAGGTTCGATTCCTCGTCGGGTAACCTCAACTTCTGGCAACTCTGGCATGTCTAACTGGTCTGCAACTTGCGTGAGTGGTTATGCGCTTATTGTAGCGAGCGCGTTACAATCGACCGAAACATTGAACGGATTTGTATGAACCTGTCCATCGTTAAGCAGTTTCTGAAGCGCCGGGCCCGTGCAAACAGCGTGCCGCACGCCGTTTCCGCGCGCCGGTTGCTGGGCGCCGCCGCCCTTGCAGCGTGGACGCTCGCCGCCTTGCCGGCGCATGCGCAGGATCCGTCGCCCGATACGGATGACAACTCCGTCTCCGTGCAGGACGCTTTCGGACCCGATTCCGCCGAAGAAAAAACCAATCTGCCCAACGTCGTGCTGTCGAGCCAGATCGTATTCCAGGTGCTCGCTGCGGAAGTGGCGTTGCAACGCAATCAGCCGGCGCCCGCGTATCAAACCTATCTCTCGCTTGCGCGCGACACGCACGATCCACGCATGGCGCAGCGCGCGACAGAAATCGCGCTAGCCGCACAGAGCCCGTCCGATGCGCTGGCCGCCGCGCAACTGTGGCAAGAGTATGCGCCGCAATCGGAACGTGCCGCGCAACTCGATGCATCGCTGCTCGTGCTGTCAGGCAAACCAGATGACGCGAAGCCGATGCTTGCCAAAGAACTTGCGAAGATTCCGCCGGAAAACCGCGGCAACGGCATTCTCGCGCTGCAACTGCTGATTTCCCGCGGACCGAATCGCGTGGGCGGCCTGCACGTGCTGCAGGATCTGCTCGCCAACGACATGAACCGCCCCGAGGCTCAATTCGCGATCGCCCGTCAGCAGCTGATCGCGGACGACGCGCCCGGTGCGCGTAAATCGCTCGAACAGGCGCTCAAGCTGAAGCCCGACTATCTGCCCGCAGCGTTGATGCTGTCGCAGATGGGACCGGAAGAGCGCAAGGAGGGCATCGCATCGCTCGAGAAATACGTCCAGGCGAATCCGAAATCGCATGAAGCGCGGCTCGCGCTCGCGCAAATGTATCTTGCGAGCGATCGGCTCGACGACGCACAGAAACAGTTCGAGTTCATGCAAAAGGACAACCCGAACGATCTGACGCCGTTGATGGCACTCGCGCTCATCAAGATCCAGCAAAAGAACCTGCCCGAAGCGCAGAACTATCTGCAGCAGTACGCTCAAAAGGCCGAGAAGACGCCGGGTGCGGATGCGGGCCAGGCGTACATCTATCTCGCGCAACTGTCGCTCGAACAGAAGGATACGGCGGGCGCGAGCCGCTGGCTCGACAAGATCTCTGCGACGAGCACGCAGTACATCCCCGCGCAGATCACGCGTGCGCAACTGCTTCAACGTCAGGGCAAGGTCGACGATGCGCGCAAGTTGCTCGCCGGCATTCGCGCGCAGGATCCGCGCGAGCAGGCGCTAATCGCACGCACCGACGCCGCGATTCTGTTCGACGCAAAGCGCTATCAGGAAGCCGAGACACGCCTCGCCCAAGCGACGGGCGACTTCCCGGATGACCCCGATCTGACGTATGACTACGCGATGGCCGCCGAAAAGAACGGCCATTACGACGTGATGGAAACGCAATTGCGCAAGCTGATGCGCACGCAACCGGATAATGCGCAGGCGTACAACGCGCTTGGCTATTCGCTCGCGGACCGCGGACAACGTCTGCAGGAAGCGGACAAGCTGGTCGAGAAGGCGCTGTCGCTGTCGCCGAACGATGCGTTCATCATGGACAGCGTCGGCTGGGTCAAGTACCGGCTCGGCGATACGTCGGATGCGATTCGCGTGCTGCGCAAGGCGTACGATCTGCAGCCGAACGCCGAAATCGGCGCGCATCTCGGCGAAGTGCTGTGGAAGAGCGGCGACCAGGATCAGGCGCGCGCTGCGTGGCGCGATGCCCGCAAGCTCGAACCCGACAACGATACGCTCGTCAAGACGCTCAAACGTTTTCAGGTGAACGATCTCTGATGCACTTTTCTTTTCCCGTGTTTTCCTCTCCGGCGCCGCGTCGCGCGGCGCTGGGTCTCGCAACGGCAGCCATCCTCGCGTTGTCGGGCTGTGCCTCCGTCAAGCCGCAGGGCCCGTCGACCTCGAATGCGGCAACGGCCGTCACTGCGCAGACGAGCCGCGCCTATCACGGCCGCTTTGCCGTTCAGTATGTGGACCAGAACGGTCAGCAGCGCAATGCGTACGGCAACTTCGACTGGCAGGAACGCGGCGACACCGTCACGCTGCAGCTGCGCAATCCGCTTGGACAGACAATGGCGATCGTCACGTCGTCGCCGTCGGCGGCCACGCTCGAGTTGCCGAACCGTCAGCCATTGACGGCCGATAACGTGTCCACGCTGATGCAGAACGCACTCGGATTCTCGCTGCCTGTCGAAGGTCTGCGCTACTGGCTGCAGCCGTCGGTTGCACCGACATCGAAGGCGAAGACCGAGAAAGATCCGCAACAGGTATCGCGTCTGAAGGAAATCGAACAGGACGGGTGGACGATCGACTACATCGCCTATGCCGATGCGCCTGCAACCGGCGTGAAGCGCGTGAATCTCGCGCGCACCGAACCACCGCTCGACATCAAGCTCGTGCTCGACCAGTAACCTGCACGCGTGCTTTGCAAAGACTCATGATCGAAACGAACGACTCGCTGCGCGACTGTCTCGCTCCAGCGAAGCTGAACCTCTTCCTGCACATCACCGGCCGTCTGCCGAACGGGTATCACGCGTTGCAGACAGTGTTCCAGTTGCTCGACTGGGGCGACACGCTGCACTTCACGCGTCGGGATGACGGCGCGATCACGCGCGGCACCGATATCGTCGATGTTCCCGCCGACGCCGACCTCACCGTGCGCGCCGCGAAGCTGCTCAAGGAACACACGGGGACGCGCGAAGGCGTGAACATCGAAATCGACAAGCGCCTGCCGATGGGTGCGGGTCTCGGCGGCGGCAGCTCCGATGCGGCGACAACGCTGCTCGCGCTGAACCGTCTATGGAAGCTGAATCTGCCGCGCGCCGAATTGCAGGTGCTCTCGGTGAAACTGGGCGCAGATGTGCCGTTCTTCGTGTTCGGAAAAAATGCCTTCGCGGAGGGTATCGGAGAGGAACTGGAGCAGGTACAATTGCCGCCGCGCCACTTCCTGGTGGTGACACCGAGGGTTCATGTTCCAACGTCAGCGATTTTTTCTGAAAAAGAGTTGACAAGAGATACGAAGCCCCTCACAATAGCAGACTTTCTTGCACAGCATAGTTGCAGCGCAGAATGGCCAGACAGCTTCGGCCGGAATGACATGCAGCAGGTTGTCGCAGGGAAATACGCGGAAGTTGCGCAGGTGCTTAGATGGTTTGACAACATCGCGCCGGCGCGGATGACAGGATCAGGTGCAAGTGTTTTTGCAGCGTTCCGTAGCAAAGATGAAGCAGTCGCGGCGCATGCCAAACTGCCAGTCGGATGGAGCGGTGCAGTAACAGCAAGTCTCGATACGCATCCACTCTTTGCTTTCGCGGCATAAGTTTCGCCTCGCTGAATGGCCTACACATTCAGTGAAGCTCAAAGTTAGTGTAGGGGAGTCGCCAAGTTGGTCAAGGCACCGGATTTTGATTCCGGCATGCGAGGGTTCGAGTCCTTCCTCCCCTGCCATAAATTCTCGCAGTTCCTCGCCTCCCACAGCCTGAAGCAGGTGCATGATGAGCAGCCATGACGGCCTGATGGTTTTTACTGGCAACGCAAATCCCGCGCTTGCACAGGAAGTCGTCAAAATCCTCGGTATTCCCCTCGGCAAAGCAATGGTCTCCCGGTTCTCCGATGGCGAGATCCAGGTCGAGATTCAGGAAAACGTGCGTGGCAAGGACGTCTTCGTCCTTCAGTCCACCTGCGCGCCGACCAACGACAATCTGATGGAACTGATGATCATGGTCGATGCGCTCAAGCGCGCATCCGCAGGCCGGATCACCGCAGCCATCCCCTACTTCGGCTATGCCCGTCAGGATCGACGCCCGCGTTCGGCGCGCGTCGCCATCTCGGCGAAGGTCGTGGCGAACATGCTGGAAATCGCTGGCGTCGAGCGGATCATCACGATGGATCTGCACGCTGACCAGATTCAAGGCTTCTTCGACATCCCCGTCGACAACATCTACGCAACGCCCGTTCTGCTCGGCGACCTGCGCAAGCAGAATCACGAGAACCTGCTGGTCGTGTCGCCGGACGTCGGCGGCGTAGTCCGCGCCCGCGCGCTGGCCAAGCAGCTGAACTGCGATCTGGCGATCATCGACAAGCGCCGTCCAAAGGCGAACGTCGCTGAAGTGATGAACATCATCGGCGAAGTCGAAGGTCGTACCTGCGTGATCATGGACGACATGGTCGATACGGCAGGCACGCTCTGCAAGGCGGCGCAAGTGCTGAAGGAGCGCGGCGCGACGAAGGTGTTCGCGTATGCGACGCACCCGGTTCTGTCGGGCGGCGCCGGTCCGCGTATCGCTGCATCGGCGCTCGACGAACTCGTCGTCACCGACACGATTCCCCTCAGCGAAGAAGCCCGCCAGTGCGCGAAAATTCGCTCGCTGACCAGCGCCGGTCTGCTGGCCGAAACGTTCTCGCGTATCCGTCGCGGCGACTCGGTGATGTCGCTGTTCGCGGAAAGCTAAAGTATTCGCGAAGGCGCCGCACGATGAATGCGGCGCTTTTGCATATCGGCGTGGGCGAACGAAGGTTCATGCCGTTCTAACAGGGGCCTGAAGCTCTTCAAGAGCAAGCAAGGCCCCGTTTTACTGCCTGGTCGCGGGCAGATAATGGAGAAGCAAATGAAAGTCGTCGCTTTTGAGCGTAATCTGCAAGGTACGGGTGCGAGCCGCCGCCTGCGTAACTCGGGCAAGGCCCCGGGCATCGTGTACGGCGCTGGCGAACCGCAACTGATCGAACTCGATCACAACGCGCTGTGGCACGCACTGAAGAAAGAAGCATTCCACTCGTCGATCCTCGAACTGGAAGTGGCGGGCAAGTCGCAACAGGTTCTGCTGCGCGACGTGCAATACCACCCGTTCCGTCAGCTCGTGCTGCACGTGGACTTCCAGCGCGTCGACGCGAAGAAGAAGCTGCACACGAAGGTGCCGCTCCACTTCATGAATCAGGAAACCAACCCAGCTGTCAAGCTGGGTGGCGCGATCATCTCGCACGTCATCAACGAAATCGAAATCGAATGCCTGCCGGCCGCTCTGCCGGAGTTCATCGAAGTCGATCTGGCGAAGATCGAAGCGGGCCAATCCCTGCACGCAACGGACATCGCTCTGCCGGCTGGCGTCGCTCTGGTTGCGCACCTCGTCGCAGAAAACCCGGTGATCGTCTCGGCTCCGATTCCTGCTGGTGCCCAGTCGGAAGAAGCAGCAGCTGAAGGCGAAAAGCCGGCAGCTGAATAAAGCCGCTATCCTCTCGATCCGTTTCAATGGAACGGTCGACGTAACCCGCCGCGGTTCGCCCCGGCGGGTTTTTTTTCGCTTATTTCAGACTGCGCGGCCTGCCGTGCGGCTCATTCGAACATGATCAAGTTGATCGTCGGGCTCGGCAATCCGGGCGCCGAATACACCGCGACCCGGCACAACGCCGGCTTCTGGCTCATCGACCAACTCGCTCGCGAAGCGGGCACGACGTTGCGCGACGAGCGGCGCTTCCACGGTTTCTACGCGAAAGCGCGTCTTTACGGCGAAGAAGTGCATCTGCTCGAACCGATGACGTATATGAACCGCTCGGGTCAATCCGTCGTCGCGCTCGCGCATTTCTTCAAGATTCTGCCGGACCAGATTCTCGTCGCGCACGACGAACTCGATCTCCCGCCTGGCACCGTCAAGCTGAAGCTCGGCGGCGGCAGCGGCGGGCATAATGGCCTGAAGGACATATCCGCGCATCTGTCGACACAGCAGTACTGGCGGCTGCGCATCGGCATCGGCCATCCGCGCGATCTGATTCCCGACAGCGCGCGTGCCGGCGCGAAGCCCGACGTTGCGAATTTCGTGCTGAAGCCGCCGCGCAAGGAAGAGCAGGACCTGATCGACGCGTCGATCGAGCGCGCGCTGGCAGTCATGCCGGTAGTCGTCAAGGGCGAACTCGAACGCGCGATGATGCAACTGCATCGCAATCCCTGACGCGCCGCGGTGACGCGACGAAGCACAAAGGAGAGAAGCTTGAGCCGCTACTGGAGCGATATCGTTCACCGGTTGACGCCGTACGTGCCGGGCGAACAGCCCGCGCTCGCGCATCCTGTGAAGCTGAACACCAACGAGAATCCGTACCCGCCCTCGCCCGCCGTGCTGCGCGCGATCCGCGACGAACTGGGCGAGCACGCCGAGTCGCTGCGTCGCTATCCAGATCCGACCGCACGCGTATTGCGCGAAACCGTCGCTGCGCATCACGGGCTGAATGCGGACCAGGTATTCGCGGGCAACGGCTCGGATGAAGTGCTCGCCACCGTGTTTCAGGCGCTTCTCAAGCACGACAAGCCGATTCTCTTTCCGGATATCACATACAGCTTCTATCCGACTTACGCGCGTCTCTACGACGTCGAGTACCGGACGATTCCGTTGGACGACGCGTTCCAGATCCGAATCGACGACTACATGCAGCATGACGGCGAGGCGAACGGTGGCATTCTCTTCCCGAATCCCAATGCGCCGACGGGACATGCGCTGCCGCTTTCGGACATCGAACGTGTTGTCGCGGCGAATCCCGAATCAGTCGTCGTGGTCGATGAAGCCTATGTGGACTTTGGCGCGCAGTCCGCAATCTCGCTGATCGGCAAGTATCCGAACCTGCTCGTCGTGCATACGACGTCGAAGTCGCGCTCGCTCGCGGGCATGCGCGTCGGCTTTGCATTCGGCGACGTCGAGTTGATCGACGCGTTGAATCGCGTGAAGGACAGCTTCAATTCATATCCGCTCGATCGCCTCGCGCAGGCGGCAGCCACGGCTGCCTACAAGGACGACGCGTGGTTCCGCGAGTGCACGGAGAGGGTCATCGCGAGCCGGGAACGTCTGACGTCGCAGTTGACTGCACTAGGGTTCGAAGTCGTGCCGTCGTCGGCGAACTTCCTGTTCGCTCGTCATGACGGCTACGACGCCGCCACGCTCGCCGCGCAGCTCAGGGAAAAGGAAATCTTCGTGCGGCACTTCGAGTTGCCGCGCATCGACCAGCATCTGCGGATCTCGATCGGCACGGACGCCGAGTGCGATACGCTCGTGGACGCGTTGAAGGATATTCTTGGCGGGTACGTCGGCTGAGACATCAGCGATAACAAAAACGGCACCGCGTCGATTACACGCGGTGCCGCATTCAGCCAGACTAAAGAATCAGGCGCTCTTCGCGGCCTGCAGTCCGTTGTACTTCTCCATCAGTTGCTCGGCCGTCTCCAGATAGTCCGGATTGCGCGGAATGCATTCAACAGGGCACACCTGCACACATTGCGGCTCGTCGAAATGGCCGACGCATTCGGTGCACTTCTTCGGGTCGATCACATAGATTTCCGGGCCCATCGAAATCGCGTCGTTCGGGCACTCGGGCTCGCAGACGTCGCAATTGATGCACTCGTCGGTAATCATCAGGGCCATGCTGTTCTCACTTCATGCCAGCGCGCCGCTTGCTGCACGCGCCGGTCAAAACGGTCCATAATCGGCAATTTTACGCCTGTCGGATAGACCTCGCTGGGCGGCAGGTTATGCCGAGAGGCCCGCGTTTCGCCGACCGGCGCAGGCGATCACGGATTGGCGGCCCGCGCCTGCTCCAGCGCGGCGACCTTGTCCTGCAGCCGCTTTTCCACGGACGGAAATACGAACTTGCTCACATCGCCGCCCAGTTGCGCGATCTCGCGGACGATCGTGCCCGAGATGAACTGATACTGGTCGGACGGCGTCATGAACATCGTCTCGACGTCGGGCAGCAGATAGCGGTTCATGCCCGCCATCTGAAACTCATATTCGAAATCCGATACGGCACGCAGTCCGCGCACGATCACGCGCGCATTGTTGACGCGGACGAAATCCTTCAATAGCCCCTTGAAGCTCATCACCTGGACGTTCGGATAGTGGCCGAGCACTTCGTTCGCAATCTCGAGGCGCTCTTCGAGGTTGAAGAAGGGCCGCTTGTTGCGGCTATCCGCCACGCCTACCACCAGCGTGTCGAAAATGCTCGAAGCGCGACGCACGAGGTCTTCGTGACCACGCGTGAGCGGATCGAACGTACCCGGATACACGGCGACAACCATGGGATTTCTCCTCTCTACAGGCTAGAAGGCTTGCGGCAGCACGCCTCGCAGAACTCGTCTGACGACGATATCGCGCGCGTGACGGCAAACCGCCCGGCGCTTGTTATGGAACGCGCATTATTCCTCATTTTCGCGCTGCAGCAAATGATAGTGGACGGCGCCCGCCTTGCCCTGCCTGACGACTGACCAGCCCGCCAGCGCAGCAAATCCGGCCGCATCGAGCGATTGTCCCGACTCGACGTAAAGAAAGCCATTCGCGCTAACCAGCGGCACCGCGACCTCGAGCGAGCGCCCGAGCAGATCCTCACCGAACGGCGGATCGAGGAACACGACGTCGAACGAACCGGGCGCGAGGCTCGCGGCGAGCCGCAATGCGTCGGCTTCGGCGATTTCGATCGCGCCCGCCGACAGCTTCGCCTGATTCGCCCGCAGTTGCGCCGCCGCACGCGCATTGCGCTCAACCATCAGCACGCGCGCTGCGCCGCGCGATGCCGCTTCGAAACCGAGCGCGCCGCTGCCGGCAAAGAGATCGAGACAGCGCTGGCCGTCGAGCCGCTGACCCAGCCAGTTGAACAGTGTCTCGCGAACGCGGTCGGGCGTCGGGCGCAGGCCGTCGAGATCGATCACGGGCAGCGGCGTGCGCTTCCAGTCGCCGCCGATGATGCGGATTGTGTGCGCCTGGCCGCGCCCGGAGGGCGCGCTCTTTGCGCGTGCAGAAGAAGTACGGGACATGCGTGGTATGAGTTGAGCGTGCGCCCGCCGAGCGTCGGAAAAAGTAGTCGATCGGCGAGCCGGAGCGCCCACGTTACCACACGCGCGCAAGCGTACTCGCCGAGGCTCACCATGACGGTGTGCGCCTGGTCGCGATCACGACGACGCCTGACGCGCCTGATAAAATGTTCGGCTTCCAGCGCCTTGCGCGCCGGTTCGCCATGCGGCCATCGGAACGCCGATTGCCGGCCATCGCATCGCCGCATGGTCGCTCATTGCCGTTCGTCGCCACGCGTCGCCCGGCCGAAAGCAGGAATCCGGCGCAATCTCACTCCAGCCCAAACCATGTTCAGCTTTTTCAAACGATTCAAGGGTTCCAAGGCGCCCGACGACACGCCTGAAGCGTCGCAGACCGAGCGCGGCGCAGACCTCGACATGCAGGACCTGGCTGAGCCGGCAGCGCCCGCGGCGGCCCGCCCGCAAGCTCTGCCGGATTCGGCCGACGCGCCCGAATTCGATCCAGATTACGTTCCTGATGCCGCCGACTTCGAAGACGCGGACAAGGAAGCCGACGAAAGCGACGCGAACGTCGAAATTGTTCCGCCGCCCGTGCCCGAAGCGGCCGCCCGACGCTCGTGGCTCACGCGCCTGCGCAGCGGCCTGTCGAAAACGAGTTCGAGCATCACGGGCATTTTCGTCGGCACCAGGATCGACGAAGACCTGTATGAAGAACTGGAAACGGCGCTGCTGATGTCCGACGCGGGCGTCGATGCGACCGAATATCTGCTCGAAACGCTGCGCGAGAAAGTACGCAGCGAGCGCCTCACCGATCCGCAGCAGGTAAAGAGCGCGCTGCGCACGCTGCTCGTCGACCTGCTGAAGCCGCTGGAGAAGTCGCTTACGCTCGGCCATTACCATCCGACCGTGATGATGATTGCGGGCGTCAACGGCGCGGGCAAGACCACCAGCATCGGCAAGCTGGCCAAGCATATGCAACGCTTCAACCAGTCCGTGCTGCTCGCAGCGGGTGACACGTTTCGCGCCGCCGCGCGCGAACAGCTCGCGATCTGGGGAGAGCGCAATAACGTGATGGTCGTGCAACAGGAAAGCGGCGATCCCGCGGCGGTGATTTTCGATGCCGTCGGCGCGGCGCGCGCCCGCAAAATCAACGTCGTGATGGCGGACACGGCAGGCCGTCTGCCGACCCAGCTTCACTTGATGGAAGAACTGCGCAAGGTGAAGCGCGTGATCGGCAAGGCGATGGCCGGCGCGCCGCATGAAGTGCTGCTCGTCATCGATGCGAATACGGGTCAGAATGCGCTCGCGCAAGTAAAGGCATTCGACGACGCACTCGGGCTTACAGGCCTGATCGTGACGAAACTTGACGGCACGGCGAAGGGCGGCATCCTCGCGGCGATCGCGCGGCAACGCCCCGTGCCCGTGTACTTCATCGGCGTCGGCGAGAAGGTCGAGGACCTGCAGCCGTTCAGCGCCGAAGAGTTTTCAGATGCATTGCTGGGTTGATGCAATGATTGCCTGAAGGCGAGGCGAAATACGAAAAGAGCGTCATCGGTCGCCTGACGCCCTTTTTTATTGCTTGCGCGTTGCGGACGAGTCGTCGCGAAACGCTCCCGCATTTACTCCGCGTCCGGTTGCACGGAAGGTTCGGCGCGCGCGAACGCATCCAGCGAGTTTGCGTAATCGCAAATGCGCCGGATTGTCGGATAGGGGCTCAAATCGACGTTAAAGCGCGAGGCATTGAACACCTGCGGCACGAGGCAGATATCGGCGATGGTCGGCGTATCGCCGAAGCACAGCATACCCGCGCGGCCATCGGCGACCAGATACTCTTCGAGCGCAGCAAAACCCGAACTGATCCAATGGTGATACCACGCGTCCTTCACCTCGTCGCTCACGCCGACCGTGCGCTTCAAATACTTGAGCACGCGCAGATTGTTCAATGGATGGATTTCGCACGCAAGCTGCTGGACGATCGAGCGGACATACGCGCGATCGGCAGGCTTCGACGGCAGCAGCGCCGGCTCGGGATGCGTTTCCTCCAGATACTCGATGATCGCAAGCGACTGCGTGATCACATGACCGTTGTCCACCAGCGTTGGCACGATGGCGTCGTGATTGAGCTTGCGGTATTCGGGCTTGAACTGCTCGCCGCCGTCGCGCAGCAGATGCACGGGCACGTACTCGTACGGCAGATTCTTCAGATTCAGCGCGATGCGCACGCGATAGGACGCCGAGCTGCGAAAGTAGCTGTATAGCTTCATTGTGTAGTCTCCCCCCTGATTGAATCGGCGGACGTTACACCATGCGCACGCTGAATTCGCCCAGCCCCTCAACGCCGCCCTTCATCAGGTCGCCACGGACGATGGCGCCGACGCCTTCGGGCGTACCCGTGAAAATCAGATCGCCGGGCTGCAATTCGAAGAAGCTGGACAGATACTCGATTGTCTCAGCCACAGACCAGATCAACTGAGACACATCCGAGCGCTGCTTTTCTTCCCCGTTGACGGTAAGAAAGATCGCGCCTTTGTCGACGTGACCGACCTTGGAAACGGGATGAATCGGACCGAGCGGCGCCGAGTAGTCGAAGCCCTTCGCGGTGTCCCACGGACGCCCCAGTTTCTTCGCTTCCGCCTGCAAATCGCGGCGCGTCATATCGAGACCGAGCGCGTAGCCATAGACGTGATCGAGCGCGTTGCTGGCGGGAATGTTCTTGCCCGCCTTGCCGATTGCCGCGACGAGTTCCATTTCGTAGTGGACATTCTTTGACTGCGCCGGATACGGAAATTCACCCGTGGCACCGGGCGCGACGTAGAGCACGGCGTCGGCGGGCTTCGCGAAGAAGAACGGCGGTTCGCGGTCGGGATCATGGCCCATTTCGCGCGCATGCGCTTCGTAATTGCGGCCGACGCAGTAAATGCGGCGTACCGCGAATTGATCGTCCGATCCGACGACTGGCACAGCCGTCACCGGCGCTGGCGCAAACACGTAACCCATTCCGTTCTCCGTCTTCTATTGAGCCGCTCTGACACGGCGAAATATTGAGTGTAACGCGGCGCCGTTTCGCGTGCCGCGTGGCCGAACGGCCAGGTGGCAACCGTCGAAGCGATACCGTAAGGTTCATGACAGGCCGCGAATTTGCTCGATTTCTGAAGGAACGTGCGGCGTGCGATACTCGAACGGAACCGTAGCGCGTCGCCAGCCGCGTCACACGGCCTGCCGCCCCCATACCGTTTGCCCCGATGACCGATCTCACCAACACCACGCCTGTTCCCTGCGCCCGATTCATCAAGGAAATCGGCCGCGGCCCCAACGGCGCGCGCGCGCTCACGCCCGACGACACGCAAGCGCTCTACGCCGCAATGCTCGACGGCCGCGTCTGCGATCTCGAACTGGGCGCGATCCTGCTCGCGTATCGGGTGAAAGGCGAATCCGCCGACGAACTGGCCGCGATGCTGGCCGCTGCGCACGCTTCGTTCGCGCCGGTCGACGTGAAGCACGGCACGCATCAGGCCGTGTCGATTCCGAGCTACAACGGCGCGCGCAAGCAGCCGAACCTCGTGCCGCTGCTGGCACTTCTGCTCGCGCGCGAGGGCGTGCCCGTGCTGGTGCACGGCGTGACGGAAGACCCGGGCCGCGTGACGAGCGCCGAGATCTTCGCGCATCTGAATGTCGCGCCCGCCCAGACGCACAGCGATATCGAAGCGGACCTCGCACGCCAGCGCATCGCCTTCGCGCCAATCGGGACGCTCGCGCCGAAGCTTGCGCGGCTGCTGTCGCTGCGTCGGCGGATGGGCGTGCGCAATTCGACCCACACCCTCGTCAAGATTCTTCAGCCGTTCGCGCCGGCTGGCCTGCGGCTCGTGAACTACACGCATCCCCCATATCGCGAAAGCCTGACCCAACTGTTCGTCTCGCATCCGGAACTGGCCATCGGCGGTGCACTGCTCGCGCGCGGCACGGAGGGCGAGGCCGTCGCGGACACGCGCCGCCAGGTCCAGATCGACTGGCTGCATGACGGCATCTGCGAAACGCGCGTTGCGGCCGAGCGCTCGTCGCCGGATGCGCCCGAAGTCGACCTGCCCGAAGGCCGCGATGCGCCGACCACGGCCGCGTGGATCGCCGACGTACTGCGCGGCGACGCGCCTGTGCCGGCCGCCATCACACGTCAGGTCGAACTGATCGTGGAGATCGCGCGGAAAGCCGCCTGACAAGGACTGACGTCGGTCCGCGGCTGATTCCCGCGTAAAAACGAACGCCTTGCGGCGCATGGCAGGTTGACAGCCTCACGTCGCGTCGCTTATCTTCTGACAATGCGTTCCATTCCGAACACCCTCCGAATTACCTCCGGCCGCCTAGCGCGGCCCCTATCGCTACGTCTAGCGTAAGCAAGGCGTAGCGCCGCGCGCAGTCGGCCAAGCGGCTGCGGCGGTCCTCCCAGCAGTTCCCGTCGTTCATGTTTCACCCCAGTCCGTAGTTCCTTCAAAAACCTGTAGTCGTCTGCATTCGTCCGTTTACCGTTCGGACGAGTCGCGAGGGTCAAATGCACGTTGCATGGGCTTCCGTATCGATCGTTGCCTTCGTCGTCGTTCCGATGACGTTGTTTGTTCGCGCCCGTTCGTTGCTCCCGCTAGCGCCCGGCTTGCGGGTCGTGCATCTGTGGCAACCCGCCAGCCGCTCGACGCCACATTCCCAAGCACACGACTAAACGAAACGAACGAGGCCTTACCATGTTGCGCAACCCTGCCGAGAAATACCGTCCCTTCCCCACCGTCCGCCTGACCGGTCGAAAGTGGCCCAGCCGAACGATCGACCGCGCGCCGATCTGGATGAGCACCGACTTGCGCGACGGCAACCAGTCGCTGATCGAGCCGATGAGTATCCCGCAGAAGACCGAGTTCTTCGAGATGCTCGTCGCGACTGGTTTCAAGGAGATCGAAGTCGGTTTCCCGTCGGCGTCGCAAACCGACTTCGATTTCGTCCGGAAGTTGATCAACGAAAAGCGCATTCCCGACGACGTGACCATTGAAGTGCTCGTCCAGTCGCGCGCAGACCTGATCGCGCGCACGTTCGAGGCGCTCGAAGGCGTGCCGCGCGCGATCGTCCATCTGTACAACGCGATCTGCCCATCGTTCCGCAGGATCGTCTTCAACCAGTCGCAGGAAGAAGTGAAGGCGCTGGCCGTCGAAGGCACGCGGATCATCCGCGAGCACGCCGACGCCCGCCCGCAGACGCACTGGACGTATCAGTATTCGCCCGAAACATTCAGCATGACGGAGTTGCCGTTTGCCCGCGAAGTCTGCGACGCCGTCGCGCAAACGTGGCGTCCCACCCGCGACCACAAGATGATCGTGAACCTGCCCGCCACTGTCGAAGCCGCGACGCCGAACGTGTATGCGGACCAGATCGAATGGATGGACCGGAATCTTGGTTATCGCGACAGCATCGTGTTGTCGGTGCATCCGCATAACGATCGCGGCACGGCCGTCGCGGCGGCGGAACTCGCGCTGATGGCGGGCGCGGACCGCATCGAAGGATGCCTGTTTGGCAACGGCGAGCGCACGGGCAACGTGGACATCGTCACGCTCGCGATGAATCTCTACACGCAGGGCATCGATCCCGGTCTCGATTTTTCGGACATCGACGCCGTGCGGCGCGTGGTCGAGCGCTGCAACCAGATTCCCGTGCATCCGCGGCATCCGTATGCAGGCGATCTCGTCTACACGGCGTTCTCCGGTTCGCATCAGGACGCGATCCGCAAGGGCTTTGCACAGCAGAAAGCGGGCGCCGTCTGGGAAGTGCCGTATCTGCCCATCGATCCCGCCGACGTCGGCCGCAGCTACGACGCCGTGATCCGCGTGAACAGCCAGTCCGGCAAGGGCGGCTCGACCTATCTGCTTGAGCGCGGCATGGGCTTCGCGCCGCCGCGACGCGTGCAAATTGAATTCAGCCATGCCGTGCAGACGGTCGCCGACCAGTCCGGCGAGGAAGTGACGGGCGACGCGATCTGCGCGCTCTTTGCCCGTGAATACTTCGAGACGGAAGGCCCGGCTCAGCGCGTGAACGGCTCGACGGTGCGGTGGAACAAGCGTGAGATCGGCGTGCCCGCAGCGGCGGCGGCCGTGGACGGTCACGAGGCATACGCAAGGGCCGTCGCGCAGGAAATGACGGCGGCGGCGAAGCAGGACATCGAAATCACGTCGTTCGAAACCATGCGCACGACGGACGGCCGCACTGCCGTATTCGTCGGCTGCCGGATCGGCGATCAGCCGATGCGGCATGGCGTCGGCGTCTCAAAGGACGAAATGACGGCCGTCGTCGATGCTGTCGTCAGCGGCGTCAATCGGGCGGGCTGGCCGGCAGTCGACCGTCGGGTCGCGGCCTGACCCGCGCAAGGCAACAGGAAACACGCAGGACCGCAGAAGCGCAAACGCCGGCGATTCACCCGTCGCCGGCGCGCATGGACCGCTCACGAAGCAGCTTCCGTCAGGGAAAGAGTGATTGCGCGATCCGCGTCACTCGATAGCGCAACGCGTCGCCTGCCACGCAATCAGCCGCCACTTGCCGTCTTCCTGTGCCTGAACCGCCATGTAGGCAATCGGGAACAGCAACGCGCCGTTATTCGCTTCCATCTCGATCAGCGCGCGGCCGGTAATCACACAGGCCTCGCGTCCGACAGGCAGCACCTCCTGCGACTGCACCTCGATCTGGCGATAGCGGCGACGCCCGGCCGTGATGCCGTCGATGAACTGCTGCTTCGACTCGCGCTTGCCGTTCGTGTGAACGTATATGACGTTGTCCGAGAGCAGCGCATGGAGCTGCTGGCCGTTTCCTTCCACCATCGCGCGAAAGCGGTCGCGCTCCAGCCCGCGAATCGCCTCGATCACTTTTGCCACCATCGCGTTCGCCCCCATCGACGACGGCGCCGGCAGTGGCAGCGATCGTCAGAAGTTGTACTGCACGTAAATCTGGTGGAAATTTATACCAGGATTCGGCTCTTTGATACCGCCGTTCGAGACGTGCTGAAAGCGATAGCCAAGCTGATACTGCTGATGATCGCCGAACTGCGCGCCGGCACCGACCATATCGGCGAACTGAAACGCAGAACCCAGCGAGAAGGTCGAAGAGATTCGCGGGCTGGTCAGCACGCGCACGCCGACGCCCGCCTCGACGAACGGCCGGAACGCACCCGATCCCTTGATGAACCGGATCACCGGTGTGACGCCAAACTCCCCGATGTTCTGGTGAACGTTGCCCTCGTCCGTGTGCCACCACGCCGCGTGCGCTTCGCCGAGCAATGCGAAGTGCCAGCCGCCAATTTCCCACCAGGTCAGATGGGGATCCCAGACAAAACCGAGGTCGAGTTTGCGAACATGTTCATCGGCGGTGGCGCCTGTGATCTGAATGCCGAACTGGTCTGCTGAAGCCAAACCTGACAAGCTGAGAAAGACGGCAGCGGCGGCACATTTGCCCGCCAGATTGGTCCAACGCCTGTTCTTTTTTTCCATCGTACGTCCGTCAGAAGCGAGTTTGAGCGACGACATCGCGCAGCGACATTCTAGAGACGGTAGCAACTATCGGACCGTTTAGACGCTGCTGAAAAGTCGCAAATAGCTGCTTCTGTTTCCGAAAAAATCTTGCCCTTGATTGCGGAATCTTGTCGCATTGGACGAATCCTATGCGTTCGACGTGAAACCTGCAGATGAGGTACGATAGGGGTTCGATGCTATTAGAAGCATGATTCCAATAGAATTAGGGGAACTCGGATGGCCCTACAGCTTCTAAGTATTAGCACTCGGTAGATGAGAGTGCTAACATCCATCGTGGTCGGCAATGGCCGAAATTTTGTCTGATTAAAGGAGTTTGCTACGTGAGCAACACATTGACCCTTCCGAGTACTCTGAGCCCGTCGTCGGCTAAGGCCGCTCCGGCAGGTGCACTGGCGCTCTCGCATGCTTCTCTTCTGCCCGGCCAACTGGGCAACATCGACGCCTACATCCAGGCCGTCAACCGGATTCCGATGCTGACGCCGGCGGAAGAGCGCCAGTTCGCCACTGAATACCGCGAGCAGAACAACCTTGAGTCTGCGCGCAAGCTCGTCCTGTCGCACCTGCGGCTGGTAGTTTCGATCGCGCGTAACTACCTTGGCTACGGCCTGCCGCACGCGGACCTGATCCAGGAGGGCAACATCGGCCTGATGAAGGCTGTGAAGCGCTTCGACCCGGAGCAGAACGTGCGTCTCGTGTCGTACGCGATGCACTGGATCAAGGCCGAAATCCATGAATACATCCTGCGCAACTGGCGCATGGTGAAGGTGGCGACGACCAAGGCGCAACGCAAGCTGTTCTTCAACCTGCGCAGTCACAAGCAAGGGTTGCAGTCGTTCACGCCCGACGAGATCGACGGTCTGGCGAAAGAACTGAATGTGAAGCGCGAAGAAGTGGCCGAAATGGAAACGCGCCTGTCGGGTGGCGACGTGGCGCTGGAAGGTCAGGTCGAAGACGGCGAAGAAGCATTCGCGCCCATCGCCTACCTGGCGGATTCGCACAGCGAGCCGACGGCCGTGCTGGCTGCGCGTCAGCGCGACAGGCTGCACAGCGACGGTATCGCGAGCGCGCTGGAATCGCTCGACTCGCGCAGCCGCCGCATCATCGAGGCGCGCTGGCTGCAGGTGGAAGACGATGGTTCGGGCGGCTCGACGCTGCACGAACTGGCCGACGAGTTCGGCGTGTCGGCCGAACGGATTCGCCAGATCGAAGCAAGCGCAATGAAGAAAATGCGCACCGCGCTGGCCGAATACGCGTAACCGCAGAGAAGCGGCGGGCGCGCCGGCCATCGGCGGCACCCGTTACAGACAGAGCCCCGCTCTTCGCAAGAAGGCGGGGCTTTTTATCTTCTGATCCTCAGCTATTGCGTGGAAGCGCATGAATGTCCAGACATTTCCTTGAACTCGTGTGGACCTTGGCTTATTAAAGATAAGACTGACGCCCACTCGCGACACGATGACGCGGGCTTGTCCGTCGGTCCATTCCTACAATGGTTAGGCATGCGCCAGGGCCGCGAATGACGGGCACTGGATCCTGCCGGGTCAACCGGCGCGATGACATTGCCGATCGAACATGGCCACCACGCTCAATCATAGGAATGCCACACACCGCGCGCTCGCCAGCCGCATCGTCGCGTGGGCGCGCGGCCCGACCTTCGCGCGCGACATCCTGATCGTGCTCGCGATCAAGTTCCTGCTGCTGATCGCACTCAAGTTCGCCTTCTTCAATCATCCGCAGGCGCGGAACATGTCGCTGCCGCCCGCGCAGGTCGCCCAGGCGCTGCTGTCGGTGCCGGCCTCCGTCCAATCGCCGCTTCAGCATCGAGGTGACAACCATGCCCGCTAGCGACGTCGTCGATCTTTCGCGTCTGCAATTCGCCGTCACGGCCCTCTATCACTTCCTGTTCGTGCCTCTGACGCTCGGTCTGTCATGGCTGCTCGTGATCATGGAAAGCGTCTACGTGATGACAGGCAAGCAGATCTACAAGGACATGACCCAATTCTGGGGCAAGCTGTTCGGCATCAACTTCGCAATGGGCGTGACGACGGGCCTCACGCTCGAATTCCAGTTCGGCACCAACTGGTCGTACTACTCCCACTACGTCGGCGATATTTTCGGCGTGCCGCTCGCCGTCGAAGGGCTGATGGCGTTCTTTCTGGAATCGACCTTCGTCGGTCTGTTCTTCTTCGGCTGGAACCGGCTGTCGCGCGTCCAGCATCTGATGGTCACATTCCTCGTGGCGCTCGGCTCGAATCTGTCCGCGCTGTGGATCCTGATTGCGAACGGCTGGATGAACAACCCCGTCGGCGCCGAGTTCAACTATGAAACGATGCGCATGGAGCTGTCGAGCATCTTCGACGTGATCTTCAATCCCGTCGCGCAGGTGAAGTTCGTGCACACGGTGTCGGCGGGTTATGTGACAGCGTCGATGTTCGTGCTCGGGCTTTCATCGTGGTATCTGCTCAAGCGCCGCGACATCGACTTCGCGCTGCGCTCGTTCGCGGTGGCGGCGGGCTTCGGGCTAGCCGCAACGCTGTGCGTGATCGTGCTGGGCGACGAATCGGGCTACACCACGGGGGAAGTGCAGCAGATGAAACTCGCCGCGATCGAATCCGAATGGGAAACGGCGCCGCCGCCCGCGCCATTCACGATCTTCGGCATGCCGAACCAGCAGGAGGAACGCACCGATTATGCGCTGCGCGTGCCCTACGCGCTCGGCATCATCGCGACGCGCTCGCTCGACGAACCCGTCGTCGGACTGAAGGAACTGATGGCGCAGAATGAGACGCGCATCCGCAACGGCATCCTTGCGTACGGCGCGCTGCAAAAAATCAGACAAGGCGACGCGACCGACGAGACGCACGCCACCTTCGACTCGAACAAGAAGGATCTCGGCTACGGCCTGCTGCTCAGGCAGTTCACGCCCAACGTCACCGACGCCACCGCCGACCAGATCAAACAGGCCGCGAAGAAGACTGTCCCGCCCGTGCTGCCTGTGTTCTGGTCGTTCCGGCTGATGGTTGGCCTCGGCATCCTGTTCCTCGCCACCTTCGTGCTGGCGTTCTTCTTCTGCGCGCAGCGCTCGCTGCTGTTCGAGAATCGCCGCTGGTTCCTGCACTGGGCCGTGTGGGCCATACCGTTGCCGTGGCTCGCGGCCGAGTTCGGCTGGATCGTCGCCGAAGTCGGGCGACAGCCCTGGACCATCGCGGGCATTCTGCCGACTTCGCTGTCGTCGTCCAGTCTGACGGCGGGCGATCTATATCTGAGTCTCGCGGGCTTTGTCGTGTTCTACACCGCACTGTTCATCGTCGAGATCACTCTGATGTTCAAGTACGCGCGGCTCGGTCCGTCGTCGCTGCATACGGGCCGCTATCACCACGAGCAGAGCACGCAGGCTGCTATCGGCGCCAATACGGCGGCATGACGGAAGCCCTGGACAAGGACAACGCTATGGATTACCCAACCCTCAAACTGGTCTGGTGGGTGCTCGTCGGCGTACTGCTGATCGGCTTTGCGCTAACCGACGGCTTCGACATGGGTGCAGCGATCCTGCTGCCCTTCATCGGCAAGACGGACGCCGAGCGGCGCATCGTCGTGAACACCGTTGGCGCGACGTGGGAGGGCAACCAGGTCTGGCTGATCACGGCGGGCGGTGCGATGTTCGCCGCCTGGCCGCTCGTATATGCCGCGTCGTTCTCGGGCTTCTACTTCGCGATGCTGCTCGTGCTCTTCTCGCTGTTCTTCCGCCCTGTCGGCTTCGACTATCGCGGCAAGCGCGACGATCCGCGCTGGCGCAGCGCATGCGACTGGGCGCTGTTCGTCGGCGGATTCGTGCCCGCGCTGGTGTTCGGCGTCGCGTTCGGCAATCTGCTGCAGGGCGTGCCGTTCGCATTCGATCAGGAACTGCGCGTCACCTATCACGGCAGCTTCTTCGCGCTGCTCAACCCGTTTGCGCTGCTGTGCGGCGTGGTGAGCGTGTCGATGCTCGCCGCGCACGGCGCGGCGTTCGTCAAGATGAAAGCGGATGGCGTCGTCGCCCGGCGTGCGTCGATTGCTCTACGTGCCGCATCGCTGATCGCAGTCGGGCTCTTCCTGATTGCCGGCGTGCTGGTGGCGACGCTGATCGGCGGCTACCAGATCAGCGAGCCCGCGCCGCTCGATACCGTCGCGAATCCGCTGCTAAAAAACGTGATGGGCGCGCCCGGCCTGTGGCTCACGAACTACGCGATGTACCCGTGGATGATTGCCGCGCCCCTTGCTGGCGTCGTGGGCGGCGTGCTCGCGCTCGTGCTCGCGAATTCGCGCTTCGAGCGCACGGCGTTCCTGTCGACCTCGCTGATGGTGACGGGCGTGATCCTGACGGCGGGCTTCTCGATGTTTCCGTTCATCATGCCGTCGTCGCTCGACGGCCGCAGCAGCCTCACCGTCTGGGACTCGACGTCGAGCCAGATGACGCTGCAGATCATGCTGATCGCCGTGATCGTCTTCCTGCCGCTCGTTCTCATTTACACGAGCTGGGTGTATCGCGTGATGCGCGGCAAGGTCACGGCCGACGCGATCGAACAGAACCATCACTCGATGTACTGAAGGAGCGAACCATGTGGTACTTCAGCTGGATTCTCGGCATTGGTCTTGCCCTCGCGCTCGGCATCATCAACGTGATGTGGCTCGAAGCAAACAACGCGGTCGATGCCCAGGCGGCCCGCGACGAACGCTGAGCCGCAAATAGAAACCGGCGCCTCGAGGGCGCCGGCTCTTTAGCGACGAAGACTCAGGCCTTCACGAAACTCATGCCGTTGCTGTCAGACGCGTCGACAGTTGCTGCGCGTAACGCGGCGCCGCGTCGCCGACGACGATGTGGAACGTATCCGTCGACACCCACGCTACATTCAGCGTGTCGAGACGCTGACGATCGATCGCCGACGCGTCGCGCACGACGATACGCAAGCGTGTCGCCGCCACCGCTTCCAGCGACACGACGTTCGTCGCGCCGCCGAACACAGCGAGCCAGCGCAGCGGGTCCGGATCGAGCGGGCCGTTGCCAGCTGCCGCCGTTGCAGCCGTTGCAGCGGTTACGACAGGGGCCGACGCAACAGCGGGCTTCGCGGGCGACGCAGCAGCCGCGCCGCCGCTCGCAATCGTCGTGCGGATTTCATCGGCGATGATGTCCGCTTCCGGTCCGATGATCACCTGTACGTTGCCGCCGCCGCGCTTCAGCACGCCGCGAGCACCGATCGACTTCAGCTCGTTGTCCGACACCTTCTCCGAGTCCACCACCGACAGACGCAGACGCGTCGTGCATGCATCGACCACCGACAGATTCGCTGCACCGCCGAGCGCCGCGATGTATCGCTGCGCTCGCGTGCCCGACGTTGCGGCTGAGCCCCCGACAGGCGCGACGAAGCCATCCGCAGAGAACGATTCGTTGGCCACGTCCGGCGTTTCCTGCTCGCGGCCCGGCGTCGCCATGTTGAACTTGCGGATGAAGAAGCGGAACAGGCCGTAGTAGACGACCGAATAGGCAATCCCGATGGGGATCGCTTCCCAGCCTTTTGTCGATAGACCGTAGTTGAGCACGTAGTCGATCGCGCCCGCCGAGAACGTGAAGCCGAGCTTGATGCCGAGCGCCGAACAGATTGCGAGCGAGAGGCCCGTCAGCACCGCGTGGATCGCGTACAGCACTGGCGCGAGGAACATGAAGCTGAACTCGATCGGCTCCGTCACGCCCGTCAGGAACGACGTCAGCGCCATCGAGAACAGCAGGCCGCCGACCAGTGCGCGGCGCTCCTTGGGCGCTTCGTGGAGCATTGCGAGACACGCTGCGGGCAGACCGAACATCATGATCGGGAAGAAGCCCGTCATGAAAGTGCCCGCGGTCGGGTCGCCTGCAAAGAAGCGATGCAGGTCGCCTGTCACGGCCGCGCCGCCCGGCGGCGTGAATGTGCCGAACACGAACCATGCGAGCGAGTTCAGGATGTGATGCAGACCCGTCACGAGCAGCAGCCGGTTCAGCAGGCCGAACACGAATGCACCGACCGCGCCTGCCGTCGTCAGCCAGTGGCCGGCGGCGTCGATGGCGGCCTGAACGGGCGCCCACGCGTAGCCGAACACGATGCCCAACACCAGACACGCGACCCCCGTGACAATCGGCACGAAGCGCTTGCCGCCGAAGAACGCGAGGTAGTCGGGTAGCTTGATGTCCTTGTACCGGTTGTACAGCATCCCCGCGACGATACCGGCGATGATCCCCGACAGCACGCCCATGTTGAGCTTGTCGTTGATGTCCTTCATCACGGCGACTTCGATCAGATAGCCGATCGCGCCCGCCAGCGCTGCCACGCCGTTGTTATCCTTCGCGAAACCGACAGCGACGCCGATCGCGAACAGAAGCGGCAGGTTGTCGAAGATCGCGCCGCCCGCGTCGGCGATCATCTTGATGTTGAACACATCGGGCTGACCGAGGCGCAGCAACAGGCCGGCTACCGGCAACACCGCGATCGGCAGCATCAGTGCGCGGCCAAGGCGCTGAACCTTCAGAAACGGATTCCCATCCATTGATACCTCCACTCCTTTGTCTCGTGTAGTTGCGTACTTGCTTGACTTGCTGGTTGAAATATCGAGCTGACGAATCTGTCGTTCGGACTGGTTGCGACGCAAGCGCACTCAGTCTTGCGGCCAGATTTCGCGGCTCAAGGCTCTTACCGCTTGTGCGGATTCGAGCGCCAGGGCGTCCAGGGCGCGCTGATGGCACAGCCGATAATCGAGTTTGCGCACACGCGCCTTGATACCCGGCACGGACACAGGATCCACCGACAACTCAGTCACGCCGAGGCCGACGAGCAGCGGCACGGCGAGCGGATCGCCGGCGAGCGCGCCGCACACACCGACCCATTTGCCGTGCTTTTCCGCACCCTGCACTGCCACCGACACCAGACGCAGCACGGCCGGATGCAGGCCGTCCGCCTGCGCGGCGAGGTCCGGCTGGCAACGGTCCATCGCGAGCGTGTACTGCGTGAGGTCGTTCGTGCCGATCGACAGGAAGTCCGCATGTTCCGCGAGTTGATCGGCGAGCAGCGCCGCCGACGGCACCTCGATCATCGCGCCGACTTCGATCCTCTCCGTGCGGCCCAACGCGGCGGCGAGTTCGTCGATCCGTCTGCGCAGACGCACGAGTTCGCCGGCGTCCGTCACCATCGGCAAGAGGATGCGCACCTTGCCTGCGGGCTGCACCGAAAGCAGGCCGCGCAACTGGTCTTCGAGCAGATCCGGGCGCACCTGCGCGAGACGGATGCCGCGCAAGCCAAGCGCCGGATTCGGTTCGGGCGGCAGCGTCAGATAATCGACTTCCTTGTCCGCACCGACGTCGAGCGTCCGGATGATGGCCGTGCGTCCTTGTAGCGCCTCGACGATCGACTGATAGCTCTGGCGATGCTCATCGACAGTCGGCGCCGCCTGACGGTGGATGAAAAGCAGTTCGGTGCGCAGCAGGCCGACGGCATCCGCGCCGTTGTCGACGGCGGCCGTCGCGTCGTCGAGCGTCGCGATGTTCGCGGCCACTTCGATCGCGCGGCCGTCGCTGGTCGCGGCGGCTTGCTGCGACGTACGACGGTTCGCTTCGCGCACGCCCGCGAGGCGCTGGCGCTCGTTGCGCGCCCGCTCGACGTCCTGCGCGCTCGGTGCATATTCGAGGCGGCCCGCGGTCGCATCGACCACTACCTGAGTGCCTTCCGCGATCGCGTGCAACTGATCGCCCATCGCGACCAGCGCCGGAATGCCCGCCTGCCGCGCGATGATCGCCGCGTGCGAGGTCGCACCGCCGCGCGCCATCACGAGCGCGGTGACGCGCTTGCGATCCAGCGAAGACAGATCCGATGGCGTGAACTCGTCGGCGCTCAGCACCGCTTCCTCGGGCAGCGAGCGCGCCGCCGCGTTCGAGTGCCCGAGCGCGCGCAACACGCGCTTCTCGATGTCGCGCAGGTCGGCGGCACGTTCGGCGAGCAGCGCGTCATCGACTTTCGACAGCACGCCGATCTGCGCGCGGATCGTCTCGCGCCACGCGAAGCCAGCGCTCTTGCCGAGGCTGATCAGATCGCGCGCGGCGTCGATCAGCGTCGGATCTTCGAGCAGCACGCGATGCACCGCGAAAATGCCCGCTTCGCCATGCGCGCCGCGCTGCGAGGCGTCCCGCACAGTCGTGTTCAGTTCGGCGTCGACGGCGGCGAGCGCCTTGTCAAGCTGGCGGCTTTCGGCAGCGGGCGTGTTGCCCGTGGTCTCGGGCGGCTCGATGTCCGCGTCGTCCCAGCGCACCAGTTTGCCAACGGCGATGCCGGGCGCCGCGCACACGCCCGCGAGCGTGTTCGGCACAAGCGCCTCGCCGCCCGTCTTCGGCACAGTGACAGGCGCCGGCGACATCTGACGCGCAGGCTTCTCTTCCGCTTCGCCATGCGCCTCCCGTGTCAGTTCGCGCACCACGGCTTCGACGGCGGCGTGAGCCTGCGCGCCGATGCCGACGATTTCGACCGATGCGCCCTGTCCCGCGCCCAGCCCCAGCAAACCGACGACGCTTTCGATCGCCGCCTTCTTGCCTTCGAAACGCACTTCGACGCGTGCATCGAGGCCGCGCGCCGCTTCGCGCGCACGCGCCGCCGGACGCGCATGCAGACCGCCCGCATGCTCGAGCACGATGCTCTGGCGCGCTTCCTCGCTGACGCTCGACGCCTGCCGCGAAGCCGCGACGGCCGCGCCATCGCGCACACGCAGCGTCAGAAGCGGCGACTCGCCTGCCTTCAGCGTGCCGCTTTCCGCGCGGTCGACGACCTCGAATGCATCGGAGTTCGCAATCGCGATCACCGAAACAAGGCTCGGCGCATGCCGCGCAACGGCATCCTGATCGAACTCGATCAGCACGTCGCCCGTGCGCACTTTCGCGCCCTGCTCGATCATCGGCGCGAAGCCTTTGCCGTTCAGCTCGACCGTGTCGATACCGATATGCAGCAGGACTTCGACGCCCTCTGCCGTCGTGATCGTGACGGCGTGGCCGGTGCGCGCCAGATGCATCACGACGCCGTCGCACGGCGCCACCAGCTTGCCTTCCAGCGGATCGATACCGATGCCGTCGCCGAACATGCCGCCCGAAAACACCGGGTCGGGCACGTTCGCGAGCGGCACGACGGGACCCGTCATCGGCGCGAGCAGGACAATATGGCCTTCGGAATGGCTCTTCAAACGGGACTCCTCGACACGTCGCATCTGAATATCTCGATCAGTGAGTTTCGGTGACTTTCATCAGATGGCGCGGCGCATCGGGATTTCGTCCGCGAGCGGCGGCGAGGCCGGCTGCCATCACATAGAAAGAAAGGATCGCGGCAATCGGATCGAGCGCCGCGTGCGCCGTCGATACGAGCGGCAAGGTGGCTTCGGGAACGTCGCCCGGTGCCGCGAGCAGCACGCGAGCGCCGCGCGCCTGCATGTCGCGGGCCAGCTGCAACAGGCCCGACTGCTCCGGCCCGCGGGGTGCGAACACCAGCAGCGGATAGTCGCGGTCGATCAGTTCCATCGGGCCGTGACGCACTTCCGCGCTCGAAAACGCCTCGGCCTGGATGCCCGACGTTTCCTTGAGTTTCAATGCCGCTTCCTGTGCGATCGCAAGCCCGAGCCCACGGCCGATCACGATCATGCGTTCGACGTCGCGCAGTTCGTCCACGGCCTTCGACCAGTCGAGCGCGCCTGCACGCGCGAGTGCATCGGGCAGCGATTTCAGCGCGCCGAGCAGCGCATCGTCCTTCTGCCAGTGCGCGACCAGTTGCGCGGACACGGACAGCATCGCGATATAGCTCTTGGTTGCCGCGACGCTCAGTTCGGGACCGGCGACGAGGGGCAGATAGAACTCGCATGCCTGTTCGAGCGGCGAGCCAGGCACGTTGACGGCAGCCACGGTCAGCGCGCCGGCTTCGCGCAGCGCCTGCATCGTGCCGACCAGATCCGGGCTCTTGCCGGATTGCGAGAAGCCAAGCGCAAGCTGGTTGCTCACTTTCAGCGGCGCCTGCTGAAGCGTGGCGACGGACATTGGCAGCGACGCGACGGGCAGGCCCACGCGGCTCATCGTCAGCGATGCGAAGTAACTCGCCGCGTGATCCGAACTGCCGCGCGCCACGGTCAGCGCGACATGCCGCGGCTCCAGCGCAAGGCGGGCCGCGAGCGCTTCCACACGCGACGTATCGTTGAGTTGCGCGGCGACCACGTCAGCGGACGCTAGCGCCTCTTTAAGCATATTCGACAATCGATTCTCCTTCGACGTAAGTCGCCGTCAGCGCCAGTTCGCGGTCGAACACCACGACATCGGCCCACGCGCCGCGCGCGAGGCGGCCACGGTCTTCGATGCCGAGGTAGTCGGCGGCATAACGGGACATACGGTTTGAAACATCGGCCACCGGCAGGCCGAGCGATACCAGATTGCGCAGCGCCTGATCCATCGTCAGCGTGCTGCCCGCAAGCGTGCCATCGGCGAGTCGTACGCCGCCGAGGCACTTCGTCACGTGCTGGCTGCCGAGGCGGTATTCGCCATCGGGCATGCCCGTCGCCGACGTGCTGTCCGTCACCACGTAGAGACGTGGGATCGCGCGCATCGCGGCGCGGATCGCGCCCGGATGCACGTGCAGCAGGTCGGGAATGATTTCCGCGTATTCAGCGTGCGCGAGCGCCGCGCCCACCATCCCTGGATTACGGTGATGCAGCGCCGACATCGCGTTGAACAGGTGCGTGAAGCTGCGCGCGCCGTGCTTCATCGCGGCTACGGCGTCGTCGTACGTGCCGAGCGAGTGGCCGAGTTGCACGCGCACGCCGCGCGCGTTGATCTCCGAAATGATGTCCATGTGGCCGGAAATTTCCGGCGCGATCGTGACAACGCGGATCGGCGCGATTGACAGATACTTCAGCACTTCGTCGAGCACGGCCGACACGGCTGCGTCAGGCTGCGCGCCGAGCTTGCCGGGATTGATGTAGGGACCCTCGAGGTGCACACCGAGCACGCGCGCGCCGCCAGGCACGCGGTTCTTCGCTACGTCGCCGAGGCCCGCGACGACGCTCATCAGCTCGTCGCGCGGCGCCGTCATCGTGGTGGCCAGCAGACTAGTCGTGCCGAAGCGTGCATGCGTGCGCGTGATCGCTTCGATCGCGTTGCCCGCCTCCATCACGTCGGCGCCGCCGCCACCGTGCACGTGCAGATCGATGAAGCCAGGCAGGATGTATGGAGCATCGTTCTTCGACGGATCGACGGCGTCGCCCTTGATAGCCGATATGCGGCCGCTTTCGAATTCGATCGTGCCGTGGATCCAGCCTTCTGGGGTGAGTATGTTTCCGGTCAGCATGAGTCTCTCTGATGTTGCGTTATGCAGTGCGTTACTGATTCTTTGCCGTCTGCGTTCAATGTATTCGTTGCACGCAGGATCAAAGCCGCAATTCAGCGACGAAATCGTAGTAGTCGTCGCGGCAATAAGTGTCCGTGAGTTCAATGGCGCGTTGGTCGGCGCTGTAGCCGACGCGCGTGATCAGCAGCAGCGCGCTGCCCGGTACGAGGTCCATCAGCGTGGCGATCTCGCTCGACGCGTTGACGGCTCGGAAGTGCTGCAGCGCGCGCACGACGGGCGCGCCGCGCTGTTCGAGATAGCTATAAAGCGAGCCGCCGATCGCCTGCGGATCGGGCACGATCGACGCGGGCAGCGACGAATGCTCGACGGCCATCACGATGCCGTCCGCGCGGCGCAAACGCCGCAGGCTTGCCACTGACGCGCCCGGCGACAGACCCAGATGCACGATCTCGTCGCGGCTCGCGTTGCGCAGCCCGCGCTCCAGCCATACCGAATCCGGCCGGAACCCGCGCTGCTCCATCTTCTTAGTGAACCCGGTGAGACGCGACAGCGGATCTTCGACGCGGGGCGTGATGAAACTACCCGCGCCACGCGCGCGCCGGATCAAACCCTGTTCGACCAGCAAGGCAATTGCCTTGCGCGCCGTGATCCGCGACACGCCGATCGCGTCGGACAACGTGCGCTCCGACGGCAACGCCTCACCCGCCGACCACACGCCGCAATGGATCGCCGTCGCGAGATTGCGGGCGAGCTGCAGGTATAGCGGGGTGACGTTGTGGACGTCGGGTGTCAGTGCGGACCAACGGGTTTCCATATGGCTCGGTCGGGATCGTGAGGAGTCGGGACTGCTCTAACCTACGAAATCGGAGCCCATTATATAACCACCATAATACCAGTCAATGAAGTGGTATCGAGCTGGCCTGCATCGCACAAACCCTTGACCGATAAGGCATTCAGGGAATTAAACAGTTTTCAACTGACAACCGACTGGCATTAGGGCATACCCGCATCTGAGACCAGTGGATGAACTGGTCTGCACCGTTGGTCTGTCAAGTTACGTGCGTTAAGCCGCAAATGTCATACCTCTTTATTAACAATCTGGTGCAAACTTCGAAATTCGCACGCGATCACTCGACGGAAACAAACAGAGCTTGGTGACCGAATGACAGTCGAATACGGGGAACGGACAAGGTGAACGATCCCGATAGAGTCCGGGCGGAAGAGGTCCGCCACTTCAACCGCTTTTACACGAAGCACATCGGCGCGCTGCACGAACATCTGCAGAGAAGCCCGTTTTCGCTGACGGAAGTGCGCGTGATGCACGAACTCTCGCGCAGCGAGCATCAGACAGCTGCGGCGCTCGCACGCGACCTCGGGATCGACAGCGGCTATCTGAGCCGTCTACTCGCGAGCTTCGAGCGGCGCAACCTGATTTCCCGGCGGCCGTCGGAAATCGACGCGCGCCAGTCGCTGGTGTCGCTGACCGAGACTGGACTGGCCGCGTACCGGCCGCTCGACGCCGCCGCGATCGACGAAGTGGCAGCCGTTCTCGCGCGGCTTGCGCCGCACTCGCAGGAACAGCTGATCGCTGCGATGAAGCTGATCGAGCGTCTGCTCGACGAGCGGCCCCGGCACAGCATCGTCACGCTGCGTGCGCCGCGTGCGGGCGAATATGGTTTGCTGGTGTCGCGCCAGGCGCAGTTGTTCGCACACGGGCATGGCTGGGATCACACGTTCGAGGCGCTGCTCGCGCAGCGGGCGGCGCGCTTCGCGCACGCACACGACGCGCGACGGGAAATCTGCTGGGTCGCCGAACAAGATGGTCTGATCGTCGGATCGGCGCTGGTCGCGACGGCCTCGGACGCGCAGGCGAACGTCCACATGCTGTATGTAGAGCCAGATGTGCGGCAGCTCGGCATCGGCACGCAATTGATCAACGAATGTATGCGCTTTGCAAAGCGGGCGGGCTACCGCACGTTATCCGTCGAAAGCGAGAGCTCGCTCGACGATGCGCGGCGGCTCTTCACGCAGGCCGGCTTCGCGCTGCGCGCGGCAGCGCCCGAGCGGCGCTTCGGACGCGATCTCGTCATCGAGCAATGGGAGCGCAGCGTATAGGTTTGCGCACGTTTGCCGTTGCGCCGCGCATAAAAAAAGCGCCGCGGTTCCCCGTGGCGCTTTTCCGAGTTTGCGGTCTGTCGGTGCCGCTTAGAACGACGGCACGACGGAACCCTTGAACTCCGTCTTGATGAACTGGCGCACTTCTTCCGACTGGTATGCCGCGACCAGCTTCTTCACCCATGGCTGGTCCTTGTCCTTCGCGCGCACGGCGATCAGGTTGGCGTACGGGCTGTGCACGTCTTCCAGCGCGATCGCGTCTTTGGTCGGCTGCATGCCGGCTGCCAGCGCGTAGTTCGTGTTGATCGCGGCGGCGTCGACGTCCGACAGCGAACGCGGCAGTTGCGCTGCGTCAAGTTCGACCAGCTTCACCTTCTTCGGATTGTCGGCGACGTCGAGCGGCGTCGCGTTATTGCCGTTCGTGCCCGCGCCCGCCTTCAGCTTGATCACGCCTTGCGCCTGCAACAGCAGCAGCGCGCGGTTTTCATTCGACGGATCGTTCGGCACTGCGACCTTCGCGCCTTGCGGCAGATCCTTCAGCGACTTCAGTTTTTTCGAATAGATGCCGAGTGGCGAGATATACGTGAGGCCCGCATTGACAATCTTATAGCCGCGCTGCTTGACCTGGCTGTCGAGATACGGCTGATGCTGGAAGCTGTTCGCGTCGAGATCGCCCGCGTCGAGTGCGGCGTTCGGTTGTACGTAGTCGTTGAACTCGATGACCTTGACGTTGAGACCTTCGCGCTTCGCGACCTTCTGCACGACCGACCAGATCTGCGCATCGGGGCCGCTGATCGTGCCGACCTTGATGACCTTGTCGTCGGCGTGTGCGCCGAAGCTCGTGACGAGTGCCGCCGAAGCGAGCGCTGCCGAAAAAACCTTGATGAGTGTTCTGCGCTGCATGTGATTCTCTCTTGACTGCCTTGTTTCAGATTCGTGTTCGACGGTGAGCGCGTGGACATTGCCAGCGGCCCGCCGAGGCCGAGATGGTCTCACAGGCTCGCATCGATGTGAAATACAGGGTTTGCATATGGGTATGCGGCCTACGCGGCGGCGGGCCGCTCTTGCGCGCGCGAAGGAAAGCATGCGTCGTCCGAAAAAGAAAAGGCCGCACAGCGGCGGCCCTGGATGATCGATCGATCAGCTGTTCAGAACGTCGTCCAGTCGTCATCGGATGACTTCGGCGCAGCGGGGCGCGGCGCAGGTGCCGGCTTGCGCGCCGCGGGCGGCGTCGGGCCGTCATGACTAGCAGCGGCTCGCGAAACCGAGTCGTGCGGCGCAGGGTTCGTTTGAGCGGTGGCGGACTCGACAGGCGCTTTCGGGGCTGGCCTGGACATGGGCTTCGAAGCAGGTTTCGCAACCGGCGGCGCCGCAACCGTCGTTACAACATCATCCGAGCCATTCACACGAAACGCACCGATCGTCTGACGCAAGCGCGTTGCCTGATCCTGCAGCGACGCGGCAGCAGCCGCCGCCTGTTCGACGAGCGCCGCGTTCTGCTGCGTGACCTCGTCCATCTGCGTCACCGCGCGGCCCACTTGCGAAATGCCGCTGCTCTGTTCTTCCGAAGCCGCAGCAATCTCGCCCATGATGTCCGTTACGCGGCGCACGGCCTGCATGATGTCGCTCATCGTCGCGCCCGCCTGCTCGACGAGCGTATAGCCATTGTTGACGCGTTCGACGGAATCGCCGATCAATTGCTTGATCTCTTTCGCCGCCGTCGCCGAACGTTGCGCGAGGCTGCGCACTTCGCCCGCAACGACCGCGAAGCCTCGGCCCTGCTCGCCCGCACGCGCCGCTTCGACGGCCGCGTTCAGCGCGAGAATGTTCGTCTGGAACGCAATGCCCTCGATCACGCCGATGATGTCCGAGATCTGACGCGAGCTGTCGTTGATCTCCGTCATCGTGCTGATCACGCGGCTCACGACCTCGTTGCCCTTGGTGGCGATGTCCGATGCATTGTTTGCGAGGCCGCTCGCCTGGCGCGCGTTGTCGGCGTTCTGCTTGACAGTCGCCGTCAGCTCCTCCATGCTCGCCGCCGTTTCCTGCAGCGACGCGGCCTGCTGCTCGGTTCGCTGCGACAGATCCCCGTTACCCGCGGCAATCTGCTGCGTCGCCGACGCGATGGACTCCGCCGACCCGCGAATCTCGCTGATCGCGCGCTGCAGGCGGCTTTGCATCTCGTTCATCGCGGCCATCATGCTGGTCGAATCGTTGGGGCGCACGGGCACGATCTGCGTGAGGTCGCCCGTTGCGATGCGCGCCGCGAGCTTCGCCGCGTCTTGCGGCTCGCCGCCGAGGCTGCCGCGCACGTTGCGGATGATCAGCAGCATCGCGAACGAAATCCCCGCGCCGATCACCAGTACGACGATAAAATGCTCGATCAGGTTCGCGTAATAGGCGGTATCGATATCGCGCACGAACACGCCGCTCACGATGTTCCAATCCCACGGCGCAAAACGCACCGCATAGCTGATCTTCGGCACGGCTTGTTCGCTGTGCGGCAGACGTCCACGATATTCCGCAAAGCCTTTGCCCGTCGCCTTCGCCGCATCGACGATCGACACATACAGCAGTTTCCCGTCGGGATCCTTGAAGTCGCCCACGGCTTTGCCGTTCATCTGCGGCAGGGTCGGGTGCATCAGCACGACCGGCTTTGAGTCCATCACGAACAGATAGCCGGATTCGCCGTAGCGCATCGTCGCGAGGCGCGCGAGCGCTTCGCGCTGCGCATCGGCCTCGTTCATCTTGCCGGCCTGCGCGAGCGCATAGTAGCCGTTCACGATGCCTTGCGCGGCATCGACGAGATTCACCATGCCCGCCTTGCGTTCATCGAGCATCGTCGAGCGGGTTTCCACCGCGCTCCACAACCCGACGCCCAGCAAACCCAGCCATACGAGCACCAGCGATAACCACAGCTTGCGGTTCAGACTCATCCTACTCATGTTGTATCGGTCTCTTGTGGTCTAGTCACTTCTTCGGCACATCCGCCGCGCCCGCCTTAACCATGAGACCAGCGCAAACGATTGCTCCTTCTGGATATCGGCAGGTCGCTGCGCCGACTTGAGGCAGCCTGAAAGGGACACATCGTCGCCATCTGAACCGATAATGATGGAATGCGCCGATCCGCGCGCCGCTTGCTCATCCCTATTGCGAGGTTTCTTATGTACGTCGTTTCCCTCACCTATACGGCATCACTGGATCGCGTGGACGACGCGCTGGAAGCACACCGCGCGTTTCTCGTGCGTCAGTTCGACGCCGGCGTGTTCATCATGGCGGGACCGAAAGTACCCCGCGACGGCGGCGTGATCATTGCAGCCGGTATCGAACGATCGAGACTCGACGACATCCTTGCGAGCGATCCGTTTGCCCAGCAAAAGCTCGCGCGCTATGACGTGACGGAGTTCAAGGCGACCAGGATGGCGCCCGGCATGAACCTCAAAGTGCCCGAATGAGGTGGGGCGTCCAAAAGAAAAAGGCTGCACGCGCGTGCAGCCTTTTCGTTTCAGCGTTCGGCTTTCGTGCCGTTCGATCAGCCGAGTAACAGCTTGAGATCGTGCACCCAAGGCGACGCGCCTTGGCCATCGCGCGCGAACAGGCGCAGCTTGCCGTCGGTGTCGAACACGTAGCTGGCGGCCGTGTGGTCCATCGTGTAGCTGTCAGGCGACTTGCCCGGCACCTTCGCGTAGTACACGCGGAAATCTTTCGTCACCTTGGTCAGCTGCGCCTGGTCGGCAGGACGCAGGCCGACGAAGGTCGGATTGAAAGCCGGCACGTATTGCGCCATCAGTTCGGGGGTGTCGCGCTCGGGATCGACTGTGACGAATAGCACCTGCACGCGCTTCGCGTCTTCGGGACCAAGTTGCTGGAGTGCCTGCGAGAGTTCCGCCATCGTCGTCGGGCACACGTCGGGACAATGCGTGTAGCCGAAGAACAGCACGACGACCTTGCCCTTATAGTCCGCGAGCGTGCGCGTCTTGCCGCTCGAGTCGGGCAGCGAGAAGTCCGTGCCGAACTGCTTGTTTCCCGTGATATCGACGTTCGTGAACGCGGGCTGTTCTTTCCCGCATCCAGAGACCAGCGCCGCGCCGCCGAGCGCGCACGCGACGAAAGCAACGCGCGCCGCGCGCGCGAACCGTTCAGTGAGCATGGTGTTACGCGCCGATCAAGGCACGCGCATAGTGGTCGATCAACAGCGCCGCAAACAGCAGCGACAGATAAACGATCGAATAACGGAAGGTTTTACGCGCGAGGTCGTCAGAATATTCCCGATAAATCTTCCACGCATACGCGAGGAAAACGGCACCCAACAGAACTGCCGACGCCAGATACACGATTCCGCTCATGCCCGAGATAAACGGCATCATCGTGACGGCAAACAGAATGACCGTGTACAGGAAGATATGCAGACGCGTGTACTGCTCGCCGTGCGTGATAGGCAGCATCGGCAGGCCGGCGTTTTCGTAGTCTTTGCGGCGATAGAGCGCGAGTGCCCAGAAATGCGGCGGCGTCCAGACGAAGATGATCAGCACGAGAATCCACGCGTCGCCGGGCACGGCGCCCGTCACGGCTGCCCAGCCGAGCGCCGGCGGCATCGCGCCCGATGCGCCGCCGATCACGATGTTCTGCGGCGTATAGGGCTTGAGCAACAGCGTGTAGATGATCGCGTAGCCGACGAACGTGGCGATAGTGAGCCACATCGTCAGCGCGTTGGTGAACGTGTAGAGCGTCCACATGCCGACGGCGCCGAGCACGGCCGAAAACAGCAGGATCTGCGAAGTGGTGATTTCACCGCGTGCCGACGGACGCCATGCCGTGCGGCGCATCTTCGCATCGACTTTCTGCTCGACCAGACAGTTGATGGCGAATGCCGCACCCGCGAGCAACCAGATGCCGACCGCGCCGCCGATCAGCACCGTCCACGGCACCATGCCGGGCGTGGCCAGGAACATGCCGATCACCGCGCAGAAGACGGCGAGCTGCGTCACGCGCGGCTTCGTCAACGCAATGTATTGAGAAATCCGGCTACCGGGCGAATGGGGGAGAGTTGTGCTGTCCATGAGGGTCACGCTGGCGCGGCATCGCGCGCATGAATGACGGCGCGGCCGGGACGGCTATAAGCGATTCGAAAGTTTAACATAACGAGCAAAAGCAGCAGGATCGCGGCTCCGCCGTTGTGGGCGACGGCAATGGGCAAAGGCCACTGCAAAACGATGTTCGACAGGCCGGTGACAAACTGGATGACGATCACGAGCAGCACGCCGTTCGCGGGCCGCCGCAGCGACTCGAAGCGGCGCAGTTTCAGTGCGAACCACAGCAGATACAAGACCACGACGAAGGCGAACGTGCGATGCGTCCAGTGAATCGCGACGAGCGCGTCCTGCGTGATCACATCGCCGTCACCCGTCATGCCTAGCGCGCGCCACAAATGGAACGCGTGGCGGAAGTCCATCGGCGGAACCCATTGGCCGTTGCAGGTCGGGAAGTCGGTGCAGGCGAGCACCGCGTAGTTCGTGCTGACCCAGCCGCCGAGCGCGATCTGCACGATCAGCAGCGCGAGACCGAACAGCGCGGCGGCGCGCCAGCGCGACGCTTCGGGCTCGTACGCGGGCACGGGCGTCTGGCGCGCGGCGAGCCAGCCAAGCGTGCCGAGCAGCGCAAGCCCGAGCAGCAGATGCGTCGTAACGATGACGGGCTGCAGCTTCATCGTGACGGTCCACGCGCCGAACGCGCCCTGCACCAGGATCAGCAACAGCAGGGAAGTCGGCCACCAGGGCGACACATGCAGCGGCCGGCGCTTGAGGCGCGCGACCCACGCGATGATCGTCTGCGCGACGATCAGCACGCCGATGGCCATCGCGAAGTACCGGTGAATCATCTCGATCCACGCTTTAGTCATGCTGACGGGGCCAGACGGCATTGCCCGATACGCGGCGCTGATCGCCGCATGCGCGATGAACGGCGACGAGGTGCCGTAGCAGCCGGGCCAGTCAGGACAACCGAGGCCCGAGTCGGTCAGGCGCGTGAAGCCGCCGAACATCACCAGGTCGAGCGTCAGGAACGTCGTGACCCAGACCAGCTTGCGGAACTTGTTGTCGTCGGCTTTCACCCACACGTACGACAGCGGCAGCAACGCAATGCACAGCCCGATCAGCCCCAGTTGCAATACGAACATCTGTCTTTCCTTCTATCGCCTCTAAGCGCGTTTTGACGTGCCCGGGGCACTTTAGCCGATACCCGAGTTTTTCAGCAGTTTTGTAACATCGCCCTTGATCTTCGTCGGATTCGGGTCTTTCGGGAACCGCATCATCAGGTTGCCGCTCGGGTCGACCATGTAGATGTGATCGGTGATCTGCGTGCCGTCTTCGGCGGGCAGCCAGGCGGCCACTTCCTTCGGATCGGCGATCAGCATCTCGGTGTCCTTGTAGGCGTTGTCGACGATGTCGGGCACCTTGCCGGGGTCCGTGCGCAGAAACACATTGACAATGCGCTCCCGCTCGCCCGCCTGCGTCGCGCGCACCTGGCGCATAAAGTAAAGCTTCGTCACGCAAGGCTTGTCGCACGCGCTTCTGTCAACGGAAATCATCAGCCAGCGGCCGCGCAGCGACGCAAGCTTCTTCGGCTTGCCATCTTCGCCCATCACGACGAGGGCCTCGGGAATCGGCCGCTGCGGGTTGATCAGCGCGCCATAGCTGGTCGTGCCGCCCTTCGGCTTGATCACGTAATACGTGAAGTACGAGCCGAGCACGGGCGCCGCGCAGACGAGCGCGATCAGGAGCAAGGTCCAGCGGCCGCGCTGCCATGAGCCTTTGCCGTCCGGCTGGCCCGGAACGACGCCTTTTCCATCTTGTGCGCGTTGCTGTCGCGTTTGCTGCGAACGGGAATTGTGCGTCGACACTCCTGATCCTCTTTCCTTGATGGCGCTCGATTACGCCGCTGGACTTGCACCCGCCTTGCTTCAAGCGTGGGGCGCCGGCCCGTTGTTGGCAGCGTCGTTGCTCTCCGGACGCTTGCTGTCCACCCGCTTCGCGTTCTTCGCGCCGCGCCGCGCCGCATACAGACCGAACACGACGGCGGCAGCTGCCATACCCCACCACTGGAACATATAGCCGTAGTTGCGTTCGACGCCCGTCGCTGGCGCGGGCCAGTCGCGCACGAGCTTGTCGCCGGTGTCGCCCGTCTGCTGGATCACGAACGGCTGTAGCGGCAACCCAGTTTCCGCCGCGTACGACGCGACATCGAGATTTTGCCGGATCGGCTGATGGGCGGCCGAACCGCCCTGCCCGAGTTCATAGGCGCGACTGGCATCGGCGCGCGCGATGCCTTCGATTTCGATCTCGCCCTTCGGCGTATCGTACGGAGCAATCGCCGTGCGCTCGTTCATGTTGCGCGGCAACCAGCCCCGATTGACGAGCACATAGCCACCGTCGCGCAGTTTAAAGGGCATCACGACGTAAAAGCCCGCCTGGTCGTTATACGGGCGATTGTCGAGGTACACGACTTGCTGCGGCATGAACTGCCCGACAGCACGCACGCGATGAAACTCGATGTCCTTCAGCGCGATCGGAGCGGCGCCGATACGCTGCGCAGGCGCGCTTTCGAACTGCGCGATGTGCGCCTGCAATGCTTCCTTTTGATGCGCACGGTCGCGCTGCCAGAAGCCGAGCCGCAACGTCACTGCAACGACGATCAGAATCAGCAGCGTGGGGATCAGACGAATCTTCATTGTGCGCTTTCGGTCGAGACCTGAACCATTGCGTGCAGTGCGATAATGAACTCGTTGCTTTCGCGTTCCTGACTCTCAGTTCGTTCCATGCACATTCTCGTTCCCATCGCGTTCGCCCTGATCATTGCCAGCATGGTGTCAGCGCTGTACTTCATGATGCACGACCGCGGCAAGACCAAGCGGATGGTCTGGTCGTTGGCGACGCGCGTCGGTCTGTCGATCTCGCTGTTCCTGTTCATCCTGTTCGCGCACTGGATGGGCTGGATTCACTCGACAGGCATTCCGTACGGCCGCTGAGGCACCATCCCGCTCGCCATCTCGAAATGACGGCGAAGTATGCCACCGAATCTCCGCGCCGATCGCACAACACACCGTTACCCATCGGCAGAATCCCCGTCCCATCAAGCACAACGCCGCCCGGACTGGGTCGAGGGCGGCGCTGTCTACGACTTCTTCCGATCGGCCTTCGCGGCCGCACTGCGTCGATGTGACGCATGGCGCGCAGCCGCTTTGCAACTTTCAAACAACGCTTACAGCCAATACACGACGACGTACAGACCCAGCCACACGACGTCGACAAAGTGCCAGTACCACGCCGCGCCCTCGAAGGCGAAGTGATGATCAGCCGTGAAGTGGCCACGGATCAGCCGCACCAGCACCACCGCCAGCATCGTGCCGCCGAGGAACACGTGAAAACCATGGAAGCCCGTCAGCAGGAAGAACGTCGAGCCGTACACGCCCGATGCGAGCGTCAGGTTCAGTTCGTTGTACGCGTGGAAATACTCGAAGCCTTGCAGGAACAGGAACGACACGCCCAGCACCAGCGTGGCCGCGAGCCATGCGATTGCCTTCGTGCGGTGATTGTCGCGCAGCGCGTGATGCGAGACCGTCAACGTCGCGCCCGACGACAGCAGCAGCGCGGTGTTGATGGTGGGTACGGGCCACGGTGTCATCGACTTGAAGTGCGACACAAGGTCGGCCGGCCCGATATTCGGCCATACCGCGGTGAAATCCGGCCAGATCAGCTTGTAGTCAAGACTGCCCAGCTGATGCATCGCGATCTCACGCGCGTAGAACAGCGCGCCGAAGAACGCGCCGAAGAACATGACTTCGGAGAAGATGAACCAGCTCATGCTCCAGCGGAACGACGTGTCGACACGCTTGCCGTACATGCCGCCTTCCGACTCGGAGATCGCATCGCCGAACCAGTGGTACAGCGTGAACAGCAGCCACAGCAGACCGATCAGCGCCGTGATGGGCGCCCACGGCTCGCCGTTCACCCACGCCGCAAACGATCCGAGCATGACCAGCAGGCCAACGGCCGCGCTGATCGGATGCCGCGACGGATGCGGTATGAAATAGTACGGGCTCTCGTTTTGACCGCTCATTGTTGTTTCTCCACTTCAGTCCAGTTGTTCCGCTTGGTCCGGTTGAATCCGCAGCCGACTGCGCTGCGCCCCGGCTCTCTCCTGCGGCGCGCTGCGTTGCGCCGTCCTGCTCCATCCATTCGTTGCGTGAAGACCGCGTGCTGCGTCCCGGCCTCGTCTAACCAACCACCACGCGCACAATCAGAATCAGCACGCCGATGAAAATCGCTGCGCCGATCAGCGCCGCGGCGATCACGTGAAGCGGATTCAGCTGCGTGGCATCCGCCTCCAGATCGCGCCGTTTGCGCACGCCGAAAAAGGACCACATCACGGCTTTCATCGACTGCCCGAAGCTGCTCTTCCTGCCGTGACCGCTATCGTTCATGGTTCTCGCCTTCGTTGGGCAAGCGTCGTTGGGTACGCGTCAGGCGGGATTCGATGCTTTCGCCGCACCGTCCGCCGTCTGTCCATCCGTGCCGCGCGTCGTGGGCTGCGCGTTCAGTTCGAAGAACGTGTACGACAACGTGATCGTCTTCACGTCTTTCGGCAGCTTTGGATCGACGACGAACACCACGGGCATCCGCTTCGACTCGTTCGCCTTCAACGTCTGCTGCGTAAAGCAAAAACACTCGATCTTCTTGAAGTATTCGGTGGCCTGCTTAGGCGCGTAGCTCGGAATGGCCTGAGCCTGAATCGTGCGCGCCTGCTGGTTGCTCACGTCATACATCACCGTCGTCACTTCGCCAGGATGAACGTCGATGCTGTTCTGCTCCGGCTTGAAACCGAGTGGGCCGCGCGCATTCGCGTCGAACTCGATCGAAATCGTGCGGCTCGTGTCGACCTGAGTGTTCTTCGCCTCGCGCGCCGTTGCATCACGCTGCACGAGGTTGTTGATTCCCGTGACCTCGCAGATCGCGCGATACATCGGCACTAGCGCAAACCCGAAGCCGAACATCAGCAACGCGACGACGACGAGCTTGAACAACATCGGTCGGTTAAAAGAACGATCGGCCTCGGCGGGCGGTTGCGTCGACATCGAACTTCCTCAACAGATCACATTCACGGCGCTACGAATTCGTCACGGCAGGTCAGGAAGCAAACCAGACCTGCTTGACAACGGCACCCAGAAAAAAGACGGCGACGACGGCAAGCAGAATCAGACCGAGTCGCAGATTTCCTGCACGAATCTCTTCAGGCGTACGTCTTTTTTGTGGATTCCGGCTCATGCTCGACTTTCTTGATGCGGTACTGCTGCACTGTTTGCTTCCTCTCCCACTCCGGCGTCGCGACGCCGAAGTGGAAGCATCGAAGACTGCTTGCGGCTTATTCGACCGTCGGCGGGTTTTCGAACGTGTGGAACGGAGCCGGGCTCGGCACGGTCCACTCGAGGCCCGTCGCGCCGTCCCACGGCTTGTCGCTCGCTTTTTCGAGTTCGCCGCCGCCGCGATAAGCCGGCAGCGCGACCGCGAACAGGAAATACACCTGGGCGAGACCGAAGCCGAATGCGCCGATGGTGATCACCTGGTTCCAGTCGGCGAATTGCGCCGGATAGTCGGCGTAGCGACGCGGCATGCCCGCAAGACCGACGAAGTGCATGGGCAGGAACGCGAGGTTGAAGAAGATCAGCGACGACCAGAAGTGGATCTTGCCGCGCGTCTCGTTGTACATCCAACCCGTCCACTTTGGCGACCAGTAATACCACCCGGCAAAGAGGCCGAACAGCGAACCCGCCACCAGCACGTAGTGGAAGTGCGCGACCACGAAGTAGGTGCCGTGATACTGGATGTCGAGTGGCGCCATGGCGAGCATCAGCCCCGTCAGACCGCCGAACGTGAACACGAACAGGAAGCCCACCGCGAACAGCATCGGCGTTTCGAACGTCAGTGAACCGCGCCACATCGTCGCGACCCAGTTGAACACCTTCACGCCCGTCGGCACGGCGATCAGCATCGTCGCGTACATGAAGAACAACTGCCCCGTGACGGGCATGCCCGTAGCGAACATGTGGTGCGCCCAGACCATGAACGACAGGATCGCGATCGACGCCGTTGCGTACACCATCGAGCTATAGCCGAACAGGGGCTTGCGCGCGAACGCCGGGATCACCTGAGACACGATCCCGAACGCCGGCAAGATCATGATGTACACCTCGGGATGGCCGAAGAACCAGAAGATGTGCTGGTACATCACCGGGTCGCCGCCGCCTGCCGCGCTGAAGAACGACGTGCCGAAGTGACGGTCGAACAGCACCATCGTGATCGCGCCTGCCAGCACCGGCATTACGGCGATTAGCAGGTAGGCCGTGATCAGCCACGTCCACACGAACATCGGCATCTTCATCAGCGTAAGGCCCGGCGCGCGCATGTTCAGGATCGTCACGACGATGTTGATGCCGCCCATGATCGACGACGCACCCATGATGTGCACCGCGAAGATGGCGAAGTCCATGCCCGGACCCATCTGCGTTGACAGCGGCGCGTACAGCGTCCAGCCGGCGGCCGTCGCGCCGCCCGGCACGAAGAACGAACCGACCAGCAGCACGGCAGCAACGGGCAGCAGCCAGAAGCTGAAGTTGTTCATCCGTGCGAACGCCATGTCGGATGCGCCGATCTGCAGCGGAATCATCCAGTTAGCGAAGCCGACGAAGGCCGGCATGATCGCGCCGAACACCATGATCAGCCCATGCATGGTGGTCAGCTGGTTGAAGAACTCTGGGCGCATGATCTGCAGGCCCGGCTCGAACAGCTCGGCGCGGATGCCCAGCGCCATCACGCCGCCCGACAGGAACATGATGAACGAAAACAGCAGATACAGCGTACCGATGTCCTTGTGGTTCGTCGCGTACAGCCAGCGGCGCCAGCCATGCGGCGTCTCGTGGGCGTGGTCGCCGTGCACGTGCTCGTGCCCTGCGGCTACATCGTGTCCGATGCTAGACATGACAATCTCCTAAATCGAATGCTGCTTTTGTCTGACTGTGGCACGTCAGGCCGCTGGGCTGATCTCTACACGGCGTGCTTCCTTCGCGTCCGCACCGCCCGTGATCGTCTCCGGCTTCTTCAAAATAATATGGTCTTCGGCGATGCCTGCCGCCTTGAGCGCATCGCGGACGGCTTCGGCACGCGCCTTGGCGAGCTTTGCATTCTTATCCGCCGAACCGGTTGCGTCGGTGAAACCCGAGAGCGCAAACTTCGCGTCCGGATGCGCCTTTGCGTATGCGGCGGCGGCTTCGATGGCCGCTTTCGCGTCGGTGGGCAGAGAGCTCTTGTTGGTCTCGAAGTAGACGCTGGCGGGCAGCGATGCCTGCGGCGCCGAAGCGGCTGCGCCGTCCGATGCACCCGAAGCTGGCGCGGTAGCCGATGCGCCCGCCTCCCCGCTTGCCGCGGGCGCGCCGCTCGCGCCTTCCGCTCCGCTCGCCGCTGCGGCGTCCGATGCTGCGGCCGCTGCTGCGCCTGCGAGGTGATCGCCGCCCGACGGCAGACGACCGTTGCGCGCGTCGGCGACCTGCTTCGGCTGCAGGATGTCGCCCGTGTGGTTGCCCCACGAATTGCGTTCGAACGTGATGACGGAAGCGATCTCGACGTCGTTCAGCGTCGGCGCCCACGACGGCATCGCATTCTTGCCCTTCAGCACGATGCTCACGTGCTCGGCGAGGGGGCCGTTCGCGACCTTGCTGCCGTCGAGCGCCGGGAACGCGCCTGCGCCCTTGCCCGTCGGCTGGTGGCAGACGGCGCAGTTCGCCGAATACACCTTGCCGCCGCGCTCCATCAGTTCGGCCAGCGTGTAGTTCTTGTTCGGGTCGTCCTGACCGGCGGCCATTTTCTTCTTCTGGTCGTCGACCCACTTCGCGTAATCCTCATCCGACAACACGTTGACGACGACGGGCATGAACGCGTGTTCCTTGCCGCACAGCTCGGTACAGAAGCCGCGATAGGTGCCTACCTTCTCCGCCCTGAACCACGTGTCGCGCACGAAGCCGGGAATAGCGTCCTGCTTCACGCCGAACGCGGGCACGTACCACGAGTGCACGACGTCGTTGGCGGTGGTGATGATGCGGATCTTCTTGTTCACGGGCACGACGAGCGGGTTGTCGACTTCCTGCAGGTACGTGTCGGTGATCGGCTGACGGCCGTCGACTTCGGCGCGCGGCGTGGTCAGCGTCGAAAAGAAGTTGATGCCTTCGCCCGGACCCTTAACGTAGTCATAGGCCCACTTCCACTGATAGCCGGTGACCTTGACCGTCAGGTCGGCGTTGGTGGTGTCTTTCATCGCGACGACCGTCTTCGTGGCGGGCAGCGCCATCAGCACGACGATGATGAACGGGACGACCGTCCAGATGATTTCGACGGTGGTGCTTTCGTGGAAATTTGCCGCCTTGTAGCCCTTCGACTTGCGGTGCGCGAAGATCGAATAGAACATCACGCCGAACACGCCGATGAAAATCACCGTGCAGAGAATCAGCATGAACGTATGGAGGCTGTAGAGCTCTTCGGCAATCCTCGTCACCGGCGGCTGGAGATTGATCTCGTTGACGCGGGGGCCGCCTGGACTGTCGCCGACTGCAAGGGCGGCACCGGCGAACAGCAGTCCGCTACACGCCAGCACACCCGTGAGGGCTCGCTTGATTGTTTTCATAGCTTCCTTACCCAAAATTTCCATTCAAACCCTCGACCCCGCTGGAAGGCTGCCTCTCGTCTTCTGGAACGGCGCGCAATTCAATACGCAACTTTTTGCGCCTGGCACTGCCGGATCCACAGCCGCAGTTCGTCGGCGAATTGCGCGCGCCGATATTGCGCAAGGTGCTGCCCGACCGTGACCGATTCGCCACGCGAAACCAGCCTGATCCGGTCGCGCGGCGTCGCTCCTGGTTCGACCCGCACCCAGCGCGGATTGAATTCGAACTGCGTGAGATGCTCGGCGCTGACCTGCTCGATCACGAGCCGGTTTGGAAACAGCCGGATGCGCTCGTAATCGACAGCATGGCGTGCATAGATTGCAAATGCGACACCGACAGCGAGCAACTCGATACCCGTGAACGGCAACACCAGCCACGCGCCGTACAGGACCAGCAGGAATGCAATTGCGAGCGAGAATGCCGCGAGCGAGACATAGAAGAACACGAATTGCCGCGGCGAAACCGAACAGTTGCGCTTCATCAGCCAGTCCTTGAGGACGGGTTCCGACTCAGCCAGCAGATCGGTTGCATTCATCGCTGCCTCCCGCGAACCGCCAGTCACCGCATACCGCCAATGCCATTCACGCCCGGCGCAACGACCGCTACCCGAACCGCTTACGCCTCGGACCTGCCGCTCCAATTGTGGGAACTTTGAGCGACAAACTGACGCATTATAGGGCCGATCTATGGCAGCGACAAGCAACGCTCTATCGGCCGCCAACCCAAGCCACATAAGCCTCTGCGCCGTTTTGACGCACTTTTTGAGCCGCTAATTTCGGGCATAACGGCTGCCCTCTTTACCGCCTCAGCGATTGCCCTGCCGCCCTCGCCCTATGTCCTCTATCCGCACGATTCCATGTCCCTCCGGCGTTACGCGCGGCACCGCTTTCCACGCGTGCCCATAGATCACCTCGAAGGTGAGCGGAATCGTGCCGTCCCCGCGCCGGCGTGCCTCGAGCGCGGCCAGCAGCGCCTTGTGCATGCGTCTCGATGCCACACCCGGCAGCGCCTCACGCCGGAACGGATAGGCACCCCAACGGCGCACGTCGGCGAGCAGCGACTCCGGTGACTTGTACGTAATGGTCAACGTCTCCTGGTCCATCACGGGAATCTCAAAGCCACTTTCGACAAGCATATCGCCCAGATCGTGCATGTCTACGAAGTCGATTACATGTTTGTGCGTATTGACGCCGTGGGCCGCTTCGATCTCTGCATACGTGCCGCGCAGTTCCTTCAGCGTGTCGGGCCCAAGCGTGCTGAACATCAGCAGGCCGTTGACCTTCAGTACCCGCTGCCATTCGGGGAACACAAGATCCGGCCGCGAGTGCCAGTGCAACGCGAGATTCGACCAGATGAGTTCGAATGCACCCGATGCGAACGGCAGTGCCGAGAAGTCAGCCTGAGCAAACCTCGGACCGCGTGAGCCCAGCGCCTTGCCGAGCGATGCGGGCAGAAACCGGCGCCAACCGGTATCGGCGGCATCGTGCGTGACGGCGCGCGCCAGCATCGCGCCCGACAGATCGGTGCCGAACACGGGCGCTTCCGGAAAGCGCTCACGCAATGAAGGAAGGTCGTCGCCCGCGCCGCATCCCGCATCCAGCACCTGCACCGGATTGACCTTGATGTAGTCGAGCCGCTCGCGCATGCGCTGTGCGATCTCGCGTGGCAGGAATGCGACGTCGTCGAACGTGGCGGCGCGGCGGTCGAAAATCTTCCGAAGACGGCGCGAATCATAGGCCGGACGGCCAGTTTCGGTGGGAGACACGGTTATTCGAGTCGTACGGACGAAGAGTGCGAAGTATACTCGCTCGATTCCGTCCCTTCAGCGTCAGCGGCCTTCGGAGGCGTGTCGGTATGCCAAATCGGGCTTTTCGTTGGCTGGGCGCCAGCCGTCTCGGGCGATCGCTGCAAGAACGCGTTTCCGGGGTGGCGCGACGATCCGTGTCGGCTTGGCCGGCGCTCGCGCACCTCGCGTTGCCGAACTCGTGCGCATTGTGCGGCAATATGTCGCATCAAACGTTGTGCTGCTTTTGCGACGAAGCGTGGTGGAACCAGGCACGGCTGCGCTGCACGGTCTGTGCGGTGCCGTTGAGCGGCTTTCGGCGCGCCAGCCTGATGCATTACCGATGTGGCGACTGTCTGGCCACGCCGCCCGCTTTCGACGCGACCGTGGCGCTCGCCGACTATCGCGCGCCGCTCGATGCGCTGGCCGTCGGGCTCAAGTTCCGCGCTCGTCTCGCGCTTGCGAACGAGTTTGCGCGGCGGCTCGCGTGGTCCGCGCTCGACGCGCTCGACGAACGCGACCGCCCCGATGTCGTTGCGCCCGTGCCATTGTCGGCGCGCCGGCTCGTAGAGCGCGGCTACAACCAGGCCTGGGAGATCGCGCGGCCCTGCGCGAAAGCGCTCGGCGTTCGCAGCGACGCGACGCTCGTGCGGCGCGTGGTCGACACGGCGCCGCAATCGAAGCTCGATCTCGATGCGCGCCGACAAAATGTCGGCCGCGCATTTGTCGTGGCGACACGGGTGCGCGGATTGCACGTCGCTATCGTCGACGACGTGATGACCACGGGCGCGACACTGGATGCGCTGGCCCGCACGCTGAAGGCAGCCGGTGCGCGTCGCGTGACGAATCTCGTCGCGCTGCGCACGCCGAAAAACTAGTTTTCTACTTATCGCTTATGTTCAACGTCGTTCTCGTCGAACCCGAAATTCCGCCGAACACCGGCAACGTGATCCGTCTGTGTGCGAATACGGGTGCGCGGCTGCATCTGATCGAGCCGCTCGGCTTCCCGCTCGACGACAGCAAGATGCGCCGTGCGGGCCTCGACTATCACGAGTACGCGCAGATGCACGTGCATCGCAACTGGGACGCGCTGATCGAAATGGAAGCGCCCAACCTCGCGCGCATGTTCGCGTTCACGACGCGCGGCTCCCGTCCGTTCCATTCGCATGCGTTCCTGCCCGGCGACTGGTTCGTGTTCGGCGCGGAAACACGTGGCCTGCCCGACGCCGTAGTGGAGCGGTTTCCGAACGAGCAGCGCGTGCGGCTGCCGATGCGCCCCGGTAACCGCAGCCTGAACCTGTCAAACACAGTCGCCGTGGTCGTCTTCGAGGCGTGGCGTCAGGCGGGGTTCGAGGGCGGCGCCTGAACGCGCCGCCCGAACTCCGCCTTGTAGCGCGCATGCATTGCTTCGTCGAAACACGCGAAGATCACGCGCTCGACGGTAGACACGCGAGGCAGCGTGTCGATCACGGTTTGCATTGCGATGCGTACTGCTTCGTCGGCCGGGAAGCGATAAACGCCGCAACTGATCGCCGGAAATGCAATGCTCTTTGCTTTGGCATCGCGCGCGAGTTCAAGCGAGCGTCGGTAGCACGATGCCAGCAGCTCCGCCTCGCCGCGCCCGCCGCCGTGCCATACGGGACCGACGGCATGAATCACGTGGCGCGCCTTCAGACGATGTCCGCCCGTGATCTTCGCGTCGCCCGTCACGCAGCCGCCCAGCGTCTGGCACTCGCGCAGCAGATCGGCGCCGGCCGCGCGATGAAGCGCGCCGTCTACGCCACCGCCGCCCAGCAATGACGTGTTCGCCGCGTTGACGACCGCGTCGACATCGAGCGTCGTGATGTCGACGACGCGCGCCTCGAGCATGCAATGGCCAATGGTGAGCATGGGAAAACCTCCAGAACCGATACGGCTACGATAGGAGGTGGACAACGAAAGAAGCGAGCCGTTCGGCGCTAGCCTTTACCGGCTGCGTAAAAGACTTTCAAGCAATGTGCGGCGATGGGCAACGGGCCGTGAAGCCCGCTTGCAGAACGGCCCCTATTCGGGCTTCGCATCACGGCGCAGCAGCGCGCTCACGGCATCGCGCGGCGCGACGCCATTGAACAGCACGTCGCAAACGGCTTGCGTGATCGGCATGTCGATGGCATGCGATTGCGCGAGTGACAGCACGCTGCGCGCGCAGCGCACGCCCTCGGCGACATGCCCGAGCGCATTGAGAATGTCGTCGAGTGAACGGCCGCTTGCGAGTTGCATGCCGACCGTGCGGTTGCGCGACAGATCACCCGTGGCGGTCAGGATCAGATCGCCGAGACCCGTGAGCCCCGTGAACGTTTCCGCCCGTCCGCCGAGCGCCGCGCCGAGACGCGACATCTCGGCAAGCCCACGGGTGATCAACGCCGCACGTGCATTCAGGCCAAGGCCGAGACCGTCGGCGATGCCCGTGGCGATCGCCAGCACATTCTTCACCGCGCCGCCCACTTCCACACCGACGACATCATCGCCGCTATAGATGCGCATCGCGCCATGATGGAAGGCCGCGACCGTGCGTTCGCGGCACGCTGCGGACGCGCTCGCCACCGTCAGCGCGACGGGCAGCCCCTGCCCCACCTCGCGCGCAAAGCTCGGCCCCGACAGCGGCCCGTTGCTGGTGTGGCCGCTCAACTCCTGTGCGACGACCTGATGCGGCATCAGCTGCGAGTCCGCCTCGAAACCCTTGCACAGCCACACGATGTGCGATGGCACCTTGCGCATGTCGCGCATCGTGCGCAGCATCGCGCGCAAACCCGCGACGGGCGTCGCCACGACGCACAGCGCCGCGTCGTCGAGCGCGTGATTCAGTGCGAGTTCGAGATTCGCCTGGAAGCGAAGCGTGGAGGGCAACGCAACGCCCGCCAGATAGCGGGCGTTTTCGTGCGATGTGGAAAGTTCGCTGATGAGCGTGGCATCGCGCGCCCAGAGCACCGTGTCGTGCCGCGCGGCCAGATGGCCAGCGAGCGCGGTGCCCCATGCACCGGCGCCGAGAACGGCGACCTTCATACCCGGCACCGCCTGCACGCGTCAGTGGTGGGCTGCGCTGCCCGCGCCCGTTTCCTGCGTCGCGATCTGCGCGAGACGTTGCTCGTACAGCGCCTGGAAGTTGATCTCCGCGAGGTGGATGGGCGGGAAGCCTGCTCGCGTGATCGCATCAGCGATGTTCGAGCGCAGGTACGGGAACAGAATGGTCGGGCATGCAATGCCGACGAGGGGATCGATCTGCTCAGCCGGGATGTTGCGGATGTCGAAAATGCCGGCCTGCTTGGCTTCGATCAGGAACGCCACCTTGTCGCTGACCTTGGCCGTCACGGTGCCCGTGACGAGGATTTCGAACACCGTGTCCGCGAGGCGCTCGGCCTTCACGTCCACTTCCACTTCGACCGACGGCATTTCCTGCTCGAGGAAAATAGCGGGCGAATTCGGCTGCTCGAGCGACATGTCCTTCAGGTAGATGCGCTGGATGTTGAAGAACGGCTGGTTGTTCTCGTCGGACATGGTTCTCTACTCCCTAAATTTCGTTGCGGCGGACGGGTGCCGCCAGATCTCGTGGTGTTGCGGACCGCCCGAAGGGCGGCGTCCAGCCTGCCGGTGCGAACGATTCAAAGCGTTGCCCGGCCTTCATCTTATTGGCTGCCGCGCGCTGCGACGACCGATCGACGCGGCGCGCAAGCGGTGTTTCGCTCCGACGTCAGGCGACGGCTTCGAGCAACGGCGTCAGACCGCCCGCGCGGTCGAGCGCGGACAGATCGTCGTAGCCGCCGACGTGCGTCTCGCCGATGTACACCTGCGGCACCGTGCGACGGCCCGTGCGCGTCATCATTTCCTGGCGGCGCGCCGGATCCTTGTCGATCAGCACCTTTTCGATGTGCTCGACGCCGCGCGACTTTAGTAGACGTTCAGCCATCTGGCAATATGGGCACACCTGCGTGCTGTACATGATCACTCTGTTCACTTCGCAACTCCTTGTTTGACGACGGGCATGCCCGCCTGCTGCCAGGCGTTGACACCGCCTTCCAGCACGTGCACTTCCGCATAGCCTGCGTCGCGCACAATACGTGCCGCCTTGTTCGACTGCTGGCCGTTCTGGCAAACGAGCAGCACCGGGTTGCTCTTATTCTTCACGAGTTGCCCGACTTTCGCTTGCAACTCGCCAAACTCGACCTGACGGGCAGAAGGCAGGTGACCGGCGGCGTATTCCGCCGCCGGACGCAGGTCGATGACGACAGCGTTACGCCGGTTGATCAGCTGCGTGGCGGCAGCTGCGGACAGGCCGCCGCGTCCGCGCCGGGAAATGGACGGCCACAGGAGCAACGCCCCCGAAATGAGGGCGATCGCGATCAGTACAAGGTTGGTGTAATCGGTGAAAAACTTCACGGAAGATCCGCCGGAAAAAAGGAAGGAAACGGGATAAATCGGAAAGGGCAATCCGACCATTATAAAATAACCGTCTGACGCGATGGCGACCGCCAGCCGCAAGCTGCGGTGCCGCCCCGATTACGGCTTCCTCACTACCGACCGGCAACGACATGTACAAACTCGTTCTCATCCGCCACGGCGAATCGACGTGGAACAAGGAAAACCGCTTTACCGGCTGGGTCGACGTCGATCTCACCGAACAGGGCAACCTCGAAGCGCAGCAGGCAGGCACGCTGCTCAAGGATTCGGGCTACATGTTCGACATCGCGTACACCTCGGTGCTTAAACGCGCGATCCGCACACTGTGGCACGTGCAGGACAAGATGGATCTGATGTATCTGCCCGTGGTGCACTCGTGGCGTCTCAACGAGCGCCACTACGGCGCGCTGTCTGGGCTGAACAAGGCCGAAACCGCCGCCAGGTTCGGCGACGAGCAGGTGCTGGTCTGGCGCCGCAGCTACGACACACCGCCGCCCGCGCTCGAGCCGACCGACTCCCGCACATCGTACGACGACCCGCGCTATGCGAAGGTGCCGCGCGAAGAACTGCCGTTGACGGAATGCCTGAAAGACACCGTCGCGCGCGTGATGCCAATCTGGAACGAATCGATCGCTCCCGCGATCAAGTCGGGCCGCAAGGTGCTGATCGCCGCGCACGGCAACTCGATCCGCGCGCTGGTCAAGTATCTGGACAACATTTCCGACAGCGACATCGTCGGCCTGAACATCCCGAATGGCGTGCCGCTCGTGTATGAACTGGACGAGAACCTGAAACCGATCAAGCACTACTATCTCGGTGATCAGGAAGCGATCGCGAAGGCGCAGGCTGCTGTCGCCAAGCAAGGCAAGGCAGGCTGATTCGCGCTGCCTTTCGAATCATGATCGTGACCCGCGGCGATACCGCTTCAGGTCACGGCATGTGCGCTTCAGGCTCGCGGCGCCTATGCCTGACGGCATTGCCATCTGATCAACATGTTCGCGCCATGTTCGCGCCATCCTGCCTCTAGCGAGATGACACGGCCTGTCCCTCTGATGCGTGCGCGGCTGCAAGCCGTACCGATGCGCATGCAACGGTATCGCCGGCTCAGCCTTCATTTCACGCGTTTCACGCGCTGCGCGGCGGCACTTTTTGGCGCTGCGGGTGTCCGCCAGCGCACATTCGTCATGCAAGACGCCGGCGATGCTTAGAACCTCGCCGCGCGAGCGCTGTCGAAACCCGATTACCCATCCGTACAGGCCGTGCAGGCGTCACGTTATACTTGTCCGTCCTTTATCCTTTGACGCTGCCACGCGCTTCCGACCGCAACATACTCTATGCGAAAGAACCTGAAAAATATCGGCCTTATCGCCGCGGGCCTGGCTACCGGCGTTTTTGCCACCCTGCAACTGAGCGCATCGGCCCAGCAACCGGCGTCCGCGCCCCTGCCGCTCGACCAGTTGCGGCTCTTCGCCGAAGTCTTCGGGCAGATCAAACATGAGTATGTCGAGCCGGTCGACGACAAGAAGCTGCTGACGGCCGCGATCAAAGGCATGGTGTCGAGCCTCGACCCGCACTCGTCGTATCTCGACAAGACCGACTACGAAGAACTGCAGGAACAGACCAAGGGCCGCTTCGCGGGCCTCGGCATCGAAATCTCGCAGGAAGACGGCCTCATCAAGGTCATCTCGCCGATCGAAGACACGCCCGCGTTTCGCGCCGGCATCCGTCCGGGCGACTTGATCACCCGCATCAACGACAAGCCCGTGCGCGGCATGACGCTGGACAAGGCCGTCAAGCAGATGCGCGGCGAGCCGGGCACGAAGGTCACGCTCACCATCTTTCGCAAAACCGACGACCGCACATTCCCGCTTACCGTCACGCGCGCGATCATCAAGGTCCAGAGCGTGAAGTCGAAGGTTCTCGCGCCGGGCTACGCGTATGTCCGCATCACGAGTTTCCAGGAACGCACGGTGCCCGACCTCGCGGCCAAGCTGCAGGACATTGCACGCCAGCAGCCGAACCTGAAGGGCTTGGTCCTCGACCTGCGCAACAACGGCGGCGGCCTGCTGCAGAGCGCCGTGGGCGTCGCAGGCGCATTCCTGCCGCCGGATTCCGTCGTCGTATCGACGAACGGGCAGATTCCGGATTCGAAGCAGGTCTATCGCGACACCTACGACAACTATCGCCTGCCGTCCTTCGACAGCGATCCGCTGAAGAGTCTGCCTTCCATCTTCAAGACCGTGCCGATGATCGTCCTGACCAACGCCTACTCGGCGTCGGCATCGGAAATTGTCGCGGGCGCGCTGCAGGATCAGCACCGTGCGCTGATCGTCGGCAAGACGACGTTCGGCAAGGGTTCGGTGCAGACGGTCCGGCCGATGACAGCGGATTCCGCGCTGCGTCTGACCACGGCGTACTACTACACGCCGAGCGGCCGTTCGATCCAGAACAAGGGTATCCGCCCCGACATCGCGGTCGACCAATACGCGGACGGCGATCCCGACGACGCACTCGTCACGCGCGAAGTCGATTACTCGAATCACCTTGCGAACACGCAAGACCCGAACGAGAAGAAGGAACAGGAACAGCGCGAACAGGAGCGCATGGATCAGCTGCGCCAGCTCGAAGAGCAGAACGACAAGAAGACGCCGGAACAGCGCGCGAAGGACCGCGACCGTAAGCCGGTCGAGTTCGGTTCCGCCGACGACTTCATGCTGCAGCAAGGCCTGAACAAGCTCGAAGGCAAGCCGGTGACCGAATCGAAGTCGCTGATGGAGCGGCGTCTCGCGCAAAGCAAGCCGGCACAATCCGCTTCCGCGCCTGTCGCCGTGAAGCCCGCGCTGCCCGCGACGCCGACGGCATCGAGCCCGGCCGCGCCCGCTTCGGCCACGCAGCCGGCATCGCAGCCGGCAACGCCTGTCAAGTAAGCTTCTGACGTAACCGTGTCTTCGCGGCGCATTGCGCCACCGCGCGCCGCGAAGACACTTTCCCTCGCGCGATTAAAATAACCAGAATCTCGCGCCGCTTCCCGCTTCAGCGCGACACTCACGACACACGCCGCGCCCCGCCATGAACGACGATCAACTCCTGCGCTACTCCCGTCACATCCTCGTCGACGAACTCGGCATCGAGGCTCAGCAACGCTTTCTCGACGCGCATGCGCTCGTCGTCGGCGCGGGTGGCCTCGGTTCGCCGGCCGCAATGTATCTCGCGGCCGCAGGTGTCGGCACGCTCACGCTGGTCGACGCCGATACCGTCGATCTCACCAATCTGCAGCGGCAGATCCTGCATGTGACGAAGTCGGTCGGCCGGTTGAAGGTCGAATCGGGACGCGACACCATCGCGCAACTGAATCCCGATGTCGTCGTGAATCCGGTGCCCGAACGCGTCGACGACGCATGGCTCGATCGCACAGTGCCGCACACGGCCGTCGTGCTCGACTGCACGGACAACTTCGCGACGCGTCACGCGATCAACCGCGCGTGCGTGAAGCATGGCGTGCCGCTCGTGTCGGGCGCGGCGCTGCGCTTCGACGGCCAGATCAGCACCTTCGATTTCCGCAGCGACGCTTCGCCGTGCTACGCGTGCGTGTTTCCGGAAGACCAGCCGTTCGAGGAAGTGGCGTGTTCGACGATGGGCGTATTCGCGCCTACGGTCGGCATCATCGGCGCGATGCAGGCGGCGGAAGCGCTGCGCGTAATCGCCGGCATCGGCGAGCCGCTAGTGGGCCGTCTGATGATGCTCGATTCGCTGAGGATGGAGTGGAATACGATGCGCATCGCGCGCCAGCCGGATTGCCCGGTGTGCGGCGAGCGGCATCGTTCGTAAAGTAAATTGCCTGCCGACCGCGCCCCGCGCGCCTGTCGGCATGAACGTCAGGCCTGTGCGACCCGCTCCAGCGCTGACTGCACCTCTTCCGGTTCGAACGCGGCCAGCACGTCGGCAACCGGCTTTTCCAGCGCCTTCAGCTGAGCGCGCAGCACCTCCTGCTTCACGAGCAGCAACTGGCTCGGATGCATCGAGAACTCCGTCAGTCCCATGCCGAGCAGCAGGCGCGTGAGCGACGGATCGCCCGCCATTTCTCCGCAGATCGACACCGGCACACCCGCACGCTTCGCCTCGCGAAGCGTAAACGCGATCAAATGCAGAACGGCGGGATGCAGCGGGTCGTACAGATGCGCCACTGCGTTGTCCGCGCGATCGATCGCGAGCGTGTACTGGATCAGGTCATTGGTGCCGATCGAGAGGAAATCGAGCCGCTTCAGGAACAGCGGCAACGCGATCGCCGCCGCCGGAATCTCGATCATCGCGCCGACGCGCACGTTCGGATCGTACGCGAGGCCCGCGTCATCGAGCTGGCGCTTGGCTTCCTGAATGAGGTCGAGCGTCTGATCGATCTCGCGCGCGTGCGCAAGCATCGGAATCAGGATCTTCACCGAACCGAACGCCGATGCGCGGAGAATCGCGCGCAGTTGCGTGAGAAACATGTGCGGCTCGGACAGGCTCCAACGGATCGCGCGCAGACCGAGCGCCGGGTTGGGCGCCGTCTCGAACTCGTCGCCGATCGACTCGAGCGGCTTATCCGCGCCGACGTCGATCGTGCGGATCGTCACGGGCATGCCGTTCATCAACTCGACGGCGCGGCGGTATGCGGCGAACTGCTCTTCCTCCTCCGGCATCCGGTCCTTCGTGTTCATGAACAGAAACTCGGTGCGGAACAGGCCGATCCCTGTCGCGCCCGCGTCGAGCGCGGCCTGCGCGTCGTCGGGCAATTCGATGTTCGCGCACAGCTCGATACGCGTGCCGCACACCGTCTGTGTCGGCGAGAACTTCAGGCGCTGCAGCTTGCGCGCTTCCAGCGCCTTTTCGCTCTGCCGGTAGGAGTACTCTTCGAGCACGATCGGCGCGGGATCGACGATCACGATGCCGTGATCGCCGTCGACAATGATCAGATCATCCTGCCGGATCAGTGCGCTTGCGTGCTGCACGCCGACCGCCGCGGGAATGCCGAGACTGCGCGCGACGATCGCCGTATGCGAGGTACGGCCGCCCAGATCCGTCACGAAGCCCTGGAACGTCTGCGTCTTGAACTGCATCATGTCGGCGGGCGCGATGTCGTGCGCGACGACGATCATTTCGTCGCAGCGCCCATGAATGCCATTGACGAGCGCACCCGTCGCGCCCGCGAGCGCCTTCAGCACGCGCTCGACCACCTGTTCGATGTCGGCCTTGCGCTCGCGCAGATACTCGTCTTCTACTTCGTCGAAGTGGCGCGTGAGACGTTCGAGCTGCTCGGTCAGCGCCCACTCCACGTTGTAGCGGCGCGTACGGATGAGGTCGATGGTTTCCTGAACGAGCATCGCGTCGTTCAGGATCATGGCATGCACGTCGATGAAGGCGCCCATTTCAGAGGGCGCGTCCGCGGCGAGATCGGCGCGGAGTTCGGCGAGTTCCCGATGCACGACTGCCTGCGCCGCACGAAAACGCTCCACCTCGCCCTCGATCTGCGAGGGCTCGATCAGATAGTGGTCGACGTCCAGTGCAGCCGGGGCGATCAGATATGCCCGCCCGATGGCGATACCGCGTGACACGGGAATTCCATGCAGCGTGAAGGACACGCGCACCTCCTCTAGTTGTGTGATGCCGCGGCAAACCGCTGCAGTGCTCTCAGACCCCGACGGTCATTATAAATTCCGTCCCGTTAACCGTGCTGTGCAGCGCAGCATAGCCGCACCGCCAGGATACAGGCCCCCAGCGTGCGAATGCGGCCGGCCAAAAGAAAACGCCGCGACATCGCGCGGCGTCTTCCAGTCAAAACGAATGCGTCGGCGGATTTTTTATTGTCCCTCGCCGAATTTGTCGGCGATCAGTTGAAGCAGCGCGTCCATCGCTTCTTTTTCGTCGGCGCCTTCCGTCTCGATCACCACTGTGCTGCCGATGCCCGCGGCCAGCATCATCACGCCCATGATGCTCTTCGCGTTGATGCGCCGGCCATTGCGGCTCATCCAGATTTCCGCCTGAAAGTTGGCGGCCAGTTGCGTCAGCTTCGCCGACGCGCGTGCGTGCAGGCCCAGCTTGTTTACGATAGTCGTTTCCTGTTGCAGCATGTGTTGGTCCGATGCGCGGGATGTTGATGTTATCGAGGAGAAAGCATGCTTCGCGCGACGTTCACGCGTCGTTCCGATTGCAACTGGTTCCTGCGCCCGTCTTGCAGGTTTCGGCGAGCGCCTGGTCGGGCATGCAATCGGTCGTGCTCATGACGCAAGCCGCGGGCGGCGTCGCCGGGCCGACGGCGTGAATGCCTTTTGTCGCGCCGGCCAGTGCCTTGTCGACCAGTACGTCGAGCGGCGTTGCGCGATAGCAGACAGCGCGCACCAGCATCGGCAGATTGACGCCCGCCAGCACGCGCACATCGGGAACCGTCGCGAGCCGGCCCGCGATGTTCGCAGGCGTGGCCCCAAACATGTCCGTCAGCACGAGCGCGCCGTTTTCTTCCTTCAGCCTGTCGATCTCCGCATGTGCGAACGCGACGACCTGAGCCGGATCGCAATCCGCCGATACGTCGATCACACCGATGCGGGCGGGCAAGCCGCCGTAAATATGAGCGACACACTCGCGTAGCGCGGTGGCGAAGGGAGCGTGCGCAATGATCAGAATGCCTGCCATGTCAGCCTTGCTGCAGAGAACCGCCCGAGAATCGCGGCCAGAGTTCCGTTGCGCCGCGCTTCAGGACCGAGGACGGCCTGTCGCGGCGAACAGGAAAACAGGCCCATCGAACTCACCTGAGATCGGGCCGCCAAAGGGCCGGATCATGCGAGCCCTTGCGGGCTGCTTCCAGGGGAGGGGGCATTGTATCAGCCTCATTTTCGCGCTTTCGGTCTTTTCACGCTTGGCTGGCCGATCGCGCGACTTCCGCGGCAGAACATGGCGGCGCACCCACGCCGCTTCAACCGACGGCGCGCTCTAGCGCATCGATGAACATCGCCGCGACATCGAAACCCGTTTGATCCATGATCTCGCGAAAGCACGTCGGGCTCGTGACGTTCACTTCCGTCAGCCAGTCGCCGATCGCGTCGAGCCCGACCAGCAGCAGCCCCCGTGCCTTCAGCACCGGCCCGAGCGCTTCGGCGATCTCGCGATCGCGCGCCGTCAGCGGTTGTGCGACGCCGAGGCCGCCCGCAGCGAGATTGCCGCGCACCTCGCTGCCCTGCGGAATCCGCGCGAGGGAATACGGCACCGGCTCGCCGCCGATGAGCAGAATGCGCTTGTCGCCCGCCTTGATTTCGGGGATGAACTTCTGCGCCATCACCGAACGCGCACCGTCATGGCTCAGCATCTCGACGATCGAGCCGAGGTTCATGCCGTCCGCCTTCACGCGGAACACGCCCATGCCGCCCATGCCGTCGAGCGGCTTCAGGATCACATCGCTGTGCTCGGCATGAAATGCACGCAGACGCGCGGGGTCGCGCGTGACCAGCGTCGGTGCGACGAACTGCGCAAACTCGCCGATCGCCATCTTTTCCGAGTGATCCCGGATCGCCTGCGGCTTGTTGAAGATCCGTGCGCCCGCGCGTTCGGCCAGTTCGAGCAGCCACGTCGATGTCACATATTCCATGTCGAACGGCGGGTCCTTGCGCATCAGCACGGCGCCGAAACTCGCGAGCGTGCGCGCCTCGACGGGCTGCGCCTCGTGCCACACGTCGCGATGACCGTCCGCCTGATCGCCGACGATCTCGAAGCGATACACGTCCGCCTCGACCCCGCTGCCCGTCCACGCCAGATGCTGCGGCTCGCACGCGTACAGCGTGTGGCCGCGCTTCGCAGCCTCAGCCATCATCGCGTAGGTCGAGTCCTTGTAGATCTTGAAGCGGGAAAGCGGGTCGGCGATGAAGAGAATGTCCATGAAGTTCCTGATGCGCCCTCGCGGGCCGCACATTGTTCGTTATAGCGAAAGGCAGACGCGTCGCAGGGGCATCCGCCCGCGCGTGCTGCCGCCGAAGTTCTTGTCGCATTCGGCGCGGAAGCGGCAGCCTAACGCGAAGCGCGCGCCGCTGCTCGCGGCGTGCCCGCGCGCCTTGTGGGCAGCGCGCGATCAGACCTGGATCGCTTCCGGGTCGGTCCGCTCCAGTTCCACCGATGCCGCCAGCAGCCCGAGCCGCCCCACCACGCCGTACATGTAGAACCGGTTGGGCGGTGCGGCGCCCGGCTTCGCATGCGCATCCGGCAGCGCGGTGTGCTCGAAGCCGAGCGGCACGAAATGCATGCCTGGCGCATTCAGGTTCTGATCGCGTTCGCGGCTGCCGTGCACGCGATAGAACCCGCCCACCACATACCGGTCGATCATGTACACGACGGGCTCGGCCACTTCCTCGCCGATCCGCTCAAACGTATAGACGCCTTCCTGCACGATCATGTCATGTACTTCGAGCCCTTCCTTTGTGGTCGCCATTTTCGTGCGTTCGCCCTGCGTGAGCGCGGCGACCTCCGACGCGTCATGCACGGTCATCACGCCCATCCCGTACGTTCCCGCGTCCGACTTGATCACGACATACGGCCGTTCCGAAATGCCGTACTCGCGGTATTTCTTCGCGATCTTCTTCAGCACGCCGTCGATCGCGTCGGCGAGCGCTTCCTCGCCCGTGCGCGCCTCGAAGTCGACGCCTTCGACATGTGCAAAGTATGGATTGATCATCCACGGGTCGATCTCGACCAACTTCGCGAACTTCTTCGCGACGTCGTCATAGCAGGAGAAGTGCGTCGACTTGCGGCGCACGGCCCAGCCGGCGTGCAGCGGCGGGAGCACATATTGCTCGTGCAGGTTCTCCAGCACGGACGGAATGCCGCCCGACAGATCGTTGTTCAACAGGATCGAGCACGGATCGAAATTCTTCAGTCCGATGCGGCGCGCCGAGCGCTCCAGCGGCTCCAGCACGATCTTCTGGCCGTCCGACAGCGCAATCGTGACGGGCCCGACGACGTTCTCGTCGAGCGTGCCGAAGCGGACGTTCAGGCCCGCCTGACGCATGATGGTCGCGAGCCGCGCGACATTCTCCAGGTAGAACGCATTGCGCGTGTGACGCTCGGGAATCACGAGCAGATTCTTCGCATCCGGGCAGATCTTTTCGATCGACGCCATCGCCGCCTGCACAGCCAGCGGCAACGTTTCCTGCGGCAGATTGTTGAACGCGCCGGGGAAGAGGTTCGTGTCGACGGGCGCGAGCTTGAAACCGGCGTTACGCAGATCCACCGAACAATAGAACGGCGGCGTGTGCTCCTGCCATTCGAGGCGGAACCAGCGTTCGATTGCAGGCGTGGCGTCGAGGATCTTCCGCTCGAGATCGAGCAGCGGGCCGTTTAACGCCGTAACTAAATGCGGAACCATTGATCACTCGCAGACTGGAGAAAAAAGATTGTAGAGCAATTGCCCTGCCCATTTGGGGACGCTTTCTCCGTTCGCAAGTTGTAGGTAGATGCATTCTCCCTATAGGAACGATAGCCGGAAAATCTGCTGTTTGTGAGACAAGATCGCGGCACGCTGCGGCGGACGGCCGCGGCATGAAAAAAGCCCGCCGTGAAGGCGGGCCAAAGTCGCTGCGCTGGTACCTTTCGGGACCCCGTCCGCGGGGAAATTTGCCTTATTCGACGTGTTCGCCGTGCAGGATCACGTCCAGACCTTCGCGTTCTTCTTCTTCCGTCACGCGCAGGCCGATGGTCATGTCGATGATCTTCAGCAGAATGAAGCTGATCACGCCGCTGTATACGAGCGTCGTCACGACGCCCTTCGCCTGGAGCAGAACGCTGCCGTCGAAGCCGCCGATATCCTTGACGGCGAACACGCCCGTCAGGATTGCGCCGACGATACCGCCGATGCAGTGCACGCCGAACGCATCGAGCGAGTCGTCGTAGCCCATCTTGTGCTTGAGCCACGTTGCCGACCAGAAGCACACCACGCCTGCGATCAGACCGATGGCGAGCGCGCCGCCCACGCCGACGAAACCCGAAGCGGGCGTAATTGCAACCAGACCGGCCACAGCACCCGACGCGATACCGAGCACCGACGGCTTACCCTTCGCAATCCATTCGGCGAACATCCAGCCCAGTGCGGCAATGCCCGTTGCAATCTGCGTCGTCAGCATCGCGAAACCGGCACGGCCGTCAGCAGCGACTGCCGAACCCGCGTTGAAGCCGAACCAGCCTACCCACAGCATCGATGCACCGATCATCGTCAGCACGAGGTTGTGCGGCGCCATCGAATCCTTGCCGTAACCCGTGCGCTTGCCGAGCACGAGACAGCAAACCAGACCTGCGATACCCGCGTTGATGTGCACCACCGTGCCGCCCGCGAAGTCGAGGATGCCTGCCGTCGCCAGCCAGCCCGTCGGCTCCCAGACCATGTGCGCGATCGGCGAGTAGACGATGATCGACCACAGGGTCATGAAGATCAGCATTGCCGAGAACTTCATCCGGTCAGCAAACGCGCCCGTAATCAGTGCCGGCGTGATGATCGCGAACGTCATCTGATAGACGAAGTAGACCGATTCCGGAATGGTCGGCGCGAGGTGGCTGACCGTCAGCGTCGTCGCTTTGTCGCCCTTGATATATGCCATACCGTGCAGCATCACGCGCGAGAAGCCGCCGAGGAACGAGCCGCCCGGCGTGAACGCGAGGCTGTAGCCGAGCACCGTCCAGATCACTGTGACGAGCGCGGTGATCGCGAAGCTCTGCATGACCGTGGCAAGCACGTTCTTCTTGCGGACCATGCCGGCGTAGAAGAGCGCGAGACCGGGGACCGTCATGAACAGTACGAGCGCCGTGGAGGTCAGCATCCAGGCCGTGTCGCCCGAGCTGATCTTCGACGAATCGACCGAGAACGGTGCGGTCGGCGCGGCGGGCGCAGCGTCCGAAGCGGCTGCCGCTGCCGACGCGTCGGCGGGGGCGCTGGCTGCCGGTGCAGCGGAAGCGTCGGCGGCAGGTGCGCTCGCCGCGGGCGCTGCGGCTGCATCGGATGCAGCCGGCGCGCTCGCGGTCGCGTCCGGGGCGGAAGCCGCGGCAGGCGCCGACGCGTCGTCCGCGAGGGCTGCACCGATGCCGACCGACAGCAGCGAGCCGGCCATCAGCAGGGACATCAATAATTTACGCATCTTCAGTTTCCTCTTGTCGCTGTTTTTTACAGTGCGTCCGCGCCGGTCTCGCCGGTACGAATACGAATCACCTGTTCGATCGGCGTGACGAAAATCTTTCCGTCGCCGATCTTGCCCGTACGTGCCGCGCGCTCGAGCGCTTCGATCGCCTGGTCGACGATGTCGTCCGACACCGCGGCTTCGATCTTCACCTTCGGCAGAAAGTCGACGACGTACTCCGCTCCCCGATACAACTCCGTGTGGCCCTTCTGCCGGCCGAACCCTTTGACTTCCGTTACCGTGATCCCTGAGACGCCGATGGCCGACAGGGCTTCGCGCGCCTCATCGAGCTTGAACGGCTTGATGATTGCGGTAATGAGTTTCATGAAATCCTCGCTGTAGTGACTCAACCCGTTTGCGTGACTTGCATTCGCCTTGCGTCTTGCTTTCGACTGCTCCTCAACGGCCCAGCAACGACGCGTCTCCTGGCGGCGTCCCGCCGGTGCGCGCGGCAGTAACAGCAACGTCCATGCCAATTTGATGGCAAACTCTCGCCGACGCTTGTGGCACAAGGCTTGGCGCGTTTTCTTGTCCGCATGGCCAGTTGCGGCCATGCACGCTGGCGCGCCATCGGGATCGTTGCTAGAGTGTTCGCAGGCTTGGACCGCAGGCGTGCGCACCAAAGGCGCCCATGCGCGAATGGGCGCGCAGGCAATCTGCACCAGAAACGATCATTCGGCGTAGCGAGGCACGCACGCAACGTCATATGCACATTTTTTGTGCAATAAGGGGATTGAAATGAAACAACCAAACGACGTGTTCAACGACTTTCAGGCACGCGTCTCTGATCTGTTCAAAAACTCGCCGGCGAAAGATGTCGAACGCAACGTGCGCGCAATGCTGTCGCAAGGGTTCTCGAAGCTCGATCTGGTGACGCGCGAAGAATTCGATACCCAAACGCAGGTGCTCGTGCGCACTCGTGCACGGCTTGAGGAACTGGAACGGCGTGTCGCCGAGCTCGAGCAGAAGCTGCCCGTGAGCCAGTCCTCGTGAGCGTGCCCCTCTGACCTGCACATCACTGGCAAGCGGCCCGTGACGTCAATAGCGCTTTAAGGTGAACGCGCCCCGCGGGCGCGTCCGGACGGGAGAAAACATGTCGCTTGCCGTGGTGCGCAGTCGCGCGCCGGCCGCTGGCCGCGCGCCCGAAGTTACCGTCGAAGTCCATCTCGCCAACGGGCTTCCTTCTTTTTCCATCGTCGGCCTGCCCGATCTCGAGGTGCGCGAAAGCCGCGAGCGGGTACGTGCTGCGCTCCTCAATTGCGGCCTCGACTTTCCTGTCCGCCGCATCAGATGTCGCCAACCGCGTTATTGCCCAGAATGCACTAGGTAGACGGAATCTTTGCTGTTCAATATTTCTGATTTGGGCAAGCGCCGCAGGCGCGCGTCAGTTCCAAGTGTGTGCAACTGAGGAACCGCCGAAGGCGGCTGTCCACGCCCTTGTGGTGTGGACAGCTCAGTTGTGCACACGGGGCTTCGCTCATAGGCTAGAGCAGTAGAACAGATCATCAAACTTTCAATTGCCCTGGGAAGCATCCTTTCCAACCTGCAGATTCGTTGGTCCAAAGCGAAGCGCGAAGACCACCGTTTGATGCTCAAATGGAACCACGTGCGTGATTGGCCATTGGCCGATCCCGGACCACGTGCCGTCTTCTCGGCGATAGGCGTACTGCGCAGGTTCGTCGGGCGAGGATATGCGACGAATTTCCCAGAGGGCGTCTAGCACAGGGGGATGGCAACGGCCTTCGCACGAAAGATAGTGTACCGAGTCGATGACTGTGCCAGGTGCGACTCCCATCTGCGCAAGCGTCTCGACCCCCGAAACGAGAAGGTAACGAAAGCCGCCATCGTTGGCATAAGAATTCCCAAATTCCACTAAGAATTTCGGTTCGGTCGTTGCGAAGGCGATCGATTTCCAAGGGTGAAAAGGCGCGGACAATGCGATAGCGACTCGGTCGTCGACCGACCATGAGCGTTGGGTGAGAAACATATTTCGATCGTGATCAGGTTTTCGGATTACGCGGAGAGCGAATTGTGACGTAAAAGCTACTGACGGAAAAGCACCGGAAATCCAGTATTCCGCGGATGTCGGTTTCCGCTCCCAATCCAAGATCAACCCCGGCTAGGCAACAACTCGCTGACAGCCTGCGTCGTCTCCGCGCCGAGCGGAACTGGTCGCAAGAGGAACTTGCCGCTCGTTGTGAACTAGACCGGTCTTTCGTCGCCCATGTCGAACGCGGCGCCCGAAATATCTCTTTAGATAATGTTGAAAAGTTGGCGAACGCGTTTGGCGTGGGAATCGCGGACCTGTTCTTGCGCCGCGATCCGAAGGGGGAAGCGGGGACGATCAGGGCTTGAGAGTCAGGCGCGTCCCGTCTTTCAATCTTCTCGTCCAACGCCTATTCGCTCCCTTTCGGTCGACGAATGTTTGCAGATCGCGGCCCCAAGCGTGGCCACTAGACACGCCAAGGTCTCTCGCCAATTTGACCACCTTCACGCTGGTGCAGCGCTCCAACATCTCCGCAAGCAACTCAGACCGAAGATTTCGAAGGCCGTCCGCGATGTTGAGCGCTTCCTCCATCGACTGGCCCTTTATTCCGTCCCGACCTATCGCGCTCACCAGTTCCAAAAATGCAAGCTCTGGGATCGAGACGAGCACCCGGGAATCACCGAAAGGCAATGGCTTGAGGTACGCAGATGGAGCATTCCAATCTCCGAACAACCGAGTCGTCTGGTAGGTATATGACATGTATTGAGCGACCCAAGTAGGGAAGCGGTACGGTGTCGCGCCCCAGAGGACAATCCGTGGGCGGAAGGCGATGTTGTGGCGGATCCCCTGCCAATCGAGAGCAGTCTTTCCCCCGACGTGTAACCCCACGATCTGCCTCGACAGGTAAGCGATCAATCCGTCTCGCGAAGGAGAATCTCCCCGCAAGAGATACGCTCCTTTCGAAAGGCGGTGTAACCACCCCGCCTTGATCATGCGTGTCGTTGCTGATGGATCAACGCCTAGTGTCCGCAAGAAATCGGTATCAAGCGGCGTCCCGCGCGGCGCAGAGTCCATTAGCCGGTGGACTACGTAGTTGTTCAAGCGTCGCCTCGTCAGCGTAGTTTACTAACGGGAATTATTGCATGCTGGATAGTTACAGCAAAAGAAGTATGCTCCTGAGCTCCGTTTGCCGAACACCATCGGTATAGGATCCAATTCACTCCTCCAAATCAGACCCTTTTTGTGCACCGGAGCGCGCCAAACCCTGCGCTTCCATGCGAACCGTTAGCCGGGAGCTGCTCGAAGGTGCCGGATACGCGGCGCTACTGAGCATGCCTAATACCGACGGTAGCTAAAGACCGATCGACCATCGGGAAGTAAAAGATCGAAAGCGGTCTAGTAGTAGATGAGATTTAGGTGACTCTCGTTCAGAATCAGAGTGATCCTTCATTTTTGACGCCGTGCGGCCTACAAAGATTCCGTCGCTCCGAACGTCTGTTCAATTAAAAATGCCAGCCCGTCTAGCAGAATTGAGTTGAGATTCCACATCACGCACTACTTCGGTTACTTTTCGAATAACGGATGTTGCATTTAGTTTTCGCTCGATTACCAGCCTGCGGTATGCGCTGCTTCCAAATTTCTTGAGCTCGGGAAAACGCTTCGACATATGGTCTCTAAGCGCATCGACATCACATTCGGTTTCTGTGAAATGTTCGGTAGCCCAAATAAGCCTGATTGTGAACTTTGAACTTTCTAAATCACTTGTTTCACGATATACGTTGACGAAAATTGGCCAGAACCCGTCAGTGCTTCGCATGAGAGCTTGCATGTTACGTGTGGAAAATCGAAGCCATGTCCGACCGTGCTCAATGTCCTCATGAGTTAAAGTAGGTAGCGCCGTGCGTAGTCCAACGAGTACTGATCCAATTCCTCGGGCCTGAACTAGATGCTCACACAATTGCGGATTTTGTTGAACGAAAAGCAAGAGTTCGCCAGCGTCCCCACTGAAATTAGTCGGCGTCCAATCCGTAGGTCGAAGTTTCCTGACGGACTTAATCGCCTCTACAACGAGTTCATGCTGTGCAGCCAGCTCGGCCGATAATTCTGAAACGATCTTTTCGTTGGGACTCTGCCATCCAGTTTGCCTCTGACAATAAGCCATGAGTAACTGGGCTGCTTCATTATTGCGCTCCATGTGGCGTCGCGCCCGATTTGCAGATGCCTCTAGCCAACTATAATCAAGTAATGTCCACCTACTACCTAAAGCATCCAAATGTTCGTCGGGATACTCGGAAAGGTCCCGATCCACAACAACGTAGGCAAAATCATATTCTTGAAAAACAGGGCGACTGGCAATTTGTTCGCTAACTGCGGAATAATAGGCGCTTAACTGTGCCTCAGTGAGAGAAGCTCCCGCTTTATTTTCTATCGTTACAACGAGTTTGTTACTCGGATCAATCAAGAAAAGGTCGAGTCGCCCACGCTTTTTTTCCAGCCCTGAATTTAGACTAAATTCACGCGCAATAAACGCGGAGCCAAAACTTGCGGTACGAATTCGCCCCGGCGTCCACTTTCGATAAAAATTCTTATTTGAATATTTGTTACTTTCCACTCCCGCAGTATAAGCGGCAATTAAAAAATCTTTAACGACCGCATCCCCTTGCCCGTGACCTTCGTTAGGGTGCAAACACCAAGCCAACATATCAGAATGTTGAGTTTCCGTGAGCGATACGACATCAAGAAAGTCATCCGAAATCTTTACTCGCTCAATCAAATCAACCAGTCGAACGTCAGAAAGAAAAGAATATAAATCTTGCGGTGTCATAAAAATAGCGCGAATTTATTTGTTTATGTTTAGGCTACCCGCCGACGGCTTCCCCGGTTCGACTCTTTCCTTCTGTTCGAACAGTTTTTTGGGTGGGAAACGCCTCGTCGTTCAGTTTGGGAAGGGGTGACCGACTACTTCTTGATCGCCTTCTCGATCTGAGATTTGATTGCGCCCGCGACGATATTGCTCAACATGCTTCCCACTACCGGTATGAGACCAAGCGCGACGGCGCCAGCAGCTACAGTCCATTGGGCTTGGCCGACCGGCTCACGAGCAATGCCTTTATCAGCAGTTATTTTTTCTGCCACATCCACCATCTCGAGGATCCGCGAAGGCGGCACCTTCAGCGCGTCGGCAGCCAACTTCAGTTGATCTGTCGACAACGAACTTTCACCCTTTTCAATACGAGACCATGTCGATGGACCGACACCTACGGCCTCTGCAAGGTCGCTTTGCTTCATTCCGGCGGCCGATCTGATCTGCCCCAGCACAGCCCCGAGAATCGCGCCGTAGGTCGTCACCGTTTTCATTTCAGTCATAGCTGCTCCCGTCCAAGCTCACATTCGCATGATACGGCAACTGCTCCTCGGTCGCCATATTTTACAACATGCATCATTGCACTCCATGGCTACTTGCATCCCATGCATTTTTCCTCTACAGTGCGTCTATCGGCGGTGTGCCGGTACCCGAGCGGGCTCTCGACCGTCAGAGAGTTCTAAATCAGCAATCGACAAGGAAAAGAACATGAATGGCAACGAGAACTTGGAAGAGAAGTCCAAAGCAATCCTAATAAAGTACGTGCTGGCTGCCACTGCAACGGGAGCCGTTCCAGTACCCGCTGTCTCGGCCGCGATCGTCGCGGAGAATTCCCTGATGATCAATCACATCGCGGCCATTTATGGCTGTGAGATTAGCGTCGGGACCGTCATTGCGTCGATTGGGATGCTCGGGACCGCCAACATGATTGGCCGCGAAGTGTTTGTCGAAGCAGCACGCCTGCTTAGTTGGGGGGCAGCGTTCGTCGGAGCTCCGGCGGTGGTATCCGCAATTGGAGCGAGCACCGCTGGTCTACAAACCTACCTGATCGGGCTCATCTCAATTGAGATTGCGAAGGGGGGCGGTGAAAAGCTTTCGCGTGGCGTTGTAAAGAGCCTTCTTCGCAAAGGGAAAGATGACTTCGATGATTTCAGCGGGTGTGCTGCCTGATATCCTCGGATGAGCGGCGCCGTCTTGCGAAGGACCACGTCAGCGAGACGGAACCGCCTAAAATTAACGCCACTAAGACGCTAAAGATAGTCTGAACGAGATAGATTCCGCCACTGGAATGTGCATAAGTTGAATGGGCACTCGCTCGCACTATGGCTATGCGTCAATGAGCGGTATCGGCCTGAACAATTTTTTAAGATGCGGCCCTCACGCTCTACTCGCCGCGCGATTCCGCAGGTGAGGACCTGGGCGTCCCGTGTGAGCGGCCAACTAGGTACGAATCTTGACGGGCCGCTCATGGCCGAAGTCGGTAACATTCGCGGGAAATGACAGAGGCAGTCGTAGGGTGCCAGTCGTCGAGTGAGCGGTCTGTGATGGCCGAGATCGGGCCCGTTTCTGCCCTCCGGCAAGTTTCGCCGAATGCACCTCACATTCTATCTACAATGCGGCTTGTTGACCGTCTCTGCCCTTGACGCGCACTTGTACTACTGCGAACACACGGTGGTCGCATACCCCGAAAGCCATACAAGTCACAATAACTTTCGAATATGAAAAACGAAAAAATTAACGCCGAAATCAATAGACAGAATTTTCTTGGGAAGACTGACCAGGACCTTAAGGATTTATATATCGAACGGAATGCATTCGACGTCCCCATAAACAGCGAAGTGTACCGAATCTTTCAGGCTCCGTTTTTGCTTGACGATATTGCAAGTTCCAAGATAACGCTGCTCAACATAAGGTCGAGTGTTTTCAATGATCCATTGGAAAACCCGCTTTTCGGTCTGGAGTTTTCCACAGAAGAAGGAGACTCGCTTTTCCTTGACCCTCTCGTTGAAAATTATTTCGGACAGTCGTGGACCGAGGAAAGTCTGGATGAGTACTGGCGGTGGGAAGCGTTTTCACACGGCACCAACTTCGGCGTCAGAGTTAAGGCCTCGTTACGCAATGTAATGCATCGCCTCGTTCAGACGCAAAATAAATATTTTATGCTTCGATATTTTGTCGGAAAAGTGACCTATCACGATCCAAGCTATCTTGCTGATTTGACAAAAAGCCACACATATAACGAATTTCTAGACTCGCTCGGTCACGGGATAACACGATCGCTTACAGCAATTAGAAAAGAATTTTCCGATGAGAAAGAGATACGCATCTTGTACGACTATGAGAAAGAAGATGATTATGCGAAAAGCAACGTGACAGTCAATAAGGGATTGTTTTGCAAACACCCGTTCGACTGGTCAGGGGTAATCGAAGAGGTGCTGCTGGACCCTCGCATGCCTGACTCCGATGCGTCCGCGTATTGCCAAGAGTTGCGGAATAAGGGCATTATGTGTTCGATATCCAGAAGTCGCGCCCGACCCTGAACATGCATGCCACGGACAGGTAACCTGGTTGAATGACTAGATGCGATCGGTTGAGTGAAAGCGAAGAAGTGCGATGTATCCGAGGTCCGAATCACTCGCGCTTTTATCGATTCATCGATTCTAGTTCTGCAGGCCTCGAGTGGAGCAACAACCAGATGGGTTCAATCGGTGGACTCATTCATCTTTCAGATCGCGTCGTGTGACCTTTTTAAGTTCTGATTTTGGCGACCGTAGTGATTCCACGAAACCCTTAGAAATCAAGCAATGCGCGCCAGGCGAGTCGTTTTTTTCCTCAACTAAGCCCTCCTGGCGCACCTATGACTCTACAGATTATCAGTCGCTCTTCAGCGGCTCGACTTGGACGCGCCGAGCACGTGGCGACGATCGATCGCGGAAGTAACCATCGCCTTTCCCCTTTAAGGACGTTAAGGCCTCCGGCTCCATGTGAACGTTCGGGGCGTTCTTCTTAGCTTCGCGAATATCCATAGGTTTTAGAACAAGCCAAGTAGCTGCATTCGCCTTCACTTCCGATCCGAAATGGTCGCTCATTTGGGACGCAAGGATCATCCCAAGCCCAAATTTGCGCGCTTCAGTAAATAGCAGATTCAGGATGCGATCCGGTGCATCCGGGTCACCACCACCGGTGCTCAGGATTTTTGCCTCGTCAACGACGACAAACAATCTGAACCGCTGCCTATCGTCAACCGGCTGCACAGGGATAGGTCCCTTCAGTCGAAGTACACGGAATATCTTCCGCAGCAGTGTCTCGGCGGCAATGTACCGAACCTCATCTGTAAGCTTGCTCAGATCCAACCGCACACTTTCGGCGAGGATTTCCTCGACAGATACGTGCTCAGTACGCTGGAAGATCGGATGCTCGAATATCTCTTGGACAGCTGCTAGACACCCTTCAATAGACGCGCGTTGGCTCTTTCGCGCGTCGTCTTCCGCCCAACCTCCGAGAATTTGCTCAACATCCGCAAACGTCGGCGGTGCATTGCGCCACGTGGCAGGATCAGTGTCGGAAAAGCCTGCCGTAGTGTAGGCAGCCTCAATGGCGTCGCGAAGAATAGCGCCTTGACGATGTCCGAGTGCAGGAACGGCATTCCGAATCATGTCGCGAATCACTTTGCGCTGATCGTATAACCCGGTTTCTTCTGCGCTCTGCGAATCTAGTTCCATCGGATTAACCCCGATGGTACTGGAGGTGCCCGATGAGAGAAGTACTGAGCGAAGTCCGGGAAACTGAACGTCACCGTGGAAATCGAGTACCAGGACGGGCACACCGTGATCCGAAACACCTTTTCCCAGCACCTTAAGCGTTTCGGTCTTTCCCGATCCAGATGCGCCAAGTACCAAAAAGAATCCATTGCTCTGACGGCCCGGCGCCCATGAAACCGGCTGGCTTGAGTTGACTTCCTTCCCGAGCATGATATCGAGCGAGCCAGACGGGCCACCAGTTGATACAGCCTCCTGTCGCTTTGTCACCTCGTGGACAGCCCGATCGGACGGACTCACGTTCTGGATGCGTGCCATATTCTTTGTAGAACGAATTGGCTCTCCATTACCGTCCTCACGCGAGTCGTTCACAACTATCGAGGTGCTCCCTTCGAGCGAGTTTTCGATCGTCGTTTCTGCCGACGTGCTCGAGAGAAGATGATACGCCTGAGTGGGATCAATCGATTCTGGAATCACCTTTGTTGACGCATCTATCCTCTCCAACAACGCGGTTTCAGCCACCACTTTGGTGGATGTGAGTACTAGCCCCACTTCGGTGGCGGCGAGTGTGTTTATCTCAATCGGAACGCCGACCTTGCTTTGTAGGACCGCCGACGGGGTCGTGGCTATGCTCGCGAGTTGGACGTGAACAATTCTGCCGCTCAATCGCACGGTAAGCGCTCCGTCGAAGAGATCTTGCAGTAGGCTATGCCATCGCTCTATGTATTGCGGGTTAAGGTCGCGCAATAGCGCCGTATAAAGATGTTCCCGCAACACCTCACGTCGAGGTTTTGCGAGCGGCGAGAGATTTGACCCCCCGAAGACTTCAGCTAACGCATGCAGTGTTGAAAGCACCTGATTGACTGCGTGCCCCGCGACTACGCCGTTTTGAACGGAATAAGGCACACCTTCGTCGTGCGTTTTAACCTCAATGACATCAATAATGAGTTCGCCGTTTTCCTCGCGAAGCCCTATCAAATCCGCCTTCTCGTTTGAATGCCCGCCAGCAGTAAGCCAGCGCTGTGCGTTTTGGGTATCAAGGCTCACCGCGAGGCCACTTGGGTCCAGGCCACGGTACCAGCGCATAGCGATTAGCTTTCCAAGCGCACCTTTTATGTGCTTCGACTTGTCTCCGCCAACTAGACCCAAGATACCATTCGGTTCCATCGCGACCAGGTCACGAACGAGTTCCTCGAGGGTCTCAGGGTCCGCGACATAGTGCGTCCTCCGAAGTTGCTGATCTAGGCGCCGCACAAACGGGCTCAAATCACGGCCAAACGCCGTAATTTGCCGCGCTCCCTCAATGCGACGATCGATTACCTCCGCTTCCCCCAGTCGCGGAACCAAAACACGATGAGGGTCAGCTATGATGGTCCAGATACTGGAATCAGCCAGTTCATCCAGCCAAGTTCTTACCGAAGACACTTGGGGTTGATGCGTCGCAGTACTTTGCTTGAGTTCGCGATGCACCAGCGTTGCGGCAGAGAAGTATGTGGCAAAGATCTCTTCCTCAGCGACGGGCACGACCATGATCTGCTTCTTCAGTTTGTTATACCGATATTCACAACTCGGCATCCAAGGACTGAGATCGTGCAAACCAGCACGCGCTACTAGCGCGGTGCGAACTTCAAAAGGATCAAATACAACAGTCAGGTGCGCGGGAAGTCGTCGCGCCTCTTCTATGACATCGGGCCAAGTTCGAATCTCAGGATCAACGGAGACGCTGATAAGACCTCGCTCTTGTCCTGATCGGATCCGGTCTTTCGTTTGATCGTCGATGTTTTCGAATTCTGAAGTCCAGCCTCGAGTGTCGTCCGACGTATAGCGGTATCGGAAATGGACTCCCCAAAAGGTATCTTCTGCCGAAGTATTGTCGAGATCCAGAACGTCAAGCACCGCTTCCAAGAACCTGCCCGGCCTCGGTGCATTGACAAACATAACCTGCAGGCCCGGACGCGCGAATGGACGCAACTGCGCGATTAGCGTTGCAAACGCAGTTACGCTCTTTATCCCGTCTGGCTCAAGTACGCCGCGCGGCGCTTCCTTGAACAACGGCAGATGCCCGACGCCGCCTGCGTGCCCTAACAACGAAGCCTGCGAATTTACCCCATCAATCTGAGGGAGCACCAAAACGTTGAGAAGTTGCACATCCTCAGCCGACGCAGCAATGAGGGTTGCACGCTCCGTGTCGGACAGTTTCCCGCCCAGCGACTGCAAATCTTTTACGATCGCTACACTGCGCCATAGGTTAAGAGGATGTACGGGTGAAAGAAGAACCTCTGTGATGCCATCTCGCCGATAAACATAGAGTTCCATGGCGAGAAGCCAGTGCACAAGGCGCTCTGCTTCGTCGCTAGCTTGCGCGTACATTTCCTGATACGTCGCCTGCAACTGCTTGAGCAATTGGTCATACGTCTGCAAGTAGCCTTCGGCTGCTGCGAGTGCTTTTGGACGACCGCCAAGTACGGCAACCGGGGAAACCGTCAACTCAGAGATGTACTCCAAAAGCTCCGCACGGTTTTTTGCAAGCAAGTCGAACAGATCAAGACAAGTCGCCGGCGCCAGATCAGCGGAGACAAATTCGCCAAGCCACTCTTTAAATTGACTGCACTTGAACGGTTGCCACGCCTTAAACGCCGTGATCTCGGTCAACGCATCCAGGCGATCTGATTCAATGTCAATGACACCGCCCCAATCTTCATTTGTCGAACGCGAACTGGACAAGGCAATAATGTTCGCGTCGACGCTCGTGACCGCCTGGAAGGATGTTGCGTTTGTGCCGTCGGATACGTCAGCCGATCCGAGCGGCTCGTCATCAGAATTTATCTGATCGTTTTGCGCTTGATCAGCGAGTTGCTCAACTCTTTCCGCCAAGTCAGCAAGTTGTTCGGCTCCGCCGTCAAGCAACAGTTGGGCCACGACCGATTCAACGGGAACCTTGTCCGGGGATACAGTTCCATCGCTTCCCGTGTCGAGGCGAGCCGTAGGCGACATCACCTTTCCGCGCCATATCTGTTGCACATCCGAAAACTCAAGATCCGTTAGATCGGCCGAGCTTCGCTCCCCGATCGCCCGTAGGCGTTTCCGAATGGCATTGAATTTCACCTTCTCCTTCGCAGCCAGTTGTCGGCAATACGTAGCCATACGATCCAGGTCTTCCGGCGTCGCATTGCTAACCATGTTCAATAGTTCTGCATTGGCTTTCAATCGGCGAATGATCCGGCCTTCACTTGACTCCTCAGCCAAATGGGTGTCGGGGAACAATCCAAGTGCATGCAGATTTCTAGGCGCCTTAACTGACCGTTCAAGGGGAGTCAGGCGCTGGAGTGCCGCCGCAAATGTAGCAATCTTCTGAAGAGATAGGGCAGGCCCACGCGTCGACTTGAGCGCATCCCAAAGCGTTCTAAGCCACAGAACTTCCGCGTGGTCACGCTGTTGGTCGCAAAGCCTGATGATTAACTTGGCCTCGCTCATAATACTGAAGTCTTTCAGTGAACCCTGTTTAGTCAGTGGCTCGTCGGTGAGGACCACTATTGTTTTTAGGTTTTGGTTGCGCCATTGGACCGCACTTTCTTCATCCGAAGCAACAAGAGTTGCGTATTTTTCGTTCAACGCTTTGAAGGTCGCAACGTCGTCGTGCTGGCCCACTACGGCAACGCGTAGGCGTGCCTTTGTCCCCTTGAAAATGTCGGGCAAGCGCGCAAGAAGATATTTCCTGTCAAAGACCGACGCATCGTGTACCACGACACCGAACTCTCCGCGCCCAGTTGATGCATCCAACTCGGCAAGCAACAGGTCCGTGATCTGCCGACTGACTTGATTCGAAATTTCAACCATCAGTTCACTCATGCGTCGCCTCCAACAAACCTACCACGGCCACGCTATCTGCGAGACGACGGGCCAAACCAAGCGATTCAAGACGGGATAAGAACCGTTCACTATTTTCACGCAATGCCTTTGCCGGAACACTTGCGCCTACGTGGGACAAAATCAGGGCATCCTCCGTTCTTCCGCCAACCACGATTGCCCAACGGGTCTTCAACTCCTCCAAGAAATCCCGATACTCCAAAATCGGACCATGTACATCGACGGTAGAGGCGACCAGGACCTCCAACGTCCTGTCGGTCGGATTAAGCCGCTTGTTGGGATTTTTTTGCGTCGGGTAAAGGAAGCCCGACCGAATTCCGAGCAAACGCAAATATCCGTCAAGACCTCTTCGTTGATTGCCTTCCACTTGTCGGATCAACTCTTCGGCGACCTCCCGTCTTATATCTTCAGGATCGTCGAAATCTTTCACTATGTCGGTGATCCTCCGTGAAAGAGGGCTGTTGGGTTCCAGCGGTGCTTGCCCACTCGATTCGAGCAAGCTATTAATGGCGGCGATTGGCTCTACCGGCCAATTGGCGATCTGTGAAGTAAGGAGATCGTTGACGACAGATGCCATATATCGACATGCGTCATTGATCAATTGGGTCACGCAGCCAGTGCTAGCTTGAGCCACCGCAGAATAATGGTCACCCGATGCATCAAGAAGAAGGAACCGCTCTGGGCCGCCGGCACGCTCGTGGGCCCGCGTTGCACCATGTCGGAAGACGGAGAGCGCAGCAAGAAGCACAACGCGTTGCAGACTCGCGATGGGATTGGGATTTAACTTACGTTCGTAGGCACACAGGCGCGACGCTGCGAGTCGCAATTGCTTTTCAACATTCGAATAATCCGAAATCAAATCCTCGGCATTGAACTCTGGTGCCGATTTCGCGCGTGTTGAATCGACCAACGGTATCAACAAAGCAGAAAGATCGTCGATCTGTGCCGGATCTTTCCGGGGCGACGTAAGTTCTGAGAGCAAATCCAAGACAGGGAGCCGCGTTGCTTCTTCATGTCCTCCCCAGAGTTTGAACACAAATGCACCTGCCCCGTCATCAGACGGATCACCTGTCACTGTCAACGATGTTGGTGATGAAAAAGACGATAGGTCCGGGGAAGTTCCGAATAGCGCACCGTCAGCGCCTAAAAGTGTACGCAAGAGCGGAAGCACCTTATTCAAGAGCGCCGATGATTTTAGATCGGCGGTCTGACCCAACGCGCCCCAACGGTCGCGTTGCGCATCAAGCATCAAACGCGCCGCGTTCAACTTCTGGTCCAGACTGTTTTTGGCTACTGTTGCCTCGAAAAGTTGCTGGAGAACATTCATTTTTCCGACGCATTCATGTTCAACGCGCATCAGTGCATTCGCGATATGAACCGGCTTGATTTTTGCCTCCATCACCCGATATCCGTGTCGCCGGTGCAATTCGTCAGTGATTGCTTTTCGCAGTTGCTTGCTCATATTTTTCTCAATTTGCGGAATCGTACCGACCGTTTATCAGATCAACGACCACGGTAGTTCGAAGTTCACTCTGGGGATCAACGATTTCGATGGTTCGCACATCCGTGCTTTTTTCCGCGTACTGAGCAAGTGCGTCGTTGAATTGTCCTAGCCTCCTGCTAACCTCGCTCTGTCCATCGGATATCGATCCGTGAAGTAGGCCCTCCAAAAGGGTCGGGTCTACAACTAAGCGCGCAAAGCGCGGGTCATCAGCCGATGCCAACACAAGATGGCCGACCGGCTGCTCACCAAACGCTCGCTTCAGCACCGGCGCTAGTTCCGGTTTGTAGAGTCGCAGGCGGTTTCTGTTGACTGCAAGCCCAGACACCATCGCATGACTTCGTGCGCGCGGTTGGTAAGATAGGCGTGTCCACAACCGTAGTGCGTCTGACTTTGAATCTCCACCCCTGTTCCACCAGCGGTTGATCAGAGCGATCAGTCGACTGAGGCGAATGGCCATCGCAGTCGATGTATCTTGTAAATCGACAAACAATTTGTTGGCGTCGGAATAGTCGAGAATACGACCATCAGAATGCTCGAAGTACCATCGTCGCTTCAGTGCTGCAAACTCATGCGCCATGGTTTTCTGTTCACGTTCTTCGATCTCGTCCATATTCCGCTTATCGAGAGGGAAGGCGCCATTTCCAGCGAAGTCTTCAGGTGCGAATTTCCCGCGCCACAGATCCTCATCAACCCGCGGATTCGTTTGCGTCATTGGATCGATACCATTCGCAACCAGTTCAAAGATCGCACCTTCTCCTTCAAACGCGTTCCAGTAGTATCGGACTTGCTCGCTGCTTCCCACCTCGATCAGTTCGCGGCAAGTTTTGCCCGCAAAAATGCAGTATGAGACGAATGCAAGCGCTTCGCGGAAGGTGATCTTTGCACCTGACTTCCCAACTGTCGTCAGTAGATTGATCATGCGTTGTCGCGGCAATTCCGAGCGCAACTGCATTCGATTGTAGGTAACAGCGCAGTTCGCACGCGCCGTGCAAGTCGCACAGCCTTGATACCATTGATCATCGGTGAGTTTGTCGATGATTGCTTTTACGAGGTTGGCCGACAGGACGCGACGATGGCTTAGATCCACGATCACCGTTTCGCCGATCTTCGGCTTCCAGTTCTCAGTACTCGAGTCGCCAGCGCTCTCGAGCGCCTTATATCCGACCAATCGCAACAAATCTTCCCGAATTTCCCCGAGCCACGGATGCTTATCGCGGTATTCGCGTACCAGATCTACGAACGGTCCTTCGTTGATTGCGATACAAAACGGTTTACCGCTATCTCTCGCACTCTGCCACTGCGTAGCAATCTCACTAGAAGAAAGTTCACTGGCGTCCGTAACTACATGGGCATCCTTTAACTCTTTCTTCATCAACATGATGGTATGAGTCTTGCCATCTCCCGCGTTTCCTGTGATCACCACAGACCCACCGCCGCGCACGACTTTTCGGACTAGGTCCTCGAGGTCTGTTTTGATGTTCAGTTCTTTGAGGCGACCGAGGCTGACATGATCGCTAAACGCACTTTCGTTGCGGTAAAGATGCCTAATGAACTGCAGGCGCTCGTCTTCGTTTACGTCTGTCTGCATTTCTTTTCTCTCTTCCTTTGCCATCACGAACGTAAACGGCAAGCTTTGTTGTAGTACTTCTTCAGGCGCGCGCTCTGGTATGAGGCGACTCACCCGCTCGGTCAAGGGTGTCGATTTACTCACCGCATCAACCGCCGGCGTATGGTCCAGCCGCGACGCAAGCCAGCGGTCAATCCAAAAGTCCGCAATTGCCGTTTCTGCATCTGCTTGCTCGGGATCGATGCAATATTCAGGCTGCGCGTCTATGCCCAGTAGAGTTCTTTCTACGTTCTTCGCCAGCGATACGCCATAAATTATGCGTGGGGCGCCGTGTTGCAAAAGATTTGTCTGGTTTAGCCCTAACCCGGCGAAGCCTTCGCGCAATTGCCGAAGTTTCGGACTTTGCCCTTCGCCGAAGACGAAGTTCACATTGCGGAATCCGCTCGTGACTTTCGCAATTGCGGCGAGTCCCAACTCAGTTTCAGCCGAGAGATTGGGAGATCCGAATCCCAAGGTGCGTCCCAGTCGAACATATTCGAGCGGACACGTCTGCCCAGAGATTGTGCTTGCTGGCAACTTGACGCGATTGTATTGGGACGAGTGATCGGTATAGAGACTCGTAGTACCCAGAAACACAAGGTCGGGCTGTTTCGTAATGGGACGGCCTGCCATCTGGCTAGCGATGACGCTAACCATCCCCCCGTATCGCTCGCGATAGTCTTTTACGACTCGTGGGCTCATCATCATGAGACAGATTAGTTTTCCGCCCAGCAAGTGATTGTATGGTGCAACAGCCCCACAGACCGTTATTTCCATCATGCTGGTGGCGGAGAAGCGTTTTTTAAGCTGTTTCAACGCTACATTGACCGCCCAGCATCCTTCTTCTGTAGCGACTAGTTCTCGCAAGTTGCCATGCCAAAGTGCAATCGCGCGATAGGCGCGCAATATCTCACGAACGGTTCGCGCTCGCTTGGAGCGATAAAGTGGCGTCTTTGTAAGACGCAGTAGCATCTCCGGCGTTAGTTCGTCAACCCGCTTCGTGGCACTCTCGTCTTCACCCTTCAATGCGTGTTCGCGATCACGACTTGCGTCTTGCTCAATTACAATGAGCCGCCCCAACGTTTCGTCATCGACGCTATGATCAATGCGTCGATCAACTGGTAGATCGTCACGATATATCTGCTCAAAATCTTCCTCAAGGCGCTCCCGAAAGGCGTGCAGAATTTCATGCTCCGAGATCTGACCCGCATCGCAGAGAGCAAAAAGACCCTCTAGAGTCCAACCCAGGCTGTGATCGCGCGGCGTCAATTGCATGACCGTGTTGCCGAGCGCAGCGATGCCCATGACTGGATGGTTCGGTTGCGCTGCGTCACGCACGAGATAGAACAAATTTCGCCCGGGGGACGACCGGTAGCGAGTCGTCCAACTGTGACGAAAGTACCGCCAAATATCGATCAATCGCAGATTCGTAAATTGATCTCGTTCGTCGCTCACCAGTTGAAGATACGGGCGACATAGTTTCCGCAGTTGTTCGCCCCGCTGTTCCCGCGGTGCCTCTGCGATCGGACGGAGTTGTTCTGCCAGTCGGCGGCCGTCGGCAATCAAGTCCGTGACCGGCTTGCAAGCCGAATATTTTGAAGGGCGCTCTACAGTGAACAGAAACCGCCGATGCGAGTCCTCGCAAAGTTGATCGTTACGTCCGAACAGGAGTTGCTGACGAATGACAGCTTTCCGATCTGCGGGATTTTTTGTCCTGGAGGGCCGCAAATGGATATGATGGGCGTTTACGTAAACGTCCCAACCAATTTGCAGCAGATCTCTTAGCAGCGTTGCAGCTACACGCGTTTTCAATGCCTGTTCGGTGCTGGCCTTCTGACTTTCGGCAAACCTCGATAGAGCGTCAACTGCGTCATCTGCCTTGAATTCAGCAAGTCGTCGCATTGTCGAGTACGCCGTTCCGTCATCCCCAATATCCGGGCAAAAAAGTCGCCAGTCACCGTCAACGAGTTGCGGATCAACCGTCAATGGCATGGTTTGCGAGGTGAAATTGCGTTGCAGAATAACGTCCACGCCTTTGTTTCTTCGTCGATTCTCACGCTAAGTGAGTATGTTGATAATTCGCCAGAATGCGAGCCGCGTAATATCGCCGCGCGCATTCCTATCTTTTTGCTCGGTTAGAATGAGCGCCCTCAATAGCGGGCAAAGTGGGGCCTTCCCGCAATAACTTATCGACTGCCTTACGTACGAGCCAAGCCACACTCACATCCTCGCGAGTCGCTATTAGTTCCAAGGCATCGATTTGGCGCCTCGGAAGCGTCACCGTCACACGTTTTATTTCTGCGTCGATTGGTCGAGTCATGAGCGAATGCATCCACTTGCATCAAGTTGATGTATTTTACTGCGTCTAGACCGATTTGAGCAGTTTTCTCTTTCCTCAACGATGCACCAAGCGTTCCACGGCCGGAGATGAGGGGGCCCGGCGTGGTCGTGAAACGAGCGGTCGGGCAGAGGAGCCGCTGCTCAACGCCAAGCGCCCCAGCCTAGGCGAGAAGTCGACGTTCAAGTAGGTTAATCGCCACCGCTTGCCGGTTGACGGAATGGGCCGAGTTCGCCTGACGTTGATACCTAGTACGGTGATCACAAAACGTGCATGCCTTGTGGTAGCATAAGCGACAGATGGGGCGGTAGCTCAGCTGGGAGAGCGTCGCGTTCGCAATGCGAAGGTCGGGAGTTCGATCCTCCTCCGCTCCACCAATTCTCGTTAAAAACCGGCTCACTTAGGCCGGTTTTTGTTTTCTGACTCGTCATTGTCGTTGGCTGAAAACAGTCCAGCGTCATCTCTCCGGCAAGCAGTTTCCTTTGTGATGGCCTAGCATTGCATATAGAGTCATCGCCGTACCAAGCCGGAATCAGGTTGGTCGTAGGGCATCCATTTCAGAAAAGGTTGAGCGGTCGGCTGATGGCCATGCCGGCTGATTCGATCAACATGATCGGCACGCTCATTTCGCCCAACGCCGTCAACTTGTCACCGAGGCCGACGGAGGCAATTTGTGAGCGTACGGTCGTCAGACATGTTTCCATATGCGTAAGGTACAACGGCGCGGCCGGCGCGAACTCCTGAATCGATATGGCCGGGTCACAAATTGGAGTTCGAGTCTGTCTGAGCGCGCGGACCGACCTCGCAATCAAGTTCCGGAGCGTGAAGGTCACGCCTCGATTCGAATTGAGGGGGACTTGACGGAAGCGGTGAATGGTGTGACGCGGTTCTTGATCCAAGTCTCGCCGATCGTGGAACCGGGGATTGGAAATGCCGATGTGCCAAGCGTTGGCGCAATCGTCTCGGTCAAACCCGTATTACAGTGCGTGGTTGATATGACCGAAAGCCAGTTCCAGCGGCTACTAACTCTTGCCGCTTCCGGATGTCTGGCATGGTGTTTTGTCGCATTTACAGTGCCGTTTCGTCGGTCCGCGCTGATTGTCAGTGTTGACTTCAGCACGCGCTCGCCGGATGACACGGGGTGAAGTTCGATGGGGAGAAGGCAATCCGCTGCCGATCTGGAAGCGGCAGCATCCGCGTGGGCCTCGTGAGCCGGCCGGCAGTGACTGAACATGTGCACGCGCTCCAGCGACGACTTTGACGCTCCACATGCCATTGGGTGTGTCACACCTCGCCGCCGAGTGTCATGCAAGTCTATGCGCCCAATCTTCCTCCTGTTGAGGATAGTAGCGCGTCAACATACGCAGATCCTTATGGCCGGTGATCCTCGCCAACTCGTGCAGAGGGAATATCGTTGCTAGCCGGCACGCCGCTTCGTGACGCAGGTCTTGAAAGCGAAGATCGACCAGGAACCGCTCGTCTGGCGTCCCACGGGCCATACGGCATTCGTCCTCGTAGATCTTCCGTGCCCTTGCCACCGCCCGCTCGAACGCTCGGGTTATCGCATCGCCCCGGATGTCAAAGATGAAGTTGCTTCGTTCCGCCCCGTCACGAGGGGCAGATTTCTTAGCGCGACCGCGATCTTTCATGGATCGAAGGATGGCAATTGCACGTGACGAAAGCGGCACATCGCGAGCGGTGCCGTTTCCGGTCGCCGGCAAATGAATCACCCTATGCGGTAGGTCCACATACTCCCAGGTCAACGACACGATTTCGCCGCGACGCAGCGCGGTTTCGACTGCCAGCCAGACAATCGGCGGCAAGAGTGCGGATTCGCTGGCTGCTACGACCCGGTCGAGTTCTCCATCTTGTGCCCGTCGATCGGGGTTACGGACGCGTTCAGCCGTCTCGAGATGTACCTCCGCAACCAAGCGTCGAGTACGGGTATCGCCCGGTTCCGGCTTGCGCACCAGTTCCACCGGGTTGGGTAGGCTTTCCATTCCCCATTCCTTACGAGCCACACTGAACACATGCGACAACACGGCCAATCGCCGCAGGACAGTGGCAGGCTTGTAGGCCTCCAGCCACTCGTCTCGCAGTTTAGCTATGTCCAAAGTGCGGATCGCGACCAGTGGACACTTGGCCAGTGCCGTCTCCATCCAGATTTTGAGAACGGACGCTTCTTGGACTGAACCTCTTTTCCTGCGCGATATTTCCGTCTCGTAGCGCCTCAAGGCTTGACAGAGTGTGGCGGTCTTCGCCTTACCTCGGCTGACCCATGCGCCCCAAGCCATCTCGGACTCAATCATGTTGGCCCAAGATTCAGCTTCAGCTTTCGTAGCAAACGTCTTGCTTTGAGACGCGTGCCCCCGGCGTCGCACCTGGGCACGCCACTGATATGGTCCTCGTTCGGTAATGGACGCCATCGCACTGGAGAGTTGTCTTGGACTACAGGTGCCGATATTGTGCATTAAACGGCATGACGCCTGAAAGGAGGCTGACATGAGGGAACGAACCCATGTACCCGTCCAAACTGCGCACAAAGCAGCGCGTCTTCGAGGCGCGGATCGAAGCCGAATCGATTCACGTGCTGCCGATGCAAAAGCATTGGCCCGACTCTCTCCCCTGGCACTCGCACTTTGGCCCACCGTCGCCAAGCAGTTATCTGATGCTGGCGTACTGGACTTCGTTGATGGAGACTCCCTGCGCGCCTACTGCGAAGCGTTCGCACGGTGGCGTGCCGCCGGAGACGAGCTTGCAGTAATGTTGATCGGCCTCGGATTGTCGGCAAGCAGCCGCAGTGCGATTGAGGAGGTTCAACACCCACCCGACACCTCATCACAGGCCGCGCACAGGAAAGCGATGGAAGAACCGAAGCGACGAGCGCCTACGGCGATCATGCGCCGACCGGAAGTCGAAAGGGAAACGGGCTTATCCCGCTCAACCATCTACGGACGGATCAAATCTGGAACCTTTCCACCGCCTGTCCGGCTCGGCGTTCGCTCAGTAGGTTGGCGTTCCGCTGACATCGAGGCATTCCTGACATCACCAGCTGACTACAAAACCCCGAACGACGGCATCTAGACGGCGAGCGTCCGCGCTCTTTTGGAAATGATTTCGCCACGAATCTACAGGCGCCCAAGAAGCTGTAATATAGCCGCGGGAACTCTCGGGCCAAATTTTGCGCACTTTCACGCGCGGCTTTGCGTCACCGAGTCGTGGTCAAAGTTCCGTCTACGGGGTTAGCTGACAGTAAATCAAATAGAACGCGACGGGGGCACGACGGCTGGGAGCCAGATCGCCATTTGCAACCCGTTGCGGACATTGCGGGCGATTGCCCGCATCCGAGGGCCAAAATGTTTAGCGAACTAAAAAATCTTCATCGTGCGTTGAGCGCGTATATTGAAGCGACCTACCATATCTCAAACCCGAGCCTTGTTGATCTCCGCCGCGCTATTCTCGACGAGCAAGGCACGATCTCTCAGCAAGCTTATGTGGAGAGCACCCCGATTTACCAGGGGAGACGGAAGTTTGCGGATCTCGCAATACCGCATCAGGCCCGTGACTTTCTGAGTCATCTCGGCACCGCAGAGGGAGGCAGGCTGGTTTTTGACCCTCCCTATGATCACCAGGCGGACGCCCTTGAGATCATCGCTGGCTCATCTGCTCGTAGTGTATTGGCGACTACCGGCACGGGGTCGGGCAAGACCGAAACGTTTCTTTTGCCGATTTTGATGAAGTTGGCAAACGAAGCCGCCAGCAAACCCGAACAATTCGCCGAGCGTGCTGTTCGCTCGATCATCTTGTACCCCATGAACGCGCTGGTAAATGACCAGTTGGGGCGGCTCCGGAAACTCCTGGGAGCACCGGCAGTACGTCATTGGTTCACCGAGCATGCGGGCAGACCCGCAAAGTTCGCCCGATACACGGGGCGCTCGCTCTACCCAGGCCAACGAACAGAAGAGCGCAATAAGCAACGCCTGAAGAGTCTCAACTTCTATCGAGACCTCGAACGCGGGGCGCAAACTGACGAAGCCATCGCGTCGCAAATACGCGAACTGCGCTCGCTCGGGCGCTGGCCTGCTAAGCCTGGTGATGATGGTCTCGAAAATGGCATGACAGCATGGCTCGGTAGCGGCAAACGCTGGGTCGGCCCCGACCAACGATTCCAACGTGCAATCGAGCGCCCCGAGGATGCGGAACTCTTACTGCGGCATGAGGTGCAAGATCAGGCGCCCGATCTTTTGATTACGAACTATTCGATGCTCGAGTACATGCTCTTGAGACCGATCGAGCGTCCAATCTTCGAACGCACCAAGGCATACTTCGAGAGTCATCCAGATGAGCGATTGCTTTTCGTCCTTGACGAGGCACACCTCTATCGAGGCGCGAGCGGCACCGAAGTCGCGCTCCTTATTCGCCGGCTCCGCAATAGGCTCGGTCTGGCGCCCGACCGCATGCAGGTGATAGCCACTAGCGCTTCCTTTGCCGATGGAGAGGCTGCACGGAACTTCATCGGTGACCTGGTCGGCCGCGAAGCCGACACGATAGAAGTTCTTCGAGGAAAAAAGTTCGCCCGACGTCCGTCGGGGTCCGGCGATTTGCCTCTTGCAACTGCACTCGCAGCATGCGACATAAAGCGGCTCAAGGATGTCGATTCTGCGCACCGTATCGATGCCCTTCGACCTCTCCTAACCTTCCGGCGCGAGGTGCTCACCGCGGAGCGATTTGCCCTCGCGTCTGCTGCATCAGACGTCAAAAGGATAACTCTGAACGGCCTCGACGCGATGCTAAATCCCGTCGAGGAAACCGTCACTGTACCTGCACACGGTCAGATCGAAACAACATCTTCCTTTCTCTTAATCAACGAGATCACCGCTGTTGACGGCATCAGTATTGGACGCTCGGCAGACAAACCCGATCTGATGGTAATAGATGGTCAGCAAAAGGTCATTCGCGACGGCTTGCAGCGTGCAGTCCACGCAGCCCTGAAGGATCTCCCCATAGTCGGAAGGCTCGTGAACCTTACCAGCGGCGCGGAAACGAGGGAAGACGAAACCACCTTGACTCCTCGATCTCCAATCGCGATCAATGAGATTGGCGCCTTGCTCTTCGAGCATGACATTCCTGCCAGTATCCATGTCCCCGCGACAGATGCCCTGCTCGAACTCGCATCCTACGCAAAGGCAGAACCTGAAGGCCAACCCCTGCTCGCCGCGCGAGTGCATGCCTTCTTTCGTGGCCTTCCGGGCCTTTGGGGCTGCGCCGACGTCGCTTGCTCAAAGTTGCCTGCCAATATCCGACCCGGTCCTACTGGCATGCTCTATCCGCAATCGACGCGGGAATGTGGATGCCGCGCGCGCGTGTTTGAAGTCCACACATGTCGCGATTGTGGGGTCGCTTATTTCCAGGCCTACGCACTCAACCCCGCCCAGCCCGACTTTTTATGGGCAGAAGACGTCGGCGACCTCGAGGACGTTGATGGCGTCGTCCGTCCCGTGCAGATCCTGCTGGAGGATCCGGGCTTCGATGCCGACAAATATTGCACTACCGCTTTCCTCGATCCCTTGACCGGGCGTGTCGGTACGCAATCCACAAGTGCTCGCCAAATCTGGCTCCCACGCCCAACAAAAAATGTGGAACCTGGGCATTTCGAGAAGTGCCCACACTGCGAAGGAAACGGTTCGCAGGTCATGAATCACCAGACCAAAGGCGATGAGCCATTTCAGGAACTGATTAGCGTCCAACTGCTGGACCAACCTGCGCGCCCTGAAGCCGTTTCACCGCTTAAAGGGCGTAAATCTTTAATATTTTCCGATGGTCGTCAAGCGGCTTCCAGACTATCGGGAAAACTCAAAGACTTCTCTCTTCAGGACAGCATACGCCCCCTTCTCCTGTCCGGCCTGAAGATGCTCGAACAGCGTTTCGATGAACCCATCGCCCTCGGGTATGCCTATCCAGCGATCCTGTATGCATGCGCCAAGTTCGACGTGAACTTCCGTCTGCCTGGTTCCGAACATGAGGAGTTCGCCCGCGATCTGCGCAAGGTGCGCAACTTTGTCAAAGATCATGGAGATCTTGGCGAGTTTCGGGAATTGGCCGCGACGCTAAACAAGACGCGTGTACAGTCCGTGCGTGCGCCACTCACGCGTGTATTGTCCAACCGGCACACCGGATTGTTGCCGCTTGCACTTGCTGCTCCGCAGGCACTTCTGACCGAGAACCAGATTAAGCGCCTCAATACGTTGGATGCACCTCCTGCCGGCGGAGGAACCGACGAAGAGAAGCGTCGCGCGCTGCTCGATCTATGGATCGCTCTGTCGCTGTCCACCGGGTCGGTCATGCTGGAGGGTACGCCCAGCGAGTGGATCGATTCACGAGAAGGTCCACAGATCAAGAGGAGCAGCGGCCGCCAGACCGGCTTATTTGAAAAGCTCTTCGGGGCAAGGTGGCATCGCGCACAATTCAGTAAGAATGCAAAACCAGGAGCAAGTTGGATCGATTTCTTAACCGATACATTTGCACAGAACGAAAATGCGGAAGGCTTCTTTGTGAATGCCGCCAAGGTCCGGCTGCGACCGGAGCAGGAAGTCAGGTGGCGTCGCTGCGGCCATTGCACGTTGGCGCAACCCGAGAATCTGCTGATGGGCGGGACCTGCATCCAATGCGGAAAACAAACCGCGCTACTCGATCCGCGTAAAGACACGGTTTTTCGTACTCGAAAGTACCTCTATCGCAAACTGGTTGAACGGCTCGAGGCAGAAAACGATCAAGGCTATGTACCTTATCCCTTCGTTGCCGAAGAACACACGGCTCAACTGAACGACGCAGGTCAAGATCAGGCTTTCTCGCGGGCGGAGTGGTACGAGTTGCGCTTCCAAGACCTCGACGTCCCGGGTCCACGCGGTGAGCGTGCAGGTGCGGTAGATGTGCTAAGTTGTACGACCACGATGGAGGTGGGCATCGATATCGGTAGTCTCACGGCTGTCGCTCTGCGCAACGTGCCTCCAGGACGCGCTAACTATCAACAGCGAGCTGGTCGAGCCGGACGCCGAGGTTCCTCCCTTTCGACCGTAGTGACGTTTGCCGGCTCCGATAGCCACGACCAGCGCTTTTTCGCGGCGCCCCAAGCGATGGTCGGAGGGCCCGTTCCTGATCCGGTTCTGAATCTCGACAATCGAGAAATCGTACAGCGCCATGCATTCGCGCTAATGCTGTCGCTATTCCAGCAAGAACGGATTGAAATGCCAGAGGCAGATGGTGACGCCCAAGCCTCAAACATCTTCGAGTCGCTTGGCAAACTATCAGAATTTCGCCTTCCCGACCCTGATGGCTTTACGTTTTCAGGCCTGAAAGCGTGGCTGGCGACTAACGCCGCATTCGTCGACGCCGCTCTTCGCGACGTTATTCCGCCAGAGGCAGTCGAAGAAGATCCTGAGCTTTTCTTCTCGTCCTTGCCACAAGAACTTTTGCGGGCACTCGACTCGGTAGGTGCAGGCGAGAAGGCGGTCGATCTCGTCGCAGCGAGTCCCGTCATAGCGGCGGAAGAAGGGCCGGTCTTCGACTTTGGCATCGACGACTATGGTGACGATGGCGATATGGGTGGTGTTCCTTCGGACAACACAGCCGAAAAAGCGCACCAGAACGCGGACGCAAACCCCGAAGCTCCATTGCAACCTCAGAATCTGCTGGACCGACTTTTCGCCAAGGCAGTGCTGCCCCGCTATGCGTTCCCGACGGATGTCGTTTCCTTCTCAGTATTCGATCCATCCAGCACTTCTTATCGCGCCGACATCATATATTCCCCTCAATCTGGCCTAACCCAGGCGCTGAGCCAATATGCCCCCGGGCGCGAGGTCTGGGTCGACGGCCGAAAGTTCCGCTCGATGGCGATTTACTCGTCATTTCAGAAGGACCGAATTAACGCCTATCGTGCTCAGAAGCTCTACTACGAATGTAGTCGCTGTGGGTACGCAAAGCTCGAGGAACCCGACGACACACACCGTCGCGGCGATACTGAGGACTGCCCGGCCTGCAAGAAAAAGGCCGGAATGGGACCCGCAGAGAGTTGGATCGTCCCGGTTGGGTTCGCTCACCCTTACGATGAACCGGCCGAGCTAGCCGGTGCCGAAACACCACTTTCGACCCGTCCGACACGTGCGAAGCTTAGCGCGCCTCAGTTCGAGCAGGAGCAGGAATTGGGGAAACTCGAGCGCCCAGACGGCAGTGGTTTTGCTGCGTGGGCATCCAAGCAAACATTGATGGTGACGAACTTGGGTGTTCGCAAAGCGGGAAGTCTGGAAACCGGCTTCCACTACTGTCCGGCATGTGGCAGGACGGAACCGACCGGTTGGACCGAGGGTCAGCTAACGAAGCCGCAGCACCGCCGCCCCTATCCTAACTATGGCAAACAACCAGAAATGTGTGCCGGGTACAAACGAGCCATCGTACTCGGTCATGACTTCCTGACCGATATCGCGTTATTTTCGTTCCGGCTATCGCCAGAACTTCAGGTCCCCGCGGGTTCGACCGCAGGCCGCATCGTGCTAACGACGATTGCCGAAGCGCTAAGCATTGCGGCAGCTGATCTGTTAGACATTGACGTGGCGGATATTGGAGGCGGCCATCGCCCCGCACTCAATGAGGGGGGCGCGCGTGGTAGTGAGGTAGAAGTATTCCTCTACGACACGGCACCGGGCGGTGCCGGCTTCGTCCGGTCGGCAGCACGTGATCCAGGTAAACTGCTTACGCGAGCATTAGCAATACTCGAAACCTGTGAGTGCTCAGCCTCCTGCTATGCCTGTTTGCGCTCGCACAAGAACCGCTGGGATCACGCCGATCTCGACCGACACCTTGGAGCGACATTTCTGCGCCACATTCTTTATGGGGAGCGGCCTTGGGTCCCGGAGCACGTTGAAGATCGGCTTTTGGACATGCTAGAGACTGACTTAATTGATGCTGGCAAGACTGTTGTGCGAGGTCCAGACGGCACGCTGACCTTGCCGGAGTACGACGGGCGTACGCTGGTTATCAGTCACCCTCTCATTCGAGAACAACCGGGTTCACAACGAGCTTTCGCGCGGGGAAGTAAACCCACCGACCGCTACCTCGACCAATTACTGGTGGATCGTGCGCTACCCGCGGCAGTCCTACGAGCGCTTGATGCTGCCATGGCGGGCGACAGTGACGATGCCCCCTTTGCTTTTGCAGACGCCGGCGTGCCGGTTTATCGAGCGCTATCCCACCTAGAGGGATCGGGACAAGAGTTGCCGCCCGCCTCCGAGTTTGCCGACATTCCGGACGCACCAGAAGGCAGCTTTATCGTTCGACTCGACGTTGAAACCATGGAAATCGCGAAGCCTGCGCTTGGACAGACATACCCTTTTAAAAAGGGGACATGGCACATGTTCACGCGTGTGGAAGAGTCGCGCAGCAAGACTCCTATGCTAATGCGGAGGACCGACGGCAGGGCGTTTCAATCATCCGGTAGTGAGGTTACCTTTGGCTTGGTAAACGCCAGTGTTAGAGAGAATGGAATCGATCGTTACCGCATCGTGTACGCCTCTTTACGGCCGACTGCACGAGCCGAGCAGGTCAACAAGGATGCAGTAGAATTTCTCGGTGCGTTTCATCGACATATGGATAGCTGACCATGGCGATCATGATCCCAGATGTGTCACCGGACCAGATCGTTCACGGTTCGGAGCGTGATGTCTTTATCGCACTGCGTGACCAACTTCCCAATACCTACCGCGTAGTCCATTCCCTACCGTGGCTACGCCCCGAACGGGATTCCGTCGACGCACCTCTGCGCGAAGGTGAAGCAGATTTCGTCATCTTCCACCCGGGGTACGGCCTGCTGGTGCTCGAAGTGAAGGGTGGTGAAGAGATGTTCGCCCGCGGCCATCAATGGTTTCGCAAACTGGCCAAAGGCGAGCGCAGAATCACTAACCCATTCGATCAGGCAAGGCGCAATATGCATGCGCTAACTAACGCTGTGGAAGAGCGCACCGGTGGTCGGCTCCCTCCCAGCAAATATGTCTATGCGTACGCCGTGGTCTTTCCGCATGGACGGGCAAAAGGACTTTTGCCACTCGATGTCGCTGATCAAATCCTCATCGACGTCGACCGTATGCCTGAACTTGAGCGGATGATCGAAAAAGCCTTCACCGCATTTCCAGGGAAGGCTGGCAAGCTTGAGCGCACCGAATTCATTGAGATGCTCGACGTTTTGATGCCGCGCTTTCAGATCGTGCGACCACTGTCGCCCCAGATCGAAGCCGGTCGCGAAAAACTGCTCGAACTTACTGAAAATCAGGCACTCGCCTTCCACGGCCTGTTTGCGAACAAGCAATTGCTCATCGAAGGCGTAGCCGGCTCAGGCAAGACATTACTGGCGATGGAACGCGCTTTAGCATCCGCACGCCAAGGCATCCGATGTCTGTTTGTGTGCTACAACAAGGAACTTGCTCAATGGCTGCGCGAGCAACTTGGCGCCGATCCGAGCCGCGCCGAAATCGCCAAACTCATTGACGTCTATCACTTCCATTCGCTGGCCGCTGAACTGGCGAAGGAGGTCGGTCTGCCATTCGAAGTCCCTACCGATCAAGCCAAGGCACGTCAATTCTGGGATGAGGATGCAGCGTCGATTCTCGAGCGGGCCGTAGCAAGCCTCGTTGCGATCGGGGAACCGCGTTACGGTGCTCTTGTTGTCGACGAGGCCCAAGATTTTGCCGAACTTTGGTGGTACGCACTGTTCCCTCTCGTTAAAGACGGTGAGGATGGGGCAATTTTCGTCTTCATGGATTTGGCGCAGAGCCTTCGAGCCAGTGCCAGTCCTCCACCGTTCGAGTTTCCTGCACGCTATGCACTCAACGTCAACTGCCGCAATACCAAGCGGATCGCGCGGCTAAGCGCCAATCTCGTGCCCATTGAAACGCTCTCTCCAGCGGGCGCGCCCGTTGGCGTCGACGTGCGCATGCTCCGCGCGACTGCGCCAACTCAACAGGCAGGTCTTGTTGCGAATGAATTGCGTCGGATGCTCGAAGTTGAGCACCTTGCACCTCATCAGATTGTTCTCATCGGCCCTGCTGCTAAAGAGCGGAGTAGTCTGAAGGGGCTAAGCGAGGTCAGCGGTACAAGCATCGTTACATCTGCATCTGAATGGCGAACCGGCAAGGGCGTACTTTGCACAACCGCGCGCTCATTCAAGGGGCTCGAGGCAGACGTCGTCATCGTCTACGATCTGGCTGCATTGGGCGCAGGCTTCACGTCCGCCGATCTTTATGTCGCGTGCAGCCGAGCCCGCCACGTCCTGATCCTCGTATGCCATGATGAACGCATCAGATCAGTTTTGGAACAAGCTGATGCAGTGAGCCGATCAAATGCTTGAAAATCTCGATCAAAACACGCTGCGCCAACGCCTTGGTTTTAGAGCAGACCGCGAGGACGTACCAGCGGTCGACTCTGTAGCAGAAGCAGCGCGAACTTGCATTCAATCCTGGCGCTCTCCGGCGCGCGCACGTGTAACTACATATCTGCATCGACAGTTTATCGCGGCCGGATTCGACGAAGGTCTGGTCCGCAACCGCGTCACGGACGTCATCGACGCGCTGATCGACATTGGCGAGTTCACTCGTATTCGCCTCGATGGAAAGGACAGTCTGGCATTGTCTAGGCCGTCGATTGTCAGCATCAACGACGGCTCCTTCATCGTGCTGGGTAAGGTTGCTGCCCCTTTGCCGAACGACTTTCACGGTCCTCGCTATACGCGACTGACATCGTCCGTGCCGGTTGCCCTCGAATCGGTGCCGTTTTCTGATTGGATTGGACCTGCCGGTTTCCATTTACATCTAGCACGGCGAGTCGGTGGACAAGCCGACAGCACGCTCCGAGAGTTCTGGCGGTGCTTAACGGATGCGGTTACCCACGAGGGGAATCCGCTTGACCCCGTCACAATGAGGGCCGTAGTCGGTTCGCCTGACGCTACAGTCTGGTTTGGCCGATGTGATACCCCTGAAGTTTCTGGTCGCTGGGCTTCGACAGTTCCTAATGGCACATGGTGCGGAGTTCGGCCTGGCCGTGCGCCCAACGAATGGCATCCAATCCTCGCCACGGTGGAGGGTTCCGCAGCACAAGCCTTAGACCTTTACAACTGGGACGAGTGGGCGTGGGCGCTGCTCGCGCGAGGCGTCGTGACTGAAACGCCCGAGAATTCAAACTGGCGAAACGGTGTCCTTACCTTTCAGCATCCCATTCCAACCCAATTCGTTCGTGCAATGCGCCTTCTCGGCGGACCGGGGCCGAGGGCTTGGACCTGGCAAGTAAGCGAGGCGGCCAACCAGTGCTTCGATAACTGGCGTCGGTCGCAAAGTTGATTATGCGACCGTCAGCGTAACCAGTTTGTACTGGCTGAACGCGGGCTTTACCAGTGCCTCGGCCAAACCGGCGAAGCGGGCAAGTCTCACCTCGCGTGCATGCACCGCCATGTCTCGGGCATTACGAATCGTGCGGAAACGGCTTCGCGCAAATCCTTGCTCGCTTGTTTCTAGGTTTTGAGCAACCGCGTCATCAAGTTGCGCTTGCCTCAACAAGACAAGGTCGGTTGCCTCCGAGTCGATAAGATAACGTCTGCTTGCGATTCTATCTTGAAGATCGATGCGTTCGCCGAGTGAGCGTTGATGCCGGTTTGCATACTCTTTGCGCAGCAACTCAAGACCGGAATTCCGCGCGGTTTTAAGTTCAGCAGTCAAACCGGTGACCGTCCCTTTGGAAAGGGTCCGATCCTTGCCATGCACCGTCAGACTCCATGGCATCAGAAGTGCGTCGGCGATACCTGGTTCAGCGAGGTTCCAACCGCCATCGACATATTGTGCAGCCAGAACATCCAGGCGAGGTGTAAGGACGCTATTGAGCCAAAAACGGTCTGCGCGGAGATCCTCCTCCATGTTCGCAATTGCATCCAAGATGGGCTTGCGCTCTTGGCGTATGTTCGTTTCCTCCAGACGAGGCAGTACCGATGACAGGTCTGGTTCAGATAGGTGGAGTTCTCCCGGGATCCAACTCAAAATCGCGATTAGATAGACCCCACGTCGTGCTTCATCTTTAAGTGGATGCCCCTCAGGGAAAAGCACTTCAACGCATGCAGGTCCATCCTTTCCGATTTTCGCCCACTCCGCTAACAATGTCTCATGGACTGGATCTCCATGATCGAGAAAGTTAAGCCGAGTCACGGGGTTATCGTCGACATGAACAGTCGCGACAGGCGGCGACTCAAGAGCACGCCGGCGGTCGAGATAGGCATAGCGCCGGCCGTCGCCAGGATCGACGCCGGGAAGTAAAAATCGCGGCTCTATCGGTGCTTTTGAATAAGGAGAGCGGTAGTAGTGAAGCAATCGGAATTTTCGTGACGGCGTGTCCCTATCCTCCCCAGACCAGAGGCGCAGACCGTTTGCAGATTTGATGAGGCGCATCCAACTTCGAAGTGCCACTTCACTCCGCACGATCGCGCGACGCGCGTCTGAGGGCTCGAGAACTGGGCCAAGTACCCCGACTCGATCGAAATAATCAGCGAGGGCGCGAGTCTGCTTGGGTCGCCAAGGCAACTCGTCTAATAGTGGCGTGTGTAGAACTTCGCTGCCATCGCTCGCAACAGCGCGTACTTCCTCCGATAGGGAACGCCAATCATCGTTGTTCGCAGCAAGAGCGGCCTCGACAATATGTTGACTGACGATGTTGATTTCATCGCCGTCTAGGCGGATGCTTCGCTCGAATATCCCAAAGTCATCGAGTATCGAGACCACGCGTTCGTCGACCTGACCGCGTTGGCAGATCGTAAAAATATCGATGTTGCGCTCGCCGGGTTGATGCTCGAGGGCAGCACTTCCTAACCGGTCAAGGCGACCGATCCATTGTTCAACTGCAATGGGCGACCACGGGATACTAAAGAAAATAAGTTTGCGAGCGTGTTGGAGATTAAGTCCAACCTGCGCCAGGTCAGCTGCGATGAGTAGTTGAGCCTCTCCATTTACAAATCCGCCAAGAGACTCTCCGTACTCAGCAAACAGATCCACGATGTCCGCGGTAGCGGCAGCATCGCGGTTTCGTTTGACCGTGATGGATAGTGGTCGTCGACGCCCACGAGCGCCTATCTCTGGCAGGTATTGCGGAATGGCGGTAGAAAGATAATCGACAGTTGGATTGTCCTCTGCAACGACAAGTACGGCCTCCTCGGGATCTACGTTCCAGATATCTACCAGTAAGTCAATCAACGCTTCAAGACGGCTATCACCGTTCCCGGCGTCGAGATGTCTAGTCGCGGCTAAGAGGAAACCCTCCGGATCCCGCTGATCACGCCGTCTTAGAATGTTGATCCGCTCACTGAGCGCCCGTGGAGACCGCAGGGCAACTTGGCCAAGGCGCGCTAGATCGGTTGTGGCATCATTTTCGGCCGAACGGCTTATGAATTTCCAAACCTCTTCTAGGCGCGCATTTTCATCGCCCGTGGACTCAACCGCTATGCGATGGTGCACACGTTGAGGCAGTAGGTCTGGGAAGTCTCGGCGCCGCGTGTGAATCACCCTGCGAAGAATACAGTGGGTACGGGCGAGCGTTGCGAGACTTGTTTGTTCTGGCGGCAACGCAAGACCTACTTGCATCCATTGGTCATGCGTTCCGTTGGCAGCGAGTGTTGCAATCGCGGCTTCCCGCTCGCGCAGCACAATCTCCGGAGTCTCCGACGAACGCGCGGCCAACGAGATGCGCGCAGGTTCGAGAATCGTGAGAAGTTGTCGGAACGCTTGAGCATCTTCAAGCCTTGGCGTTGCAGACAACAGCAACAATTGCCGGAAGTCTCCGGCAACCTCCGCGATACGCTGTCGTGCATCACTCTGCAGCCGATGTATCTCATCAACGATCAGAAGGTCGTAGACGGCCGGATCGATCTCCGTGACTGACCGCAACTGTTCATAGTAGGCGATCCGTACGTGTGTGCCAGTTTCATCACGGGGTGGAGCGTGATCGAGTGGAACAAAATGGGCACGCGATTGGCACTCAAGTAGCCACTGCGGCGCCAGATTTTCCGGCACAAGGATGAGCGCACGATGTTTCGGATTTTGAATCCTGAGCGCGTTCAGCACCATCAAAGCCTGGACTGTCTTTCCGAGACCCACCTCGTCGGCAAGCAAATGGCGGATACGGCTATCGGTAAGAACCCGCTGGACGTTGGCGAGTTGGTGCGGGTATGACATCGCAGCGACACCGGTTGCGCCCCCAAGGCCAGCGATCTGGCGTTCGACTGAGCGGCGCAACGCCTGGACTCCAAGGCACAGATCGACGAAGGGATCGTTCATAGCGAATTCCGGCTCTTAATCGTCATTCTCAGTGCTGCATAGCGGATTGCCCGCGCAGAAAAACCATCAGCAAGTAATCTCTCGGTCGCTCCTCGCCATGAAAGTCGCGAAGCCACAGAAGGCTTGGCAAACAGCCAGTAGGCCGACTCAACCAGATCACTACTCCAGTGGCGAACGTGATGCGATGGCCCATGGGTGGCAATCCAACGGTGAAGCAGGTCGATGACATCGTCGGGAAGCAACACATCAAAGTCCGACCGACTCAGTAATTCGCCAGCCCCAAGCGGTCGCAGTAGGTCGACGAGTTCAACAATTGCTGTCTCCGACGAAGCAGCGCATCGGGCGCGTTCCCAATCTTCACTCGTCTCGCCAACGTCGATATCCTCGTCGGGATCAAATGGGCAACCATCCCCGAGAGATGTCAGTTCCAGGTGCAAAATGGTATAGGCATTATTGAACAGATCATCCAGCGCAGCCCCCACTTCCTGATCTACATGAATGCAACTCTCGTGGAGCAAGACACTTAGACCGCGTCTCTCTAACAGCCGTAGAAGGATACGATCCAAGTGGGCGCACTGAGTTTGACTCAGGCCGGCTTTGGCATACCCAACCTGCAACCGCTTGCACACTTGAAGGAAGGCGGGAGCGAAGGACGTCTCGCGACTTTTGGATATCTTTGACTCCCGGTCAGCCCAGTCTGCTCCGCAAAGTTGTCGAACCAGCCAGTGGTCAAGTTGTTGCACGACCCGGCCGCGGCGCATTTGTGTGATTGGATGGTCGACACTGGCAGCCGACCACGAAAGCAAAGCTTCCACTACGCTATGTGCGTCGGCGGCATCACCGCGTCGCGCCTCGAACTGACGAAGGAGGCGCGTTGGCATGGGTGCAGCATGCTCATCGCTTGCGTGCCAAACTTTGGGGCCGACACAAAGTCCGCCTGTTATATGTGGAATCCTGTTGCCAGCGCGGTACAGGGTGATATGTGGGCCACTAACACCGCCGGTCGATGGCATGACGTCAAGTGGATTTTGTGGCGACGCGAAAAAAAGGGCCATCTCGCCCGTTTCATTCACGGCAGTTAGATTTCCAACTGCATCCTGACGCCACGCAAACGGCGCCGCCGCCTGTTCAAATCGAAAGTTCGAGTCGACCAAGCCTTTAATCAAGACGCGAAGTTCGACGGTCTTCGAGAGAAGGAGTCGCTCGAGTACTTCCTCCGTAAGCATTGAATCCCAAAGTATGTCGTCGCCGTTAAGACAACAAGGCGTATCGGGCAAAGTGCGAGTTGCCCGAGCGCATTCGCGACTGTCACTCAACAACCGCAGTTCGACTTCAGCCTCTTGCAACGAGGCTTCGCTTTCGAAGCGCAAAACGACTTGTCTTTCAACGAGATCAGCGATCGCGCCAGTTCCAGCAGCGATGTCGACGCTTACTAGACCTTCATCGTCGTCATAGGGAACAACCTCGAAGACCTTTGACTCTCCAGCACCGTATTGGATCTTGTATATCCCGATTTGGTCCGCATCAAATCCGGCAAGAATGCGGTCAGTGCCGTCGATATGCGATTCACTACCATCAGGTTTTATCAAGTGTACGGTACACGCGGCCCCAACCGCAGTCACCTCGAAGGCTATATAGCTGTTTAATCGGAATCGGCGTTTGGGACGATGCTGCTCTAGTTCTGGTTCGCCGACGAAACTAAAGAGCGAAGATCGGTAAACCGACCACCCGTAGTTCTCTAGCCATTCAACGCCATCCGGCTGACCCACGTCGATCTTATAAACACGCAATCCGGCGACACGGCCCAAGAACTCTGCTGATTTAGGTGGATTTTCGTCAGCGATTAGAACGACGACATGCGAGTTGCCGATGACTGACTTTGATAACCGCTGAAAAGCGTCGTCCTCCGCAGTGAAGTCTGAAAACAGTATAGGAGTCGAGGTGTTGACGCGAAGGCTGTCAAGAAACTCTTTTGCCTCGGGGGGCACCGGTAACTCACCAGTACGTTCGATCAACGGTGCATCCGTCGGCGGCAAAAGAGCCACATTCAACGGCACCGGATAGTCTGAGAAAATATTCCGACTCGGCACCGGCTGCCCCCGTCCCCACAGGAATGCTCGCCATCGGATTGCATCGAGTGCTTCTCTAGCAACCTCGCGAGCAGGCACGTCTAGTTGCGGGAACTTGAGAGCGAGTAAGAGCCCTTGGTCGGTTGACCGTAGCACGAGTTGCGCAAAGCGTGTCTCCTCGACCGGAATTTTCCCACGGACACGCCGGACGGGTTGCATCATCAGCGCCTTCTGCCGCTTGCGGGCGTCCCTCAGCGCAACCTTTGCGATCTCATCGTTTGCCAAATCCGCTGCGATTCGCCCAACCGCCGAATTGGCTATCGCATGCTGATGACTGGGATCCAAGAACTGCCGAACTACCGCCGCCGCAGTTCGCTGATCCTCGAGCCAGGCGGCCAAGCGACCGCCACCTCCCAGATGAGCGCGATTGCGAATAGGCGCTATCAAGGCAGCGTCACTGCCGCTGAGATCTAGATGCGTCCGCACATCTCGCAAGGCTCGCGCTAGAGGTCGGTGGAGTTCAATTGGCAAGATCGCGTGTAACACGGGCCAAGCGATATGGCAAAACGCCCGGTTCCAAGGCGAATCTGCCGGAGCAGCAAAGCCGAAGCGAGCCGTTGACCGGCGAAACAGGCTCGAAAGCTCCGAACGGTCTGCAAGGGAGATTTCTCCCAAACGTTTCGAAAAAATTGGCCAGAAGTCAGTACCGGTGCCGCGGTAGATGTAGCCGATCTCGGTCGCCGCAACGAGCAGCGGTAGAGAATGAGAATCCCACCAAGATCCTTCAATACGATGGCGGCGCAGGCATACTTGTACCGAGCGTAGTACCGCCAGCAAGTCTGCCTCGGAGAGGTCGTGCTCAAGAAGATAAATAGGTCCATCGCTGCGCGCGGCGCGCAGCGCATCAAAGTGGGCAGTCAGCGATGAATGTACCCGCTCAAGTTCAGCCTCGCCCCCGATATGGCCCTCTAATGCTTTCATTATTTTCGCCGCAATAGTAGTTTATTTTGGTGAAGCGACTCAATTCCCCGTATGGGATACTACATGCCTGCCGATTGTCAAACAAGCACCTTACCGCGGTGACAATGCTCCGCTATTTCTAAGCGCGATCTCAACAAACGCGCTCACTGCTCGGCGTTCTTTCTCACCGCAGACGCAAACGTTTAGCAGCCGGATCGCGCGATTTCCGATGAACACTGTATGGCCTATGGTGTAACCCAATTTCGGACCGCAGGTGGTCATTTGTATGCAAATCTCTGTTGTGTCGTTGACGCGTTAATTATTCGAAGGGTAGATTCTTAACGGCCTTGGCAATACCTCGTGTTTCAAAAACGCCAAATGTTTCGGCCTGAAGTATCTTCGCACGAGGCGAACCTATGGGATTTGCATTTACGCGCCGGCAACTTTATGAGTTGGTTTGGCAAAGGCCCGTCTCGGTGGTCGCAGAATCGTTGGGAGTGTCCAACGTCGGATTGGCAAAGGCCTGTCGCCGAGGGGACATTCCTCTTCCGCCGCGCGGCTACTGGGCCAGACTACATGCCGGTCAACACGTTACCCGTAGTCAACTGCCACCACGCGGGCCTGGTGCGTCAGATCGTGTCGATATCGGATCCGGAAAGCCTCAAGCATTTCGGATCGACGACAATGATGATGGATCGATTGCTGAGTACGAGATTCCGCAGCCTCCGGTCTACGACGAAACGCTTGAAGCGATTGAGAAGCGCATCCGTCAAAGCCTTCCCCAAAAGTTCCGTTACGTGCATGAACTCGAGAATTCCCAACCGCTCATCGCACAGTTGCTGCGCGAAGATGACGTTCGTCGAAATGCGATGGCGAAGTCAGGTTACTCTTGGGACAAGCCAAGATTTGAGAGTCGCTTCGAGCAGCGTCGACTGATCTTCTTGAGTAATCTGTTCAGACTTCTGGTGGCGCTCGACGTCCGATGCACCATCCGGGGAAGAGAGGCTCGCCAAATCATTCTCCAGGTGGGTAGTCAACACGTAGATTTAAGGGTCGATTTGCTTGAAAGTCTGCGGCCTCGCAAACGGATACCTGGTGGGAAATCGGGTGCACTGATGGCGTTGGAGGTCCGAGTTGCGCGATGGAAGCACGACGACCCCGAGGAGCGGCTGTTTTGGAGCGATGGTCCGACGGGCAAACTCGAAATCCAACTTCGTGATATTGCGGTGGCGTTGGTCCTGACCGGCGAGCGACAATACCGCAAAGCGAAACAGTTCTCCTACGAATGGAATAAACACTTTGCCGAAGACCGCATAAAACGGATCGGTGAAGCGGCGCGAGCGGCCGAGGCGAGTGCACGCGAAGAACTCGCGCAATCCGAACGGGACCGTATCGGAAGGTTGCTCAGCCAAGTAACCGCCCATCAACAGGCGCAACTGGTTCGAAATTATGTTTGCAAGGTACGGGACTCAAAGCACGCTCTCGACGAACGCGCTTTCGATGGCGATTTTGAAGCGTGGAGTCGCTGGGCGCTGTCGGTCGCCGATCAAATTGACCCGTTGTGTCAATCTTTCGATACTGAAAGAAAGGCCAACAATGAATGACGATTTCAGTGTTCAGTGGACAATCGCGCGTTTTTTAGCTCATCCGGAGCTAAGGGTTTCGCTTGCGGCTGGCGAGCCGTGACTGATGCTGCTCTACGTATGCACGGATTGACTCCGGATGGCTGTGCCCGAGATCAACCGAAACGGCCGCCGCCACTGAGGGAGCACTAGTATCTAGTCCAAGTTCTAGCCTCGCGAGGGTTTCCGCCGCAATTGCGTCGTTAGCGAACTTGGATCGAAAGCTTTTAATGCCGGCGCGCCGGGGCGCACCTGCTGCGGCAAATGCTCGCCCAAATATTTTCGAGATGGATTTATCTGTCAAACCATTACCGTCCCGAGCTGAGATGAACACAGGTCCTGTCGCCACTTTATCGAACCAGCCCATTTCCTCCAGGAAGGTCGAGCGCACATCATTGATAAAGGAAGCAATCTCGATGGCTAAAGACGGCGGAATATAGAACGCATCCCGATAGCCGAACTTTTGCCGATCTGGTACGCAGGCGAGCCCGCGAGCGTCCATCGCCTCAAGCCTACCTGGCGAAAACTGTTCACAAGCAAGAGAGTTAATGGATTCCCGCCGCCAACCGACTCGATCCGCAATTTCCATAATCAGGAGATTCCTTACGGCGACGAAGTACGTAAAGTTTGCCCTGAAGTAGTCTCTTATGTACGCTTTGTCTTTTTCCGTAGCGACGTAGGCGCGAACCGTCCGGGGGTTCTCATGCACCCTCCTGAACAGGAGAGGATATCGCTCATACGTTCTTGACTCGTATCGACCGCGCCTTCGCGAATTTACGTCACTGTCACCTAGAGTTGAAGCGATAGAGCATTGGCTAGGGCCCAAAAAATACTCAAGATTGTGCGTGCACCTATACCAGTTAAGGAAATGGTAGATATGTATAAGCTTGGCATTGACAGTACGTTGCGCTGTCATCTTGTCATGATTGGAGTTTATTCGCCTACAAACCCTTTCGACTTCCTGATCCCGGAAAGATCGGAGAAGTGTATCGGTCGACTCCTCAAACCCCAACGATCCGAGTTTTTTCTCTGTGCGTCGATTGTCATCCTTCGAAACTACAACCAAAAAGTACCTGTACGCCGCAACGCCAAGTATCGCAGACTCGACAGTCTTCGGATCGCTCCCAATTCTATCAGTGAGAAAGATTGCGTAGTCAACTAAGGGCCATACTATTCCCATAGTGACGGGATCATACGCGACGACATATCGCTTCGCGCCGAATCGTTTCCACGACAATCTGCCACCACCAAACTCCGATGCATTCCGTTCGATCATACTTCCTCACTTGAGGCGTGTCACAACTGCACCTTTCACGGCGGTCTTGGACTCGACGGCCTTTGACACTTCATCGCGGAAGCGCTTTTGAAGTGCATACAGTTGATTCTTGAGTTCGTCACGCTCCTGTATAAGGGCAAATCGCTCTCGTCGCAGATCAACCAATTCTCGCTCAAGGATATCCAACTGCCTAAGCGCCCTCTTATGCGCTCGCCGTCGGGTTGCCTCCGATTGCTCAAGCAAAGTCCCGCCTTTGCTCTTCAATTTTTCGATATTTTCCAAAGCGCGTTGAACCCGAACTCGAAGTTCTGCATAGCGCTCCAAGGTTCCATTTCCGATTGTCTGGACTTCGATCTTTTCGACGTTCAGAAACGAGCAAATAAATGATGTATCAGTCCACCTATTGAACTGTCTGAGCGATTGCGGAGGTGAGTTGGACCTCTTTGATTCGCTCCAGCCTTCGGGAGGTGACATTACCGCACACTGTTTGACGAAACGCTCGATCAGATTCAGTTTCGTTTCGATATTGACTTTGGCTTTTGCTTCAGCGTTGTACGCGACCGTCGGCTTGCGACCGGATGCTCGTGTGGCGTTATTGCGCATATGACATACCTAGACGCGAGCGCAGCGAAGCAATAGCCTCATCAAGTGATTTCAGTTCCCTTCTGCGGCGCGCCGTTTCGAATGAATTTGGATCGGCGGAGTTCATGCTCGCACTCAACTGTTCACGCTCAAATTCTAGGTTCTCTACATAGGCGGCCTTTGTTAGATGAAATCTGCAGTTTGCACAAGTAGTTGCATTTGCTTTCTCTTGATGTACGTGCCCATCTTCAATCGAATAGCATCGCGCCGCCTTCTGATTAGTCGCCGTTCCCAACATACATTCGCCGTGACTGTATGGACGTGGAAAGTGGCCGCGCTGCTTGACAGCGTTGTAGACGGCATCGGACGCCGAGGACTTCGCGAATGAGAGTACTTGTGCGAATCTTGCGTGCAACTTCCGCACGTATCGTGCATATCCGCCCGCGTATGGTTCGCCGGCTAAGATTGCAAATACCTCCTCCCCCAGCTTTTGGTCGCCTACCTGACGTATCTCCTTTTCGAGATCAGCCATCTCCTCCATGTAAGCGCGGCGACGATCATCTGTCTCAGTAGGAATTGTCCGAAAGATGCTCTCAATATCGGCTCGCGACGCGGGGTCGGTCAGATACACGAGGATTGATTTGAGATCAACGTGGCCGAACTGGCGAGCAATGGCCACAATGTCGGCATTCTCGTATCGGTAAAAGAATATCAACGCATACATTCGTCGAAAGATATGCGTTGTTCCAAAGGATAGGGTAGCGGTTCCAAGCGCTTCTCGCACCAGGCTAGCGGCGTCGCCTTGTCGTCCGTAGGAATGGAAATCGAACCAGATCCGCTCGGTTCCAATACCTTCCGCCACGCTCAATCGTCTGTACGAGAACAACGGAATTTCGTCGAATGGGGTGATTTCGTTTGCCGGCAGGCGCGCTTTATCAATCCTAGTGAATAGCGCCTGAATTTCTTCGAGCGTACGTATTGCATCACATGTCGTCTCATTCACGTAGAAAGGCATTCGTTGCCTGTAAGTCTTTGCGACATAAAACTTTACCTCATAGATGCGAAGCGCCTCGCTGCGAACGGTAAGCGATCCACACATGAGGCCAACCATTTTGTGACTGACTTCGCTCTTCCGACGTGCATTCATAAATGCGAGAAGCACAAAACAGGCAGCCATCAGTCCTGTAATCGCGCTTCGCACTGAATGTTGAATGTACCCATGCGTGGTAGCGTCCAAGGATCGTAACTCGAACGGAAGAAGATTCTCTAGATCTCTACGATTCTCTGAATTCTGCAGAACTGTTGGCAAGCGTTCGCCAATATCACTTTTGCGGTGTTTCACGGCGGCTTCTACCTCAACAACCATTTCCTCCAAGAGCGCAAGGAGAAGGGGTGCCCGTTCGTAAACCCAAATCATACTTACTCTGAATATCTTCCCTGCTTCACCGATGCTCAGATTTCTTGTTCGTGCCTCGGGCAAGCCAAGAGTTCTTGACAAAGCATAGGCGTCAGGGAAAGGACAGTCCTTGAGGCCATAACCATGCTGGGCATCGTAAAGGAGATTCGCGGAGGCCAACCACGACCTTATCCTGCTAGCGCTATATTTCCTGATAGATGTATCTGACGTGTCTACAAGAGGATCGACATTGCAATATCGTAGATATTGGGCCTTGAGGTATTCTAAACAATGGCTGTACGCTGTACACAAACGCGCCTTAATCTCCCTACCGGCATATTGTTTTTCGAAATCTTTTTCCCTTATACCTGCGCGGCGAGCTCGATTGTTCAACATTAGCGCTTCCGGCCAACCTCCTACTGCCAGTTCATTTGCAATCGCCAAGAATTGCAAAGGCGTCATTGATTCGATGACAATCACATTTCGAACCCACATGGCTTCGTAGAACATCACGATTTCGATCAAATGAACCGAGACCCGCCGCGTTCGCGTATGAGAATCACGAGTTCTGCTGATGAAGTTGTCAAGTCCTAACAACATTGCCGCAACGATGTCGTGACGTGTGCTCAGTGCGACGGGCTCGGGGAATAGAGCATTCGGCGGCATAAAATAATTATTTAAGTCGAACGTAACAAATTTTTCTTCCTCCCGCCTCGCGTCTGAGCGCTTGAGACTGATCACAGATTCGTCGGATATGCTCAAAAACCCGCTGGTTAGAAGCATATTAATAGTCGACGGCGCGAACCGCTCGGATCGACTAATTTTATGCTGGCTATTCTTCAGTTTCACTATCATCGTCGTTCACCAGTGGCCTGATCATCGGCCAAAATGTGCTGGATCGGATGTAAGACTTTAGGGCCAAGTTAAATATCATTGCCGGACCGTGCCACGCCATAAAAGCCTGCTCATTGGCAACCAGCAGCCGATGCCAATTATTTGCGTAATATTCCGAAGTGGCCCATATCTCCCGGACCCGTGCTTTTCCGACGATGATCCGATTGTTCGGGCAGCCGTCGCCCGCGTGGCAACGCTTGGCATCACATACACCGTCAAACAGCCAACCGGGATCGGGAGGAGAATAGGGTGAGGAGCAACTTGTTCCGTCGCCTATAGGAAAGAGCAGATTTTTGTCCACAAATCGTGGGTCGAATTTCTTTGCGAAAAATTCACGGTCGTCAGAAATTGCAAACTTTATGGTCGCGTCGAGGCGACGTTTATATTCTAGGTTTATTGCGCTCGAATGGAGTTGGGTTGATAACTGGTCAAAATAGTGGGCAGTTGTGTTTAGAGACTGGTGCCCAGCGTCCTGGCGGATTGTTTCAAACTCACGTCCGGAGCGAAACTTATCCAAGGTCAGCATATGGGTGCGAATTTGATCGTTTGAAAACCATTGCATTTTTAACTGAGTGAGAAGTATTCGTTTGGCTTGATCCGGATTTGTAAATGGCTCCGTCATAACGGTATTTTTATTGTTCCAGCAGAACCAAATGCGATTTTCATCAGGCCCAATATGTCCAAACTTGCGCAGTTGATCATGGTTCCAGATTAGTAGTTTGATCGCGTCGTAGGCAGGCTGATTTTCGCGAGTAATATCGACAGTTGGCGTAAATCTCCCGGTCTTCCCCTTGAACGCGTCGACGGAAAAGGAGCCGTCTGGGTTCTCCTTGATCCAATTTCGCTGCACGCTACGCAGACTGTGTCCGTTGAACCGAGTGTGGATCAGAAGTGCGAGGAAGGCGGCAAGGAGTTCTCGCATATGAATATTGCGGCTCAGAAAATAAATGTGCTTACTGTGTAGCCCCTCGGTTCGATCTACTGGAATCTGATAGAAGTCCAACAGCGGCTCGAAGACCAGATCCTTTGCCCATGACTTCCGCTCCGGATGCCGCGGATTCCCTCGGGTATTTGCATACCGTACGATGGCGGAAGCTATGCCGCTAATGCTGCACTCGCCCAGCAGATTCATTCGGTAGTTGGTCATGCCACCGCGCAAATATAAGCCAACGAGTTTTGTCTCATCTTTCGTTGGTCGGTACTTCTCCATATCAGTCATTCGCTCTCGAACTTGTCGCCAGAACCGCAGTTCGTCACGGCATCCTTGTCGGAGCCGCTCGATGTCTGCCGTCATACGCTCCACCTCTCGTTCCCTCAACTGTTCGATCGTGGAGTGAGGCGTCGCGCCGAGTGGCGCTTGAAGGTATTCGGGGCCGATTTCTTTGACAGACTCGCTAAGGGTTTTGCGCGGTACTCTGTGTACGTTCAGACTGGTCCTGAAATAGGTTCGGTGCTTCGACACGTGCTCAGCGAAATACTCGCTAGGTACATCTTCGACTACCACTTTCCGAAAGTGGCTTGACGATCGGATTAGCGTTGTCGGCCCCCATGTTGCTGCGAGCCTAGAACGCAGGAGATCCTCCACTGCGCGGAAGCACAGTGCGACTTCATAACGGCCTACGCTTGAAATTGGCAACGCAAGGAAACGTCGTACACCAGGACTTATGCAACATTCGGAAGCGAGAGCAAATAGTAGACGCACATTGCCACTATTAAGCCGTTGCTGGTGGCTCCGAGATTTCAGTTCTATAAGAGCAACATACAGCCAACTGTCAGCGAAAAGTTTGGCCGTCGTCAGATCGAATTCGTCCTCCCGCTCGTAACACCGACCGTAGAACGTCGCTGAGGTCTCCACGGTCAGGATTCCAGTCACTCGCTGTCTATTCATAACGTACTGAATAAATGGTCCGGATGAGCCCTGTGATTCAGTCTAGTTGTAGTCAGTGCGAAATCAAGGCGACATTAACTGCAACCGTCAATCTGGCGCCCGCCGACCTTCCGAAAGAATCGGGCCGCTTCGATCTGCCCATCGCGCTCGGCATCCTCGCCGCGAGCGGACAGATTCCCGTCGAATCGCTCGCGCAACGGGAATTTGCTGGAGAACTATCGCTGACGGGCGCGCTGCGTCCGATGCGCGGCGCGTTCGCCATGGCATGCGGCACGGCGCGCGGTCATCTTTCGTATGCCGAGGTTGCGCTGGATCATCCCGAAGACGTCGATGACCGGACCGCCTGCACACCGGAACTCTATCTGCCGCTGGCCAGCGCGAAGGAAGCCGCGCTCGTGCCGGGCGTCGCCGTATATGGCGCAGCCGATCTGCCATCGTTATGCGCGCACCTTGCTGGTGATGCGGACGCGCGCTTATACCCCGTGGCGGCCGCGACGCTGTCGAACGATGCCCTCGTCGCTGCACCGGACATGGCCGACGTGATCGGCCAGCGCGGCGCGCGACGTGCGCTCGAAGTGGCGGCGGCCGGCGGCCACCACATGTTGATGATCGGCCCGCCGGGCGCCGGCAAGTCGATGCTCGCGGCACGGCTACCCAGCCTTCTGCCGCCGATGACCGACGACGAAGCACTGACGTCCGCCGCGCTGCTCTCGGCGAGCGCGGCCGGCTTCACGCCCGCGCAGTGGCGGCAGCGGCCGTTTCGCGCACCGCACCACTCGTCGAGCGCGGCCGCGCTGGTCGGCGGACGCAATCCGCCCCAGCCCGGCGAGATCACGCTTTCGCATCTCGGCGTGCTGTTTCTTGACGAATTGCCCGAATTCGACCGGCATGTGCTCGAAAACCTGCGCGAACCGCTGGAGAACGGCCGCATCACGATCTCGCGCGCCGCACTCCAAGCCGACTTCCCGGCCGCCTGTCAGCTAGTCGCCGCGATGAATCCGTGTCCGTGCGGCTGGCGCGGCGATCCCGGCGGCCGCTGCCGCTGCACACCGGAAGTCGCGGCGCGCTATCTGCGCAAGCTGTCGGGGCCGTTGCTCGACCGCATCGACATCCAGATCGAAATTCCGGCGCTTTCGCCGGCGGAACTGTCGGCCCGCTCGACGGCGACGGGCGAACCGAGCGCGCCCATTGCCGTCCGGGTCGAAGTTGCGCGCGAACGCCAGTTGCGGCGGCAAGGCAAAACGAACCGCGAACTCAGTGGCCGGGAAGTCGACGAGGTGTGTCGTCCGAACGGCGAGGGCGAGCGGTTGCTGCGTGAAGCGGGCGAGCGCTTCCGCTGGTCAGCGCGTGCCTACTATCGCGTGCTGAAGGTGGCGCGAACCGTTGCCGATCTGGCCGGCGACGATATGCCGACTGCCGCTCAGGTGTCCGAAGCCGTGCAATACCGGCGTGCATTCGGCAGTCAGTAAAACGCGCATTCGACAAAAAGAACATGTCAAGACTTGACTTATGCACATTTTCGGGCAGCCGATAGATTTTGATACAACTGAAAGCCAGTTGTGGGGCACTTCCGCGATGCCATTGATTTTATTGAACTTTTGAAAATGCCAAGATTCGGGGCAAAGTGGCAAACTGCCCGTCCGATGGGCATTTGCGGCCTACCGCACAGAGTTACTAACAAAGTTATCCACAGATCCTGTGGGTAACAAAAAAAGTTCCGTGTAAACGCGGTATTAGCGTTCTTTTCTGCGAAGAAACTTTCACTTGATGCCGCACGCCGCGCCGCCCTTTGCGCCCCAAATCAGTAAAGTTTGAACGATGTGAAGAATTGCTCAACTTGTTCGGGCGGTGGTTCCTTGCGCGCAATCACCGCCGCCTGGTACACGTGGCGCCCCTTCGCAACCAGACGCGCGTGCATCGTTCGTGCTTCCTGCGTCGGCCCGGCTTTACCGCTGAACGTCATTTCCAACCCCTCCAGCTGACCGCCCGTCGCGAGCGGGATTTGCGCGGCACGCGCGTCAGGCGCCGAACCAAGGTTGCGCGCAAGGCCCGAGCGCAGGAAATCGAGCGCGACCCGCTGCATCTGCGGGTCGTCGCTTGGCAGCATCACCGTGCCAACGGCGAATACAGCATCGCCAGCTTCGGCGATTTGCATCGACATGCTCATGGGCGTGCCGCCGATGTTGACCTGGCGCTGGTCGGTGCTCGGTTTGGCGGGCAGGTCGACCGTGTAGCCGTTGTCGTTGTTCATGATCGTGCGCCAGTCGTAGGTCGGAGAGCACCCGGCCAGCAGCCAGCCAGCCGACAGCACGGCGAAAAGTGACACGATGAGCGCGCGAAACGGGCCGAATAAGGAAGCGAACAGGCGAAGAGCGGGACAGAGCATGACGCGGCGTAAGTTAACTGGCATGACGGAAAGCACCATTATCGGCCGTTATCCGTGGCTTAACCGCGTCGCCAGCCACATCGCCGGATTGCCGGTACAATACGAGATGACATTCTGGTGTCTCGTCGCGTTGCTGTTCTTGCAGCGTTCGAGCGCCTCACGACGTGTATTCCACGCGTTTCCCGAGGTCCCGTTCATGAGCCAAAGCAACGTTTCCCGGCGCTCGAGCCCGATTCGTTATATCGCTGCTGCCGTCGTCACCGGCGCAATCGCCGTCGCGGGCTATTTCGCCTTTGGCAGCCAGCAGCACGTGCCTGATGCGACGTTCACCCTGCTGTCTGGCCAGAAGGTATCGACGGCCGATCTGAAGGGCAAGGTCTACCTGGTCAACTTCTGGGCAACGAGCTGCGACACCTGCATGAAGGAAATGCCGCAGATGATCCAGACCTACAACCGGTACAAGGACAAGGGACTCGAGTTCGTCGCCGTCGCGATGAGCTACGACGCGCCGATGTACGTGACCAACTACACGGAAACGCGCCGTCTGCCGTTCAAGGTGGCGATGGACGACGGCTCGGCCGCGAAGCAGTTCGGCAACGTCCAGTTGACGCCGACCACGTTCGTGATCGACCGCAATGGCAAGGTGCTGAAGCGCTACGTCGGCGAGCCGCAGTTCGCGGAACTCGACCAGTTGCTGGAAAAGGCCTTGGGCACAACCTGACCGGTCTCTCCGGACGGCGGGCATCTGTGCGCTGACTGCCTGGCGCAACCGCCGTCGGCACCGCCCCCCGTTTCTGCTTACTGCTTACCGCTCACCCTCCCCGCGCGCCGCGAGGCCATAGCGCTTGATCTTCTCGTAGAGCGTCGCCTTGCCGACCTGCAGTCTGTCCGCCGCCACCGCGACGGCGCCGCCTGTCTGCTCGAGCGCCTCCGCGATCACCGCGCGCTCGAACTGCTCTACACGCTCTTTCAACGGCTGCATGGGTGAGGTCAGCGCGTCGTCGCCCGTCGCCGTCGCGGTGTCATCGCCGACGCCCAGCACGAACCGGTCCGCCGCATTGCGCAACTCTCGCACGTTGCCGGGCCACTCGCGCTGCATCAGATTCGTGCGTTGGCGGTCGGTGAGAATCGGCGCGGGACGCTGATAACGCACGGCCGCATCAAGCAGGAAATGCTCGAACAACGGCACGATGTCCTCGCGCCGCTCGGACAGCGGCGGCAGCGCGATCGTCACCACGTTGAGCCGGTATAGCAGGTCGCGCCGGAACGTGCCCGCTGCGACATGATCGGTCATGTCGCCCTTTGCCGCCGCGACGATCCGGCAATCGACGCGAACCGGCTGATTCGATCCGAGCCGCTCCAGCACGCCGTCCTGCAGCACGCGCAGCAGCTTCACCTGTAACGCGAGCGGCATGCTTTCGATCTCGTCGAGAAACAGTGTGCCGCCCGACGCGTGCTCCAGCTTGCCGATGCGCCGCTTCGCCGCGCCAGTGAATGCGCCCGGCTCATAACCGAACATTTCCGACTCGAACATCGGCTCCGGCAGCGCACCGCAGTTCACCGCGAGAAACGGCTTGTCGCGGCGCGGCGACAGCTCATGCAGACTGCGCGCGATCAGCTCCTTGCCCGCGCCCGTATCGCCGTTAATCAGTACCGATGCATCCGTCGGCGCGACGTTCGCGATCAGCTTGCGCACCTGTTCGATCGCGGGACTGCGTCCGATGATGCGTGGCGCGAGTGTGCCCTGCCCTGCGAGTTCGCGGCGCAGCGCGAGATTTTCGAGCACCAGCGTGCGGCGCTCGACGGCGCGGCGCACGGTTTCGATCAGCCGCTCGGAAGCGAACGGCTTTTCGATGAAGTCATACGCACCATCGCGCATCGCCTGCACGGCCATCGAGATATCGCCGTGGCCCGTGACGAGAATCACGGGCACCTCGGGCGCGCGCTCGCGGCATTGCGCGAGCAGATCGAGGCCGCTCGCGCCCGGCAAACGAATATCACTGACGATCACGCCCGAAAACTCCGCGTGGATCAGCTTCGCCGCCGACTCCACCGACGCATACCCGACCACTTCGAATCCTGCGAGTTGCAGGCTCTGCACGCTTGCGCGCCGCACGAGTTCGTCGTCTTCGATATAGAGGACTTGCAAGCCCTTGTTCACCATGTCGTATACCGCCGTCAAAACTTGCTGATTCAGGATCCCGTCGTCACAGAGTCCGCAATATCCGTTGCCTGCGCGCGCACGCGCCGAAGCGTCAGCACGAACTCGGCGCCGCCCTGCGCGTTGTTGCGCGCCGCAAGCGAGCCGCCGCAGTCGCGGGCGATCGACGAGCAGATCGCGAGGCCGAGGCCGAGCCCCTGGCCCATTTCCTTCGTCGTAAAGAAGGGCTCAAAAAGCCGCGGCAATACCTCGTCGGGAATGCCGGGACCGTTGTCGCTCACGGTGAGCGTGAGCACATCCGGCGACGTCTGCACGCCAATCGCGATGCGCGGAGACGGCGTCGCAGCGACGGCGTCGAGCGCATTGCCGAGCAGGTTGATCAGCACCTGTTCAAGCCGCAAGTCGTCGCAATGCACGACCAGCTTCGGATCGTCGATGTCGAGATTGAAGCGAACGGGCGACGCGCCTTCGTCACTCAACGAAACATCGACCGTCACACCCTGCAAGCGTTTCTGCAATAGGGTCAGCACGTTGCGCAATGCGCGCGCCACGCCCGCGCACGCATTACGCGGGCGCGCACGCCCGACGAAGAGCTTCAGCTGGTTCGTGATCTTGCCCATGCGCTCCGTGAGCGCGGCAATTGCTTCGAGATTTTCCTTCGCCGATTCCTGATCCCCGCGCTCGAGAAACACGCGCGTGTTGTCGGAGAATCCGCGCAGCGCGGCAAGCGGCTGATTCAGTTCATGCGTGATGCCCGCCGCCATCTGTCCGAGCGCGGCAAGCTTGCTCGCCTGGATCAGCTCGTCGTGCGCATCGCGCAGTTCCTGTTCGGCGCGCGTGCGCTCGCTGACTTCTTTCGTCAGTTGCTCGTTGGCCTGGGACAGATCGGCGGTGCGCTCAGCCACGCGCTGATTCAATTCGGCATAGGCTTTCTGCAGCAGCGCGCGGCTGCGCATCACTTCACGCACGCGCGCGCGCCGCATGCGCCAGTAGAACAGCAACAGACACAGCGACACATAGCCGAAGCCCGTGACGATCGTCGCGTAACGTGCGTCCGCGTTGACGGGGTCGACGGGCGCCAGCGTGATGAGACGCCAGTCCGGTTCGCCGAGCGTGCGCTGCGATGCGAGAAAGCGCGGCGCCGCGTAGTTTCCGGTGCGCCCGCCGCCGATGCGCACGATCTGTGCGCCACCCTCGAGCGTGCGCACGACCGACATCGGCAGCGGCGCGATCGGCTGGCGCGCGTACTGGCGCGTGTCGTAGATCGACGCGATCACGTCGCTGGTGAGCGGCTTGACCGTGTGGTACTTCCACGCTGGCACCGAGGAGAGAAAAATCACGCCATGATCGTCGGTCACGATCATCGGCTCGGACGCATCGGCGCCCTGAAACCATTCAAGATTGAGCTTCACGACCGCCACGCCGACAATCTTGCCGTCGCGGCGCACCGGCTGCGAAATGTAGTAACCGGGATCGAGCGAGGTCGTGCCGATGCCGAAGAAGCGCCCCACCTTGCCTTTCACCGCTTCGACGAAGTACGGCCGGAACAGGTACGCCTGGCCGATGAAGCTGTCGGGCTGATCCCAGTTGCTCGCGGCCACGCAGCGGCCCGCCGCCGTGACGAGGTACGCGACGTTCGCGCGGGCGCGGCGGTTCAGGTCGGTCAGATATTGATTGGCGCGGGCGACGTTGTCCGGCTTAGGATCGACGAGAACGTCCTGTACGAGGGGATGTTCGCCAAGCAGATAAGGCAGCGACTCGTAGCGTTCGAGCGTGCTCTTCAGCGTGGCCGTCGTGCGGTCGGCGCGCACTGCAGCGTTGCGCCGCAGGGTATCGATGCCGTGCTGCCACGTGATGGTCCATGTGAGTCCGCAGGCGGCCACAAGCCCGGCGACCAGCGCGAACAGGATCAGCAGGCGGCGCGTCACGATGGCGGGATTCGTTCGATGAGGATCGCCTATTGTGGCATATCGCTCGTCGTCGAATCCTTCGGGGCCAGCGTGCGCTTGGCCCGTCTCACCGGGCGCCGCCGTTGCTTGCGTAGCGTGCGGCGACGCGCCATGTTGCCGCGCCGCCGCCTTCATCGCTTAGACCTCAGCCGACTCGGTGACGGACACATCGCGACTCAACGCGGCGCGCAGCTTCGAGCGGTCGAGTTCCTTTTCCCACGCCGACACGACAACCGTCGCCACGCCGTTGCCGACGATGTTCGTCAACGCGCGGCATTCGCTCATGAACCGGTCGATACCGAGAATCAGCACCATGCCCGACAGCGGGATCGTCGGCACGACGGCGAGCGTCGCCGCCAGCGTGATGAAGCCTGCGCCAGTCACGCCGCTTGCGCCCTTCGACGTCAGCATCGTCACCGCGAGCAGCGTTAGCTGCTGGCCCCACGTCAGGTCGGTGTTGGTCGCCTGCGCGATGAACAGCACGGCCATCGTCATGTAGATGTTGGTGCCGTCGAGGTTGAACGAGTAGCCCGTCGGCACGACGAGGCCGACCACCGAGCGCGAGCAGCCGAGCTTTTCGAGCTTCAGCATCAGTTGCGGCAGCGCCGCTTCCGACGAACTCGTGCCCAGCACGATCAGCATCTCCTCCTTGATGTACGCCACGAAGCGCAGGATGTTGAAGCCCACCATCTTCGCGATGAAGCCGAGCACCACCACGACGAACACGATGGAAGTCAGATAGAACGTGCCGATCAGCTTCAGCATCGGCAGCAGCGAACCGATGCCGTATTTGCCGATGGTGAACGCCATCGCGCCGAACGCACCGATCGGCGCGAGCTTCGTGATGATGCCGACCATGCCGAACAGAATGCTCGACAGGCTTTCGATGAAGTTCGTCACCGGCTTGCCGCGCTCGCCGACATGCGCGAGCACCGCGCCAAACAGCAGCGCGATCAGCAGGATCTGCAGGATCTCACCTTGCGAGAACGCCGACACCAGTGTGTCCGGAATGATGTGCATCAGGAAATCGACCGTCGTCTGCCCATGCGCCTTCGCAGCATACGATGCAACTTCCTTGCCGTTGAGCGTGGCGGGATCGACGTTGAACCCGACGCCAGGACGCAGCAGGTGCGTCGCGGCGAGGCCGAGAATCAGCGCGAACGTCGACACGATTTCGAAGTACAGCAGCGCCTTGCCGCCGACGCGCCCGACCTTCTTCATGTCTTCCATGCCGGCGATACCCGTCACGACGGTACAGAAGATGATCGGCCCGATGACCATCTTGATCAGCTTGATGAAGGCGTCGCCGAGCGGCTTCATGTCGGTGGCGAGCGCCGGGTAGAAGTGTCCCAGCGCGATACCGATGATGATCGCGACGATCACCTGCACGTAGAGGACTTTATAAATAGGTTTCTTCACGATGGTGTTCCTGCAATGGAGTAAAGCCAGGGTGGACCGAAGGCCGGTCGCGCAGCGCATGGCGAACGTTTCAACGTCCGTCATCAGCGCGGGCGACTACGCCGCAGCACGACGAAAGGACGACGAAATCAGAGGGACCAGAACAGGAACTCGGGCATCGTTGTCTCCTATCGACCAGAATTGGCGCTTGACCGCCTTACTCTGGTCTTATGCAAGGCTTGCTTTGTAGTTGATCGGCCTTGCGGCCGCGCTTTCTTTTTGCAAGGTCAATGCCAGGACTTATTTTTAGTTTAGTTCGTTGATTCAAAAAGAAAATTTCAGATAGAGGCGGACGCGGACTTCCGGGTTTCCGGAAATCCGGAATCCAGACGTCCGGATTTCCGAACGCCTTGTTGCATAAGGCTTAGGGCTAACCCTGGGCCTGCGCACCCTCTTCGAGAACCAGCAGATTCTCGTGCGAGAAACCCAGCGCCACCGGCTGGCCGCGTTCGGGCAAGCGGCGATTCGGGTCGTTGAAAATATCGAGCGACACGACCTCGTCTTTCACGCGCGTGCGGATGCGCACGATCGCGCCGAGGAAGCTCACCTCTTCGACCGTCGCCGTCAGCGTGTTGCGGCCCGCAGCGGGCGGCTCCAGCACGATCGCCTCGGGTCGCACGGCAAGCATGCGCTTCTTGCCGGCGTCGTCGGCGGGCAAGGCTTGCGTGGTGTGCAGTTCCTGACCGTCGACGGCCATGCGTCCCGACGACGGGTCGATCACATGGCCCGACAGGATATTCAGCGTGCCGACGAACGACGCGACGAAACGCGTGCGCGGATAGTTGTAAATCTCAAGCGGCGTGCCGACCTGCTCGACGCGCCCTTCGTTCATCACGACGATGCGGTCGGAAATCGACAGCGCCTCTTCCTGATCGTGCGTGACGAAGATCGACGTGATGCCGAGTTCGCGCTGCAACGCGCGAATGTCCTGACGCAGCGAAATGCGGATCTTCGCGTCGAGTGCCGACAGCGGCTCGTCGAGCAGCAGCACTTGCGGCTTGCCAGCGAGCGCGCGCGCCAGCGCGACACGCTGCTGCTGGCCGCCCGACAGCTGCCACGGATACCGTTCGCCCAGGTGCGGCAGCTTGATCAGTTGCAGCATTTCGTCGACGCGCTGTTTGATCTCGCTCTGCGGCCGGTTCGCGATCTTCAGCCCAAAGCCGATGTTCTGCGCGACCGTCATGTTCGGAAACAGCGCATACGCCTGAAACACCATGCCGACCTTGCGCTGTCGCGTGCGCAGATGCGTGACGTCGCGCCCGTCGAGGCGGATCGTGCCGCGCGTCGGCGTTTCGAAGCCGGCGATCATGCGCAGCACGGTCGTCTTGCCGCACCCCGACGGCCCGAGAAACGTGATGAACTCGCCGCGCTCGATCTTCATGTCGAAGTGATGCAGCGCCGTGTTTGCGCCGAACGCCTTGTGCAGACTGTCGATTTCAAGAAATGCCATGATGTTGCCCGAGCCTCAATTCAAGGTTTCTGCGCGGCGAGCGTGCGCGCGGAGCCGAAGACCTGGATCAGCCCCATCGACGCCCAGGTGACGGCGAACGCAATGATCGCGAGCGCGGACGGCTCATACGCGCGGTTCGCGCCGATCAGCTGCAGGTATGGACCGAACGCCGGACGGTCCAGCAGACTCGCGAGCGTGAACTCGCCGATCACCACCGCAAAGGTGAGAAACGCGCCCGAGAGGATGCCCGAGCGGATGTTCGGAAAGATCACCTTGATCAGAATGGTCGGCCAGTTTGCGCCGAGACATTCGGCGGCTTCCGTCAGCGAACGGATGTCGACGGCACGCAGGCCGGCGTCTACGGCGCGGTACATGTACGGCAGCGACAGCGTCACGTAGCCGAACACGAGCAGCAGGTCCGTCGCGCGCTCGTTCGACGTGAGCGGCAGAATCGAACTGCTGTTGTAGATGCGCAGATAGCCGAACACGATCACGATCGCGGGCACGACGAGCGGCAGTAGCGTGATGAACTCGACGATGCCCCGCAGCTTCGGCAGACGCAGCTGCACCCAGTACGCAGTCGGCACCACGAGCAGCACGCCGACGACGATCGTCAGCACCGCCATCAGGATCGAATAGCCGAACGACGCCTGAAAACGCGGATCGCCTAGCACGACCTGGTACGCGTCGAAGCTGTACGTGCCGCGCCGCATGCGCAGACTGAATTCGAAGGTCGCGATCAGCGGAATCAGAAAATACAGCGAACCGACGATCATCGCGGTCCACGCGCCCGCGCGCGATTGCCTGTTCATCGCCTTCCCCTTTCGGCGCGCGAGCGCAGCCAGATATAGCCGCCGTTCGACAGGCCCGTCACGAGAATCATGCCGAGCGCGAGCGCATAGCCGAGGTTCTGGTTGTGCAGCACGTCGCCGCGAATCTGCGCGTACAGCAGGATCGTCACGATATTCAGCGAACTGCCCGTCAGCGCATACGCCGTCGCCACCGCGCCGAACGAGTTCGCGAACAGCAGCAGCGCGGCGCCGAGCACGCTCGGCCACAACACGGGCAATGCCACGTAACGCCAGTACTGATATGCGGTGCCGCCGAGGCAGTCGCACGCCTCGCGCCATTCACGCTTCAGCCCGTCGAGCGCAGGCGTGACGATCAACACCATCAACGGAATCTGGAAGTACAGGTACGTGAGCGTCAGCCCCCAGAAGCTCAGGATGCTGAAACCCGTGGAATACAGATTGATGTCCGCATATTTCTTCAGCAGCACCGTCACGAGACCGACGCGGCCCAACGTGCAGATGAACGCGAATGCGAGCGGCACGCCCGCGAAGTTGGACGCGACGCCAGAGAATGTCAGCAGGGTCGGGCGTATCCAGCCGGGCAGCTTGCCGTGCACGGCCGCCCACGCGAGCAGGGAGCCGAACACCGCGCCGCCGAATGCCGATGCCGCGCTGACCTTGAAGCTGATCCAGTACGCGTCGAGCGTGTTTTCCTGGAACAGGTCGCGCATGTTCGCGAGCGTGAAGTGGCCTTGCGCATCCTGGAACGCGCCGACCATCAGGAAGCCCGTCGGCAGAATCAGGAACAGCAACGCAAAGAGGAAAAACGGCATCACGCCGATCCACGTCCAGATGGGCGACGCCCGGCCCGGACCATCGACCTTCGGCGCAGGTTGCGGCACGGACGGAACCATCAGGTCCGCCTGGCCGCCGCCCGGCCCGGCTTCCGATGAAGCGCTCATAACTTACCCTTGAACAGAATCAATCGCTTCGCCTCGCCGTGCTTGCGGGCGGGCGATGCAGGCGGAGAAAGCCCGCATCGCCGGACCATGCAGCGCTGACTCGACGTCTTACTTGACGTTCGCGCCGACCACCTGGTCCCATTGCTTGGTCACCACGTCCTTCGTCGCATCCTGCTGCTGCAGCGTCGGGAACACCGCGTTCTTGTACGCGGATGCGGGCGGCAGCTTGTCGAGCAGTGCCTGCGGCACCTTCTTCTGCGACACGAGTTCGTTGTAGCGGATCGGGTGGCAATAGCCCGTCAGCCAGCCGATCTGGCCTTCGTCCGAGTACAGGTATTCCATCCACAGCTTCGCTGCGTTCGGATGCGGAGCGTAGGCGCTGATTGCCTGCACATAGACGCCCGCGACGACGCCCGTCTTCGGCACGACCACCTGCACCTTCGGGTTGCCCTTCAATGTGTCGCGATCGGCGAGTGCGTTGTAGTCCCAGCGCACGATGATAGGCGTCGTGCCTTGCGCCAGCGACGCTGCCTTGCCGATCACGGGCACAAAGTTGCCGCTCTTGTTGAGATCGGCGAAGTACTTGAGGCCTGCTTGCGCAGCCTTGCTTGCGTCGCCCTTCGCAGCCGACAGACCTGCGGCGTACACGCCCTGGATCGCCTGGTTCGCCGAGCGCGGATCGCCCGCGAGCGACACGGCGTTCTTGTAGTCGGCCTTCTGCAGATCGCTCCAGTCGGTCGGAACCTTGTCGATCATGTCGGCGTTCACTTCGAACGACAGCACGCCGTAGTAGTCGCCGTACCAGTAGCCTTCGGGATCCTTGTTGTCGTTGGGGATCGACTTCCACGTCGCGACCTTGTACGGCTGCAGCAGGCCTTGCGCCTTCGCTGTCGGACCGAACGACAGGCCGACGTCGATCACGTCGGGTGCCTGCGGACCCTTGTTGCCCTTGTTCGCCTTGATCGCTTCGACTTCGTCGCCAGAACCGGCATCCGGATTCAGCTCGTTGACCTTGATGCCGTACTTCTTCTGGAAGTCAGCGATCATCGGACCATAGCCGCACCAGTCGTGCGGCAGCGCGATCACGGTGAGCTGCCCTTCCTGTTTCGCTGCCGCGACGAGCGCATCGGGCGGCGCTGCCAGGACATTGCCAGCGGCGGCCACGCCGCACGCCAAAAGTAAACAACGCAACGTGGTCGGTTTCATAGTGTTCTCATCCTTTGCCGAAGATTGCTACGTTAGGAAAACTGCCTTTCGACGTCTTTCTTTGTCTGCGTGTGCGGGCACGTTTTTCGTTCAGGCCACGACGTCTGCGCCGATCATATCGAGGCGATCGGTACAAATCATGTCAACGCCCCACTTTGCGAGTTCGCGTGCGCGCGCCGGATCGTTCACCGTGTACGCAAGCACGCGCAAGCCGGCATCGCGGATCGCGCGGACGTTCGTTTGAGTCAGGTGCTTGTGATCGGCATGCAGCGACACGCACGCGAGTTCGCGCACGATGGACAGCCAGTCGTCGGGCAGCGCCTCGAACAACATGCCGCGCGGCAGCGAGGGCGCAGCGTCGCGCGCGGCCTTCAGTGCCTCGAACGAGAAGGATGAGAGAAGCGGCTTCTGCTTGCGCCACAGATCCTTCGCGGCAAGCGCGACGAGCCGCCCCGTGATTTCATCGCGGCCGGGACAGGGCTTGATTTCGATGTTGGCTGCAATCGCTTCGCTGGCGCAGCGTGCGGCGACTTGCGCAAGGGTGGGCAGCCGTTCGTCCTTGAAGCGATCATCGAACCATGCGCCGGCATCGAGCGAGGCAAGCTGTTGCCATGTGTGATCTGCTGCGGCGCCGCGGCCATTCGTCGTACGGTCGAGGTCGTCGTCGTGCAGCAGAAAGATCTGGTTATCGGAAGAAAGCTTCGCGTCGAATTCGATCATCCCGTAGCCGAAACGCGCGCACATCTCGAAGCCCGCGAGCGTGTTCTCCGGCGCGAGCTTGCCGCCGATCCGGTGCGCGACGAGCCGTGGGTATGGCCAGTCCGCGGATAATGCCTGATCGATCCCATTGCCCATCGTGCTTGCCTTCACAAAGATCTGATGGAACTGCCGCCAGCATTCGACAGCGCGCAATACTCCTGTTCTATCTTATTCTGAGGATCGCGAAAGGATGGTCTCCCAATGCACGATACGACGCAGGCTTGCCATTGCACGACATTCGGCCTGGCGCGAAGCGACTCAGCAGATATTTCATTTCGTTTTCGAAAATGCGCTGTTCGAGATGTTTCAAATCGGGCGCGAATGCCTCAGAATGCGAAGGCTAAATACAAATACCCAAAGTTGCAAGCTCCCAAAAAAATACAACTGCAAAGGACACACGCGAAGCGCTGTCATGCGTTTTGACATAGCCTCGACATATTCAATTGGTAGTGATCCTGTGCGGGAATACGCGGATGGCAGGCGCGTTGCGCACGGGACGCACGACATCAAATTCGGACAGGCGAGGAACGTTACGCATGTGGCAGGAAGACCGTCATCAAAGAATACGCGCGCTGCTCTCGACACTCAATCGGGTGTCGACCGAGCGCATCATGGCGGATCTGGGCGTATCGCGCGAAACGGTGCGGCGCGACCTGCTCGATCTGGAAGCGCTCGGCGAGTTGCGTCGTGTGCATGGCGGTGCGGTTAAGCCCGCCGATGAAGCACCCATCGCCGAACGCGCGCAGACGCATGTCAAATCGAAGAAGACGATTGCCAAGGCCGCAACCGCAGCGGTCGCGAGCGGCCAGACGCTCTTCATCGACGCCGGCACGACAACGGCCGCCCTCGCCGATGAACTCGCGAAACTTGCGAACCTCACCGTCATCACCAACTCGATCGATGTCGCGATGAAGATGCGCGGCGCGCCGGACCAGCGCGAAGCGTGGGCGAACGAAGTGATTCTGCTGGGCGGTTCGATCAGCGACCGTGCGCTATCCACCACGGGCGACACGACCATACTCGACATCCAGCGATATCGTGCGGATATTGCGCTGCTGTCGCCCGTCGCAGTCGATTCGAAACACGGCGCGAGCAACTATGACCGCGCGGAAACGGAAGTCGCGCGCGCGATGGTGGCGAACGCGGACAGCGTGGTGATACTCGCAGACCACAGCAAGATCGGACAGCGCAGCCGCATCGCGTACTGCCCGCCCGAGAAGATCGATCTGCTGGTCACGAATCGCAAAGCGGCCGACGTCGCGTCGTTCGCGCAATTGAAGCGCAAAGTGGGTAAGGTGATACTCGCGTGAGGACGCTTTACGGCTGCTGAGTGAGCGTCGCTGCCGGCACGTCTTCATGCATCCGTTTGCGCAAGCGCGTATCGTGCAGCGCGCCTGCCGCGTCCAGCACCGGGTACGCCGTCGAACAGAACAGCGAATTGAGCCGCTTCATATCGCTGATCACATCGAGATGCAATGCGCTGGTTTCAATACTGCGCAGCGTCTCACCCGCTAGCCGGTCAAGATGCTTGTACGAGTACGCGCGTTCGAGATCGCGAAAGCGCTCTTTCTCCGCGAGCAGCAATTCCGCGCAGCGCAAATCGTTGCTCAGGAATACCGACAGGCCCAGTTGGAGGTTGCCGACCAGCCGCGTATGAAGATCGTCGAGTTCGGCGAGGCCCTCCTCGGAAAACGCAAGGCGGTGCGCGATCTTCTTCTCTTCGATGTCCGTGACGATGCGTTCGATGATGTCGCCTGCATGTTCGAGGTTGATGGTGAGCGCGATGATATCGGTCCAGCGACGGCTGTCCGCGTCATCGAGTTGTTCGCGTGACACGCGCGCAAGATATGCCTTGACCTCCGCATACAGATGGTCGACGTCGTCATCCATGCGGATCGTGTCGCGCGCCTTCTCGGGATCGTTGTGATGGATCAGATGCGACAGGTTGTCGAGCATGGTTCGCACGATATCGCCGATACGCAGCACCTCGCGGGCGGCATTCGATAACGCAAGCGTAGGCGTCGCGATCGAGGCGGCGTCGAGATGCATAGGACGAAGCTGGCCGTTCGGGTCCGGCCGCTCCGGCAAAACGCGGCAGCATACGCGCGCAACGCCGTCGATGAGCGGCAGGCACGCACAGCAGCGCAGCGTGTTGTAGATCACATGGAATCCGACCACGGCTTCGCGCGGATTGCCGATCAACATGGGCAGGCCGCGTGCGAGTAGCGAGGTGAACGGCAGGATCAGCAACGCGCCCGCCAGCTTGAACGCGAGGCTGCCGAGCGCGAGACGGCGCGCCGCCGTGTTTTGCGCGAGCGTGCCAGCGAGCGCAAGCAAGCCGCTGCCGAGATTCGCGCCGATCACGAGACACAGCGCCACCTTCAACGAGATCACGCCCGACGACGCGAGCGTCGCCGTCAGCAGCACCGCCGCGAGACTCGAATAGGAAATGACAGCGAAGGTCGCGCCGACCAGCGCATCGAGCATGGTGTCGCCCGTCAACGCACCGAACATCACGCGGACGCCGGCGCCATGCATCATCGGCTGCGCGCTTTCGACAATCAGATGCAACGCCAGCAGAATGAGCCCAAGGCCGGTCGCAGTGCGGCCCACCTGACCCGAACGGTTCTGCTTGCGAGAGAGAAAGAGCGGTACGCCGAAGACAATCAGAAATGGCGACAGCCACGACAGATCGAGTGTGAGAATGCGCGCCATCAACGCCGTGCCGACGTCGGCGCCCAGCATGATGGCAAGGCCGCTTGCGAGCGGCAACATGCCTTGTGCTGCAAACGACGTGACGATCATCGCCGTCGCATTGCTGCTCTGCACGAGGCTCGTGACGCCGACGCCCGCCGCGAACGCCTTCGCGCGACTATTCGTGCTGCGCGCCAACGCCCGGCGCAGATCGCCGCCCCATACGCGCAGAATGCCGGTGCGCACGATATGCGTGCCCCACACCAGCAACGCGACACCCGATAGCAAGTTGAGCAGGATCAGCATAGGCATGACGCTTCAGGACTTCCCCGATCGCCCGGAATAGCTGCGCCGTTATGACTGGAGCAGCCGCCCGGAACTCGTGCTGCCTAGTGTTGCACATATTTGCGGAGTTGTAATTTTGTGCGTTTCGCAGTTTGTGGCATTTGCAACAGATTGTGTTTCGGCTGGGACGTCGATCAGAAAACAAAAAAGCCCGCTTTCGCGAGCTTTTTCTTCAAGCGGTTGCTGCTGTGAATGTCGTTCAGACCACTCCGGCATCGTGTGCCTGCACATCGGCGTGATAGCTCGAACGCACCATTGCGCCGACGGCCGCGTGCGTAAAGCCCATCTTGTACGCTTCTTCCTCGTACATCCTGAACGTATCGGGATGCACGTACGCACGCACGGGCAGGTGGTGCTCGGACGGCTGCAGATACTGGCCGATCGTCAGCATGTCGACGTTATGCTCGCGCAGATCGCGCATCACCTGCAGGATTTCTTCTTCCGTCTCGCCGAGACCGACCATCAGGCCTGACTTCGTCGCGACATTGGGATGCAGCGCCTTGAAGTCCTTCAGCAGCTTCAGCGAATGCGCGTAGTCGGAACCTGGGCGCGCTTCCTTATACAGCCGCGGCACCGTTTCGAGGTTGTGATTCATCACGTCGGGCGGGGCCGCGTTCAAAATGCCGATCGCGCGATCGAGACGGCCGCGGAAGTCGGGCGTCAGGATTTCAATGCGCGTTTCCGGCGACAGCTCTCGCGTCTTCTGAATGCACTCGACGAAGTGCGCCGCGCCGCCGTCACGCAGATCGTCGCGGTCCACACTGGTAATCACCACGTACTTGAGCTTCAACGCGGCGATCGTGCGCGCGAGGTTGCCGGGTTCCTCGGGATCGAGCGGATCTGGACGACCGTGGCCGACGTCGCAGAACGGGCAGCGGCGCGTGCATTTGTCGCCCATGATCATGAAGGTTGCCGTGCCCTTGCCGAAGCACTCGCCGATGTTCGGGCAGCTGGCTTCTTCGCACACCGTGTGCAGGTTGTGCTCGCGCAGAATCTGCTTGATCTCGTAGAAACGCGAATTGCCCGTCGCGGCCTTCACGCGGATCCAGTCGGGCTTCTTCAGTTTTTCGATCGGAACGATCTTGATCGGAATGCGCGCAGTCTTGGCTTGCGCCTTCTGCTTGGCAGTAGCGTCGTAGGGGGCGGCGCCGGCCGCGCCGTTGACGGGACTCGAGGCTGCAGGATTCGCGGTAACGTCAGTCATTCGTTCGTTCCAGTCAGGCGGTAATGGCACCGGCCTGCGGTAGGCCGACGGCTGCGGGGATGCCGTCGATGTTGGCGATGAGGCTTGCTGCAAGGGTTTGGGCTACGTCGTCCCAGCCGGCCGCGACGCCGAGCGTCGCCATATCGACTGTTTCGAGCCCCGCGTAACCGCACGGATTAATGGCGAGAAACGGCTGCAGGTCCATCTTCACGTTCAGGCTCACGCCGTGATAGCTACAACCGTTACGAATCTTCAGACCTAATGCGGCGATCTTTGCGCCGGCGTGCAGCCCCGCATTCGGCTGCTCGGGCGATACATAGATACCCGGCGCGCCTGCCTTGCGTTCACCGGCGAGATTATACGCGGCGAGTGTGTCGATCACGGCCTGCTCGATCCGGGTGACCAGTTCGCGCACCATCAGTTTCCGGCGACGCAAGTCTAGCAGCAGGTAGCCGACGACCTGCCCGGGACCGTGATAGGTGATCTGCCCCCCGCGATCGACTTTCACAAGCGGAATGCCGCTGTCGGCGGCCAGCAGATGCGCGGGGTCGCCGGCCTGGCCAAGCGTGAAAACGGGCGGATGTTCGACGAGCCAGATTTCGTCTGAGGTTTCGAATGAGCGCGAACCGGTGAACGCGCGCATCGCGTCGAAGCTGGCCTGATAGTCTTCCAGGCCGCGCCAGCGAACGATTACAGGCTGCGCAGCGGCGTCGGACGCAGCGGCGCCCGCTTGGGCGGAACGCGGAGATTCGGGGGATGGTGAAACCGGCGTGGCACACATGATTGCGGCAGTTTACCGAAATCCCGCGCACCTCGCCGATCGCGAGAGCAATAAGTGGGATCGATTTGTGAATCAGACCGTCCGCCATCCCGAGCGCAGCCACGTCCCGAAGCGCGCGCTGACGCGGTCAAACCAGTTGAGTGCCTTTTGTTCCGGCCGCGTGGGCACAAGGAACGCAACGCGCGCCTGCGTGCCGCGCTCGACCGACAGCCATAGCCGCTCGCCACGCCGCAAACGCAGCGTCTTGCCCGGTTCGAGCCAGTAGTCTTCGACATCGTCGCTGCGCGTCACCCACACTGCACCGCCCGATACGGCCAGCCGCGTGCTGCGCGTGACCTTCATCGGAACAGTTTCGCCGGCTACGATTTCAAACGTGATGCTAGAGGAAATTTCTCGCATGATGGCCTCGCCAAAAATCGTTTCATGGCTACAATCGTAGGCGTGACAAGGGTTTAGGCCAAACGATCATTTTTCACGGCTATGTGAGAAAAATTGCGATGGATCTACGTCAACTACCTGCGCTGAACGCAATCAAGGCTTTCGAGGCCGCCGCCCGTCACGAGAGCTTTTCGCGTGCCGCCGACGAGCTGTACGTGACGCACGGCGCCGTCAGCCACCAGATCCGCGCGCTGGAAGAAGAACTTGGCGTGAAGCTGTTCGCCCGCGACGGCAAGCGGGTGCGGCTGACGGAGATCGGCCGCCGCTACGCCGCGCAGGTGCGCACGGCGCTCGTCTCGCTGGCGGAAGCGACGCGCGAGATTCGCGCCGGCGACCGCGACCGGCGGCTCGTCGTGTCGATGCTGTCGTCGTTCGCGGCGCGCTGGGTGACGCCGCGCATCGGCCGCTTCATCGAAGCGAATCCGCAGTGGGACCTCGAACTGCTGTCGACCAACGCACTCACCGATTTCGCCCGCGACGACGTCGACTGCGCGATTCGCTTCGGCTACGGCAACTATCCGGGGCTGCACACCGAACTGCTGCTCGAAGAGGTGTTTTTCCCAGCGTGTTCGCCGACCTTCAACGGCGGCAACCTGCCGAAAACGCCCGTCGATCTGGCCAACGTGCCGCTGCTGCGCTCCGACGACGAGCTATGGCGTCCGTGGTTCGACGCGGCCGGTCTCAACGACTGGCCGGAGCCGAAGCGCGGCGTGCTGTATCAGGATTCGTCGAATCTGCTGCAGGCGGCCATCGACGGACAGGGCGTCGCGCTCACACGCCGGTCGCTGGCGATGCACGAAGTCGCCGCCGGCCGGCTCGTGCGGCTGTTCGATATCGACGGTCCGAGTCCGTGGCAGTACTACTTCATCTGCACGCCGCAGCTGATGCGGACCGCACGTGTGAAGGCGTTTCGGGATTGGGTGTTCGATGAAGTCGGGCGCTTCAGGCTGCTGTTCGAGAAGGCCTGCACCGAGAATGCGATGCGCTCGTCGACGGATGCGGCCAGGACAAAAGGACTGGACGCGTTGCACGTCCAGCTTCCGGCGACGCAGGCGGAGCGCTGACGCTCGCGCCTGCCCACCGAACCGAACCACGAATTACAGCACGACCTTGACCATCGGATGCCCGGTCAGCGCCCGGTAAATGTCATCCAGATGCTCACGGTTCAGCGCGCGCACCGTCACCGTCAAGCCGGTGTAGTTGCCGCCGCTGGACGGCCGCACTTCGACACGCTCCGCGTCGAACCCGCCGTCGAACTGGCGGATCACTTCGACAATCGTCGTCTGGAAATCCGGGTGTGACTTGCCCATCACCTTGATAGGGAAATCGCACGGAAAATCTATCAATGATTCGTTTACGGGACTCATCCTCGACTCCTTTACTCACCGCACGCAATCACCCTATATGAATGCGCGCGGCGCAAAAGCAAGCCGCAGATCTTCTTGCTTTTCGACTTGTCTACGGCTTACTTCTTCTTGTTGAACATCAGCATCATCGAATCCCACACGCGGCCGACGATGCCCGCCTGCGGCACACCCTGCAGCGCGACCAGCGGCACCTGCGCGAGCGTCTTGCCATCGGCGACAAACTTCACCGTGCCGACCTGCTGGCCCTGCGCAATCGGTGCGATCAACGGATCGGCGTGTTCGATCTGCGGCTTGGCCTTGTCGGCCATGCCCTTCGGCAGCGTGATGTATTGATCGGTGGTCACGCCGAGCTTCACGGTGTCCTGCGAGCCCTTGTAGACGCGCGGCGTCTCGACGACCTGATTGGCCTTGTACAGGCGCACCGCGTCGTACGCAGAGTAGCCGTAGTTCAGCATCTTCAGGCTGTCTTGCACGCGGTCGTGTTCCTTCTGCTCGCCCATCATCACTGTCACCAGACGGCGCGACGCATCCGGCACGCCGGGCAACGAACGCTTCGCGCTCGCGATCAGACAGTATCCGGCCGCTTGCGTGTGGCCCGTCTTCAGGCCGTCGACGGTCGGGTCGATCCACAGCAGACGGTTGCGGTTCGGCTGCTTGATCTTGTTATACGTGAATTCCTTCACGGAAAAGATGTTGTAGTAGTCCGGATAGTCGCGAATCAGGCGCGCCGACAGAATGGCGAGGTCGCCTGCCGTCGTGTAGTGCTGCGGATCGGGCATGCCGTTCACGTCGGCGAAATGCGTGTTCTTCATGCCGAGCTTTTGCGCTTCCGCGTTCATCATGTTGACGAACTGCGCTTCGCTGCCGCCGACCAGTTCGGCGAGCGCGATGGCGGCGTCGTTGCCCGACTGGATGATCATGCCGTACACGAGGTCGTGCACGGTGACGGGCTTGTTCGCCTCGATGAACATGCGCGACTCGTCGTTCCTCACGCGGCGCACGGCCTCGCTGGGATTGATGGACTGGTCCATCGTGATCTTCTTCGACGCGAGCGCTTCGAACGTCAGATACGCCGTCATCAGCTTGGTCAGCGAAGCCGGTTCCACGCGCTCGTCCGGATTGCCCGATGCGAGCACCTGGTTGCTGGTTGCATCGACGAGCACCCACGAGCGTGCGTTCACGCCCGGCGGCGGCACCTGCGCGAACGCGGTGCTCGCGACGAGTGCTGCCGGCAGCGCGAAACCCAACGCAAACTTGCTGGCGGCGGATCGCGGAACGAAAGAAGCGAAGCTGGAAAGGCTGATGGAGCCGGAGTTCGAAAAGCGCATAGGGTCGATTCGGGCAGAAATGGGCTGAGCGCGCAAAGGATGCGCAGTTCGGATGATTCGCGTGATGCCCGACTGGCAGGCGCCGCCGCACGCATGCGATGCGGCGTCGTTTTGACTGCTCGTCAGACTGTCTGTCACGCGGTCGGTTCGCGCAGCGCGCCTCGCATCTCGCGCCGAATCCGCCGCCATGAACTCACGAGCGAAGCGATTCGATCCACCAGACGGGCAACGCTGCGCCCAAAAAAAGAGCGCTCATTATACGCGCGGCTGCCTGACAATTTGCCCTACGTCATTGAGTTTCCGCGCGTTTTTCGCGGGTTTTTTGCAACACGAGCGGCGCGCGGCCGCGCATTTTCACGAGGCGTCAGCAACGCGTAATCAGCGCCATGCGTCGACGATGATGCGCTTGAGAATATGCAGCTTGCGATGCAGGAAATGCTCGGCGCCGGGAATCACGACCACGGGCAATTCCTGCGGCTGCGCCCAGTCGAACACCGACTGAATGGGCACGGTGTCATCGGTTTCGCCGTGGATCACCAGCGTGTTGTCCGGTACGGGCGCGACCTCCCAGCGGCTCGCTGCCGTGCCGACAAACACCATCCGTTCGATTTCCTGCCCTTCTTCGCGCAGCCGTGCGGCGACATGGGACAGCACGAACGTGCCGAACGAAAAACCCGCGAGCACGAGCGGCAGATCGGCCTGGTCAGGTTGCGCGCGCATGTGGTCGATCACGGCGCGCAAGTCGTCGCGTTCGCCGACGCCTGCATCGTGCGTGCCCTGCGTTTCGCCGACACCGCGGAAATTCGTGCGATACGTGATGTAGTTCAGCCCGACCAGCGTGCGCGCGAGCGTCTGCGCGACCTTGTTGTCCATCGTGCCGCCGAACAGCGGATGCGGGTGCGCAACGAGCGCGATGCCGCGCGGTGCGGCGCCGCCGTCGCGGCTGGCGTCGGGCGCGTCGACGGCGACTTCGATCTTGCCCACCGGGCCGTCGATCAGATATTTCTTCGTGTGTACGTTCATCTTGTGTGGACAGGTGACGCGGTTAGCGGTCGATCAGCAGACGCTCGACGATCTTGCCGTTCGCAAGATGCGATTCGACGATTTCGTCAATATCGGTCTTGTCGATATACGTGTACCAGACGCCTTCCGGATAGACGACGATGGTCGGGCCCTCTTCGCAGCGGTCGAGGCAACCCGCCTTGTTGATGCGCACCTGACCGGGACCGGCGAGGCCCAACTGCTTCACGCGTTTCTTCGCGTATTCCTGCATCTCCTGCGCATTGCAGTTCGCACAGCTGGGACGCGACGCGCCCGGCTCGCGCTGGTTCAGACAGAAAAACACGTGATGCTTGAAGAAGGAATCCATGATGGCTGACGTGTGAGATATAGCGAGGCGCTCTGGATGCATCACGCGGCCCGCCGAAAGCAGGAATGAGAGGGCCCGTCGATTATAACGACCGGGATCGGACACCGCAGATCGGCGCGTATGCGTCTGCATCCCGTTCGACGAATCACGTGCGCGACCCGCGCCCTTTCGCCAGCAATGCCCGTTCCGCCGACAACCCGACCCACACGAGCACCGCATACGGCCACATCCACGCGAGCCAGCGCGCGAGGCCGTTGAAATGCAGATAGCGGCCTTGCCGCCAGTCGGCGAGCACGACGTCGAAATACGGATTCACTGGCAGCAGATTGACGAACACGAGCGACACGGCAAGCGCGATCGCCGCGAGCGCGGCGCGCGAACCGCGCGGCAGCTTCAATGCCAGCAACATCGCGACAAAGCCGCTGGCGAGGCCGATCAGCGCGCCCGGCGTCGCCCAGTTGAACGCGAGTCCCGATTGAGACTGCAGAAACGTTGCGCCCGCCTTCACGAACAGCATCGCGACCACGAACGCGATCAGCAGACGCACGCGCGGCGCGCGCTCGCGCATCGGCAGCGACGCGAGCGCGCCCGCCGCCAGCAGGTTGAGCGCGGCAATGCAGGCCTCCCATGCGTCGTCGGGCAGCCATGCCGCGACGAGCGCGGGCCACGCCGGCACATGCCACGCGGCGGGCGCCCACGCGAGCAGCGCCTCCTGCATCGTCGAGTCGGCGCGCAGCCACAGCTCGCGCGGCCACGTACCGAGCCCGAGCAGCAGCGGCGACGGATACATCGTCGCAAACGGCCACAGGCCCGCGAGGCCGATCACGGCCGTGCTGTCTCGCTCGAACCAGAGAAAGCGCATGCGCCGCAACATGCCGCGATCGAGCAGCGCGCCCGTCAGCGGCGACATCAGCGTCGCGCCGAGCAGCGCACCCAGCGCGTTCGCCGCGAGATCGAGATTCGACGCGACACGCGTCGGCAAATAGGTCTGCACGGCTTCCATCAGGCCCGACAGCAGCGTGCCGAGCCCGAATGCGAACGCAACGGCCAGCGCGCCGCGCCAGCGGGGATAGACGGCGAGCACGGCGAGCGCGCCGAACGGCATGTAGCCGAGCACGTTCGTCACGACATCGAAGGCAGTCAGGTATTGCGGAACGGGATCGAACAGATAGTCGAACGGACCGAGACCGAGCGAGCGCCAGCCATAGAACGGATACCACGAGCCATACACGATCAGCGCCGCGTACAGCACCAGCGCCTGCCTCGCGAACGCCGACGGACGACGCTGCCACGGCTTGTCAGCCATGCAGCGCCTCCGTGACTGCGCGGCAACCCGTCATTGCTGCGCGACGAGCGGCTGCACGCCGAGCCATGCGGAAATCTGCGCGACGAGTTCGTCGCTGGCGGCGGCGAGCGCACGCGCGCCGCCTGCCGCATCGGCCGAACTGGCGGGCGCGCGCGCGATGAACGTGCGCTGCCCCGCCACCTTGCCGCCAACGAGCAGTGTGGCACGCGCGGTAACCGAGGCATGGCTCTGCGACTGGCCGTCGAAGTCCTGCTCGAATACGTCGAGGTCCACCTTGAGCACGGGCGCGCTTACGCCGTCGGAACCGGTGAGCACGGTGCCGCGCGACGACAGCGCGTTGCGCAGACGCTGCGTCAGCAGTTGCGCCGGCGGCATCGTCCAGTGGCTGTTCGCGTAGGCGGCCGTCTGCTGCGCGTCGGCATACGGGAGACGATAGACCAGCTTGTCGGTATTGAGCGTGGCGGGCGCCGTGACGTCGAGCACCTTGATGGCCGGCATCGTGCCCGTGCTGCCGGGCGTCGGCGCCGGGCCGAGGTCATAGCGATAATCGGAGATCGCGGCCGGATTGCCCACGCAGCCCGCCAGTGCGCCGAGCGCGACCAGCACGGCAGCGAGCGCGGCGCGCGAGGTGAAGAGTCGGTTGATCGAGCGTGACATGCTGTAGTTCCTTTAAATTCATTTGGCCGCGTGGCCTGCCGGCCACACGAAGCCCGGCTCCCCGGGACCGGGTGCCGCGTGCGGCGCGCCGAACAGCACGCTGTTCGGTGTTTCGCTGAACGTCTCGGCGGCGCGGTCGACGGAACGCACGGCCGAACGCACGTCGTCCGCCAGCGAGTTCACGCGCGGCAGCGTGTCGTAACCGACGCGCGCCGAGATGTCCTGCAGCGTCGCGTTCATCGCCGTCAGCGCGTCGCCCGCCTGCTGCGCGGCCGTGCCGACCTTGTTCAACGTGCCTTCGAGCGGACCGTCCGGACGATTCAGGTTGGTGATCATCCGGTTCGTCGACGCGAGCGTCTGGTCCAGCGCAGTAAGCGTGTCCGGCAGCTTGCCGACGGCGGGGCCCATCTGTGCCGTGAGTGTCGTGACGCCATCGGCGGCATGCTGCAGGCTCGCCGCCGTCGCCAGCAACTGGTCGCGCATTTCCGGCGAGAGCAACGCGTCGACGTCGCGGACGGTCTTTTCCAACTGCCGGATCAGGATGTCGCCGCGCGCCTGCAACTGGTCGAGCAGGCCGGGGCGCATGGGCAGTTGCGCGACGCTTTTCGCCGACGACGCGAGCGGCGTCGTATCGCGCCCCGTGTCGTCGAGCTGGATGAACGCGAGACCCGTGACGCCCTGCAAACCTAGACTGCCGAAGGTCGAATGTGTGATCGGCGCGTTTTTGTCGACGAGAATGCGGATCAGAATCTGCCCCGGATGTTCGCGGTCGAATTTGATCGACTGCACCTTGCCGACATCGAGGCCGCGATATCGTACCGCAGCATCCGGGTACAAACCTGTGACATTGGTGCGCGCAATCAGATCGAAAGGGATGCGGACCGACCGGTCCACGTTGAACAGAAACGCCGCCGCGGCAATCGCCGCCACCATCACGACGGTGAAGAGCCCGGCCCAGAAGGCATGTGATTTATTTTCCATCGTCAGGTTCCCTGTTCGCGGGGTGTCGACTCAATCGACTCAATCGACTCAATCGGCTGACGATGCAGCCCGCATCGCCCATGCATGCCGCATCGCACCCGCCGGCGGCTTGCGCGTTCGCTGTGGCGTTGTCTGCGGCGCTCATGGCGCGGTGCGCAGCGGAAGCGCTTCCGTCGCGGGCTCGAGCGCCTCGGCCGGCAGCCTCGCGCGCCGCTCCGGTGATAAGCCCTGCAAGGCAAGCCGCCCGCGCAGCCCAAGAAAATATTCGCGAATGAACGGGTGATCGAACCCCGCCACCTCCTCGACAGGCGCCGCGACCACGACCGTGCGATCCGCGATCACGGCGACGCGCGTCGACAGCGCGACCATCGTGTCGAGATCGTGCGTCACCATCACGACCGTCAGGCCGAGCGCGCGATGCAGCGCGCTGATCAGCTCGACGAACTCGTCGGAGGCCTGCGGATCGAGGCCCGCCGTCGGCTCGTCGAGAAACAGCAGTTCCGGTTCGAGCGCGATCGCGCGCGCGATGCCCACGCGCTTCACCATCCCGCCCGACAACGCCGCAGGCATCTTCGACGCGTGCTTGCACGGCAGCCCGACCATCTCCAGCTTCAGCATCACGATGTCGCGCAGCAGATCGTCGGGCACCTTGCCGAGCTCGCGCAGCGGCTGCGCGATGTTGTCGAAGACCGACAGCGACGAAAATAGCGCGCCGTGCTGAAACAGCATGCCCGAACGCACGCGCATGAGGCGCGCTTCGTTGTCGTCGAGTTTCGACGTGTCCTCGCCGAACACCTTGATGCTGCCCGATGTCGGCTTCTCAAGGCCGAGTATCTGCCGCATCAGCGTGGTCTTGCCCGAGCCCGATCCGCCGACGATCGACACGATCTCGCCGCGCCGCACGTCGAAATCCAGATGCTGATGGACGATGTTGCGGCCGTAGCGTTTGCTCAGATCGCGCACCTCGATGACGGTTTCCGCGATCTCCGGCAGCGGCTGGTCCCGTACGGCAGTGGTAAGTGGCGCAATCATGACAACCCCACGTTCTGAAAAAGAATCGCAAACACGGCATCGGCGAGGATGACGATCGTAATCGACGACACGACGGAAGTCGTCGTGCCCTCGCCCAGGCTCTGCGAATTGGCCTTGATGCGAAAGCCGAAGTGACAGCCGGCGATCGCGATCAGCATGCCGAACACCATGCCCTTGCCGAGTCCGATCCACAGGTTGGCGACGGGCACCACACCGGGCAGCGCGCGCACGAAGTACGACACGTCGATCTGCAGCACGAGCTTCGCGGCGAGCGCACCGCCGAGCAGCGAGATGATGTTCGTCCACATCACGAGCAGCGGCATTGCAAGGGACAGCGCGATCACGCGCGGCAGGATCAGGCGCAAGCCGTGCGGGATGCCCATCACGCGCATCGCGTCGAGTTCTTCCGTCACGCGCATCACGCCGATCTGCGCGGTGATGGCCGAACCGGAACGCCCGGCGACAAGAATCGCCGACAGCACGGGTCCGAGTTCGCGCAGCACCGACATCCCCAGAATGTTCACGATGAACTGGTTTGCGCCGAACAGCCGCAATTGCTGGGCGGACAGATAGCTCAGCACGATGCCGATCAGGAATGCGACAAGCGCCGTAATGGGCAGCGCCTGGGTCCCGGCGCTATAGACGTTCGCCGATATCTCCTTCCACGGCGCAAGCTTCGGATTGCGCGCGATCGACAGCAGATCGAGGATCACGCGGCCGAACATCGCCACGCCGCCGTACACGTGCTCGACGAAACTGAATATGCCGAGGCCGAGCTGCGTGAACGGATCGAAGCGACGCACAGGCTCCGGGTTCTCGCGCACGGTGTCGAGCAGCGCGATGCGGTCGAAGATATCGCGCTGCGTGTCGTTCAGCGCAACGAGGTCGCGCGGCAGCTTGTAGCCCCACACACGCCATAGCGCCTGGCCGCCCACATGATCCATGCGTTCGACGTTGGACAGGTCCCACTGCGCGACATGCGCGCGGCTGTCGACCAGTTCACGCAGACGCGGCAGCGCCTGTCCGTGCAGACGGTCGCGAGCGAGCGCGAGCGCCGTCCACTGGCCGGACAGGCGGACGATCTTGCCCTGGCCGCCTGCCGTGACTTCAAGTCCGGGAGGAGTGTCGTAGTTCAAGGATCGCGGGATCTCGTTATCGGATTAACGGGCATTGTATCGAAGGGTTCGATATTGGGCTCCGCTGGGCTGCCCGTCTGAGCGCCGCCCCGCACAGGCATGGGCCGGCGGCGGGCGCAATGCCCGTGCGCCCCTCGGCTGGCGCACATGGGCGCTGATCTGGCTCTCACGCGGACGGGCGCAGTGGCTAAAATACGCTTCATGACTACCCCAAGCTCCCCCAGCCCCTCGGGCGACTGGCGAATCGACCGGCAGCGCGCCGTCGCGCTGTTCGGCCCGGCCGCGCATGACTGGCCGATCGAGATCGTCGAAGAAACCGGCTCGACCAACGCCGACCTGATGGCGCGCGTGAAGGCGCTGCCGCGCGAACCCGGCGCGCTGCCGCGGCCGATCGTGCGCGTCGCCTATCTGCAGACGGCGGGACGCGGCCGGCGCGGCCGCCCTTGGTATGCGGAGCCAGGCAATGCGCTGCTGTTCTCCGTCGCATGCGTGCTGCCGAGGCCGCTCGAGGGTCTCGCGGGACTGAGCCTCGCGGTCGGTGTCGCGCTCGTCGATGGTTTGCGCTCGCTGCCCGTCGCCGGTCCCGGCCAGATTGCGCTGAAGTGGCCGAACGACGTGCTGCTCGAAGGCGACAAGCTGGCGGGCATTCTGATCGAAACAGCATGGAGCACGCCCGACGCGAGCGCCGTCGTGATCGGCATCGGCACCAACGTGAAGGGCGCAGACGAACTCGCCGCGAAGGTCGGCGCGCTCAACGCCGACGTGCCCGCACAGGCGCGCGGCGCGGCCCCGACGGCGCTGTCGCGGGCGTTGCCCAATGCGAATCTCACCGATACGCTAGCCGCCGAGTTGAACGCGCTCGAACCCGCGTTGCAGCGCTTCGGCGCGGAAGGCTTTGCGCCATTCCGGCAACGCTGGAATGGCTGCCACGCGTATGCAGGGCGCGACGTCGTGCTGTTCGAGCAGGGCGTGGAAATCGAACGCGGCGTGGCAGCAGGCGTCGACGAACTCGGGCAGTTGCTGCTCGATACGCCGTCCGGCCAGCTGGCCATTGCGACGGGAGACGTGTCGCTGCGTCTCGCGGACGAAGAAAGCGGCGCAGCATGAGCACGCCGTATCTCCTGATCGACGCGGGCAACAGTCGTGTCAAATGGGCGCTGGTCCAAGCCGATGGTACACAGACGCACTCGGGCGCGTTTTCCCACGGCGGCCAGCTGGTGAAAGGGACGGGCGACCCCTTGCAATCCAGGCATGAGCCGGACTGGTCGGCATTGCCTGCGCCTGGTTCTGCATGGTTATCGAATGTCGCGGGCGACGCGGTGGCGCGCAGGATCGACGCGTTCATCGACAGGCACTGGCCCGGTCTTGCGCGCACCACGGTCCGCTCGGCTGCGCAGCAATGCGGCGTCACGAACGCGTACACGACGCCCTCGCAACTCGGTAGCGACCGCTGGGCCGGGATGATCGGCGCACGCGCGGCGTTTCCGGGCGAACCGCTGCTGATCGCGACGTTCGGCACGGCGACCACGCTCGAGGCATTGACTGCGGATGGCGTGTTTGTCGGCGGACTGATCGCGCCTGGGTGGTCGCTGATGATGCGCTCGCTCGGCGAGCACACGGCGCAACTGCCGACGCTGGATTCGACGGCGGCGCGCGGCCTGCTCGATGGCGACAATGCGGCAGGCCAGCGTGAGCCGGCCGAACGCGGCGCCTGGTTCGCGACGGATACGCCGCGCTCGCTGTCGTCGGGCTGTGCATTGGCGCAGATCGGACTGATCGAGCGCATGTGGCGCCATCTGCAGGACGAGTGGCAAGTGAGCGTGCGGCTCGTCGTGGGCGGCGGCGCGGCGGGCGAACTCGTGCAGGCGCTCAGCGTGCCGTACACGCGTCACGACTCGCTTGTGCTCGCGGGGCTCGCGCTGATTGCCGCGCAAGCTCCCGTCTATCCGTCGACGCACACCCGGCCGGTGTGAACGCCGGACATGGAACTGACAAGCTGGAGAATTTCTACGATGCTGCGCTGGCTACTCGCCCTGCTCTTTCTCGCCAACATCCTCGCGTTCGTCACGATGCGCGGATTGTTCGGCCCGTCGCCTGCCGCGGGGCCGCGCGAACCGAATCACCTGAACCGGCAGGTCCGCCCGGAGCAACTGCGCGTCCAACCGATGTCGTCGGCCGATGCGGCGGATCTTGCCGTCATCGGCGGGCCCGCACCCGTCGCACCGATCGCCGCTTCGGCGCTTCGTCAGTAACGCCGCAAACGCTCGACGACGCGGGCCGCAGGCTCGCGTCGTTGCGTTCAGCCTTGAGCGCGCACCTTCTTCAATAGCGCCGTCGTCGAGCGGTCGTGCTCGAACGGAATCGCCAGCGCCATGCCGCCCCAGCCGCGCACGAGCGCGGATTCCGGCAGTTTGTCCATGTCGTAGTCGCCGCCCTTCACCAGCACGTCCGGGTGCAGCGCCTCGATCAGTGCGACGGGCGTCTGCTCCCCGAAGCAAACGACCCAGTCGACGCTTTCCAGCGCAGCCAGCAACGCCATCCGGTCTGACTCGTTGTTGATCGGCCGGTCGTCACCCTTGCCGAGCATGCGCACCGAAGCATCGCTGTTCACGCCGACGATCAGCGTCGCGCCCAGCGCCTTGGCATCGGCCAGATACGTGACATGGCCGCGATGCAGGATATCGAAGACGCCGTTGGTGAAAACCACGGGGCCTGTCAGTGACGGACGAAGTTGGGCGAGCGCGTCGCGTGTCGTGAGCTTGCGTTCGAAAGTAGCGGCCATGAGCGAAAACGTTGAACGGGTCGGTACGGTGACAAAAGAAGAACGGCCCGGCGGTTTGTCACCAGCCGGGCCGTCGTGTTTCTGTGCGGCGCAGGGCTTCACGCCCGGCGACGCGCGGCCGTCATCAGGCCGGCTGCTGCGCAGGCTGCTGCTCGGCCTGCAGGCGCGTCACGACTTCCTTGCGATAGCGGTTCAATTCCTGAGCCGTCGTGAACGAGCGCTCGAACAGGATGGAGAGGTTGTGCAGAATGCGCTCCACCACTTTCTTTTCCCAGCCGTCGTCGAAACAGATCTGCTCGTCGAGCCAGCGCTCGAGCCATTCCGGATCGGGCAGACGCGATTGAACCGTGTCGCGCGGGAACAGCGACTGATTCACGTGCAGGTTGGTCGGGTGCAGCGGCTTTTCCGTGCGGCGCGCAGATGCCATCAACACGCCGATCTTCGCGAATGCAGCGCGCGCGCCGTCGCCGAAGTTGGTCAGCGCTTTCTTCATGTAGCGCAGATACGCGCCGCCATGACGCGCTTCGTCGCGCGAAATGGTTTCGTAGATCGCCTTGATGACGGGCTCGGTATGCCACTCAGCCGCGCGGCGATACCAGTGGTTCAGGCGGATTTCGCCGCAGAAGTGCAGCATCAGCGTTTCGAGCGGCGGCGCCGGATCGAACTCGAAGCGCACGGCGTGCAGCTCTTCTTCCGTCGGCACCATGTGCGGCTTGAAGCGGCGCAGATACTCCATCAATACCAGTGAGTGCTTCTGCTCCTCGAAGAACCACACGCTCATGAATGCAGAGAAATCGCTGTCGTGGTGGTTGTCGCGCAGGAACATTTCCGTGGCCGGCAGCGCCGACCATTCGGTGATCGCGTTCATCTTGATGGTCGCCGCCTGCTCGTCGGTGAGCAGCGACCCGTCGAATTTGTCCCAGGGAATGTCCTTCTCCATGTCCCATCGAACGGATTCGAGCGATTTGTAAAGTTCCGGATAAAGCATGGTGTTCATGATCCCACCCCTGTTCTGCGCAAAGCGACGTCTGTTATGTCTGTTGCCAATGTATTGCCGACGCACGGAAACTTTCGGGAACTTTCCCTGTCGTCAGCGCAGCATCGAATTTTACGCGGTAATCGGCTGCCAACGACATGCTTCTTGGCAAAAGAAATACTGCGGTTCGTGATGCGCACGCGATTTTCGTGCCTCGCATGCGCGGCCAACCGTGGGTGAGGGAGAACCTGTGCCTGGGTCGTGCCAGCTTGCCGCCCGAACGACGGCATTTGGGTCCGCAGCGGACGCATCAGCACCGGACGGCACCGGATGAATGGCGAATCTGGCAGTGTTCGCGCGCGTCCTTGGGCCAGAGAAAGCTTACACAATAATAGCACGCGGGCCCGCCACAGCCGGCTTCCGGCCTGTCGAAACCCATTTTGAGATTGACGTAAAACAACGAGCGCGCGCGTTGCCCGCACGGTGTCAAACGGATGTGCTAAGCGGAGGTGCGAAGCGCGGTGCCGGCGCGTCGGGCGCGGCGGCCGTTGCGCCCGCCCGTTTGTTCGCGGCTACCCGGTCACTCGGGCGTCGACGAGCTCTTCTTTGCAGCCGCGCCGCCCGCACGCTTCGCGCTGGGCGCGCGCTTCGCCGCCGGACGTGGCGCGTCGTCCGCTCCGGCTTGCGCGGCACCGGCCGTGTCAGACTCGGGGGCGTCGTCCGGTTCGAGATCGCTTGGCTCGACGCCCGCGCCCGCTTCCGATGCGCCCGTCGCCGTGGTCGCCGCCGGCTGCGCCATCGCGAATTGCGCGAGCTGATTGAACTGCGCCTGCAGCAGGTTCCACCAGCCCGACGCGTCGAATGTGGGCGGTGGCGGCGACTCGGCGGCATCGCCGGCTTCCTGCTGCGTCCTCGCGGCAGGCGGCGGCTCGGGCTGCTTCTGCGGCGCTTCGGCGGCCGGCTGTGTCATCGATTGCTGCGCGAACGCGCCGAACGCGCGCAGCGTCGCGAGCGTCGCGCGCTGCACTTCGAGCGCCTGGATGGCCGACTGCAGCATGTTCAGATTGAGCTTGAGCCACTGCTCGACGGCGCGCATGTCGGTGATGCGCTTGTCGAGCTCTTCGACGTTCGTGAGCGGCGCCATCATGTCGGACATGATCGACAGCGACGGCACGAAGCCCTGCGCCGAGCCCGGACTCGTGCCCGGAAACGCCGCCCCGAACGGCGTGAGGCGCATCATGCCCCACATGCGGTCAAGCATTTCGGCGGGTGGAAAACCTGGAAATCCGGGAAAGGGTGGCGTCGAGCCGGGGTTGTCGGTCATTGCTGAGACTCCTGTGTTCGGTTCTGGCCCGTGTGTTTATGGATGTTTGAAGTTCACGCTCGATGATACCGCGAGCCTTTTCGTGCGAACTGTTTGCGAAGCGATCGCGCGGCTATCGTGCGCCGCGTGCCGTGACGGTTTTGCGTCCGCCGATCCGCAACGCAAGGCATCTTCCCTCAGAACGGCTCTTTGCCCGGAAAATCCGGCGCGCGCCGCTCGCGCAGCGACGCCACGCCCTCGCGCACGTCCGGTCCCGCGAAACCCATGAATTCGAGCGCGAGCGACGTGTCGAAAGCGGGGCCCGCCGAGCGCAGCCAATTGTTCAGCGCGTACTTGGTCCAGCGGATCGCCGTCTGCGAACCGCTCGCGAGCTTGCGCGCGACTTCGAAGGTTTTCGGCAGCAGATCGTTGTCGTCGACGGCTAGCGACACGAGACCGATGCGCTCCGCTTCTTCGCCGCTCACGGGTTCGCACAGCATCAGGTAGTACTTCGCCTTCGCCATGCCGCACAGGAGCGGCCAAACGATCGCCGCATGGTCGCCCGCCGCGACGCCCAGCCGCGTATGACCATCGATGATGCGCGCCGATTTCGTCGCAATCGAGATATCCGCGAGCAGTCCCGCGACGAGCCCCGCGCCGACGGCCGGCCCGTGCATCGCCGAGACGATCGGCTTGCTGCAGTTGATCACGTTGTAGACGAGATCGCGCGCCTCGCGCCACACGCGCGTGCGCACGTCGAAGTCGTTCGCCATGTCTTCGACGAGCCCGAGATCGCCCCCCGCCGAAAAGCCCTTGCCTTCGCCGCGAATCACCGCGACCCGCGTGTCGGGATCGCGGTCGACATCGCGCCAGATGTCGGCCAGCTCACGATGCATGTTCGCATCGGCGGTAGCGAGATTGCTTTTGTTGGCGCCCTCGCCGCTCATCACGATTTCGAGGATGCCGTGCGCGTGACGCCGCACGCGCAGCGACCTGTAGTGCGCGTAGAACGCGGGTTCGACCGTGTGGGATTCCGATTCGTGAGACATGGCAGACATCCGAAGAAGCGACGCGTCGGCGTCGGACCACACATCAGGCGCGCGACGCAGCCGACGCTGCGTCACCCGAAAGCGCCGCGTTCAGCGCGGCTGATATACCCACTTGCCGTTGCTGATCTCGACCATCACGCGCGCGCGCTGATCGAGGCCAAGGTGATCGGTCGCGCTCATGTTGACGACACCGTTCGTGTCGGCCAGTCCTTTCGTCGCTTCCAGCGCATCGCGCAGCGCGCGGCGAAACTCGGCCGTGCCGGGCGCGGCCGCTTTCAGAGCAATGGGAATCGCGTTGTCGAGCAGCATGCTCGCGTCCCACGCATAGGCGCCGAACGCCGACACACTGCCCGGACCGCGCAGCTTCTCAAAGCGCGCGATGTAATCGAGCGCCAGACGCTTCGAAGCATAGTCCGAAGGGAGCTGCGCTGCGACGAGCACCGGGCTCGCGGGCAGGAAGGTGCCGTTGCAGTCGGTTCCGCACACGCGCAGGAAGTCGTTATTGCCCACGCCGTGGTTGTGATAGATCTTGCCCTTGTAGCCACGGCCGATCAGCGTCTTCGGCGGCAGCGCGGCCGGCGTGCCCGCCGCGCCCACGACGACAGCATCCGGGTTCGCCGCCATGATCTTCAGAATCTGGCCGGTGACGCTCGGGTCCGTGCGATTGAATCGCTCGTTGGCCACCACGCCGATGTGGTGAATCTGCGCGAACTTCGCGACTTCCGCATAGAAGGTTTCGCCGAGCGCGTCCGCCTGACCGATGTACGCAAGCGTCTTCACGCCATGCTGGCTCGCGTGCCCGGTGATCGCGGAGGCCATCATCGCGTCCGTCTGCGGGGTCTTGAACATCCAGCGCCGTTTAGCGTCGACGGGCTCGATGATCTTCGCCGACGACGCCAGCGAGATCGCGGGCGTTTCACCTTCGGCAATGACGTCGATCATCGCGAGCGAGTTCGGCGTGATTGACGAGCCGATGATCGCATCGACGTGATGTTCGGAAATGAGCTTTTTCGTGTCCTGTACGGCTTGTGTCGTATCGGACGCATCGTCGAGCACGATGTAATCGACTTTCTGACCGGCGATCTCTTTCGGAAACAGCGTCGCGGTATCGCGCGCCGGAATGCCGAGCGATGCAGCCGGTCCCGTCAGCGACAGCACAAGGCCGATCTTCACCTGAGCGAGCGCGACTCCCGGCAAAGCGGAAAGCGCGGCGGCGAGCATCGTGCGCCGCTTCGAAGCGCTGTGGCGCGAGCTTGAAAATGCAAACGTCCCGTATCGCGGCATGCCTTTGTCTCCAGTTGGCTTCTTGTCATTTCTGCGATGCTGCCGTTGCGCGTGTTGCATGTGCTGTCCGCAATGTGCGCGAATCAGCGCACGAGGCTCGATGACCTCGCGCGAGCGTCAGTGTAGCGGCGTGTGTGACGCCGTCGGCATCGGGCGAAACCCTTTCGATTCGCCTGACGCCGCTCGCCGCCGACGCTGATTACTGCACGGCTTCGAACGGTGCGACGGCCTGATCGATCGAACCGAAAATCGTCTTGCCCGCTTCGTCGAACATCTCGATCTTTACGGTGTCGCCGAACCTCATGAACTCCGTCTGCGCACTGCCGCTCTCGATCGTTTCGAGGCAGCGCTTCTCGGCGATACAGCAATAGCCGCGCTTGGCGTCCTTGTTCGACACCGTGCCCGAACCGACGATCGCGCCCGCACGCAGATGGCGCGTCTTCGCGGCATGCGCGATCAGCTGGCCGAAATTGAACACCATGTCGGTGCCCGCGTCGGGCTGGCCCACTTTCTTGCCGTTCCAATGCACGATCATCGGACGATGCACGCGGCCTTCGCGCCAAGCGTCGCCGAGTTCGTCGAGCGTCACGGCGACGGGTGCGAACGACGTCGCCGGCTTGCTCTGGAAAAAGCCGAAGCCCTTCGCGAGTTCGGCGGGAATCAGATTGCGCAGCGACACGTCGTTGACGAGCGTGACGAGCCGGATGCTCTTCAACGCCTGCTCGGGTTTCGCGCCCATCGGCACGTCGCCCGTGATGACGGCCACTTCCGCCTCGAAGTCGATGCCGAACGATTCCGACGCACACACGATATCGTCTTTCGCCCCGATGAAGTCGTCGCTGCCGCCCTGGTACATCAGCGGGTCGGTCCAGAACTCGGGCGGCATTTCGGCGCCGCGCGCGCGGCGCACCAGCTCGACGTGATTCACGTACGCGGAGCCGTCGGCCCACTGGTACGCACGCGGCAACGGCGCCATGCATTCCTTCGCATCGAACGAAAAGGTGTTGCGCGCGCGGCCCTGATTGAGTTCGTCGTACAGGTCGCGCAGTTGCGGCGCGTAGAAGGTCCAGTCGTCGAGAATGCGCTGCATCGTCGGTGCGATGGTATCGGCGACGGCGGCCGTATGCAGGTCGCGGGAAACGACGATCAGTTGACCGTCGCGCGTGCCGTCCTTCAGCGAGGCAAGTTTCATGGCGGAAAAGCGTGTGGATGACGATAAGAGGAATCTATTCTACGATGGTGAATCGGCGCGGCCCAAGCCGACGCGATTCGCCGGCGTATCCCGCTAGAGAACGCACGCTTTCTCCGCACCGTTCGCCGCCGTTTTTCTGCTTGATGTTCAACCGTATCCTATGTCCCCGACCGCCCGCTCCAGTTCGATCCGCAAGGATGCCGACGCCGCCGAACCGCTCGACACCGTCGACGACGATGCCGCCGACTCGCACGAAAGCGGGGAGGAAAAGCTCCGCTCGGGCATCCAGTCGATCGAAGTGGGCTTCCGTCTACTCGACGTGCTCACGCACGAGCCGCGTGCGATGATGCTGCGCGACCTCGCACAGCGTGCCGCCATGAGCCCCGCGAAGGCACATCGTTACCTGGTGAGTTTCCAGCGCCTGGGCGTGGTCGCGCAGGATCCGCTGACGGGGCGCTACGAACTGGGCGGCTTTGCGTTGCAGCTGGGTCTTGCGCGGCTCGCACGCGTCGACGGCGTGAAGCTCGCGCGCATCGCGCTCGCCGAATTGCGCGAGCGGATCGATATGACCGTCGGTATCGCCGTGTGGGGCAACCAGGGCCCGACCGTCGTGCACTGGATGGAGTCCAGCTACCCCGCGAAGGCGTCGCTGAAACTCGGCGACGTGATGCCGATGCTCAGTTCCGCAACCGGCCTGCTCTTCGCCGCCTACCTGCCGCGCGGCAAGACTGCGGCGATGATCGACCGCGAACTCGCTGAAGCGCAGCGCTGGGCCGCCGCGAACAGCCCACGTACGCCGCAGGACGTCGAACGCGTGCTCGACGAAGTGCGCTTGCATGGTGCGGCGCGCGTCGAAGGCATGCTGCTGCCGACCATTCACGCGTTCTGCACGCCCGTATTCGACTCGAATGGCGATCTCGCGCTCGGCTTGATCGCGCTGGGTCACGAAGGTGCGTTCGATATCGCGTGGGGAGGCGAGGTGGACAGCGCGCTGCGCGAGTGCGCGCAGAAGCTTTCGTACGAACTCGGCTATAGTCCGACGGCGCGCTGAGCACGAGAAGTGCCACACGCACGACGAGCGCAATGCGTGCGAGGAACGCGCGGCCGCTGGACGCGGTCGAAACAGGTTTCCGTTGCGTGACGCTTCGCGTCTTGCCTTCATAGATACTGCTTCTGATGTCGTCACCATCCGCTGTCCGTTCGATCCCGCCAGCACGCCTCGCCCGTGCGCAGCGCCGCGCGTCGCGCCTGCGCTGGACAGGCGTGCTGGCGGCTGTCGTCGGCGCGCATCTGATTGCCGCGCAATGGTTCGAACGGCATCACGACGCATTCAAGCCGGTGTCGCCGGAGCATGTGCCCGTGCAGGTCGCGTTGCTCAAGCCTGAGCGCGTCGAAACGCAGGCGGCGGGTTCGCCGCCGCCCGCCAAAGCGTCGCCCGCCGCGCCGAAACACGCCGTGCGCTCCCCGCGTGACCATGTGCTGACCGCGACGCGTTCCCGTCCGAAGCTGCACGAAACAGCGCCAGCAACCGAACCGGCGAGCGCGCCCGTCGATGCTTCGGCCGCGAGCGTCGCTTCGTCCGCAACCAGGACGGGCGCCGGTTCGAACGCTAATGCCGCTGGCGAGGGCAACGCGCAGCACACCGCGCCCGGCGTACGGTTTTCCGTGCCGCCGTCGGGCAACCTGCAATACGACACGTTCTACAACGGGGTGCGCAACCAGCCAGGCACCATCCACTGGTCGAGCGATGGCCGTTCGTACGACATGATCGTTTCGGTGCCCTTGCCGTTCGTCGGCACGTTCAGCTATGCGAGCCACGGACACGTGGATGCATTCGGTCTCGCCCCCGACCAGTACGTCGAAAAACGCGGCCGTCGCGGCGAAGACATCACCACCTTCCGTCGCGACACGAAGCAGATTGGCTTCACGCGCACGCCCGTCACGCTGCCGCTGCAGGACGGTGCGCAAGACCGCTTCAGCATGGTGATGCAGTTGGCGAGTCTCGTGCGCGGCGACCCGGACGCGTATCAGCCCGGCGTCACGCGGCAGTTCTACGTGACCGACAACGACAGCGGCGAAATCTGGCCCATCGAAACGATCGGCGACGAGTCGGTGCGCACCGATCGCGCAACCCTCGACGCACGCCACTTCATGCGACTGCCGCGCCGCGAAGGCGACCGCAGACGCATCGACGTGTGGCTCGCGCCGTCGCTCGGCTGGCTCCCCGTGCGTCTTGTGCAAACCGAACCGAACGGAACGCAGATAGAGCTTGTATGGCGCGGCAAGATCGCATCGCCGGATGCAGGCAGCAATGACAACGGCAGCGACACGTCGTCCGATGATACGTCGACCAGCCCGCCTCAACCGTCCTTGACCGATCCTGGTGCAGGGCCCGAAAAGCCCTGACACAAACAGCTCCTTCGCAATGGAGGACACTGTGTTAGCCGAAGCGACATTTTGCGTCGGAAACTTCCGGCGCCTACGTCGATCGCACCACGAAGCGCGCTCAAAGTGTTCCAAGCGCTCGATTCGCGCCGACGGTTCATGCAAATCCCATGAATTGAATAGCATGAACCGTCCATCCGTTCGTTCTTTCATTGCGACATCACCCATGGAGTCCGCATGCAAATCAATGTGAATGGCATCGATACGCGCTACGTCATGAGCAATGAAGGCGGTGGCCCCTGGCTCACGTTCGTTCATCAGCTAGGCGGCGATCTGTCGATCTGGGATCAGCTGGCCGGCTACTTCCGCGACGACTTTACGGTCTTGCGCTACGACGTGCGCGGTCACGGCCAAACATCTGTTTCGGATAGACAGTTCAGTGTGGCAGACTTGTCGCAAGACCTACGCGCGCTGCTGAATGCGCTTGGCGTCGAGAACACACATATTGTCGGAATGTCGATGGGCGGCATGATCGCGCAGCAGTTCGCGCTGGACAATCCCGCACGCGTCGCGACATTGACGCTCGCCGACACGCACGCGGCATCGCCTGTGGATGGGCGCGGCACGTGGGAACAGCGGGCAGCGAAGGCGCGCGAGGAAGGGGTCGCGGCGCTTTCCCAGGCCACGATGGAACGCTGGCTGACGGCGGGCTTCCGCGACGCGCATCCGGAAGTCGTCGAGCAGATTCGCGAGGTATTCGAGCACACTTCGTCGGAAGGTTACGCGCAGGCGTGCATTGCGCTGCGCGATTTCGATGTGCGCAGTAGACTGAAAGAGATCGCCCTTCCTACACTGACTGTGGCTGGACGCCACGATGCAGGCACGCCACCTGCTGCTACACAGGAAATTGCGAATGCCATCCGGGACGCGCAGTTCGAGCTGCTGGACGCGGCTCACCTCGCACCGATCGAGCAGTCGCAACGCTTTACTGCTTTGCTGGAATCGTTTGTGCAAAAACGGGTCTAACAGATAGGTCCGGAGAATGGGTAGCGTCAGGCCGGACCCACCCCTTGAATTCCAAACCAAGGGCTCCATCTACGGTGCAACACTGGCCCGGAGCCATCGGAAATAAGGAGTGTCGCCATGCAAATGATCTACAACAGCCCCAACTACTGCGTCGTCGAGTTTCCGCCGCAGGACGGCCATCTCGCGATGAAGTCCGGCGGGTATGAGATCGTGGACAAGAATACGCAGCGAGAAATTTACATCGACGGTGAGATGGCAGCCAGTTTTCGCGAGCACGTGCAAAAGCTGATCGAAGACGAACCCACGCTTGACGAAGTGGACGAATTTCTCGGTCAATTCGACAGCCTGATGAATCAACCGGTCATTCTGCACTGATCGTCACGCGCCACCCTTTGGCGACACGTTCCCCATCGACCCCGTCCGGCATTGCCAGGCGGGGTTTTTCGTTTTATCCGGCCAGCCGGCGCGCACGTGGCGCGAAACGCCGGATCGACTCTGACGCGGCGCCCAGGTCATCGTTGCACGAGCATCGAAACAAATACTTTCCGCGCTACATTCCGAGCATGCGTCGCGCCTTACGGGGCCGCGATCCTGTCGTGCCCACCACGCCCGGCGCGCCTGCGGCCATACGGCTACAATATTGAGTTTCCTGAAAAAAGCCGGCCATGCCGGCACGAGCCCGATCAGACCATGAACCAGCCCGCCCCGTCAGCCGTTCCCGCCCGCGCCGGCGCCGCCTACACGCGCGGCGCGGCCCTGCCCGCGTTGCTCGAATCACGCATCCTGATCCTGGACGGCGCAATGGGCACGATGATCCAGCGCTACAAGCTCGACGAAGCCGCCTATCGCGGCGAACGCTTCAAGGACTACGCGCGCGACATCAAGGGCAACAACGAACTGCTGTCGATCACGCAGCCGCACGTCATCAGCGAGATTCACGAGCAGTATCTCGCGGCGGGCGCGGACATCATCGAAACCAACACATTCGGTGCAACGACCGTCGCGCAGGCCGACTACGGGATGGAAGATCTCGCCGTCGAAATGAACCGCGAATCGGCTAAGCTGGCGCGCGCTGCGTGCGACAAGTATTCGACGCCCGACAAGCCGCGCTTCGTCGCGGGCGCGATCGGGCCGACGCCGAAAACGGCGAGCATTTCGCCCGACGTGAACGATCCGGGCGCCCGCAACGTCACGTTCGACGAATTGCGCGCCGCCTACTACGAGCAGGCAAAGGCGCTGATGGAAGGCGGCGCGGACCTCTTTCTCGTCGAAACGATTTTCGACACGCTGAACGCCAAAGCAGCCCTCTTCGCACTCGACGAACTGTTCGAAGACACGGGCGAGCGCCTGCCCATCATGATCTCGGGCACCGTGACGGACGCATCGGGCCGCATCCTGTCGGGTCAGACGGTCGAAGCGTTCTGGAATTCGCTGCGCCACGCGAAGCCGCTCACGTTCGGCCTCAACTGCGCGCTGGGCGCGGCGCTGATGCGTCCGTACATCGCGGAGCTCGCAAAGCTGTGCGACACCTACGTGTCGTGCTATCCGAACGCAGGCCTGCCGAATCCGATGAGTGATACTGGCTTCGACGAACTGCCCGCCGACACCTCCGGCCTGCTGAAGGAATTCGCGCAGGCGGGTCTCGTGAACATCGCGGGCGGCTGCTGCGGCACGACGCCGGACCACATCGCCGCGATCGCGAAGGCATTGAGCGAAGTGAAGCCGCGCAAGTGGCCGGGCCAGTACCGCGACGCGGCTTGAACGGGCGAGCGAAGCTCATCGCCAGAACACACCGAAGCACTGACGAAACACGCACACCAACATGACCGATCACACGATGCGCCTTTCCGGCCTGGAGCCGTTCAACGTCACTTCGGGGACGCTCTTCATCAACGTCGGTGAGCGCACCAACGTGACGGGCTCGAAGGCATTCGCGCGGATGATCCTGAACAACCAGTTCGACGAAGCGCTGGCCGTCGCGCGCCAGCAGGTCGAAAACGGCGCGCAGGTCATCGATGTCAACATGGACGAAGCGATGCTCGATTCGAAAGCCGCGATGGTGCGCTTCATGAATCTGATCGCGTCGGAGCCGGACATCGCGCGCGTGCCGATCATGATCGACTCGTCGAAGTGGGATGTGATCGAGGCGGGCCTCAAGTGCGTGCAGGGCAAGGCGATCGTCAACTCGATCTCGCTGAAGGAAGGCAAGGAGCAGTTCGTCCATCACGCGAAGCTGATTCGACGTTACGGTGCGGCGAGCGTCGTAATGGCTTTCGACGAGCAGGGCCAGGCCGACACGTTCGCGCGCAAGACGGAAATCTGCAAGCGCTCGTACGACATTCTCGTCAACGAAGCGGGCTTCATGCCCGAAGACATCATCTTCGACCCGAACATCTTCGCGATCGCAACGGGCATCGAAGAGCATAACAATTACGCCGTTGACTTCATCGAAGCGACGCGCTGGATCAAGCAGAACCTGCCGTACGCGAAAGTGAGCGGCGGCGTGTCAAATGTGTCGTTCTCGTTCCGCGGCAACGACCCGGTGCGCGAAGCAATCCACACCGTCTTCCTGTATCACGCGATCCAGGCGGGCATGGACATGGGCATCGTCAACGCGGGTCAACTGGGCGTGTACGCGGATCTCGATGCCGAACTTCGCGAGCGCGTCGAAGACGTCGTGCTCAATCGCCGCGACGACGCCACCGACCGCCTGCTCGAGATCGCCGACAAGTTCAAGACTGGCGCCGCGAAGAAAGAAGAGAACCTCGAATGGCGTAATCAGCCCGTCGAGCAGCGTCTCGCGCATGCGCTCGTGCACGGCATCACGAACTTCATCGTCGAGGACACGGAGGAAGCGCGCGCGAAGATCATGGACGGCGGCGGGCGCCCGATCAACGTGATCGAAGGTCCGCTGATGGACGGCATGAATATCGTCGGCGACCTGTTCGGCCAGGGCAAGATGTTCCTGCCGCAAGTCGTGAAGTCGGCGCGCGTGATGAAGCAGGCTGTTGCGCATCTGATTCCGTTCATCGAAGAAGAAAAGCGTCTGCTGGCCGAGGCAGGGGGCGACGTGCGCGCGAAAGGCAAGATCGTCATCGCGACCGTGAAGGGCGACGTGCACGACATCGGCAAGAACATCGTGTCGGTGGTGCTTCAGTGCAATAACTTCGAAGTGGTCAATATGGGCGTGATGGTCCCATGCAACGAGATTCTCGCGAAGGCGAAGGTCGAAGGCGCTGACATCATCGGTCTGTCGGGCCTCATCACACCGTCGCTCGAGGAAATGGCCTACGTCGCGTCGGAAATGCAGCGCGACGACTATTTCCGCGTGAAGAAGATTCCGCTGCTGATCGGCGGCGCGACCACTTCGCGCGTACACACGGCCGTGAAGATAGCGCCGAATTACGAAGGCCCCGTCGTGTACGTGCCGGATGCGTCGCGCTCGGTGTCCGTCGCATCGAACCTGCTGTCCGACGAAGGCGCGGCAAAGTATCTCGACGAACTGAAGTCCGACTACAACCGCATCCGCGACCAGCACGCGAACAAGAAAGCGCTGCCGCTCGTCACGCTCGCCGAAGCGCGTGCCAACAAGACGAAGATCGACTGGAGCGCGTATCAGCCCGTGAAGCCGAAGTTCATCGGCCGCCGCGTGTTCAGGAACTTCGACCTGAACGAACTGGCGAACTACATCGACTGGGGCCCGTTCTTCCAGACATGGGACCTCGCCGGTCCATATCCCGCCATCCTGAACGACGAGATCGTAGGCGAGTCGGCGCGGCGCGTGTTCTCGGACGCGAAGTCGATGCTCGCGCGCCTCATCCAGGGGCGCTGGCTCACGGCGAACGGCGTGATCGCGCTGCTGCCCGCGAACACCGTCAATGACGACGACATCGAAATCTATACGGACGAATCCCGCAGCGAAGTCGCGCTGACGTGGCGCAATGTGCGCCAGCAAAGCGTGCGCCCCGTCGTGGATGGCGTGATGCGGCCGAACCGCTCGCTCGCCGACTTCATCGCGCCGAAGGATTCGGGCGTGGCCGATTACATCGGCATGTTTGCCGTCACTGCCGGCCTGGGCGTCGACACGAAGGAAAAGCAGTTCGAAAAGGACCACGACGACTACAGCGCGATCATGCTGAAGGCGCTCGCCGACCGTTTCGCGGAAGCGTTCGCCGAAGCGATGCATGCACGCGTGCGGCGCGATCTGTGGGGCTACGCGCAAGGCGAAACGCTGTCGAACGACGAGCTGATCGGCGAAAAGTACCGCGGCATTCGCCCCGCGCCGGGCTACCCCGCATGCCCGGACCACCTCGTCAAGCGCGACATGTTCAGCGTTCTGCAGGCCGACGAGATCGGCATGAGCGTGACCGAATCGCTCGCGATGCTGCCCGCGGCGAGCGTCTCCGGCTTCTATCTCGCGCATCCCGACAGCACGTACTTCTCGGTCGGCAAGATCGGCCAGGATCAACTGGAGGATTACGCGCAGCGCATGTCGCTGTCGATCGCGGACGCGGCACGTGCGCTCGCGCCGCTGCTGTAAGAGGCGGCGGCCGGCAGGCAAACGGGCAGGACTATATCGCTGGCCGAAGGCTGAATATTTCCGACAACGAGCACAGCGAATATTTTCGGCTTTGTAGACTGCTCGGGCATGACCTGCCGCCCGCCAGACGCGAACCCAAAAACGCGTCGGCTCAACGACTTGCAACAACGGAGAAAATCGTATGAAGAAGCTGACGCTGATGCTGACCGCGTTATCGCTTGCCGCCATTGCACCGCTGTCCGAGGCCCAGCCCCAGGCGCCGGGTGGATCGAGCGCGGTGAGCTCGTATTCGCCGCCCACCGTCACGCATGTGAAGAAGCCGAAAAAGAAGAAATCGAAGAATGGCGCGTCCACGCCCGCGACCGCACCGGAAGGCGCGAGCCAGTAAGCAGCCACGCAATGAAAAAAGCCCGTCGGTCACGACGGGCTTTTTGTTTGCGCGTCAGATACCCCAGACGATATCCGTGTTGTCCTTCTGTGCGGCGCGCAGCATATCGAGGAAAGGGAACGCCCGTTGCGCGAGGCCGACGGGAAGTTCGTGAGGCTCGTGCCCTTCCTCGCCTTCATGGTAGTGGCCTTCATGCTCGGCACGTTCCTGCTTGTCCGTGACAATGGCCGCTTCGAGCTTCGAGATAGCCACGCCCAGTTCGTCGTGGTTGATCACGCCGCGTGCGCCAAGCCGCTTGCCGATGATACCCAGCAGATACTGGGCGAGATTCTCGAGCATTATCACGTCAGGCGCGGAGCGGCATTTGAAAGTAATCAGCATGATGAGGGTTCCCTTTTCGTTATGTGGCTTCTCGCACGGCCAGCCGCACGAGTTCCGTTTGCGCGCCCGCCCGCCGTCTGACGGCGAGTAGACGGCCACGGCCCTTGCTGGGCATCTCATTGGACATATTAGCACCTGCTAAAATCCGACATTGACGGAAAAAGCTCACTGCCGTGCACCCGGGTACGCTGCGCCGCATCGCAGCCGCGCCTGTGCGCCACGCTTGCCACGCTCGCTGCGCCGCCGCAGTACCATCAGCCGGCGCTGCTCAGCGGATGCCCGGCGCTTTTCCACGCCGTCGACGGCCCGGCTTCACGCCGTTCGCGGCGCTGCCCGCTTCATCGGACTGCCTCACTGGACTCGCAACAAGCATGCTGCCTGCACACAAACACACTCTCGAAACCCTGTTGACCGATGTGGTCAAGCAGGTCGCCCAGGCCACTCAAGGCGAATCCGAAGCCGCATTCATCGCGCCCGCCATCACACTTGAACGACCGAAGGTCGCCGCGCACGGCGACGTCGCGTGCAACGTCGCGATGCAGCTCGCCAAGCCGATGCGCGCCAATCCGCGCCAGCTTGCGCAGCAGATCGTCGATGCGCTGCTCGCGGATCCGCTCGCAAAGGGCCTTGTCGACGGCGCCGAAGTGGCCGGTCCGGGTTTCATCAACCTGCGTCTGTCGGCGGCTTCCAAGCAGGCGGTGATCGCCGCCGTGTTCGCGCAGCGCGAAGCCTTCGGCCGCTCGCAGCGCGAAGCCGGCAAGCGCGTGCTGGTCGAGTTCGTGTCGGCGAACCCCACGGGTCCGCTGCACGTCGGCCACGGCCGCCAGGCTGCGCTTGGCGACGCGATGTCGAACGTGCTCGCGTCGCAAGGCTTCGACGTGCACCGCGAGTTCTACTACAACGACGCCGGCGTGCAGATCGGCAATCTCGCCATCTCGACGCAGGCGCGCGCCCGCGGCCTGAAGCCGGGCGACCCCGGCTGGCCGGAAGCCGCGTACAACGGCGAGTACATTGCCGACATCGCGCGCGACTATCTGAACGGCGAAACCGTCTCGGCAAGCGACGGCGAACCCGTCAAGGGCGCCGGCGACGTCGAAGACCTGGAGGCGATCCGCCGCTTCGCGGTGGCATATCTGCGGCACGAGCAAGACATGGATCTGCAGGCGTTCGGCGTGAAGTTCGACCAGTACTACCTCGAATCCTCCTTGTACAAGGAAGGCCGCGTCGAGAAGACCGTCAATGAACTGATCGCGGCGGGCAAGACCTACGAGCAGGAAGGTGCGCTGTGGCTGCGCACCACCGACGACGGCGACGACAAGGACCGCGTGATGCGCAAGTCCGACGGCACCTACACGTACTTCGTGCCCGACGTCGCCTATCACGAGACGAAGTGGGAGCGCGGCTTCACGAAGGTCATCAACATCCAGGGCTCGGACCATCACGGCACGATCGCGCGGGTGCGCGCCGGCCTGCAGGGTCTCGGCATCGGCATTCCGAAGGGCTACCCCGACTACGTGCTGCACAAGATGGTCACCGTGATGCGCGACGGCCAGGAAGTGAAAATCTCGAAGCGGGCCGGCAGCTATGTAACGGTGCGCGATCTGATCGAATGGTCGGGCGGCGCAGTGCCCGGTCAGGAAGCGGCACCCGATCTGCTCGACGAAGAGACGATCCGCCGAGGCCGCGACGCTGTGCGCTTCTTCCTGATTTCGCGCAAGGCCGACACCGAGTTCGTGTTCGACGTGGACCTCGCGCTCAAGCAGAACGACGAGAACCCGGTGTACTACGTGCAGTACGCGCACGCGCGCATCTGCTCGGTGATCAACGAATGGAAGTCGCGCTATGGCGCCGACGAAACGGGTCTGCCCGTGGTCGACCTGTCACCGCTCGACAGCGAGCGCGCCACCGCCCTGCTGCAAAAGCTCGCCGAATTCCCGGACATGTTGACGCATGCCGCCGGCGAACTCGCACCGCACGCGGTCGCGTTCTATCTGCGCGACCTCGCAGGCGAATTTCACTCGTTCTACAATGCCGAACGCGTTCTGGTCGACGACGAAGCGCAGCGCAATGCGCGCATCGCGCTGCTCGCGGCAACGCGTCAGGTGCTGGCGAATGGCCTCGCTGTGATCGGTGTGTCCGCACCCGCCAAAATGTAATCTCCCCGCGGTTTAATGGGATGTATTCGGGACGCGAGCCGAATGACCGTCGCTATAATCGACGGTCATTCCAGATTTCTTTTTGCAGGTGAATTAGACGATGGCAAAACCACGCCGCACTACAAAGCAGCAGTCGAAACAGACCGGGGGCACTTTTCTCGGCATCGTGCTGGGCCTGATCGTCGGCCTGGCCATCGCGGTGGTGGTGGCGCTCTACATCACGCGCGCACCGACGCCGTTCGTCGCGAAGGTCGCGCCGCCCGCTGCGTCCGATAGCGGCGCAAGCCAGCCGCAGTACGACCCGAACCGTCCGCTGCAGGGCAAGAGTCCCGGCCAGCCTGTGCCTCAGGCAGCGCAGCCCGCGCCGCCCAACACCGCGCCCGGCCAGACCACGAATCAGTCGCAGACGTCGGGCATGCTCGAAGAGCCGCAAATTGTCGAAGTGCCGCCGTCCAGCAACAACGGTGTCGCCGTCGCGCCGAAGCCCGCGCAGGATAACGGCGCGAACGCGAACAACGGCACGACCACGGCGATGATTCCGCCGAAGAAGGCGCAGAGTCCGACCAGCGCACCGTCGACGGCCAGCATCGCACCGACCCAGCCGAAGGCCGGTTCGACGCCGAATGCGAACGGCACGCCGCCCGCCGCCAACGACGCGAACACGGGCTACCTGCTGCAGGTCGGCGCCTACAAGACGGCCGCCGACGCCGAACAGCAGCGCGCGCGCCTCGCGTTCCAGGGCTTCGAATCGAAGGTCACGCAGCGCGATGCAGGCGGTGTGACGTACTATCGCGTGCGTATCGGCCCGTTCTCGAAGTTCGAGGACATGAACACCACGCGTCAGCGCCTGTCCGATGCGGGTGTGGATACAGCCGTGATCCGCTTCAGCAAGCAGTGATTCACATTCGGTAATGCGTTGTCATGCGCCGCCGCTGAACCTTCGGCGCGCGGCACAAGTCTCATGTGCGGCAGAAGCCTGCCGTCGAATCCGTAGCGGTCGCGGCGCGCAATGGCCCGCCGCCGTTACTTCCCCTGATTGGGTTCACAAGACATGAAAAAACTGCTCAGCATTCTTTTCCTTTCGTTCGGGCTCGTTGCAAGCGCGGCGCATGCTGCGCCCGCTGCGCCCGTCGCCGGCAAGGACTACACCGTGCTGTCCGCGCCGCAGCCTGTCGAAGCGCCTGCCGGCAAGATCGAAGTCATCGAGTTCATGTGGTACGGCTGTCCGCACTGCAACGAGTTCGATCCGTATCTGGAAGCATGGATCAAGAAGCAGGGCCCCGACGTCGTGTTCAAGCGCGTGCCCGTCGCGTTCCGGGACGACTTCATCCCACATTCGAAGCTGTATCACGCAGTCGACGCGCTCGGCCTCGCGAACCAGCTCACGCCGACCATCTTCCACGAAATCCACGTCAACAAGAACTATCTGCTGACGCCGGAAGATCAGGCCAAATTCCTCGCGAAGAACGGCGTCGATTCGAAGAAGTTCATGGACGCGTACAACTCGTTCTCGACACAAAGCGCGGTTCAGCGTGACAAGAAGCTGATGGAAGACTTCCGCATTGACGGCGTGCCCACGCTCGCCGTGCAGGGCAAGTACGAAACGGGCCCGGCGCAGACCAACAGCCTGCCGGGCACGATCCAGGTGCTCGACTACCTGGTCGCGCAGGTCCGCGCCAAGAAGATGTAATTTCACACACGCGCCGGCATGAGCTCACCGCTGAAGGTCTTCATCACCGGCGCGTCCAGCGGCATCGGCGAAGCGCTCGCCGCCGAATACGCGCGGCGCGGCGCAATCCTCGGCCTCGTTGCCCGCCGCGGCGACGCACTCGCCCGCTTCCGGGCGTCGCATCCCCAGAACACCATCTCCGTGTATGCCGTCGACGTACGGGACGCGGACGCGCTCGCACATGCGGCGCAGCGCTTCATCGCCGAGCACGGCTGCCCCGACATCGTGATCGCCAACGCGGGCATCAGCCGGGGCGCCGTCACGGGTCACGGCGATCTGCAGACGTTTCGCGACGTGATGGACATCAACTACTTCGGCATGGTCGCGACCTTCGAGCCGTTCGCGCAACCGATGATCGCGGCGCGCACGGGCGCGCTCGTCGGCATTGCGAGCGTCGCGGGCGTCCGCGGCTTGCCTGGTTCGGGCGCGTACAGCGCATCGAAATCGGCGGCGCTCAAGTATCTGGAAGCCCTGCGTGTCGAGATGCGGCCGCTTGGGGTGTCGGTAACGACGATTGCGCCCGGCTATATCCGCACGCCAATGACGGCGCACAACCCGTACTCGATGCCGTTCCTCATGGACGCGGACCGTTTCGCCGCCAAAGTCGCCGATGCGGTCGCGCGCAGGAAGCGCTTTGCAATCTTCCCGTGGCAGATGCGCTTTGCGGCAATGCTGCTGCACGTCGCGCCGCGCTGGCTCTACGACGCGGTGTTCGAAAAGGCGCCCCGCAAGCCGCGCGCGGCGCAGTAGATCATGACTACGCGTGCCGTCGATGCAGCCGGTGTCGAGCACGCGAAAGCGGAACGCGGTGCGCGCATCGTATCGCTGGTGCCGAGCCTCACCGAACTTCTCTTTGCATTGAAACTGGACGCGCAGATCGTCGGGCGCACGGGCTTTTGCGTGCATCCGCGCGATAAGTTGCGCCATGTGCCGAAGGTCGGCGGCACCAAAGCGGTGAAACTCGACGTCGTACGCGCACTGCAACCGACGCACGTGATCGTCAATATCGACGAGAACGAGCGCGACACCGTGGAGCAACTACGCGCGTTCGTGCCGCATGTCGTGGTCACGCATCCGCTCGCGCCGCAGGACAACCTCGCGCTGTACGCGCTGTTCGGCGCACTGTTCGATCGCGAGGACGAAGCGAGCGCGTTGAGCCTCGCGCTACGGGCGCAACTGAACGCCGCGGCAGCGCGCGCATGGCCGCGGCAGCACGTGCTTTACGCGATCTGGCGCGAACCGTGGATGACCGTTGCTCGCGACACGTATATCTCCGCGATGCTGCGCCTCGTCAACTGGCACACGCTGCCCGACGTGCCCGGGGGCGAGACGGGCGCGTCGCGCTATCCTTCGTTCGATCTCGACGCCGAGTGGCTCACTCGCGTGGAGCGCATTTTGTTGTCGAGCGAGCCGTATCGCTTCACAACGCAGCATTGCGACGCGCTGTCACAGCACGCACGGTTCAAAGGCAAGCGAGTCCAACTGATCGACGGCGAAATGGTGTCGTGGTATGGCTCGCGTGCGATCGAGGGGATCGCGTATCTTGTGGACTACGCCCGCCGTTAGGCGAAATCGGCAACCATATGGATATGCGGATTCAATTGTTGTCGCTGCCGTACGCCTTCGATAAGCTTGCGCCAGAGCCGGCCGAACCTGACGCCCATGCCAGCGCCGGAACCGTTTCAGAGTGAATGCGTGACTGCCCGCCCGGCGCGCGCGTCGTTTGCAGCCGCCACGACGCCGCACCGCCACGAACAATTCGAACTCCCGGGAGATCTTATGCGTTTCAAGTTGCTTGCCGCCGCCGCGACGTTGACGGCCCTCGCCATCGCGCCTGCGCTGTCCGTCGCGAAGCCGCTCACCGTTTGTACGGAATCGAGCCCGGACGGCTTCGACGTCGTCCAGTACAACTCGCTCGTCACGACCAATGCATCGGCCGATGTGATCTTCAATTCGCTCGTGTCCTACGACGAGGCGGCAAAGAAAGTCGTGCCGTCGCTCGCCGATAAATGGGACGTGAGCGCCGATGGCCTTACCTACACGTTCCACCTGCGCCCGAACGTGCAATTCCAGACCACCGACTACTTCAAGCCGACGCGCGCGCTGAACGCCGACGACGTCGTATTCACCTTCGACCGCATGCTCAACGAGAGCAACCCGTGGCACAAGGTGACGGGCGCGAGCGGTTTTCCGCATGCGCAGTCGATGGGCCTCGTGAAACTGATCAAGTCGGTATCGAAAGTCGACGACAACACGGTCAAGTTCGAGCTGAACGAGCCGAACGCGACCTTTGTGTCGATCCTGACGATGGGTTTCGCGTCGATCTACTCGGCCGAATACGCAGACCAGCTGCTCAAGGCCGACAAGACAGCCGACCTGAACGCGAAGCCGATCGGCACCGGTCCGTTCGTGCTGAAGACCTACACGAAAGATTCGATCATCCGCTATGACGTGAACCCGACCTACTGGGGAACAAAGCCGAAGATCGAGCGGCTGATCTACGCGATCACGCCCGACGCCGCCGTGCGCGCGCAAAAGGTGAAGGCCGGCGAATGCCAGATTGCGCTGTCGCCCAAGCCGCTGGACGTCGCCGATGCGAAGAAGGACAAGTCGCTCGCCGTCGTGCAGACGCCCGCTTTCATGACGGCGTTCGTCGCGTTGAACACGCAGAAAAAGCCACTCGACAACCAGAAAGTACGCGCCGCGCTGAACATGGCGTTCGACCGCACGTCGTATCTGAAGGCTGTGTTCGATAACACCGCGACGCCCGCGAACAATCCGTACCCGCCGAATACGTGGAGCTACAACAAGGCCGTCAAGCCTTGGCCATACGACACCGAAAAGGCCAAAAAGCTGCTTGCCGAAGCGGGCTATCCGAACGGCTTCGAAACGACGATCTGGGTACGTCCGAACGGCAGCGTGCTGAATCCGAATCCGAAGGCGGGCGCGGAAATGCTGCAGGCGGACTTCGCGAAGATTGGTGTGAAGGCCGAGGTAAAAGTGATCGAATGGGGCGAGCTGATCAAGCAGGCCAAGCAGGGACAGCACGACACGCTGTTCATGGGCTGGGCCGGCGACAATGGCGACCCGGACAACTATCTGTCGCCGCTCTTCAGTTGCAACGCTGTCAAGTCGGGGATCAACTTCGCGCGTTACTGCGACCCGGAACTCGACAAGCTGATCGCCCAAGGCAAGGAAACCGCCGATCAGAGCAAGCGCACCAAAGCGTATGAAGCCGCGCAGCAGGTCATCCACGACGAAGCGCTGTGGATTCCGCTCGGTTATCCGACGGCAGCGGCCATTACGCGCACGAACGTCAGCGGGTATCGCGTCAGTCCTTTCGGGCGCCAGAACTTCGGCGCTGTAACGGTGCAGTAATCTTCACGTCACTTCGACGCATCAAAAAAGCCCGGCCCGCGTGATGCGGCCGGGCTGTTTGCGTTGGTGCGCGCTCGCTCAGCGCCGTGCTTCGAGCTTCACTTCACGCACGGAAGCGAATCACGCCATCCTCGCCCTGCACGCGCGTCAGCTCGCCTTGCAGCCACAGCAAATGCAGATGTGCGAGCGCCTCGCCCATCGCGAACGTCATCTGGTGAATGTCGAGCGCGCGCCTGAACATGATCGGGACGATGTCCGCCGCGCTGCATGGCTTGTCGGCGCACGCCGCGCGCACTTCCGCGAGCCGCGCCGCGTGGTGATCGCGCAGTTGGCCGATGCGCGTGTGCAGTCCGCGAAACGGCTTGCCGTGCGAAGGCAGCACGAGCGTGTCCGCGGCCATCGTTTCGTAGCGGCCGAGCGATTCGAGATACAACGCCAGCGGATTACCTTCCGGCTCGATGTCGAACACCGACACGTTCGTCGAAATACGAGGCAGCACCATGTCGCCGGAAATCAGCACGCCGTCCGCTTCCGCATGCAGCGCGCAGTGCTCCGGAGAATGGCCGAACCCCGTCACGACACGCCACGTGCGAGCCCCGATCGACAGCGCATCGCCGTCGCGCAGACGCCGATACTGGCCCGGCACGGCCGGCACCAGGTCCGCGTAATAGCTCTTGCGATTGCGCAGTTTGTCGAGCGATGCCTCGTCGCGCAGACCGTGCCGCGCGAAGTGCCGCGCCGCGCCCTCGCCGCCCGCGTTCGAACCGTCGCCCGCCGCCATCACGCGGCCCAGCATGTACTCGCCGAGAGTGATCCATAGACGCACGTTCCAACGCTTCTTGTCGCCGCCTTCGCATAGCCAGTTCGCGAGACCGAGGTGGTCCGGATGGCAATGCGTGACGATCACGCGCAGCACGGGCAAGCCTTCCAGCGCCGTGTCGAACACCGTTTCCCAGTTCGCCTTGATCTCGCCGGAAGCGATGCCGCAGTCGACGATCGTCCAGCCCTTCTGCCCGTCGATCTCGTCACGCAGCAGCCACAGGTTGATGTGATCGAGCGCGAACGGCAGCGGCATCCGCAGCCAGTAGACGCCCGGTGCGACTTCCTGGGTCGTGCCGGCGGCGGGCATCCCGTCAGCAAATGGGTAGTCGAGTTGATGTTCGAGAGCATTCATCGGGGGTTCCTTCGTCGGCCGCATGTCGATGACATAGTGCAGCGTGGTTGCGCTTTGTTCGGGTTGACGATAACGTAAACGTCGATTCTAACGTTCAATCCATGTTCGTGCCCGCCGTCGGACTGGACGGGCGCGACGAACAAGCCGCGCTAAAAATTCCGCGATGAACACTCAATACACGATCACCGAGCTGGCCCGCGAATTCGACGTCACACCGCGCGCGATCCGCTTTTACGAAGACCAGGGTTTACTCTCACCTAGCCGCGAAGGTTCGAGCGGTCTGCGCCGGGTGTACTCGGGCCGCGACCGCACACGGCTACGGCTGACATTGCGCGGCAAGCGGCTGGGCTTCACGTTGTCGGAAATCCGCGATTTGCTCGATCTGTACGATTCGCCGACGGATACGCTGCCGCAGTTGCAGGCGTTTCTCGCGACGGTGATCCGGCATCGCGAAGTGCTCGAACGTCAGCGCGAAGATCTGAACGCGACGCTGGAAGATCTCGCCCAATACGAAGCGCAGGCGCGCGCGCTGCTCGAAAGCGGCACACGGAGCGATGGTTATGGCGGCGCGGAAACGCCGCGCACGAAGCTGCGCTGAAAGAAAAAACCTGACGCGAAAATAGCGCGATAAACATGGCAGTAGCAAGGCAGTAGGCGCGGCATTGCATGAAGATGCGCCGAACGCCGCGCAATACGCAGTCAAGACGATATGCCGGCGCCGCGCCCAAAAGGCTCGCGAGCGTCTCGCAAGCTCACCCGGGCGATACAATCGCGGGAGTCTTCACGACATTGAGCGAACACTGAGCGAATGCACGGTCGACATGAATCACTTTCCCAAACTACTGTCGTCACAGATCGGCTTCGACGTTGCGGAGACGCTGCTCGCGGGATTCGACAGGCATTACTGCATCTTTCGCGAAGCAGCGATCCGCGCCAAAAACCTGTTCGAAGCCGCCGACTGGCACGGCCTGCAAAAGCTCGCGCGCGAGCGCATCACGTCGTATGACGAACGTGTGCGCGAGTGCATCGCCAAGCTCGAAGACGAGTACGACGCGGAGAACATCGACGACGACGTATGGCAGCAGATCAAGCTGCACTACATCGGTCTGTTGACGACACATCGGCAGCCCGAATGCGCGGAGACGTTCTTCAATTCGGTGTGCTGCCATATCCTGCATCGCTCGTATTTCAACAACGATTTCATCTTCGTGCGGCCGGCGATTTCGACCGAGTACATCGAGAACGACGAGCCCGCCGCGAAGCCAACGTATCGTGCGTACTACCCAGGCAAGGACGGCCTCGCGGTCACGCTTGAGCGCATCGTCACGAACTTTCAGCTAAACCCGCCGTTCGAGAATCTGACGCGCGACGTGCAATGCGTGATCCAGGCGCTGCGGGACAACTTCGGCACGTTCAATGAAGCGCCCAATTTCCAGATTCACGTGCTGTCGTCGCTGTTCTTCCGCAACAAGGCGGCGTACATCATCGGGCGCATCATCAACGGCGACATGATGCTGCCGTTCGCGCTGCCCGTCCATCACGTGAAGCCAGGCCTGCTCGCGCTCGATGCGCTGCTCTGCAAGCGCGATCAGCTGCTGATCATTTTCAGCTTCGCGCATTCGTATTTCCTCGTCGATATGGAAGTGCCGTCCGCGTATGTCGAGTTTCTCGGCAGCATTCTGCACGGCAAGCCGAAGGCGGAGATCTACACATCGGTGGGATTGCAGAAGCAGGGGAAAAATCTTTTCTATCGCGATCTGCTGCGGCATCTGAAACATTCCAGCGACCGCTTTATCATCGCGCCCGGCATCAAGGGCATGGTGATGCTCGTGTTCACACTGCCGTCGTTCCCGTACGTGTTCAAGCTGATCAAGGATGCGTTTCCGCCGCCGAAGGAAACGACGCGCGAACAGGTGGTCGGCAAGTATCAGCTCGTCAAGCGACATGACCGTCTGGGACGCATGGCCGATACGCTCGAATATTCGAGCGTCGCGTTGCCGCTGTCGCGCCTCGACGATGCGCTCATTCGCGAGTTGGAAAAGGAAGCGCCTTCGATGCTCGAATACGAAGGCGACAATCTCGTGATCCGGCATGTGTATATCGAGCGGCGCATGGTGCCGCTGAACATCTTCCTGCAGAACGGCACGGATGCCGACATCGAACACGGCATCCGCGAATACGGCAACGCGGTGAAGGAACTGATGCAGGCGAACATCTTCCCCGGCGACATGCTGTACAAGAACTTCGGCGTCACACGGCATGGACGTGTCGTGTTCTACGACTACGACGAGATCGAGTATCTCACCGATTGCAATGTGCGCGCGGTGCCGCCGCCGCGCAACGAGGAAGACGAGATGTCGGGCGAGCCTTGGTATTCGGTCGGCCCGCACGACATTTTTCCGGAGACGTATAACACCTTCCTGCTCGGCGATCCGCGCGTGCGCGAATCTTTTCTCAAGCATCACGCGGATTTCTTCGATCCCGCACTGTGGCAAAAACAGAAAGACTACATTCTGCGTGGCGAGTTGCCCGACTTCTATCCCTACGATCGCAGCCTGCGTTTCTCCATCCGCTATCCGGAAAGGTTTGCTGCCGATCACGTTACCGCGGCAACGGAACGCGCTGCATGAAAAAGGCGCACCGTCCGCAATTGAACAACATCGACCATCCCGATCGAACTGAAACGAATCATGACTACGAACGCCTCTTCCGCTGAACATCCTCTCGCCCACCTCTTCGCGAACAACGACGCGTGGGTGACACACAAGCTCGAAGACGATCCCGAGTTCTTCTCGAGGCTCGCGCACCAGCAGGCGCCCGAATATCTGTGGATCGGCTGCGCGGATTCGCGCGTGCCCGCCAACGAGATCATCGGCCTGCCGCCCGGCGAAGTGTTCGTTCACCGCAATATTGCCAACGTCGTCGTGCACTCGGACCTGAACTGTCTGTCCGTCGTCCAGTTCGCCGTCGATCTGCTGAAGATCAAGCACATCATGGTGGTCGGGCATTACGGCTGCTCAGGCGTCGGTGCAGCGCTGCTCGGCCGTCGCGTCGGTCTCGCGGACAACTGGCTGCATCACGTGCAGGACGTGCGCACAAAGCACGCATCGCTGCTCGAAGAATGGCCGATGGGTGAAGCACGGCATCGCCGCCTCGTCGAACTGAACACGATCGAACAGGTCGTCAACGTATGCCGCACGACGATTCTCAACGACGCGTGGGCGCGCGGACAGGACCTCACTGTGCACGGCTGGGTCTACGGCGTTCACGACGGCCGTGTGCGCGATCTCGGCATGACGGTGAAGGATCCCGCCAGGCTCGAAGAGACCTACACGAGTTGCGTCGCGGCCGTCTCGGCGAGCCGCGCGCATACGGCTGACAACGACGTGGTCGCCGCCGACGCTGCGAAGCTCGGCGACGTGGCCGCCGTCGTTCACGGTGTTATCAAGGAGATGAAACATGAGTGAGACACAAGATCCCGTCGTCATCGTTTCCGTCGCGCGCACGCCGATGGCCGCGTTTCAGGGCGATTTCGCGTCGCTGACGGCGCCGCAACTCGGCGCGATCGCGATCAAGGCGGCCGTCGAACGTGCGGGGCTGAAGCCCGAACAGGTTGAAGAAGCAGTGATCGGCTGCGTGCTGCCTGCGGGTCAGGGCCAGGCGCCCGCGCGTCAGGCGGCGCTTGGTGCCGGGCTGCCGCTGTCGACGGGTTCGACGACCGTCAACAAGATGTGCGGCTCCGGCATGCGCGCGGCGATGTTCGCGCACGACATGCTATCGGCGGGTTCCGTCGACGTCGTCGTCGCGGGCGGCATGGAAAGCATGACGAACGCGCCCTACCTGCTGCCGAAGGCGCGCGGCGGCATGCGCATGGGCCACGGCCAGGTGCTGGATCACATGTTCCTCGACGGCCTCGAAGATGCGTACGAGAAAGGCCGGCTGATGGGCACGTTTGCGGAAGAGTGCGCGGGTTCGTTCGATTTCACCCGTGAAGCGCAAGACAAGTTCGCCGTCGAATCGCTAATGCGCGCGAAACGCGCGAATGAAGACGGTTCGTTTGCGTGGGAAATCGCGCCTGTCACGATCGAAGGAAAGAAAGGCAGCGTGACCGTCGAGCGCGACGAGCAACCATTCAAGGCGAACCTCGACAAAATCGCGACGCTCAAACCTGCGTTCAGCAAGACGGGCACAGTGACGGCCGCGAACTCGTCGTCGATCAGCGACGGCGCAGCGGCGCTCGTGATGATGCGCGAATCGACAGCGAAAAAGCTCGGCGTGACGCCGCTCGCTCGTGTCGTCGGCCATGCCACTTTTGCACAGGAACCGGCGAAGTTCACGACGGCGCCCGTCGGCGCGATCCGCAAACTGTTCGAGAAGAACGGCTGGAAAGCGGACGACGTCGATCTTTACGAGATCAACGAAGCGTTCGCTGTCGTCACGATGGCCGCGATGAAAGAGCACAACCTGCCGCACGACAAGGTCAACGTGAACGGCGGCGCGTGCGCGCTCGGCCATCCGATCGGCGCATCGGGCGCGCGCATTCTCGTCACGCTGATCGGCGCGCTGAGGAAGCGCGGCCTGAAGCGCGGCGTCGCAAGCCTGTGCATCGGCGGCGGCGAAGCGACGGCGATGGGCGTCGAACTGTTCTAACCCGTTTCAATGGCAGCGCGCGGCCGTCCGCGCGCCAAAGGACTTCCGATGAAAACAGTGTTGATCGTGGGCGCGTCGCGCGGCATCGGACGCGAGTTCGTGAAGCAGTATCGGCACGATGGCTGGCGCGTGCTCGCCACCGCACGCGATGCGCAATCGCTCGGTGAACTGGTTACGCTCGGCGCCGAAGCGTTGTCGCTCGACGTCGCCGCGCCCGAGGACATCGCCGGGCTCGGCTGGAAACTCGACGGCGAGCGGCTCGACGCCGCCGTGATCGTGTCGGGCGTGTATGGCCCGCAGACGGAAGGCATCGAAACGGTCACTGCCGAAGACTTCGACTTCGTGATGACTACCAACGTGCGCGGGCCGATGCAGCTTATCCCGGTTCTGCTGCCGCTCGTCGAAGACGCGCAGGGCGTGCTGGCTGTCCTGTCGAGCCGCATGGGCAGCATCAACGACACGACGGGCACCACGGGCTGGCTGTACCGGGCGAGCAAGGCGGCGCTGAACGAGGTGCTCAAAGTAACCTCCGTGCAGACGCGCCGCGCGACGTGCGTGTCGCTGCATCCCGGCTGGGTGCGCACCGACATGGGTGGCGCGTCGGCCGCCGTCGATCCGGCGCAGAGCGTGCGCGGCATGCGCGAAGTGCTGGCGCAGGCGGCGAGCACGCCGCATCTCTTTCATGGACGATTCTTCCAGTTCGACGGCACGGCGCTGGAGTGGTAATTCGATCAAACGAAAAAAGACATTCAGGAGACCCGCATGTTGCTCGATCAGGACCACTTGATGATCCGCGATGCGGTGCGCACTTTCGTGCGTGAAGCCGTGGCGCCGAATGCGGCGCAATGGGACCGCGAGCGCATATTTCCCGCCGACGCGCATCGCCAGCTTGCTGAACTCGGCGCGTACGGTGTGCTTGTTCCGGAGGAATACGGCGGCGCCGGGCTCGACGCACTCGCGCTCGCGTTGATTCTGGAAGAAATCGCAGCGGGCGACGGCGGCACGTCGACGGCCATCTCGGTCAACAACTGCCCCGTCTGCAGCATTTTGCTGACATACGGCAACGAGCAGCAGAAGCGCGACTGGCTCACGCCGCTGGCCCGCGGCGAAATGCTCGGCGCCTTTTGTCTGACGGAACCGCAGGCGGGCTCGGATGCCTCGGCGTTGCGCACCACCGCCACCCGCGACGGCGACGGCTACATGCTCAACGGCGTGAAGCAGTTCATCACGAGCGGCAAGAACGGCAACGTCGCGATCGTGATGGCCGTCACCGACAAAAACGCGGGCAAACGCGGCATCAGCGCGTTCATCGTGCCGACAGAGACACCCGGCTATCTCGTCGCGCGGCTCGAAGAGAAGCTCGGGCAGCATTCGTCCGATACCGCGCAGATCGTTTTCGACAACTGCCGCGTGCCTGCCGCGAATCTGATCGGCTCCGAAGGCGAAGGCTACCGGATCGCGCTGTCGGGGCTCGAAGGGGGGCGCATCGGGATTGCCGCGCAGAGCGTCGGCATGGCGCGCGCGGCGTTTGAAGCCGCGCTCGCGTACGCGAAGGAGCGCGAAAGTTTCGGGCAAGCGCTTTTTTCGCACCAGGCCGTGCAGTTCCGGCTCGCCGACATGGCGACACAACTCGAAGCGGCGCGTCAGCTCATCTGGCACGCCGCCTCGCTAAAGGACGCGGGCCAGCCTTGTCTGACGGAAGCGGCGATGGCGAAACTGTTCGCCTCCGAAGCGGCGGAGCGCATCTGTTCGGCTGCGCTGCAGATTCACGGCGGCTACGGCTATTTGAGCGACTTTCCCGTCGAACGTATTTATCGCGACGTTCGCGTGTGCCAGATCTATGAAGGCACCAGCGATATCCAGAAGATTCTGATCGCCCGTGGACTGAGCTAAACCTTTCTTCGATCTTTCATGACTGCATCAGCGAAACAACGTCCTGTCGAATGCCCCTGCGGCGGTGCTGCGCCGAACCGGCGTAACACCGACAAACCGCCGCGTTTCTCGGACTGCTGCGGACGGTATATCGACGGAGGCGCAGCGGCGCCGAACGCGCTCGAACTGATGCGCTCGCGCTATAGCGCGTACGTGCTCGGCGAATCCCATTATTTGCGCGACACGTGGGCGCCGCAAACTTGCCCCGCCGATCTGGACATCGATATCAGCGCGCCCGACGCACCGCGCTGGCTAGGTCTGCAGATCAAGCGCTTCTCGCCGCTCGACGATACGCACGCCGAAGTGGAGTTCGTCGCGCGCTATAAAGCGGGCGGTCGCGCGCATCGGCTGCACGAATGCAGCCGCTTCACGCGGGGTGAAGACGCGCGCTGGCGCTACGTCGACGGCGATGTGAGCGATCGCTGACGCCGCCTTTCCGATTGCACTGCAACAACGTCGTGAATACCCGCCAAAAAAGCCGAACAAGGGTCATTTCTATAGAAAAAACAAGGTGTTGGATCGGCGCCACGTCCCTTATATCCAATCTCTTTCCACCTTTGCCCCGCCAGCCGCGCGCCGTCGTGGTCGATCCGCCTGTCACACTGCAAATAGTGCCGCAAGGGGTTTGTACTGAATTGCACAAATATAAATTGTCGTGCCAGTATGAGTCCTACAGATGTTGCAGCGCTCCGTAGCGAGGTAGCGGACCACCGCTCCCGCAGGATGTCCCGACGCACCGCCCGTTGATCGTTCAGCGGGCACGCGTCAGGAGGCATCGCGAGAAGCGCTCACTTCGACGCGTGGGGTCGCGTCGACCGGCTTCGGTTCATCCCAATGCGGTCCTAATCTGTCTGCGTGCGCGAACAGCGCATCGGCGAGATTTTTTTGACCTTGTTTTGGTGTGCGATCGTAGCCAAATCAGCCTTGCGGGATCCGCCCCGGAATCCGTACAGGAAGGTTCAAGCGCTTTTGAGAGCAGGTGTAGCGGATGGTGTTCAGCAAAGTTCTGTCGGTAGGTGCGATGTCGGCGGCCCTCCTGGCCAGTGGCGTGACGGCCGCGCACGCGGACCCGCTCGCGGATGCCGAAGCCGGCCCGCTCGGTCGCGCCCAGGTACAGCGACTCGCCCTCGACGAAGATGGCTACCTGCCCGTCGTCAAGCTCAGCGAACAGATCATCCGCATTCCCGTCGACACCGACGGCAACGTCACGCTCGAAACGACCGTCTACAAGCCGGAAGGTCCCGGCCCGTTCCCGATGGTGGTATTCAACCACGGCAAGATTCACGGCGATCCGCGCGCGCAGACGCGCAGCGACCCCGTATCGCTGGCGCGCGAATTCGTGCGGCGGGGTTATGTCGTCGTCGCGCCGAATCGCCAGGGTTTCGCCGAATCGGGCGGCTCGTATGTGCAAGACGGCTGCGACGTCACGCGCAACGGCCTGAGCCAGGCCGCCGACGTCGCGACGACCGTCGACTATATGTCGAAGCAAAGCTATGTCGACGCGAAGCATATCGTCGTAGCGGGCACCTCGCACGGCGGCCTCGCGACCATCGCGTACGGCACGAACGCCGCGCCCGGCGTGCGCGGCCTGATCAACTTCTCCGGCGGCTTGCGCCAGGATGCCTGCACCGACTGGCAGGGCAATCTGACGAACGCGTTCCGCACGTATGGCGAGAGCACGCACGTGCCGTCGCTCTGGCTGTACGGCGATAACGATTCGATCTGGCCGTCGACGCTGGTCTCGCAGATGTACACCGCCTACACGCGCAACACGGAGGGCAAGGGCGTCAACGCGAAGATGGTCGATTTCGGCGCGTACAAGAACGACGCGCATCGCCTCGTCGGCGATCGCGACGGCGTGCGCGTGTGGTGGCCGTCCGTCGAAGCGTTCCTCGCGCGTGTCGGCATGCCGACAGGTGTCCAGTACCGCGTCGCCGAACCGACGCAGCCGACGCCCACGCATTTCGCCAAGATCGACGCCGTCGACTCCGTGCCGTTCGTCGACGAAGCCGGCCGCGCCGGTTATCGCAATTTCCTGCATCAGTACCCGAGCCGCGCGTTTGCGGTGTCCGACTCGGGCGCGTGGTCGTGGGCTGAAGGCGGCGACGATCCGATGTCGGTCGCGATCGCCAACTGCCAGAAACAGAGCTCCGGTCCGTGCCGCCTGTACGCCGTCAACGACAGCGTCGTCTGGAAGGACGGCTCGACTCAAACGGCCGACGCAGACGCTGATTCCTCCTCGAAGGAAGGCAGCAAGCCCGCGCTGGCCAGCCGCTGATCCTCGTCTGATCTCCGCTGATCTCTGAATCGCCCGTTGCGCATACTGCGCAGCGGGCGATTGTTTTTGCTTTCGCTGCCTGTCGAGGCATACGTCGATCTACGCCGTTTTTTCGTCGCACGCCACACCGACACGTCTTCGCATGCCCGGATTTTTTTTCACAGGGGCCTATGACTTTGCCGTCGCTATCTACCGTCATTTGCGTCTTTCCGAAATCAACTGCCGCGAGCTGTCGCCAACCCCGAAAAATCGCACGCAAGCCCTTGAAAACATGACGTTTTCAGATAGTGCATTGCAGCGTATATCGCGCTAATCTCACTCCCGCGGCCGCGTAGAGCGCGCTGCGAAAGCTTCGCGGTGCGGCGACGCGACAGCTCGTCGGATGCACGCAAAAGCTCGCGATCGCCCTAACGGGCTGTGCGAACGACGCGCTCTGTCGCCGGATTCAGGCGGACGTCACTCGTCCCGATTCGTCAGCCGCATTGGCATTACCCCGCGTTGGCATTACCCCTTTACATGCCCGCCCGGCACGACGCGCTCGCGCGTTTGCCCGGCTCATGTTCCGGAGCAGTTTTGAATACACAGGCAACCGAAGACTGGATCGTCCGCAGCCTGCGCGCTGTATGGCATCCCTGTACGCAGATGAAGCATCACGAGCGCGTTCCGCTCGTGCCCGTTTCGCGCGGCGCCGGCGCATGGCTTTACGATCGCGCGGGACATCGTTACCTCGACGCGATCAGTTCGTGGTGGGTCAACCTGTTCGGCCACGCGAACCCGCGCATCAACGCCGCGCTGAAAGACCAACTCGACACGCTAGAGCATGCGATGCTCGCCGGCTGCACGCACGAGCCCGCGATCGAACTCGCCGAACGCCTTCGCGCGCTCACGCAGGACACCCTCGGTCACGCGTTCTTCGCGTCGGATGGCGCGTCGGCCGTCGAAATCGCGCTGAAGATGAGCTTCCATTCGTGGCGCAACCGCGGCTACGACGGCAAACGCGAGTTCGTCTGCGTGGCAAACAGCTATCACGGCGAGACGATCGGTGCCCTCGGCGTCACGGATGTCGCGCTGTTCAAGGACGCGTACGACCAGCTGATCCGCAACGCGCACGTCGTTGCGTCGCCCGATGCGCGTCTCGCACGCGAGGGCGAAACGGCCGCCGAGGTCGCGCAACGCGCGCTCGACGACGTACGCGCGCTTTTCGAATCGCGCGCCGGCAACATTGCCGCGTTGATCGTCGAGCCGCTCGTGCAGTGCGCAGCGGGCATGGCGATGCACGACCCGTCGTACATCGCGGGCTTGCGCGCGCTGTGCGACCGCTACGGCGTGCATCTGATCGCCGACGAAATCGCCGTCGGCTGCGGCCGCACGGGCACCTTCTTCGCGAGCGAACAGGCCGGCGTATGGCCGGACTTTCTGTGTCTGTCGAAGGGGATCAGCGGCGGCTATCTGCCGCTGTCGATCGTGCTGTCGCGCGACGAAATCTACGCCGCCTTCTACGACGACGACACCACGCGCGGCTTCCTGCATTCGCATTCGTACACGGGCAATCCGCTTGCGTGCCGCGCGGCGCTCGCGACGCTCGATCTGTTCGCGAGCGACAACGTGCTCGCCGCAAACGCAACGAAATCCGCGGCGTTGCGCGCCGCGCTCGAACCGCTCGCGCAACATGCGCAGGTGCGCAACCTGCGTCAGCGCGGCACCATCTTCGCGTTCGATGCCGTCGTTCACGACGCCGATGCCGCGAAAACCTTCTCGCGCCGCTTCTTCGAAAACGCGTTGCAGCGTGAACTGCTGCTGCGCCCGATCGGCACGACGGTGTACCTGATGCCGCCGTACATTCTCGACGACGAAGAAATCGCGCTGCTCGCCGAGCGCACGCGTGCGACCTTCGATGCGACATTGACGGGGGCGCGCTGATGCAACTGCTCGACACACTTGAACAAGGCCTGAAGGAGATCGACGCGCGCGGCCTGCGCCGTCGTCGCCGCACCGTCGATTCGCCGTGCTCCGCGCACATGACCGTCGACGGCCGCAACATGATCGGCTTCGCAAGCAACGACTATCTCGGGCTGGCCGCGCATCCGCTGCTCGTCGCGGCCATCACGGAAGGCGCGCGCCGCTACGGCGCGGGCAGCGGCGGCTCGCATCTGCTGGGCGGCCATTCGCGCGCCCATGCGCAACTCGAAGACGACCTCGCGGAGTTCGCGGGCGGCTTCGTCGACAATCCGCGCGCGCTGTACTTCAGCACCGGCTACATGGCAAATCTCGCAACGCTCACGGCGCTTGCGGGACGCGGCACGACCCTGTTTTCGGACTCGTTGAATCACGCATCGCTGATCGACGGCGCGCGTCTGTCGCGTGCCGATATCCAGATCTATCCACATGCCGACGCCGAAGCGTTGGGCGCCATGCTCGAAGCGTCGGATGCCGCCGTGAAGCTGATCGTCAGCGACACTGTGTTCAGCATGGACGGCGACATCGCGCCGCTCGCGCGTCTGCTCGAACTCGCCGAGCACCACGGCGCATGGCTCGTCGTCGACGACGCGCACGGTTTCGGCGTGCTCGGTCCGCAAGGACGCGGCGCGGTTGCGGAAGCCGCGCTGCGCTCGCCGCATCTGATTGTGGTCGGCACGCTCGGCAAGGCGGCGGGCGTGTCGGGTGCATTCGTCGTCGCACATGAGACGGTGATCGAATGGCTCGTGCAGCGCGCGCGCCCGTATATCTTCACGACGGCGTCCGTACCGTCGGCGGCGCATGCCGTGTCGGCGAGCCTGCGCATCATCGGTGGCGACGAAGGCGAGCACCGGCGCGCGCATCTGCGCTCGCTGATCGCGCTCACGCGCGACATGCTCAAAAGCACGCCGTGGCTACCCGTCGATTCGCACACGGCCGTGCAGCCGCTCATCATCGGCTCGAACGAGGCGACGCTCGACGTCGCCGCGTCGCTGGATCGCGCGAACCTCTGGGTGCCCGCGATCCGTCCGCCGACCGTGCCCGAAGGCACGTCGCGGCTGCGCATCTCGCTGTCGGCGGCGCACTCGCACAACGATCTCGAACAGCTCGAACACGCACTGATGAAGACGGCGGAGGCACGCGCATGAGCCCCGCGCTGTCTCTCTTCGTGACGGGCACCGACACCGAAATCGGCAAGACACTGGTGTCGGCGGCGCTGTTGCGCGGCTTCGTGCGCGACGGCCTGCGCGCGGCCGCGATGAAGCCGATCGCGGCGGGCGCAACGCTGGTGAACGGCGTGCTGCACAATGAAGACGCCGATCAGCTCGACGCCGCCGCCAATGTGCTGTTGCCGCCCGACATCCGCACGCCGTTCATGCTGAAGGAACCGGCGGCGCCGCATATCGCCGCCGCGCACGAAAGCGTCACGCTCGACATGGCGCGCATCGTCGACGCGCACGAGGCAGCGCTGCAGATGGCCGACGTCGTGGTCGTAGAAGGCGTCGGCGGCTTTCGGGTGCCGCTCACCGATTCGCACGATACGGCCGATCTCGCGTTTGCACTGAATCTGCCCGTGGTGCTCGTCGTCGGCATGCGCCTCGGCTGCATCAGCCACGCACTGCTGACGGCGGAAGCGATCGCCGCACGCGGGCTGCGCGTCGTCGGCTGGGTCGCCAACCGCGTCGATCCTGCCATGCTGTTCCCCGACGAGAACATCGACACATTGCGCGACCGGCTCGCCCGGCAGTACGACGCGCCGCTGCTCGGCAGCGTGCCGCATCTGAGCCCCGCATCGCCCGATGTCGCCGCGACGCATCTCGACACCACCCGACTGTTGCATGCGCTGCGTACCGCGCCGCGCTGAGAGCTTTAGACAAATCAAATCATCAAGGACCACCCCATGAGCCAGATCCAAACCGCACCCTTGCCCGTCATGCCGTCGCAGGCCGCTGCAGCCGCGGACGCCGCCGCGTCGCGCTGGAAGGTCGCCGACGTTGCCGCTCTGTATGAACTGCCGTTCAACGACCTGCTGTTTCGCGCGCAACAGGTGCATCGCGAGCACTTCGACGCGAACACCGTACAACTTTCCACCCTGTTGTCGATCAAGACGGGCGGCTGCGAAGAAGATTGCGCGTACTGTCCGCAATCGGTGCATCACGAGACCGGGCTGAAGGCTGAAAAGCTGATGGAAGTCGAAGAGGTGCTGGCCGCCGCGCGCGTCGCAAAGGAAAACGGCGCGACGCGTTTCTGCATGGGCGCCGCGTGGCGCAATCCGAAAGACCGCCACCTCGAACCGATCAAGGACATGATTCGCGGCGTGAAGTCGATGGGTCTCGAAACGTGCGTGACACTCGGCATGCTCGAAGCGCATCAGGCCCAGGCGTTGCGCGAGGCCGGTCTCGATTACTACAACCACAATCTCGATACATCGCCGGAGTTCTATGGCCAGATCATTTCGACGCGAACGTATCAGGACCGGCTCGATACGCTCGAACATGTGCGCGATGCGGGCATCAACGTGTGCTGCGGCGGAATCGTCGGCCTGGGCGAGTCGCGTCGCGAGCGTGCGGGGCTGATCGCGCAGCTCGCGAATATGGAGCCGTATCCGGAGTCGGTGCCTATCAACAATCTCGTTCAGGTCGAAGGCACGCCGCTCACGGGTACGGAAGCGCTCGATCCGTTCGAGTTCGTGCGGACGATTGCCGTTGCGCGAATCACGATGCCGCGAGCGATGGTGCGGCTGTCCGCGGGCCGCGAGCAGATGGATGAGGCGCTGCAGGCAATGTGCTTTCTCGCTGGGGCGAACTCGATTTTTTATGGTGATCAGTTGCTGACTACCAGCAATCCGCAAGCTGAGGCCGATCGCAAGTTGCTAGCGCGACTTGGGATTCGGGCTGAGGCGGCTCAGCAGATGCCGGCCGAGCGTGAGTGCTCGCACGGGTGCGAGGGACATTGAGCTGGCACCCGCGCTGCGCCTTGGTTCGCCAGCGTTTCGCCCGGTTCACACATTTGCGTAAGGGCGATTGTCCGGGTTGCTTCGACGTACGCCCCTACGCTCACCTCCAACGAAAAAGCCGCTTCGAATGTCGAAGCGGCTTTTTCGTTTCGCGCGATACCGCGCTTACTTCCGGTCGACGATGATCTGATCGAACGTGCCGCCGTCTGCGAAATGGCTTTGCTGTGCTTTCTGCCAGCTGCCGAACACCTGCTCGACGGTGAACGTCTTCAGCGGCTTGAACTCGCTCGCGTGCTTTGCGAGCACGGCGGGATCACGCGGACGCAAGTGGTGCTGCGCGATGATCTCCTGCGCGGGCGCGGTGTACAGATAGTCGAGATACGCCTGCGCTTCCTTGCGCGTGCCGCGCTTGTCGACCACCTTGTCCACGATCGTCACGGGCGGCTCGGCAAGAATGCTGATCGATGGATACACGGCCTCGAAGCTGCCCGCACCCACGCCCGTGTCGATCAGCGACACCTCGTTCTCGAATGTCACCAGCACGTCGCCGATGCCCCGCTGCGTAAACGTCGTCGTCGCGCCGCGGCCGCCCGTGTCGAGCACGGGCACGTTGCGGAAGATCGACTTCTCGAAATCGAGCGCCTGAGCGTCCGTCGCACCGTTCTGTTTCTTGTAACCCCATGCGGCCAGGTACGTGTAGCGGCCGTTACCCGCCGTCTTCGGATTCGGAATCACAACCTGCACGCCAGGCTTCGCCAGATCGTCCCAGTCCTTGATGTGCTTCGGATTGCCCTTGCGCACGAGGAACACCATGGTCGTCGTGTAAGGCGCGCTGTTGTTCGGCAAACGCGCGCGCCAGTTGTCGGGAACGAGATGGCCGCGCTCGGCCAGCAGGTCGATATCATTCGGCTGGTTCATCGTCACGACGTCGGCCTGCAAGCCTTGCAGCACCGACAGCGCCTGCGCACTTGAAGCGCCGTGCGACTGCCTGATTGCCACCGTCTCACCGCTCTTCTGCTTGTACGCCGCGACGAACGCCGTGTTGATGTCCTTATAGAGCTCGCGCGTCACGTCATACGACACGTTCAACAGCGATGCATCCGCATGCGCGTTCTGCGCAGCACCAAGCGCAAGCGTCAAAGCCGTGAAGCCGGCCGCGAGCCCGCGCGCTTTATCCCCTCTGCCTGCCATCTTTTCCCCGCTTTTCAATGATGAAGCAAATGGCCGCATCACGCGGCTGGAGCAGCGATTCTATCGGATCGCTTCTTGCGATTCCTGGAAAACAGGCAGCACTTCCTATACCTTCCGGCCAGGTTTTCCGACGTGTCAGCCACACGTACGATCGGTTCATCAAGTTGCTCACGGAATACGGATGGTCGCGTGACAACGTGATTTGTACGTCATTCGTTTGTCGGGTTTCCGTTCCAAACAGAACCCTGTTTAAGAAAGAATTTGCTTAGGATAGGGCCAATGGAAACGTTAGAAAAACCTCTTGCGAAGCGTCGCTTTCACACGCTTCGACTCATCACGGCGGTGTCAACATGGAGGCAAGCATGGCCCGGGCTGAAACCACGATCGAACACATTCTCCAGGATCTCGCAGACCTCAAACGGGAAGTGCGCGAGTTGAAGACTTATGTCGACGAGCGGTTACGTCAGCTCGAAGCGAAGATGGACGCGCGGTTCAGTGCGCTTGAAACCTCCATGCGCACCGAATGCCGTTTGCTGTGGGCAGCAAACTTCGCGCTCGCGGGCATGCTCGCGAAGGGCTTTCACTGGATCTGATGTCGCGGCATCCCTCCACCGGCGTTAGCTGAATACCTGCGTAGCAAGTTCCTCGCCTTCGTCCTGGAAGCGCAGCGGCGCCGCGCAATGCGCAAGCGTATCGACCAGGTACTTCGCGCGAGGCCAAGGGCCATAGCCCGCCGCCGTGTTGATATGGCCCGCATCGCCAAGATTGACGAAGGCGCTGCCCAGATGCGTTGCTAGTTCACGTGCGCCCGCAAGCGGCATCCACGGGTCGGTCTCGCTGCCGATCAGAATGGAAGGCACGCCAAGACGGCGCGCATCGAATGCACCCGCATACTCGAACTTCTTCGGGCTCGCGGGCGCCACGAATAGCACGCCAGCAATATCGGCGGCCGGCACGCCTTGCTGCAACGCATGCGCAGTCGCAAGGCAGCCGAAACTATGCGCGGCAAGCACGAACGGACCGCGCTCGCGCGCCAGCAGGTCCCGCACGGCCTGCGCCCATTGCCCAAGGTTCGGTGCGTCCCAGTCCGCCTGCTCGACGCGCAACGAACGCGGAAACTGACGCTCGAGCCACGTTTGCCAATGCGCGCCTTCGCTGCCGTGCAAGCCCGGCACGGTCACGAGCCGCGGCGGCCAGATCGATCGGGTGCACGAAAACATGATTATTTTCTCGCTAGGGGAACCTGGAAATCATTGTCGCGTGGGCGGCGCCTGCCCCGAACCAATTTTTCCTGCTTTGTATATCGCCGTGCCACCGCGCGGGCGCGCGCATGTCCGTCTTTACCGCGCTTCGCCGGCGGCTGCGCGCGCGACCGGCTGCGAAAAAGTAGAATGAAGCCTGTCCATAAAAGCAGCCCTCGATGAATCGACGCGGGGCTCGACGGCAACGCTCAACGGTCACGCATGAAAGTCCTGTACTACACACCGCAATCCGACGCTGACGCATGGCTGCGCGACCTGTCGCGCGCGCTACCCGGAGCCGATCTGCGCGTCTGGCAAGCGGGCGACGACGCGCCCGCCGACATCGCCATCGTCTGGAAGCCGCCGCGCGACATGCTCGCCGGCCGCACCGATCTGCGCGCGATCTTTAATCTCGGCGCGGGCGTCGACGCCATCCTGAAGCTCGAGCGCGATCATCCCGGCACACTGCCGCGCAATGCGCAACTGGTGCGGCTGGAAGATACGGGTATGGCGCAGCAAATGTCCGAGTACGTCGGACACGCCGTGCTGCGCTACATGCGCCGCTTCGACGAATACGACCGGCTGAAAGCGGAGCGCCGCTGGCATGTGCTCGAACCGCACGCGCGAGAAACATTCACGGTCGGTGTGCTCGGCCTGGGTGTGCTCGGCTCGCATGTGGCGAAGTCGCTCGTGTCGCTCGGCTTTCCCGTGCGAGGCTTTAGCCGCAGTGCTCGCGAGATAGAAGGCGTCGACACCTTCGCCGGCGAAACGCAATTCGATGCGTTCCTCAATGGCGTCAAGGTGCTCGTCAACCTGCTGCCGCATACGCCCGACACGAATGGCGTGCTGAACGCGCGCAATCTGTCGAAGCTGGCACACGGCGCGTATCTTGTGAACATCGCCCGCGGCGCGCATCTTGTCGAGCAGGACTTGCTCGACGCTTTGGAGCAAGGACAGATTGCTGCGGCCACGCTCGATGTATTCGTGGAAGAGCCGCTTCCCGCGCAGCATCCGTTCTGGACGCACCCGCGCATCGCGATCACGCCGCATATCTCGGCGCTGACGCTGCGCGAAGAGAGCGTCGTGCAAATAGCGCAAAAAATCGGAGCGTTGATGCGCGGCGAGCCGATCGGTGGAATCGTCGATATCGAGCGTGGATATTAACGACGGCCAAAGCAGATTACGCCTACAGCCGGACAGACAAGCAAGCTGGCATCGTGTGATTTGCGCAGGACGACAGTCCGCGCCGTGCCGCCGATGCCCGCCAACAGGAGACAAACATGGCCATGCCACAAGCAGTGAAGATCGTCGAAGTCGGTCCGCGTGACGGACTGCAGAACGAAAAGGAATTCGTGCCGACGGAGGTCAAGATCGAGCTGATCAACCGACTGTCGGCGGCTGGCTTCCGCAATGTCGAGGCGGCGTCGTTCGTGTCGCCGAAATGGGTGCCGCAGATGGCCGACGGCGCCGATGTGATGGCAGGCATCGCGCGCCGTCCGGGCACCATTTACTCGGTGCTGACGCCGAACCTGCGTGGCTTCGAAGGCGCCGTCGCCGCGCACGCCGACGAGATCGTGATCTTCGGTGCGGCCAGCGAAGCGTTCTCGCAGAAGAACATCAATTGCAGCATCGCCGAAAGCATCGAGCGCTTCGTGCCCGTCGCGCAAGCCGCAAAGGAGAAAGGCATCCGCATTCGCGGCAGCGTGTCCTGCTCGCTCGGCTGTCCGTACCAGGGCGAAGTGCCCGTTGCGTCCGTGGTCGACGTGGTCGAGCGCTTTGCAGCCCTCGGCTGCGACGAGATCGATATCGCCGACACGATCGGTGTCGGCACGCCCAAGCGCACGCGCGAAGTATTCGCCGCCGTCACGCAAGTATTCCCGCGCGAGCGTCTGTCGGGTCATTTCCACGACACCTACGGCCAGGCGCTCGCGAACATCTATGCGGCGTTGCAGGAAGGCATCGAGATCTATCATGCGTCGGTGGCGGGGCTAGGCGGCTGTCCGTACGCCAAGGGCGCGACGGGCAATGTCGCGACGGAGGACGTGCTGTATCTCATGAACGGCCTCGGTATCGACACGGGCATCGATCTCGCGCAAGTCGTCGAGATCGGCGATTTCATCTCGACCTCGATCGGCCGGCCGAACGTGTCGCGCGCGGGGAAGGCGCTGCTGGCGAAGGCGCGCAGCGAAAAGACCAACTGCGTTTGATTCATCTCAGGAACGAACAACATGTCGGATAACGCAACCGTACGACAACCCTCTCACACCCCCGAACTGGACGCGCTGCCCGATTCGGCCCGGCGCGTCGCGATGTTGCTGCGCGAGCGCGGCCACGCCGGACATGTCGTGATGCTGCCGGAAACGGGCAAGACGTCGGCTGAGGCAGCGGCGGGTCTCGGCTGCTCGATTGCGCAGATCGCCAAGTCGATTCTGTTTCGCCGCCGCGAAGACGATGCGCCCGTGCTGATCGTCGCGAGCGGGGCGAATCGCGTCGACGAAAAGAAGGTCGCAGCGCAAGTCGGCGACATCGCGCGCGCGGACGCGAAGTTCGTGCGCGAGAAGACAGGCTATGCAATCGGCGGCGTGTGCCCGATCGGTCATGCAACACCGCCCGTCACGCTGATCGACGCCGATCTCTTCACACTCGATAGCCTGTGGGCTGCCGCCGGACATCCGCACGCAGTGTTCAATCTGACGCCGCAGGAACTGGCCGCGCTGACGGACGCGCCTGTCGTCGAGATCGCCTTGCGCGAAACGGCATGACGGCCTGCACCGCTCGCACGCAATCCACGGCGCCCGGCATCGCGCCCGTTCCGTCGCCCTGCATCAACGTGTGCCGGATGGATAAGGCCACGAACCTGTGCGAAGGCTGCTTGCGCACGATCGACGAGATCGCGAACTGGTCTTCGTTCGACGACGCGGCAAAGCGCGCGGTCTGGGATGAAATCGAAGCGCGTCACGCCGGCATCAAGTCGAAGCACGCAGACAGGCGCGAGGCGAAGACATGAATACGCCGCCGCGCGTCGTCACGATCGGCGAGACGTTCGGCGCGACGCTCACGCTCTCGTCCGAATCGATCAAATCGTTCGCCACCACGGTCAACGATCTGAATCCGCTGCATCACGATGAGACTTACGCGGCGCAAAGCCGATTCGGCGGATTGATCGCTTCGGGCACGCAGCCGACCGCGCATTTCATGGCGCTGCTCGCCACGCACTTTTCCACTTACGCGCAACCGCTCGGACTCGAGTTCGACATCAAGTTGAAAAAAGCCGTGCATAGCGGCGACACGCTGACAATGACATGGCGCGTCCTGGGCGCGTACTGGAAAGCGAGCCTCAATGGCGACCTGACGCAGCTCGAAGGTAGCATCGCCAACCAGCACGCCGAAACCGTGGTGACCGGCAAGTCCACGATACTCGTGATGCCCAGGCCCGCCACGCAGGCCGGCGCTGCATGATCGCGCTGCCTGCGTCGGTACGCGTGTTCGAACGCGGCTGGCTGTCGTCGAACAATGTGCTGCTCGTCGACGACGCGTGCGCAGCGCTCGTCGATACAGGCTACGCATCGCATGCGGCACAGACGGTCGCGCTCGTGCGGCATGCGCTAGGTGCGCGCCCGCTCGATCTGATTGTCAACACGCATCTGCATTCGGATCACTGCGGCGGCAACGCGCAACTCCAGGCAACATGGCCATGCAGAACGCTGATTCCGTCGACGGAAGCCGATGCCGTGCATGCATGGGACGAAACGCGCCTGACGTTCCGCGCGACAGGCCAGTTATGCCCGCGTTTCGCATTTTCCGGCACGATTGAGCCTGGCACGCGCCTGACGCTCGGCGCGCTCGTCTGGGACGTGCTTGGCGCGCCCGGTCATGATCCGCATTCGCTGATGCTTTACTGCGCCGAACATCAATTGCTGATCAGCGCGGACGCGTTGTGGCAAAACGGCTTCGGCGTAATCTTTCCCGAACTCGACGGCGAAAGCGGTTTCGCCGAGCAGCAGGCCGTGCTCGAATTGATCGGCACGCTCGATGTGAAAACGGTGATTCCCGGCCACGGTGCGCCATTTTCGGACGTGCACGCCGCGCTCGACCGCGCGCTGTCGCGTGTGGCGTGGCTGCGCGCCGATCCATCACGCAACGCGAAGAACGCGCTGAAAGTGCTGATCGTGTTCAAGCTGCTTGACGCGGGCGCAATGTCTTTCGCAGCATTACTTCGCATGGTCGATGAAGCGAGCGTGATGCGAGCCGCCGCGTCGATGCTGAAGCCGCGGAGTGCATGGCCCGCGCTGTTGCGTGAAATGGTCGAAGGATTGGCTGCGGATAGCGGTCCGTTACGGTTCGATGGCGAGCGAATCAGTGCGCGCGCCGAATGATTTGCGAAACGACGCCGCATTGAGCAACAGCACGGGCTGCATCGCGAACGGACCTGCAAAAAGAAAGCCGCTCGGCTTTCAGTTCGAGCGGCACAATGATATTGACGTGATCAGCGTCGAAGAAATAATACCTGCGCGCACCTTTCGAACGCATCGGTGATTTCCCTACAGAATCTTTAACGTTCGGCCTGATGCCTTATTCGGAATCCGTACTATCGGTATGAACTACCGTTATATCGAGTAGCGCCGCGCGGGCACGATGCGCCAGCCGAGATTCACGCCCGCCGCCGCGAGAAGGATCAGTACGGCGCCAAGCACCTGAATCCACGCGAGCTTTTGGCCGAAGGCGACGCGGTCCACGATGATGGCCACGACCGGATAGATGAAAGACAGTGCGCCCGTCATCGCCGTCGGCAGCTTCTGGATCGCGCCATACAGCAGCACGTACATGATCCCGGTGTTCACGACACCGAGCGTGACGAGTTGCAGCCAATGCATGCCCGTTGATGGCAACGCATCGTACTGCACGGACGGAGCGAGCACGACGACGCCCGTCGCCACGGTGATCAGTGCGATAAGGTGCGGCGGCGTGTTCTTCAAGTGCTTTGTGATGATCGACGAGACGGCATACAGGAACGCTGCGCCGACCGCGTATGCCACGCCCTGCAGATATTGCCCCGGCACAGCCAGCACAGCCGGCTCGACTTTCACGACGAACACGAGGCCGATGAACGCGATCAGCAGCCACACGACCGTCGACGCCGTCACGCGTTCGCGAAACACCAGCGCCCCCAGCGCGACGAGCATGAACGGCTGCGTGCTGTAGACCGTCGTCGCCATCGATATCGACGCGCGCGAGTAAGCGGCGAACAGCAACACCCAGTTCGCGACGATGGCCGCGCTGCCGAGCGTCGCGAGCGCGATCATCTTCCACGAGAACAGCTTGCGTGCGAGCAGCCCGCGCGCCGCGCAAATCAGCAGCAAGGTTGCGCCGCCGAACAGGCATCGGAAGAAGGCGACGTTGAGCGCTGATTGCTGCGAAGAAACAACCAGCCAGCCGATCGTTCCCGACATCAGCATCGCGAGCGTCATCTCGAACGCGCCTTGCCGCACTTCATTACCTGTCGTCATCGCGGTCTCCACGAAGAATCACCTCTGACGTCAGTGTAATTAATCGGAAGTCCATGATACATAGCTAAAATAAGGCGATTCTACGAGTTTGCCTTGAATGTGAAGGTCGATATGCCAAAAAACCTTACTGGTGCCGAAAAACGAGCGCCCGCGCCCGCGACGCTCGACGACACCGATCGCATGCTGCTCGCGAGCCTCGCCGACGACGCGCGCCAGCCCATCAGCGAGCTAGCGCGCCATGTCGGCCTGTCGGCGCCTGCGACGGCGGACCGCTTGCGGCGTCTCAACACGCAAGGCGTGATCGAACGATTCACCGTGCAGATCGATCCGCGCGCACTGGGCTACACACTGCAGGCGATCGTGCGGGTGAAACCGCTGCCTGGACAGTTGCATCTGGTGGAGGAAGTGATACGGCGGATTCCCGAGTTCGTCGAATGCGACAAGGTGACGGGCGACGACTGTTTCATCTGCCGCCTGTATCTGCGCTCGATCGACCAGCTCGATGAGATCCTCTTGAAGGTAACCGAGCGTGCAGAAACGAGCACCGCCATCGTCAAGTCGACACCGGTATCGCGGCGCCTGCCGCCGCTCGCCTGAACGGGCGGCGGCACGGGCGCAGAAGGGAATCAAAGCTCGACGGCTTCGAAGAACGACAGCATTTCCGGCACGAGTTCCCCGGGTGCTTCTTCGGGGATGTAATGCCCACAGGCCAGCGAGCGTCCGCTGACATCGCGCGCGACCTTGCGCCATTCGGCCATCGGCTCGAAGCAACGCTCGATCACACCTTGCGCGCCCCACAGCACGCGTACCGGACACGCGATCTTGTGACCGCGCTCGACAGCCGCACGATCATGCTCGAGGTCGATGGTCGCCGACGCACGATAATCCTCGCACATCGCGTGCACGGCGCCCGGTTGCCGCAACGCATTGCGATACTCGGCGAGCACTGCGGGCGCGAATGGCGCGAGGCCTGCCGCACGGCTGCCCATCACACGGTCGACGTAGACATCGGGATTGCCTTCGATGAGCGTCTCCGGCAGCGGCTCGGGTTGGATCAGAAAAAACCAGTGGAAATAGGCCGTCGCGAAGGCGCGGTCGGTAGCTTCGTACATGGCGAGCGTCGGCGCAATGTCGAGCAGCATCAGGCGTTCGACGAAATCGGGGAAATCGAGCGCCATCCGGTGTGCGACGCGCGCGCCACGGTCGTGCGCGCAGACGAGAAAGCGCTCGTAACCGAAATGACGCATCACCGCGACCTGATCGGCGGCCATCGCACGTTTTGAATACGGTGCGTGTGTCGCGTCGCTCGGCGGTTTCGCCGACGCGCCGTAGCCGCGCAGGTCCGTCGCGATGACCGTGAAATGCCCGGCGAGCTGCGACGCACATCGATGCCAGATCAGGTGGGTCTGCGGGTGACCGTGCAGCAGCAGCAAAGGCGGCCCCGCTCCGCCCTTGACTCCGAAAATATCGACGTCCCCAGCCGTGAACCGAAACGGGGTGAAGTCTGCGAAGGGCATGTCAGGTCTCGCTCTCGTTGTAAGTCTGGGCATTGTAGAAGGCGTGGATATCGCCGCGAGTGTGCTAACCCACGCTTTCCTAGAACCTGAACTCTCCTTCGAACGGCGATCCGCAGGCACCGCAGCCGGGAGTCCCCTATAATCGAACGATCGTTCTTAATTGGTGCGCCTGTCTGGGCCGGAAGCCGCGAACAGCAGCCGCTACACTCATATCGCCGGGCATCGGATGCACCGGCATGTCGATCAGGAGACCCGCATCATGGCATTGCCCGCCGTCCTGCAGCACCTTAGCTTGCCCGTCGTCGCTTCGCCGATGTTCATCGTCAGCTATCCGGAACTCGTGCTCGCTCAGTGCAAGGCCGGGATCGTCGGCTCGTTTCCAGCGCTCAATGCCCGCCCCGCCGAACTGCTCGACGAATGGCTGACGCAAATTCAGGCATCGCTCGCCGAGCACAAGGCGGCGAACCCGGACGCCGTCATCGGACCGATTGCCGTCAATCAGATCGTGCATCAGTCGAATGCGCGGCTCGAACACGATATCCGCGTCTGCGTCGAGCACAAGGTGCCGATTTTCATCACGAGCCTGCGTGCGCCTGCGAAGGAAATCGTCGATGCCGTGCACAGCTATGGCGGCATCGTGCTGCATGACGTGATCAATCTGCGTCACGCGCAAAAGGCGCTGGAGGCCGGCGTCGACGGCCTGATCCTCGTCGCGGCGGGCGCGGGCGGTCACGCGGGCACGACGTCGCCGTTCGCGCTGGTCGGCGAAGTGCGGCGCATGTTCGACGGCCCGATCGTGCTGTCGGGTTCGATTGCGAATGGCGGCTCGATTCTCGCCGCGCAGGCGATGGGCGCCGATCTCGCCTACATGGGCACGCGCTTCATCGCGACGAAGGAAGCGCACGCGGTAGAGGGCTACAAGCAGGCCATCATCCATTCGAATTCCGCCGATATCATCTACACGAACCTGTTCACGGGTGTGCACGGCAACTACATCCGCGAGAGCATCGTGAACGCGGGCCTCGATCCCGATGCGCTGCCCGAGTCGGACAAGACGAAGATGAACTTCGGCAGCGACAAGGCGAAGGCGTGGAAAGATATTTGGGGCGCGGGCCAGGGCGTCGGCCTGATGCACGACGTGCCGAGCGTCGCCGATCTCGTCGCGCGTTTGAAAGACGAGTATGAGACCGCGAAGGCACGGCTCGGGATCGGCGGCTGACCTTCCAATGAATGAAAAGGCCGCGTGCGTTGCGCGCGGCCTTTTTCTTTTGCGGCGGCATATCACATGTTGCGTCGATACTGGCCGCCCACTTCGAACAGCGCATGCGTGATCTGTCCGAGCGAACAGACTCGCACCGCATCCATCAGCACGGCGAACACGTTCTGATCGTCGATGACGGCACGTTTCAGTCGTTCGAGCATGGCCGGCGCGTCGCTTTGATTGCGCGACTGGAATGTGCGCAGGCGCTTGAGTTGCCCCTGCTTCTCGTTTTCCGTCGAACGCGCTAAAGCAACAGGCGGCGGTGCATCGTGCGCATGGGCGCCGAGGAACGTGTTCACGCCGACGATCGGATACGAGCCATCATGTTTGCGATGCTCGTACAGCATCGACTCGTCCTGGATCCTGCCGCGCTGGTAGCCCGTTTCCATCGCGCCGAGCACACCGCCGCGCTCTGTCAGCCGGTCGAACTCGGTCAGCACCGCCGCCTCGACGAGATCGGTCAATTCATCGATGACGAAGCTGCCCTGATTCGGATTCTGGTTCTTCGCGAGCCCCCATTCGCGGTTGATGATCAGCTGGATCGCGACCGCGCGGCGCACCGAGTCCTCCGTCGGCGTCGTGATCGCTTCGTCGAACGCGTTCGTATGCAGCGAATTGCAGTTGTCGTAGATCGCAATCAGCGCCTGCAGCGTCGTGCGGATATCGTTGAAGTCGATTTCCTGCGCGTGCAGGCTACGGCCCGATGTCTGCACGTGATACTTCAGCTTCTGGCTGCGCTCGTTGGCGCCGTAACGCTCGCGCATTGCAACGGCCCAGATACGCCGCGCGACACGGCCGAGCACGGTGTATTCCGGGTCCATGCCGTTCGAGAAAAAGAACGACAGATTCGGCGCAAAGTCGTCGATGTCCATGCCGCGCGCGAGATACGCTTCGACATACGTGAATCCGTTCGCGAGCGTGTACGCGAGCTGAGAAATCGGATTCGCGCCCGCCTCGGCGATGTGATAGCCGGAAATCGACACCGAATAAAAATTGCGCACGCCGTGCTCGACGAAGTACGCCTGAATGTCGCCCATCACCTTCAGGCTGAACTCCGTCGAGAAGATGCAGGTGTTCTGCCCTTGATCTTCCTTGAGGATGTCAGCCTGCACCGTACCGCGCACGTTTTCGAGCGCGAAACGGCGCGCGGCATCGAGTTCGTCATGCGAAGGCGCTCGCCCTTGCTGCTGCGCTTTCGCGTGCGCGAGCGCGATCTGCTGATCGATCGCAACGTTGAAGAACATCGCGAGTATGGTCGGCGCGGGACCGTTGATCGTCATCGACACCGACGTCTCGGGCGCGCACAGGTCGAAGCCGTCGTAGAGTGCCTTCATGTCGTCGAGCGTTGCCACCGATACGCCCGAATTGCCGACCTTGCCGTAAATATCCGGCCGCTCGTTCGGTTCTTCGCCGTAGAGCGTGACGGAATCGAATGCCGTCGACAGACGCTTCGCAGGCACACCGTCGGACAGCAACTTGAAACGCCGGTTGGTGCGGAACGGATCGCCCTCGCCCGCGAACATGCGCGTCGGGTCTTCGTTCTCGCGGCGGAACGGAAACACGCCAGCCGTGAACGGGAAGTAGCCCGGCAGATTGTCGAGCATCAGCCAGCGCAGGATTTCGCCGGGATCCTTGTATGCCGGCAGCGCGACCTTGCGGATCCTCGAACCCGACAGGGTTTCGACGGTGAGCGCGGTACGGATTTCGTTGCCGCGGATCTTCACCACATGCTCGTCGCCGGAGTAAGCGGCAACCGTCTTTGGCCACGCTTCGAGCAGCGCCTTTTCGCGCTCGCCCAGCTGCGACGTGCGGGCGTCGATCAGTGAGTCGAAAGCGGCCGCGTCCGCCACATTGCCGCTCGCGTCATTCAACATGCGCCGCGCTTCGTCGAGTTGCCAGCGCTCACGCGCGAGCTGCGACTGCTTGTCGGCACGTTCGCGATACGCACGCACCATCAGCGCAACATCCGACAGATACCGCACGCGCTCGGGCGGCACGATCGCGTTGCGGCCGCTCGAGTGCCGCAGACCTTCCAGCTTCGGCAAGCGCGCTTCGCTTTCGCGCAGGCCGTGGCTGCGCAATGCCGCAGCGATATGTTGGTACACAGCAGTTACGCCATCGTCATTGAATCGCGACGCAATCGTACCGAACACCGGCATTTCATCGATCTTCGCCGCAAACTTCTGCTGGTTACGCTGAACCTGTTTCGCAACGTCACGCAGCGCGTCGGCAGCACCCTTACGGTCGAATTTATTGATCGCGACGAAATCCGCGAAGTCGAGCATGTCGATCTTCTCGAGCTGGCTCGCCGCGCCGAATTCGGGCGTCATCACGTACAGCGACGTGTCGGCGTGCGGCACGATGGCCGCGTCGCCCTGACCGATGCCCGACGTCTCGACTACGATCAGATCGAAACCCGTCATCTTGCAGGCATTGATCGTATCGGGTAGCGCATCGGAGATTTCGCTCGATGCGTCGCGTGTCGCCAGCGAGCGCATGAACACGCGCGCGCCATCGCCCCAGTCGCCGATCGCGTTCATGCGGATGCGATCGCCGAGCAGCGCGCCGCCCGACTTGCGGCGCGACGGATCGATCGCGATGACGGCGATCGTCATCGCATCGCCGTAGTCGAGACGGAACCGGCGGATCAGTTCATCCGACAGCGACGACTTGCCTGCGCCGCCCGTCCCTGTGATGCCGAGCACGGGCACGTTCGCCTGCTTCGCCCGTGCAGCGAGTTCCGCGCGAATGGCAGGATCCAGGTCTCCCGTTTCAAGCGACGTGATCAATCGGGCGAGCTCGCGGAATGCGGCGAGACGCGCGACGCCATCGGCATCGCCGCGCAGCGCGTCCTTCAGATCGCGAACCAGCTTAGACGGCTGCGGCGTGTCCGGCCGCGGTCGCGCCGCGTCGCGGCAGCGCGCGATCATGTCGTCGATCATCCCTTGCAGCCCGAGCCGTTGCCCATCGTGCGGCGAATAGATGCGCTCGACGCCGTACTGCTGCAACGCCGCGATCTCGTCGGGCACGATCACGCCGCCGCCGCCGCCGAATACCTTGATTCCTGCGCCGCCGCGCTCGCGCAACAGATCGACCAGATAGCGGAAGTATTCGATGTGTCCGCCCTGATAGCTCGACACCGCGATGCCGTCCGCATCCTCCTGCAACGCGGCTGTCGCCACTTCCTCGACGGCACGGTTGTGCCCGAGATGGATCACCTCGACGCCGCTCGCCTGCAGAATGCGCCGGATGATGTTGATCGATGCGTCGTGGCCGTCGAACAGCGCCGCGGCAGTGACGAAACGCAAACGCCGTGACGACTGCGCGCCGGGCGCACGCGGCGTGGAAGAGTGTGAAGCGTGCGCGTCGTCACCGATGCGCTGCGGCGTGGAAAGATCGGTCATGTCTCCCCCGGATCGAATCGTCAGGTTCGTTCGTCTCGTGCTTCGCGGGTGCTGCAAGCAGTATAACGATACGACCCAATCGTCCGTGCGCCGTTCACCCAGCGTGAATCGACGGGCGACGCGCGTGTCAGCGCAGCGCGAGCGCCTTGATCTGCTCGAGCGTCGGCCAGAGCGGCTCGCTTGAAAAACGCTCCGCGATGAAATCGACGAACGAGCGCACCTTCGCCGACAGGTGCCGGCGGCTCGCGTAGACGACGTGGATCGGCAGCTCGCGCGGCGGCAGTTCGTCGATCAGCAACGGCACGACGCGGCCCGCCGCGAGATCGTCGCCGATAACTTCGGTGCCGAGCAGCGCGAGCGCCGCGCCCTGCAGCACAACGACGCGCTGCGCCTCCAGATGATTGACGATCAGATTGCCCGACAGCTTGACGCGCCCGCTCTCGGCATTCGCGCCCGCCACGAGTTCGAGCGCCGATACGCCTGAGTACTGAATGATGTTGTGGCGTGTCAGATCAGCGGCAGATTTCGGTGCGCCGTGCCGCTCGATATATTCCGGCGACGCACACAGCACCAGGTGCGCAGTCGCGACCTGACGCGCGATCAGCGAGGACGACTTGAGTCCCGACGGCGACGCGCGTATCGCGACATCGAAGCCTTCGTCGATCAGTTCGACAACGCGGTCCGACAGCGTGATGTCGACGGTGACCTGAGGATGCTGCGTCGCATAATCGGCGACGGCGCTCATCACATGGCGCAGTCCGAACGCCGATAGCGACGACACGCGCAACCGCCCTTGCGGCACGACGCTCGCGGCGCCCACTGCCTGTTCCGCTTCGTCTAGTTCGCTCAACACCTGGCTCAGGCGCTCGTAGTACTCGCGGCCCGCCTCGGTCGGCGCGACGCGGCGCGTGGTGCGATTCAACAGCCGCGCGCCGAGCTGCTGTTCGAGATGCATCACATGCTTGCTCGCCATCGCCGCCGACATGTCCATTTTCTCCGACGCGCCGACAAAGCTGCCGACCTCGACGACGTGGCGAAACACTTTCATGCTGACGAGGGTATCCATTGCGTCGCTCGGAATAGGAATGAATCGGGCTGATATTCCCGACTTTATCAAGGAGCGGTCATCAATGTGAGGCAGTAGGTGCAGCCGAAAGAACAAGCCCTGCGTTCCGCGAGGAACCAGGGCTTTGACAGGCGGCGCGCGGACGCCGCTGGGCTGACGCCGCAATCAGAACTTCGCGCGCAGGCCGACACCGGCCGTATAACCCGATGCGAGGCTCGTGTACTTGTCGTACAGGTAGGCGGCATACACATCGGTACGCTTGGACAGCGGATAGTCATAACCAATGGCCGCCGACTGATGCATCTGATCCAGACCGCCCGAGTCGCGCGAATAGGCGTACGACGCCATCACGGTGCCCGTGCCGAGCGGCACGGACACACCACCCTGCGCCGTGTTCACGTGCCAGCTGGAGACGTCCTGATCGTTCTTCGTGTACATGTACTGGCCATAGAACTTCACGTACTTGAGGTCGTACGACACGCCCACCTGACCCACCGACTGGCTCTTCAGCCCGGCGACCAGCGAACCGAGATCCGTCGGCGAGTTGTTGAAGTTCACGTACTGGAAGACGCCCGTCGCCGCGAACGGGCCGTGGAAATACAGGAACTGCGCGCTGTATTTCTTTGAGCCGTTGTGATCGGCGGAATTGCCGAGTGCATACATCGCGCTGCCCGACAGGCCGCTGAAGTCGGGCGTCGAATACTGGATTGCGTTATTCCAGCCCGAATCGCCGACCACGCCCATGTCCGTCGTGTAGGTCGGGAACGTGCCCAGACCGAGGAACACGTGATAGACCATCGGCGAGAACACGTACGAGTCGATGAACGGATTAAAGAGAATCGTCGACACGAACAGTTGCGTGGTGAGACGGCCCGCCGTCACGGTGCCGTAGGGCGATTCGATACCGACGTACGCGTTACGGCCGAAGAACGTGTCGCCGTCGAAGCGGCCGTATTTACCGTTCTGCGCGCGGAAGAAGTCTTCGAGGGTAAAGATCGCCTTGTAGCCGTTGCCCAGATCTTCCGCACCCTTGATGCCCCAATACGAGGTCGACATACCGCCACCGGACACGTTCCAGGCAGCCTGGCTGCCCGGGAACTTCGTTACGCCGACCCATTCGTCGACCTGACCATAAAGCTGCACGCTCGATTGCGCGAACGACGAGGTCGACGCAATGGCCAGCAAGGCGCCGATGACGGTCGCCTTGAAAGTTGCCTTCGGGCTCGCCTCACGGCCTGTTCTCAGCGCGCGGCTGACGGTGGTATTCATGGGTTCTCCTGTCTTTGTCAAAAGGGTGTGGCTGTGCGGCGGGGCGCTCGCCGGATCCTGCTTGTTATCCGTCTGACCGCCAATCGGGGCTGGGACAAATCTTTGCGGACCATTTTTATGGACAAAAATATCTGTGCTTATTGCGGGTATATGGGACTGAATAGTTTGGTGAACTTTCGGCCTGATATTGGTTGCCGGCGCACCTTGTTTCCGCATTGCCGCAAAATCGCGAGCGCCGCGACGGGCGCGGATTCTACAGGTACGCGGACAATGTGACGCGCATCAAGAAGAACATTGATGCAGCGCCACAACAAAGATGGGATTGGATGACAAAGACCGCCCGCAGACGAGCGATTTCAAAAATGTGTGGCGTGCTTACATCAGAACAGCCGGCCTGGTTTCGTCCGGATATACGGCGACAAAAAAGACGTGCCAGGAGACTTTGGGAGAAACCGATCCGACCTCATGTGAGATCGATGGCATGCGAGGAGACTGGCGTCCGGCTGGAGCGCGCGGATTCAGGCGAAGATCAGTTGCGGTAAGGCGACGATGGCGGAATGCGCGATGTATCTCCCGGCGGACGCGGAATCTGCCGGGATGCGCCGCGCTCTTCGTTGTAACGCGTGACGTCGTCGCGAATCGACCCGACGTGCGCTGACTGCGCATTGGACGGCGGACGCGGCGCGTTGCGTGAATCGGTGCTGACAGGTGTGATGGCGCCCGCGTATTGCGTGCCGACGTATTGCGCAGCCGGGCGGTTTCGGTAAACGTCTGACGGCACCATCATTCGCTGCGCGCCGTAGTTCGATGCATTGCCGCCCCACGCGCGGCCAGCGAACGTGTCGTTCACGCCTGCACGACCGGACGGACTAGTGCCCGGCGCGTGCGCCGTGTCGTTTCGGGTATAGCGCCCGCCATGCATTGAAACACCGCGCGGCATTTCGCGTGAAATGTTTTCGCGCGGCGCTGCATGGCCGTGCACAGGCCCGCTAAACGCTGCGCCCTGAAAACCCGTACGGCCACCGAAGAGACCATGCCCGTCATGCTGCACGAACGACGGTTTTGCGTAGGCGAGCGAGGTCAGCGCAACGACCAACGCGCCCGTCACCCACCATTTGATCCTCGACAGCCCTGCAAGCACCATGATTCACCTGCCCGATGACCCGCCTCAGCGCCCGCCGCTCGAGCTGCGGCTGGGCTGCTTTCGGGACTGACGCGAGTGCGAGGAAATTCTTGCCTCGTGCGAAGCCCCATCGGCCTTCGAACAGTAATTTATTGGCGGCCTCCCAGGGTGTCGAGCCAAAATATGTTAGGCCTGCGGCACTGTTGTAACGCATTGTTACTGCGACGTTTTTTCGCCACAAAGATGTTGCGGGACGAAGCGAAAAAGCGCTGAAAAACAAGGGGCTTCGAACGCTTGAATTCGTATGAACAGTGAATCGAAAAATACCGCCTGGAAGATGCGATTCGATCGTTCGTCGATACCTGAAATGGCCGTCCGGACGATTGCGCGTACGCCGTTCTGGATGCGGGTGCAACCATCGGCTACGAGGAACGAGGCGCACCTTTAATGCGTTTATGTAATTAATCAATTCGGCAAATGAATTTGCTTTTTCAATCGCTTTGCGCCGACAATAGCTTCTTGGCGTACGCGCGTCGGCGGCGACAAGCAATCGCTTCAACCGCACCGAGATTTAAGAGATGGCCCGTCCGAAACTTCTTCCAGACAATTTCACGCTGTGCCTGATCGGCACGGTGATTTTCGCCAGCCTGCTCCCGGTGCATGGGCAAGCCGCGCTGGCGTTCAACTGGGTCACGGACATTGCCGTCGGACTGCTCTTCTTCCTGCACGGCGCCAAGCTCTCGCGAGAGGCGATCATCGCCGGCGCCACGCACTGGCGGCTGCATCTGGTCGTGCTGCTAAGCACGTTCGCGCTCTTTCCGGTACTCGGGCTCGTACTCAAACCGCTTCTTTCGCCCCTCGTTACGCCTGCGCTCTACGCCGGCATCCTGTTCCTCTGCACGCTGCCGTCGACGGTTCAGTCGTCGATCGCGTTCACGTCGATTGCGAAGGGCAACGTGCCCGCTGCCGTCTGCAGCGCGTCCGCGTCGAGTCTGCTCGGCATCTTCATTACGCCCGCGCTTGTCAGCGTCATCGTCACGAACCAGGCCGCGAGCGGCGGTTCGCCGTGGCATACCGTGTGGAACATCGTGCTGCAGCTGCTCGTGCCGTTCGTTGCCGGGCAGTTGCTGCGGCCGATGATCGGCGGGTGGATCGAGCGCAATCGCAGCGTGCTCAAATTCGTCGACCAGGGCTCGATCCTGCTGGTGGTCTACGGCGCGTTTAGCGAGGCCGTCAACGAAGGCCTGTGGCATCAGATGCCGCTCGCCGCGCTGGGCGGCCTGCTGGCGGTATGCGCCGTACTGCTCGCGCTCGCGCTGGCGGTGACGATGTTCGTCAGCAAGCGCCTCGGCTTCAGCCGCGCGGACCAGATCACGATCATCTTCTGCGGATCGAAGAAAAGTCTCGCTGCCGGAGTGCCGATGGCGAAGGTGATCTTCGCGACGCACGCGGTGGGTGCCGTCGTGCTTCCGCTGATGCTGTTCCACCAGATTCAATTGATGGTCTGCGCCGCGCTCGCGCAGCGCTGGGGCGCCCGCGACGTCAGCGCGGAGAAGCGCGCTGCACAAAAAGGCACGACGACGGCTGTCGCGCGGCGATAAGCCTGCTTCGAATGCGATGGAATTCATGAGCGCTCTCCCTGAGTGAGTCGTGGAAAGCCGCCTGCGGGCGGCTTTGTTGTTATTTCAGCGTGCCGGCGACTCACTGTCTCTTCGGCGCGAAGGCATAGGAAAAACGCACGCATCGTACGCCACCCCAGATGGGTGGAAATGTTCCCGTTTTGCCCCAAACGGGTGCAAGGCGTCACCAAAAGTTCATTCAACTCTTGCGTTGACCTGCCGATAAGCCGACGGTCCAATGCTCCGGCCGTGTGTGTCATGTCTCAACGCTCGCCCTCCCTCCTTGCAGCGCCTCGCATCGTCGATCTGATTGCGCAGCGCGATTTGTCAGCAGTGTTTCAGCCGATCGTCGATTTTGAAGACGGCGCGATTCTCGGTTACGAAGGACTGATTCGCGGGCCGGCCGGCACGGCGCTAGAAACGCCGTATGCGCTGTTCGCACAGGCGGCTGCCGAAGGCAGCGTGATCGCGCTGGAGCGCGCGGCCGCGCACACCTGCATCGAGGCGTTCGCCCGGCTCAAGTGCGAGTGCAAGCTGTTCCTGAATTTCAGCGCAGGCGCGATCCGCCAGCTGGCCGACGAGCGGGACGACACTTTCACGATGTTGCGCAATATGGGCGTCCACGCAGGACGCATCGTGATCGAACTGACCGAGCAGAGCGCAATCCCCGACGTTGCCAGCTTTCTGCCTGCCATTTCCCTGCTGCGCATGGCAGGCGCGCAGTTCGCGCTCGACGACTACGGCACCGCTAACGCCAGCATGAATTTATGGGTGCGTCTGCGGCCCGACGTCGTGAAGATCGACCGCTTCTTCATTCACGACATCGCCAGCGACCCGCTCAAGTTCGAAGCCGTGAAGGCGATGCAGCATTTTGCAGCCGCGAGCGGTGCGCGCCTCGTCGCCGAAGGAATCGAAAAGGAGGCGGATCTGATCGTCGTGCGCGACATGGGCATCGCCTGCGGGCAGGGCTATTTCCTCGGCAAGCCGAGCGCGCACCCGCCCCCCCTGGTTGCGGATAACGCCCGAGAGGCGCTGCGTTCCCGTCACATCGCCGTGTTTCCGGAAGCGACGCGGGCGGTGGTGAGCGCATCGCCGTCGGGCGGCATGGCGTCGACAAAGATGGTCGTGCATGCGCCTGCGCTGCCGCGCGACGCGACGAACAACGACGTGCTCGAACTGTTCAACCGCCTGCCGAACCTGCATGCCGTCGCCGTCGTCGAGGAGGACGAACCTGTCGCGCTGATCAATCGCCGTGCATTCATGGACCGGTACGCGCTGCCCTATCATCGCGAACTGTTCGGCAAGCGGCCCTGCATGCTGTTCGCGAACGAGTCGCCCGTCGTGATCGAGAAGTCGATGACAGTCGAGGACATGGCCAAGCTGCTCGCCAACGACGACCAGCGTTATCTCGCGGACGGCTTCGTCATCACCGAGCACGGCCAATACGTGGGGCTCGGCACGGGTGAAAGCCTCGTGCGCGCGGTCACGGAAGTGCGCATCGAAGCGGCCCGCTACGCGAATCCGCTCACGTTCCTGCCAGGCAACATTCCCATCAGCTCGCACATCACGCGGCTGCTCAGTCACGAAGCGGGCTTCCATGCGTGCTACGCTGATCTGAATCACTTCAAGCCGTTCAACGACCAGTACGGTTACTGGCAAGGCGATGAAGTGCTGAAATTTGCCGCTCATGTGCTGGCCGACGTATGCGATCCGACCCGCGATTTTCTCGGGCACGTCGGTGGTGACGACTTCCTGGTGCTGTTCCAGAGCGAAGACTGGCACGCGCGCGCGCAACGCGCCATTCACACGTTCAACGAAGGCGCGCAGCGCTTCTATGGGCCGGGCGACCGTCTGGCGGGCGGTATCCACGGCGAGGACCGGCGCGGCAATCCGAGCTTCTACGGCTTCGTGACGATGGCGATCGGCTGCGTGCAGGTACAGCCGCAATGCAACGATGCGGCGTACAGCAGCGAGGACATCGCGTCGGTGGCGGCGCTCGCGAAACGCCGCGCGAAGCGCGAAGCGTCCGGTCTCGTGATGGTCGAGTTCAACGAAGGCCGGATGGTACTGCAAGGGCGCACGACGGCTACCGTCGACTGAGCCGCTGCCCCGCCCGTTCAGAGACCCGCCGCTCGCGCCGCACGGACGCCCGAAGACATTCCCCTGTCACACCGCATCGTCACCTTTAGTAATGAGGTTCGGACTGCGCGTCCGCCCATTGCCGTGTGCGCTTCGAATTCAGATTCGGATTCACGGCCGCCCCGATTAGCGCGTGTGGCGCACCGCACGCGCCAATCGCGAGCCGCGCCGATTCATGAAATTATCACGTCGTTTAGTGAATTTTACTAAACACTTGTTTTGCCTCGGATGCGCCTAAGTACGGGTATCTACGCGTATCGAATGGCCTCGACTGAGCGTTTCGCGGTAGCGTTTTACTATACAATCAGCCGAACCTGAACTCCGCTGCGGCGCCTTGCTTGCGCCGCCGTCTTTTTCGATGGCTACAACGATCCGCGACGTCGCCCGCGCGGCCAGCGTGTCGATCGGCACCGTCTCACGCGCGCTGAAGAACCAGCCGGGCTTGTCGGAGTCGACGCGCGAGCGCGTCGTCGAAACGGCCCGCCGGCTTGGCTACGATTCCGCCCAGTTGCGTCCGCGCATTCGACGGCTCACGTTTTTGCTGCATCGGCATCACAGCAACTTCTCTGTCAGTCCGTTCTTTTCGCACGTGCTGCACGGCGTCGAGGATGCGTGCCGCGAGCGAGGCATCGTCCCGTCCGTGCTGACGGCGGGCCCGACGGAAGACGTGGTGCAGCAGATGCGCCTGCATGCGCCCGACGCGATCGCCGTCGCGGGCTTCGTCGAGCCCGAAACGCTCACCACCCTTGCTGCGATGAAACGCCCGCTCGTGCTGATCGACCTGTGGGCGCCGGATCTGCGCTCGGTGAATCTCGACAATCAGGCGGGCGCCGCGCTCGCGATGCAGCATCTGTTCGCGCAGAAGCGCACGCGCATCGCGTTCATCGGCGGCTCGCTGGCGCACTACAGCATCGCGCAGCGCGCGCTCGGCTACCGGCGCGCGTTCTTCGAAGCCGGGCTGCTGTTCGATCCTTCGCTGGAAGTGACGATCCATGCCGGCCTCGATCCCGACTCGGGCGCCGCGCTCGCGATGGAGCAGCTGCTCGACCGTCCCGGCCCGCGCCCCGACGCCGTCTTCGCATACAACGACCTCGCCGCGCTCGCCGCGCTGCGCGTGTGCGTCGCACGCGGTTTGCGCGTGCCCGAAGACATCGCGATCGTCGGCTTCGACGACATTCCCGCTGCCGCCCACGCCCGCCCGCCGCTGACGACGATCGCAGTCGACAAGGAAGCGCTCGGGCGGCGCGGCGTCGAATTGCTGCTCGACGACACGCCGTCCGCACTCGACATCCGCATACCGGTCCAACTCGTAGTCCGTGCCAGTACTTCAGTGAACACGCCATGAAACAACCCGACACGACGCTTTCGAACAATACCGCCAATGACAAGGCGCCGCCCGTCGCGAGCTTCCGCGACGGGGCGTTCCTGCTGTCGCACATCGAAGACACGCTGCGCTTTTATGCGCCGAACGTATTCGATCCGAGCGGCGGCTTCTTCCACTTTTTTCGCGACGACGGCTCGATCTACAACCGCACGACGCGGCACCTCGTCAGCAGTTGCCGGTATGTGTTCAACTACGCGATGGCGTACCGGCAGTTCGGCGAGCCGCAGCATCTGGAGTACGCACAGCACGGCCTGAAGTTCCTGCACGACGGTCATTGGGACCCCCATCATCAGGGTTACGACTGGGAGGCCGACTGGCGCGACGGCCATCGGCGCACGCTCGACGCGACGCGCCACTGCTACGGTCTCGCGTTCGTGCTGCTCGCGTATGCGCATGCCGCGATGGCGGGCATCGAAGAAGCGAAGCCGATGATCGCCGCGACCTTCGAACTGATGGAGCACCGCTTCTGGGATCCCGCAGCCGGCCTCTACGCCGACGAAGCCACGGCCGACTGGCGCGTGAGTTCGTATCGCGGCCAGAACGCGAACATGCACACAATGGAAGCGCTGCTCGCCGCGTATGAAGCGACGGGCCACCTCGTGTATCTCGATCGCGCGGAACGCGTCGCGACCAACATCGCGTTGCGTCAGGCGAAGCTCTCGCAGGGTCTCGTGTGGGAGCACTTTCACGCGGACTGGTCGGTGGACTGGCACTACAACGAGGAAGACAGCTCCAACATCTTCCGTCCGTGGGGTTTCCAGCCGGGCCATCAGACGGAATGGGCGAAGCTGCTGCTGATCCTTGAACGACACCGTCCGCTGCCGTGGCTGTTGCCGCGCGCGATCGAACTGTTCGACGCCGCGATGACGCACGCATGGGATCACGATCACGGCGGTCTCTATTACGGCTTTGGACCCGACCGCACCGTCTGCGATCACGACAAATACTTCTGGGTGCAGGCCGAAACCTTCGCGACGGCCGCGCTGCTCGGCAAGCGAACAGGCAACGAGCGCTTCTGGGACTGGTACGACGAAATCTGGCGCTACAGCTGGACGCATTTCGTCGATCATCGTTATGGCGCGTGGTATCGCATACTTACGTGCGACAACCGCAAATACAGCGACGAAAAGAGCCCGGCCGGCAAGACCGACTATCACACGATGGGCGCATGCTACGAAGTGCTGCACCACGCGTTGCAGACTTCCAGCACGTCCGCATAACCTCGTACGGTGAGCATCATGAGCGCGAGCCTCGAATCTTCCACCACGTTTCCCGATTTCGTTTCCGCCGGCGACATCCTTACCGATCTCGTCCGCACGGGCCCTTCAAGCTGGCTATCGGTGCCGGGCGGCGCGGGCTGGAACGTCGCGCGCGCGGTCGCGCGGCTGGGCCTACCGACGGCCTGCGCCGGTTCCCTCGGCGTCGACAATTTCTCCGACGACCTGTGGAATGCAAGCGTCGCGGCCGGTCTCGACATGCGCTTCATGCAGCGTGTCGAGCGCGCGCCGTTGCTTGCCGTCGTGCACCAGACGCATCCGCCCGCGTACTTCTTCATGGGCGACAACAGCGCCGACCTCGCGTTCGATCCGTCGGCGCTGCCGGAAGGATGGATGTCGTATGTGAAGTGGGCCCACTTCGGCTGCATCAGCCTCGTGCGCCAGCCGCTCGGCACGACGCTCGCGAAGCTCGCCGCCGATCTGCGCGCACGAGGCGTGAAGATCAGCTTCGATCCGAACTACCGCAATCTGATGGCGCACGGCTACGAGCCGACGTTGCGCCGGATGGCGGGGCTCGCGGATCTGATCAAGGTATCGGACGAAGACCTGCGCATGCTGTTCAAGACGGACGACGAAGCGGCCGCGCTCGCGCAACTGCGCGCGATGAATCCGAAGGCGATCGTGCTCGTCACGCGCGGCTCGGAAACGGCGACGCTGATCGACGGCGATCGCGTCATCGAAGCGAAGCCGCCGCGCGTGGCCGTCGCGGATACGGTCGGCGCGGGCGATGCATCGATCGGCGGGCTGCTCTTCAGCCTGATGACGGCGCCGCAGCGCAAGTGGGAAGAGCATCTCGCGTTCTCGCTGGCGGCGGGCGCCGCCGCGTGCCGCCACTCGGGCGCGCACTCGCCGACGCTCGATGAAGTCGTCTCGTTGCTGCAGGATTGACGCAAGAAGCTGCCGGTGCAAGCGCCTGGCCGGCGGCTTCGCCCTCCGCGATGGCCTCCGAACGCCCCGGCATGCGCAAGAAGCGGCTCGCAGCACCGACATGTGAGCGTCGAAATCGCGTGCTAGGATGGAATTTCCCCCTTGCAGGAGAGATGCATCATGGAGGACGTCACCTACACCAAAGGTCTCTATACGGCGACTGCGACCATCCGCCCGGTAGATGGCGGGCAGTACCAGGGCGTCGTTGCGCTTTCGCGCGACGAAGGCGACGAGACGGAGGACACGGTCTACGAAGTCGAAGCCACTTCGGCGACCGCCGACGAAGCGCTTGAAGAAGCGAAGGCGCTGGCTCACAGAATCCTCGGCGAGATCGAACTATAGGCGGCTGAACCGTCAGGATCGGGTTTTCGCATTGAAGCAGACGTGGCGCGTCCGCCGCGCGCCGCGCCTACGACCTTGTCTTGCTGAACAGGCGGAGGCGATCATGGCAGAACCGCTCTTTCTTTATGGCGTGTACGCGATCCACGTGCGTCCACTCGAACTGCAAGGCGCGCGCTGGGATGCGGAGTACGAGATCCGGCATCGCGATCATCCCGTGCAGCGCTGGACGACCGTGGGCGGCGACATCGGTTTTGCGACAGAAGCCGAAGCCGTCGAGACGGCGCATCAGCAGGCTGTCGCCGATATCGAGCACGGCGCAGGGGTGCCGAAGCCGCGCGCGTTTCCCTGACCGGACGACGGCGGCGTCGCCGGACATAACACCTCGCGGGCCGTAAACAAACACGGCCGCGCTACACTACACGCCGCAGCGGGCGGCGTCGGCTACGGTCGCGCCGCGACGCTGCGCGACACACTTGTCAGCGGAACAGAAGAAGAATGAACGCGACTCCCCCCGAATCCAGCGGCGATCACCGCGCGCGCGCCGGCCGTCTGCTCGACCGGAAGATTCGCGCCCGTTCGCATACCGTCGTCGCGCACGGCCTGCCGCTGCGTGTGTGGCAGGACCTGTATCACCGCGCGCTGACCATCAGCTGGCCCGTGTTCTTCACTTCGCTGGCGTTTCTGTTCCTCGTGCTGAACTCGGCGTTCGCCTCGCTATATGAACTTGGCGGTGCAACGATCGCCAATCAGAATCCCAAGGGCTTTGCGGGCGCGTTCTTCTTCAGCGTCGAAACGCTTGCGACGGTCGGTTATGGCGACATGCACCCGCAGACGCTATACGGGCACCTCGTCGCGACGCTCGAGATCTTCGTCGGCATGTCGGGAATTGCGCTCGCCACCGGTCTCATCTTCGCGCGCTTTTCCAGGCCGCGCGCCAAGATCATGTTCTCGCGCTTTGCGATTGTGCGCCCGATCGACGGACAGACCACGCTGATGGTGCGCACCGCGAACGCGCGGCAAAACGTGATCGTCGAGGCGCGAGCGCGGCTGCGTTTGATGCGCGTCGAGCGCTCGACGGAAGGCTACGTGCTGCGCAAGATATACGACCTCAAGCTGGTACGCGATCAGCAACCGATGTTCTATCTCGGCTGGAACCTGATGCACGTAATCGACGAAGCAAGCCCGCTGTTCGGCGAAACGCCGGAGAGTCTCTACACGCGGGACGCGTCGCTGCTGCTCACGATAGAGGGCTCCGACGAAAACACCTCGCAGACAATGCAGGCGCGCTTTTCGTGGCCGAGCGACGACATTCGCTGGCAGCACCGCTTCGTCGATCTGATCCGCGAAGAGAATGGCGTGAGCCACATCGACTACACGCATTTCGACGATGTCGAGCCGCTCCAGCCGCACGAACTACAGCAGGCGCCGACGGGTTGAGTGCTGCGCCGTCGCCCGGCGTGGCGGCTAGTGCTTCAGCTTCAATACTTCGATTTCGCGTTGCTCGATGGCCATCGCGCGCGTGTGCGCGTCACGCGAGATCGCCCGGTCGACATATTCGCCTATGCGCCCCGTCGGCTCCAGCAGCTTCGCGACGAACGCGATCTGGAGTGTGCCCGCGAGCAGCAGATCGGCAGCGGAGAAGCGTTCGCCGAGGAGCCATTCGCCTTCGTAGAGCGCCATATCGATGGCGGCTTTCACGCGTTCGAGATTGCCCCAGCCGAAGCTGAACGAATTGCCCGATGCACCTGTGAGCTTCTCGGCCATCGCCGGTTCGAGACAGCCCGGCGTGAAGAACAGCCACTGAAGGAAACGTCCCCGCAACGGATCGCCGACTGGTGCGCCCAGATTGGCTTCGGGGAAACGATCGGCGAGATAGAGCAGCACCGCGCCGGATTCGGCGACCTGGACGCCGTCGTCGTCGAGCGCGGGAAGCTTGCACATCGGGTTGATGTGGTGGAACTGAGTGGTGTCCTGCTCGCCTGCCCGGATGTTCACATGGGCCAGCTCGTAGCGGGCGGATGCTTCTTCGAGCATCCAGAGGGCGCGGAATGCTCGGGTCTTGGGCCAATAGTACAGTTTCATCGTTTTGAGTTGCCTTTCGGCGCCGGGATGACTGTGCGATTAGGGTAGCCTGGATCGCACGGCGATGCCTTTGGTTTTTTCGCTGGCATCCGCGTTTCGCTTCTGGCCCGCTGACGTTGCCCCTGTACGGGACGGCACTTACTTTCTTCGCACCGCGGCATAGCATGTTCGCAAACAAGGCCGCTCACAGCACCAGTTCTGGACCGGCACCCACGGGCTCGCCACGCCCCCATCCGCCGCGATGCCGGCGCAACACAATGGCAAGCCAGCGAAAAATCCTCAAACACGAGAATATCCGCGGGAAAACTTGCGCGCCGAATGGAACTGCAGGCCAATTTAGTGAAGTTCTACTCTAATTGACGCGAAAGAATGAGGTCTCTCGCAGCAAACGCGGGCCGGCAGCATGCGCAAGCCCGAAAGCAAAGAACCAGGAGACTCCACAATGACCGCGCGTCCACCCATCGACGGCATCCCCGCGCTCGCCGATTACCGCCTCTCCGACAACCTCACTGCCACGCGCGGCCGCATCTTCCTCACGGGCACGCAGGCGCTCGTGCGCCTCACCTTGATGCAACGCCAACTCGACAAGGCGCGCGGCCTCAATACGGCCGGTTTCATCAGCGGTTATCGCGGTTCACCCCTCGGCATGGTCGACCAGCAATTGTGGAAAGCGAAAAAACTGCTCGACGCAAACGACGTCCGCTTCCTCCCCGCGATCAACGAAGAACTCGGCGGCACCGCCGTGCTCGGCACGCAGCGCGTCGAAGCGGACCCTGAACGCACCGTCGATGGCGTCTACGCGATGTGGTACGGCAAAGGCCCCGGGGTCGACCGCGCGGGCGACGCGCTCAAGCACGGCAACGCATACGGCTCGTCGCAGCATGGCGGCGTGCTGGTCGTCGCAGGCGACGATCACGGTTGCGTGTCGTCGTCGATGCCGCATCAAAGCGACTTCGCGATGATCGCGTGGCACATGCCCGTCGTGAATCCGTCGAACGTCGCGGACATGCTCGAATTCGGCGTCTACGGCTGGGCGCTGTCGCGTTACTCGGGTGCGTGGGTCGGCTTCAAGGCGATTTCGGAAACAGTCGAGTCCGGTTCGACCGTCGATCTCGACGCGCTGCAAACGCAATGGCCCGCACCCGAAGGCTTCGAAGCGCCCGCCGGCGGCCTGCACAACCGCTGGCCGGATCTGCCGAGCCTCACGATCGAACAACGTCTGCACGCGAAGCTCGACGCCGTACGCCATTTCGCTCGCGCCAACAGCATCGACAAATGGATCGCGCCAAGTCCGCATGCGAACGTCGGCATCATCACATGCGGCAAGGCACATCTCGATCTGATGGAAGCGCTGCGCCGGCTCGATCTCACCGTGGCCGATCTGGAGCAGGCGGGCGTGCGAATCTACAAGGTGGGCCTGTCCTTCCCGCTCGAGATGACGCGTATCGATGCGTTCGTTTCCGGGCTCTCCGACGTGCTGGTGATCGAGGAGAAAGGCCCCGTCATCGAGCAGCAGATCAAGGACTATCTGTACAACCGCACGCAAGGCGCGCGGCCCGCGATCTTCGGCAAACATGCGGAAGACGGTTCGATGTTGCTGTCGTCGCTCGGTGAACTGCGGCCGTCGCGCATCCTGCCCGTCTTCGCGAACTGGCTCGCGAAACACAAACCAGCGCTCGATCGGCGCGAGCGCGTGGTTGATCTCGTCGCACCGCAAATCCTCTCGAACGCCGCAGACGCCGTAAAGCGCACGCCCTACTTCTGCTCGGGCTGCCCGCACAATACGTCGACAAAGGTGCCGGAGGGCTCCATCGCGCAGGCGGGCATCGGCTGTCACTTCATGGCGTCGTGGATGGAACGCGATACCACGGGCCTGATCCAGATGGGCGGCGAAGGGGTCGACTGGGCCGCGCATTCGATGTTCACGAAAACGCGCCACGTGTTCCAGAATCTCGGCGACGGCACCTACTTCCACTCGGGCATTCTCGCGATCCGCCAGGCCGTCGCGGCCAAGGCGACGATCACCTACAAGATTCTCTATAACGACGCCGTCGCGATGACGGGCGGACAGCCGGTGGACGGCAGCATCTCCGTGCCGCAGATCGCGCGGCAGGTCGAAGCGGAAGGCGTGTCGCATTTCGTCGTAGTCAGCGACGAGCCCGAGAAATACGACGGACATCATGGCCTGTTTCCGAAGGGCACGACGTTCCATCACCGCAGCGAGCTCGACAAGGTGCAGCGCGAACTGCGCGATATCGACGGCGTGACGGTGCTGATCTACGACCAGACCTGCGCCGCCGAAAAGCGCCGCCGCCGCAAGAAGGGCGAGTTTCCCGACCCGGACAAACGCCTCTTCATCAACGAGGAAGTGTGCGAAGGATGCGGCGATTGCGGCGTGCAGTCGAATTGTCTGTCCGTCGAGCCCGTTGAGACACCGTTGGGCCGCAAGCGCCGCATCGACCAGTCGTCGTGCAACAAGGATTATTCGTGCGTGAACGGCTTCTGCCCGAGCTTCGTGACGATCGAAGGAGGCAAGCTCAAGAAAGCGGCGGGCGTTGCATTCGATGCAGCGGCGCTCGCCACATGCGTCGACGCGTTGCCTCTGCCGACGACTCAACTCGACGCCGCGCCGTACGACATTCTTGTCACTGGCGTGGGCGGCACGGGCGTTGTGACCGTCGGCGCGCTGATCAGCATGGGAGCGCATCTGGAAGGCAAGAGTGCGTCGGTGCTCGATTTCATGGGCTTCGCGCAGAAGGGCGGATCGGTGCTGTCGTTCGTGCGTTTCGCTGCGCGCGACGAGTGGCTCAATCAGGTGCGGATCGACACGCAGCAAGCCGACGTGCTGCTCGCGTGCGACATGGTGGTCGGTGCGAGTGCCGATGCCTTGCAGACGGTGCGTCGTGGCCGCACGCGGATCGTCGTGAACACGCATGCCATTCCGAATGCGTCGTTCGTGCAGAACCCGGACGCGAATCTGCATGCCGACGCGTTGCTCGACAAGATGCGTCACGCAGCGGGCGACGAGTTCATGTCGTCGTGCGACGCGCAGTCGCTCGCGACGCGCTTCCTCGGCGACACGATCGGCGCGAACATCGTGATGTTGGGCTTCGCGTGGCAACTGGGTCTCGTGCCCATATCGTTTGGGGCGATGATGCGCGCGATCGAACTGAACAACGTCGCGGTGCAGATGAACCAGCTGGCCTTTTCGATTGGACGCATGGCTGCAGCCGACCCAGCCGGGCTCGAGGTGCTGTGGACGCAACGTCATGCGGTTCATCCCGCAGTCTCGCTGGAATCGCTCGATGCGTTGTTAGCGGATCGCGAAGCGCGTCTTCACACTTATGGCGGTGCTGCTTATGTGAAGCGGTATCGTGCGCTGGTCGATGCTGCGCGTCAGGCCGAGCGCGAGCTCGAACCGGCTAGCGGAGAGCGTTTGAGCCGCGCGGTAGCGACGACGTTCTATCGATTGCTCGCGGTGAAGGACGAATACGAAGTCGCGCGCCTGCATAGCGATCCCGCGTTTCGTGCCGCGCTCGAAGCGCAATTCGAAGGTGTAGCGGGCAAAGACTTCGGCGTGAAGTTCAATCTGGCGCCGCCGACGATTTCACGCGCGAAGCACGGCGCGAAGCCGCAGAAGAAGACCTTTGGTCAATGGATGTGGCCAGTGCTCGGTTTGATGGCCAAGTGGCGCGGTTTGCGCGGCACGGCTCTCGATCCGTTTGGCCACACTGTCGAGCGGCGCATGGAGCGTGAATTGTCCGCCGACTATGAGACGACGATGCAGCGTGCGTTTGCTGTTCTCAGCCATGTCACTGCGGACGATGTCGTCAGGCTCGCTGAGTTGCACGCGCGGGTGCGGGGATATGGGCATGTGAAGCTCGCGAATCTCGCTGCGGTTAAGCGCAGCGAGCGGGAGATTGCGGCGCGGTTGCATATCGAGGCGGCTTCGGGCCCTGCCGTGGTCGATGCGCTTCAGGAGGCCAAGGGCTTGGGGACGTTGCGGGGGATTCCTGTTGTCGTAGCCAAGTGACATGTTGTCCGCGATGCTGGCCGGTGTTTCTTCGCATTGCAATGTACGCCCGAGGCATGAGTGTGCGCGAGATCCGGGCCTTTCTGGCCGAGGCTTACGGCACTGAGGCTTCACCTGATTTCATCAGTTCGGTTACCGACGAGGTGATGGCCGACACGCTGGCCTGGCAGAACCGCCCGCTCGAGCCAATGTACCCGGTCGTATTCTTCGACGCCTTGCGGGTAAAGATCCGCGAGGATGGCGTGGTCAGCAACAAGGCGGTCTATCTGGCGCTGGGCATCCAGACCGACGGCGAAGTTCTGACTCAAGGTGTTCAACGAACTCAGGACGCGCGGTTGCCAGGACATCCTGATCGCCGTGGTCGAATACGGGCTCATGCATCCAGAAGCCCGCGCACCAACCTGACCTTCTCCTCAGCAACAACACCATCGCTGCGCACACCCGATCCGAAATGAACCGCCTTCACGTGCGCAGCGTGGACAAACCCGGCGACACGATCAACCGTCAGCCCGGCGCCCGCCAGCACCGTACAGGCAGATCCCGCCGCTTGCGCAACAAGCAATTGAACCTCACCAACGGCATCGAGCACAGAAGACCTCCCACCGGAGGTCAAGACATTCGCAACCCCGTCGACCTCGAGAAGAATATCCAAAGCCTCGCGCAAATCGCGCGTTTCATCGAACGCACGATGAAACGTGACAGGCATCCCGTCAGCAGCATCGACAACGCGTAACAACGCCTCACGATCAACTTCGCGCGACGCAGTCAACATCCCAAACACCACCGCATTGGCACCCGCCGCCCTGGCCGCACGCACGTCCCGCAGAATCACAGCAAAGTCATCGGCATCGTAGACAAAAGAGTGGCTATGCGGCCGCACGATCACGTTCACGGGAATCGGCACGGCCGCCGCGACGGCCTCGATCATGCCGATGCTCGGCGTCAACCCGCCCTCGCCCATCGCGGTGATCAGTTCAAGCCGATCCGCGCCGCCACGCGCGGCAGCCTTCGCATCGGCAACCGTCGTCGCGATGACTTCGAGCAATACCCGTTCGTTTCGCATGTCAAGGAAGTCACGTCGTCAAGAAGAACAAGACAGACATGATGTCAGAAGTGCGGCTCCTCGAACCAGTCGATATCGCCGCACAGCACGCACATGCGACTGCCGATCTGCGTCGCCACCGACAACGTGACGCAGGGCACCGCTTCGTTAATCGACAGATAAGGCCGCGTCACATGCACGCGTTCAGGTGCCTCGATTGCCGCGCGGAAATACGGCCGGCGCAGCCAGTTCGCGCCCTGCGCATCGGATAGCGGCAGGAAGCGCGTTTCGTGCGACGCGCGGTCCGCGCGCAACACCACGTTGCGTCCCGCCTGACGGCCCTTGTCGTCGAGCAGATAGCAGCGCGCCGCGTGATCGAGCGCGAGAAAATTCCAGCACACTTCATCGAGCAGTTCACCCGCGGCAAGCCGTTCCGCCGCGCGCTCGAATGCGCGAATGTATGGCGCGAGCCGCGACGCGTTGCGTCGCTCGCGCTGTTCCGTTTGCGTCTGATAACGCTCGGTCAGCTCGCCGATGCAGGCGGCCGCGTGCGCGGCGTCCGCGAGACCAGGATGCGGACGCCCAAAGAAAAAACCCTGCACGAAATCGACATTGCACTCCATTGCCATGTGCGCTTCGTGCTCCGTCTCGACGCCTTCGATCAGCACCAGCTTGCCCGCCTCGTGCAGCAATGCGACGAGCCCGGGCAGAATCGACGCGACATCCGCACGATGCGCCGCGTGCGACAGCATGATGCGATCGAGCTTGACGATGTCGGGATTGAGCTGCCAGATGCGTTCGATATTCGAATGCCCCGCGCCGAAGTCATCGAGCGCGATCAGAAAGCCGCGCTCGCGGAACTGGCGCACGGCGTCGGCAAGACGTTCGATATCTTCCGCGCTCTGTTCGAGCACTTCGAGCACGATGCGGCGCGGCGACAGGTTCAAACGACGCAAATTTGCGAGCAGTGCAGCCGAATGATACGAGTCGATCAGCACGCCCGGATGGACGTTCAGAAACAGCCACTCGCGCTCCGCGCCGAGCACCTTGAAGTTCTCGAGATGCAGCGACTGCGCGAGCCGGTCGACATGCAGCACATCGCCGACGCGCGCCGCGTGGCCGAACACATCGACGGGCGACACGGCACGGTCGAACGGGTCATGCGCGCGCAACAAGCCTTCATAGCCCACGGCACGCATGTGCGACAGACTGAATATCGGCTGGAAGACGCTCGTGAGCGTCAGCTCGCCGTGTTGCACCGAATAGCGCTGCAGGCCCGAGGTCATGCTGAGCTCGAAGCCGTGCGGCACCGTGGTTTTTTCCTGTTGCGCAATGGTCATGCAATCCTCTGACGCAGGAGTCACGGCGCGCGCGTCGCGAATGCGAAAGAGCCGCGGCCGTTCTCGGAATGTGCGTTGTTGCCCCCTTAAGCAAGCTCCATGCGCACGGCGATGCGCCTGCAGCCGAACAGTGCCTTTGCCATTGCACCGCGCGCGCAGCACATGCTTCGTGCAAGGGCGCAATACGCACCGCAACGGTGCAATCGCTTTCAGACGACTTGCAGGCTTCGAAGCGCGATGTCATCCGATCGGGCTACACTTCGGGCTGACCGACGCGCCGCATCGTCTTTCCAGACGCGGCGCTTTCATGTCGCGCGAGGTGTTGTCGCGAGGTTCCGCCTTCCCGTCGTGCGCCGCTGTCTGTTTCCCCACACCCCGCTTCCGATGGATATCGTTTTCACCGTTCTGATCCTGCTGCTCGCCGTCGCCGCTTCGGGCGTCATCGTGCGGCTGGTGCCCGTCAAACTGCCGCTGCCGCTTGTGCAGATCGCGTTCGGTGCGCTGCTCGCATGGCCACATCTCGGCCTGCATGTGACGTTCGATCCCGAACTGTTCATGTTGCTGTTCATCCCGCCGCTGCTGTTCGCGGACGGCTGGCGAATCCCCAAACGCGAGTTCTACATGCAGCGCCGCGCGATCCTGATGCTTGCGCTCGGCCTGGTGTTTTTGACGGTCGTCGCCGTCGGCTACTTCATTCACGCGATCGTGCCGTCGATCTCGCTGCCCGTCGCCTTTGCGCTCGCCGCCGTGCTGTCGCCGACGGACGCCGTCGCGCTGTCGGGCATCGCAGGCCGCAACCGGCTGCCTGAGCATCTGATGCATATCCTCGAAGGCGAAGCGCTGATGAACGACGCGTCGGGCCTCGTCGCGCTGAAGTTCGCCATTGCGGCTGCGTTGACAGGCGTGTTCTCGTTGCGCGATGCATCGGTGAGCTTCGTGATCATCGCGCTCGGCGGACTCGCAACGGGCGCCGCCGTCGCATGGCTCTTCAGCTTCGCATCCACGCGCTTTCTCAACCTCACGGAAGAAGGCGATCCTGCGCCCGGCGTGGTGATGACGATGCTGATTCCGTTCGCCGCCTATCTGTTCGCCGAGCACTTCGAGTTCTCGGGCATTCTCGCCGCCGTCGCGGCGGGCATGACGATGAACTTATCGACGTTCGCGCGCACGAGCCCTGCAGAGGCGCGCGTGCGAGCGAGCGTCACGTGGACGATGATCGAGTTCGTGTTCAACGGCATGGTGTTCATTTTGCTCGGCTTGCAGCTTCCGCATATCATCGGCCGCGCGCTGCTCGATGCGCACGAGCAAGCCAGCGGCTCGGAGTTGCGGCTCATCTTCTACGTCGCTGCCGTGGCGCTCGCGCTCTATGCGCTGCGCTTCGTGTGGGTCTGGCTGTTGCGCTGGTTTGCGAGCCGCGGCGCGGCGAAGCATGGCGTCGCGAATGCGGTGCCCGGCCTGCGCACCGTGTCGATGACGACGATTGCGGGCGTGCGCGGCGCAGTGACGCTCGCGGGCGTGCTGTCGCTGCCCGTCGCGCTGTCGAACGGACAGCCTCTGCCGGGGCGCGATGTCGCCATTTTCATCGCGTCGGGCGTGATTCTGCTGTCGCTGTTCGTCGCCGTGGTCGGCTTGCCTTTGCTGATGAACGGCGCGCGCCGCCGGCCCGATCCGCATGCCGCCGAAGAGCGCACGGCGCGCATCCAGGCGGCGCAGGCTGCGATTCGCGCCATCGACGACTTTCACGAGACCGCGACGGCCGAATGCGACGAAGCCCAGTCCGCGCATGCCGCCGATGTGACGGCGCGTGTGATGGACATCTATCGCCGCCGTCTCGCCACGCTCGACGACGATATCGAGCCTGCGCAGAACGCACGTCGCAGCGAAGCGCTGGAGTTTCAGATGAAGCTCGCAGCGATGCGCGCCGAACGCTCGACGCTGCTCGAACTGCGCGGCAGTCAACTGATCAACGACGACACGTTGAACAAGCTGATGCGTGAAGTGGATCTGTCGGAAACCGCGCTGCAGACACGCGGTAAGGGAAAGAAATAAAGCGGGAAGAAGTAGAAGCAAAAAAACGGGCGCCGCGATGGGCGCCCGTTTCGTTTCGTGCATGCGGCTGATCAGACGGCCGGCTCCTGCGGGCCTTTACGACGCAGCAGCGCGTACAGGATGATCGCGCCGAACGTCGCCGTGCCGATGCCGCCGAGCGCGAAGCCGCCGAACTTCAGCGAGAAGTCGCCCGCGCCGAGCACGAGCGTCACGGCCGCGACGATCAGGTTGCGGTTGTCCGAGAAGTTGACCTTGTTGACGACCCAGATGCGCGCGCCCGTCACCGCGATCAGCCCGAACACGACGATCGACACGCCGCCCAGCACCGGGCCCGGAATGGTCTGGATCACGGCGCCGAACTTCGGCGAGAAGCCGAGCACCAGCGCGATCAGCGCAGCAATCACGAACACCAGCGTCGAGTAAATCTTCGTGACGGCCATCACGCCGATGTTTTCCGCGTAGGTCGTCACGCCCGTGCCGCCTGCGAAGCCGGAGAGGACGGTCGCCAGTCCATCGCCGATGAACGCGCGACCGATGTAGCCGTCGAGGTTCTGCCCCGTCATCGCGCTCACCGCCTTGATGTGGCCGAGGTTCTCCGCGACGAGAATCACCGCGACGGGCGCCAGCAGCGCCATCGCCTGGCCGCTGAAGACGGGCGCCATGAAATGCGGCATGCCGAACCACGGCGCGTTCGCAACGATCGAAAAATCGATCGGCTTGCCCATGCCCATGCCATTCGTCACGACGGCGTAGATCGCGTACGCGATCAGCAGGCCGACGAGTATCAGCAGGCGCTGCAGCATGCCGTGCGCGAACACGGCGACAGCGCCGACGCACAGCACTGTGACCAGCGCCATGTACGAATCGAACGCGCTGCCGCTCACACCCTTGACGGCGATCGGCGCGAGATTCAGGCCGATCACCGCGACGATCGAGCCCGTCACGACGGGTGGCATCAGCGTTTCGATCCATGCGGTGCCGATCGCCGACACGATCAGCCCAATGACGACGTAAGCGACGCCGCACGCGATGATCCCGCCGAGCGCGACGGGTATATTCATGTTTGGTCCGTGCCCCGTGTAACCGGTGATCGCGATCACGAGCCCGATGAACGCGAAGCTCGACCCGAGATAGCTCGGCACGCGGCCGCCGACCAGCACGAAGAACAGCAGCGTGCCAATGCCCGACATGAAGATGCACAGATTGGGATCGAAGCCCATCAACAGGGGCGCGAGCACCGTCGAGCCGAACATCGCGACGACGTGCTGGACGCCCATTGCGAACATTTGCGGCCAGGGCAGGCGCTCGTCGATATTGACGACGCGCCCTTCGACGCTTTTTGGCTGGACGCGCCAGCGCGGGAAATAGGAATCCGCCATCGCGGGGGTTCTCCTCTATTGGCGTAGATCTTGTATGGAAGTGCCGCGTCAGTGTGTTGCAAGGCGGCGCCGTCCAGGATGGGACTCTTGAACTACGCGCGAGTGTACGGAGAGCGCCTGGCGCTGACAAGCCGCGCAAACTGCTGCGCGGGTTCGCGTTGTCTCGCTGTTGTATCAAAGCGAAAATACCGCGACGGCCGTCTTCAGATGACGCGCCTGACCGGCCATCGCGCCCGCCGCAGCCGCCGCCTGCTCGACGAGCGCGGCGTTTTGTTGGGTGACTTCGTCCATCTGCGCGACGGCCCGGTTCACCTGTTCGATGCCCGTGCTCTGCTCGCTCGAGGCCGCCGATATCTCACCCATGAGGTCCGTCATCCGCCGCACGGCCTGCGTGACTTCCGCCATCGTGCGGCCCGCGCGCTCGGCGAGCACCGCGCCGCTGTCCACGCGCGAGGTCGAGCTTTCGATCAGTTCCTTGATCTCCTTCGCCGATACCGCGCTGCGCTGCGCGAGCGCACGCACCTCGGCCGCGACGACGGCGAAACCGCGCCCCTGCTCGCCCGCGCGCGCGGCTTCGACGGCCGCGTTGAGCGCGAGAATGTTGGTCTGGAACGCAATGCTCTCGATTACGCCGATGATGTCCGTCATCCGCTTCGAGCCGGACGCGAGTTCGCGCATCGTGTCGACCACTTCGCGCACGAGGCCGCTGCCGCGCAGCGCCACTTCCGACGCGCCGCGTGCGACACCCCCTGCCTGCTGCGCGTTGTCGGCGTTCTGGCGGACGGTCGCCGTCAGTTGCTCCATGCTCGACGCCGTTTCTTCCAGCGACGCGGCCTGCTCCTCGGTACGCTGCGACAGGTCCGTGTTGCCCTGTTCGATTTCACCCGATGCAAGCAGGATCGATTCGCTCGACTCGTTGATCTTGCCGACGATCGCCGCCAGTTGCGCGCGCATGTTGGCCAGCGCGTGCATCAGACTCGCGGTGTCGCCGGGTTTCGTGTCGACGCGCACGGTGAGATCGCCCGCCGCGATCCGCCTCGCGATCTGCATCGCGTAGCCGGGCTCGCCGCCAAGCTGGCGGGTCAGACGCCGCGCGATCAGCCACGCGAATGCCGCGCCGACTGCCATCGACGCCAGCACCAGCAGCGACAGCACGACCCGCATGCGCGCGTATTCGGCGCCCGCTTCGTGCTGCGCGGCGTTCGCCTGCTTGCGCCGGTAATCGATCAGTACGACGATCGCGTCGCGCAGCGTCTCGCTCGCGGCGATCGCGCGCCGCACCAGTTCGTCGACGCCTGAGGGAACCGGCTGCAAACCGATCTGCTGATGCACGATCGCCTCCCACGCGTCGGTCTTGCGCAGCACGTCGTCGTAGAGCGCCTGGCCGTCGGCGCCGGCGATCGTCGCGCGATAGAGGCCGTACGCGTCGTGCATGTTTTTCAGCGACGCGACGATGTCGTCCTTGAGCTTCTTACGCGCCGCTTCGTCCGGCGCGTAGCCGAGATTCGCCGCATCGAGGTCAGTGTCGATCTTGTAGCGGTTCGCCTCTTCCATCCAGTAGAGGCCGTCCATGTGCCGGCTCGAAATCTCCTCCGTCATGCCGTGCATCGACGCCAGCGCCGACAATCCTGCCGCACCAACGGCGACACCGAAGCCGATCACGGCGGCAAACGCGATCAGCAGTTTCTTCCAGACGGACATGCGGTCAAACCACTTCATCATGCGATCCTCGACAGTTCATCAGCCGGATGGGCAGGCAATGGGCCGGCAAGCTGCAATGCTTTACGGCGCCCGTTATGCGGACTTGATGAATGGATGCCGGGCATAAGCCAGCCGGCATGAGGGTTTGCGCGAGGCGTTCCGGCGGCCTGTCGAATGGGTGCCGGGCTTTGCCGCCACGCTTTGGGAGTTATCTGATATCGGAAGCTCGGCCCTGGTCCCTACACTGCAAGGGCTGCGTGACCCCGATTGAGTAGCGCAAGCGATGTTGTAACTCTCCGACTTTCCGCTCATGCTCCCCGGCGTGAGCGGATTTTTTTCGCCTGTTGATTCTGTGGTAACGGTCAGACGATCGCCACGGGGTCCGCATCGAGCGAGCGCCTGGCCAGTTTGCGGGCATGCTCGCGCACGTCCACGGGCCAGGCCGCTGTCATCGAATCGAAGCGCGCCGCGTCGTTCGCATACAGCGCGCGTGTCGCTTCTTCGTAGCCCGCCAGGTCGCCCGCCATCGTCGTCATGAAGCGATACGCCGCTTCCTGCGCCCGTCGCACACGGTCCTTGCCTTCGCTTGCGACACGCGCGGCGTCGACCAGCTTGCGCAGCGCCACCGACGCCCCACCCGATTGCGCGTTCAGCCATTCCCAGTGCCTCGGCAACAAAGTGACCTCGCGCGCGACTACGCCTAGCTTCGGACGGCCGCGACCGCGCGTTGCGGAAGCTGCGTCGCTTGCGGGCTCGGGCGGCTGGGTGTCACCGGTTTCCTGCGCTGCAAGCCTCGCCAGCACCTCGCTCGCGGAGCCTCGCAAGTCCAGTTCGACGAGTTGGCCGGTCCGATCGTCGAAGATCAGAACGGACGCGCCGCCGTCGCGCCCGGTGGCGGCTTTGACGGCCAGCGCGACGTCCTTCAGCTCGCCTGACGCGATGCATCGAGCGCCTTCGAACGCGGTGCAGGTGATGGATTCAGTCATGTGATGCCTCGCATCGTCTAAAGTCGATGCGCTAATTTTACCCGGATATAAATTAAAACGGCAATTCTACCCGGATGAAATAGGAAATGTGGCGTCACCTTATTCGACGCATCCGCGCAGCGCATTGACGAGATCGAGCGGGTCGTACGGTTTGCGCAACTGCGAGGCGCCCGGCAATCGAAGCTGCTGTTCGGGCGACAGCGCCGCATCGGAGCCCGTGACGAAAATCACGCGAAGGCGCGATTCGCGGCCGGTGGCATCGATCGCGAGATCGATTCCCGACGCGCCCGCCAGTCCGATATCCGTGAGCAGCACGTCGAAGCTTTTTTCATGCAGCAAATCCAGCGCCTGCACTGCGCCCGATGCTTCCGCGACCTCGACGCCGAAGGTGCGCAGCAACTCCGCCGTGCTCACACGAACCAGCTCGTCGTCTTCAACGAACAGAATGCGCAGATTGCGGATCGCATCGAACGTCGCGTTGTTGTTTCGATCGACGAGCCGCACCGTCTGCGAATCTTCCGCCTGCAGCGTCACGCCGCCGTCGGGCCGCGCGTATTGCACGTGCAGCGCATGCTCGATCTTGCGCGCAAGCGCTTCCCTCGAGTAAGGCTTGCTCAGCAGTTCGACGCCTTCGTCGAGCCGTCCCGCATGCACGATGGCGTTGTCGGTGTAGCCCGACGTGAACAGCACCGCGATGCCCGGCTGTCGCTCGCGCGCCTTGCGCGCCAGTTCGGTGCTGCGCAGAGAACCCGGCATCACGACGTCCGTGAACAGCAGATCGATCGGCACGCCGCTTTCGACGATCGCGAGCGCGCTCTGCGCATCCTTCGCTTTCAGCACGCGATAGCCAAGTGCCGAAAGCATTTCCACGACCGTCGTACGCACGTCTTCATCGTCCTCGACGACGAGGATCGTCTCAGCGCCACCTTTGGCCGGACCGGCATCGACGATCGTCTCGAGGTCCTCTTCTTCGCGAACGCGCGGCAGATAGAGACGGATCGTCGTGCCGTGTCCCGGCTCGCTATAGATCTTCACATGACCGCCCGACTGCTTGACGAAGCCATACACCATGCTCAGGCCGAGGCCTGTGCCCTGGCCTTCCGGCTTCGTCGTGAAGAACGGCTCGAACACGTGTTCTTGCACGTCGGCGGACATGCCCGAGCCCGTGTCGGTGACGGCGACCATCACATACTGGCCCGGTTCGACGTCGACGTGGCGTTTCGCGTAGGCATCGTCGAGCGACGCGTTGCCGGCTTCGATGGTCAGCTTGCCGTGGCCGTCCATCGCATCGCGGGCATTGATCGCGAGATTGAGCAGCGCGTTCTCTACCTGGAACGGATCGACGAGCGTATTCCACAAGCCGCCCGACACGATGGTCTCGATCTCGATGCCATCGCCGAGCGCGCGCCGCATCATGTCGTCGAGTCCGCGCACGAAGCGTCCGAGGTTCACCACCTTCGGCGCGAGCGGCTGTCTGCGGCCAAACGCGAGCAGTTGCGACGCGAGCTTCGCGCCGCGCGCAACGCCCGCGAGCGCGTTGCGCACACGCTGCGCCGGACGCTCGTCGCCCGCGACATCGTCGGAGAGCAGTTGCAGATTGCCGCCGATCACTTGCAGCAGATTGTTGAAGTCATGCGCGACGCCGCCCGTCAGGTTGCCGATCGCTTCCATCTTCTGCGCGACGCGCAGCGCTTCTTCGGCATGGCGCAGCGCTTCCTGCGTTTCGCGGTCGCTCGTCACGTCGCGGCCGACGCCGTGAATGCGCCTGGTATCGGGATCGAGCGAAAGCGTCCATGCGATCCATCGCCATGAGCCGTCGATATGCCTGAGACGGTTTTCAAAACGCATCGGCGCGCCCGTGCGGCGCAGTTCGGCGAGATTCGCCTTGACGAGCGCAAGATCGTCGGCGTGGATCAGCGAGAAGTAGGAGTGCAGCGCGAGCCAGTGCATGTCATGACCGAGCACGCGAGTCCACGAAGGGCTCACACGTTGCAGTTCGCCGTCGACGCTCGCGACCAGCAGCAGATCCTCGCTTACATCCCACAGACGGTCGCGATCCGCAACGGCTTCGATCACGCGCCCTTCGAGCGTTTCGTTCAGTTCGCGCAGCGCCTCTTGCGCTTTCGTGCGCTCGGCGATTTCACGTTGCGCGGCCTGATAGAGACGCGCGTTGTCGATGGCCGTCGCGGCCTGCGCGGCAATGCCTTCCACGTACCGCTCGGAGCGAGTGGTGAATACGCCCGGCGTCGGATGCCCGAAGAACAGTCCGCCAAGCACCTCACCCGTACGCGATACGACGGGCGCGGCGAGATAGCTGCGCACCTGCAGATGTCCGTCTGGCATGCCGCGATGCGGGGGATTGCGGCCATAGCGGGAATCTTTCGTGATGTCGTCGGAACGCACGATGCCGTGGCCCTCGAACGTCGGCGCGAACACCGCCGTGTTGCGCGGCATCGGAGACTTCGCGAACGCGTCTGCCGGCACGCCCGACAGCGTGTACAGCATGTAGCTGCCGCCCTTATCGTCCGGCACGTTGTAGAAGAACGAGCCGAACGCGGCGCCCGTGAGCTCCGTCGCGGCATCGACGACGACCTGCACAGCGCGGTTCAGGTCGAGTTCCGCCGCGACCACCGTGCCCACGCGATTCAAAATTTCGAGCGTGCGCGACTCCTCACGCAGACGGTTGCCCGTTTCGCGCCGCAAGCGCGCAAGCTGCAGATTGCCCGCGACGCGCGCGAGCAGTTCTCGCGCCGCAAACGGCTTGATCAGATAGTCGTCCGCGCCCGATTCCAGGCCGTCCACCTTCGCCTCTTCGCCTGCGCGCGCCGAGAGCAGCAGCACAGGCATTTCGCGTAGACCGTCGTCGGCGCGCAGTGCCCGCAACAGGCCGAAGCCGTCGAGCTTCGGCATCATCACATCGGAAACGACCAGTTCGGGCTGCAACGCGCGTGCAGCGGCGAGGGCTTCCATGCCGTCGGCGGCGACGTACACCTGATGCCCCGCTGCCGTGAGAATGCGCCGCATGTAGTCGCGCAGATCGGCGTTGTCGTCGACGACGAGCAGTTTGCCCGTGGCTGCGCCCTGCTGCACGCCGTGCAACGCGGCGGTATCGGCGGTATCGGCGGTATCGGCGGTATCGGCATCGGGTAGCCAGCGCCGCGCCGCATCGGCATAGCTTTGCGCGTTCGCGCTCATCGTCGCGCGTGCGGCTTCGCTCGCAGCGGGATCGAGCGCGATGGCAGGCGGCAGCACGACCGTAAAGCGCGCGCCGGCGCCCAGTTCGCTTTCGACGTGAATTGCGCCGTTCTGCGAGCGCACGAGTTCGCTCACGAGCGCGAGCCCGATGCCGCTGCCTTCGACCGAGCGCCCCGTCGCACCCTCGACGCGATGAAAGCGTTCGAACAGGCGCGGCAGCTCATGCTTCGGAATACCGATGCCCGAATCGGCGACGCTCATTTCGACGCTGCCGTCTGCCGTCATTGTCAGGCTCACAGAAATCGTACCCGTCAGCGTGAACTTGAACGCATTCGACAGCAGGTTCAGCACGACTTTCTCCCACATCTCGCGATCGATCGACACGAGATGGGGCAACCGTTCACAATCGACCTCGAGCGTCATCCCCGCCGATTCGATGGCCGAACGGAACAACGACGCCAGATCGGCGGTGAAGGCGGCGAGATCGGTCGGCTGCGGATGGATTTCGATGCGCCCCGCTTCGATACGCGAGAAGTCGAGTAGCGCGTTCACGAGCTTCAGAAGCCGCAAGCCGTTGCGATGCGTGACCTCGATCAGTTGACGGTCGCTCGCACTCGCCGCGTCGGGCCGCGCGAGCAATTCTTCGAGCGGACCGAGCATCAGTGTGAGCGGCGTGCGGAACTCGTGACTGATGTTCGAAAAGAACGTCGTCTTCGCGCGATCGATTTCCGCGAGCGCTTCCGCGCGCCGCCGCTCTTCTTCATAGGCGTCCGCATAGCCGAGCGTCGCGCCCACCTGCCGCGCGACCAGCGTGAGAAATGAACGATACCGATCGTCGACAAGCCGGTACGGATTGAGTCCCACCACGAGCACGCCGCCGCGCCCCGTTTCCCCCGACGGCTGAACGGGCAATACCGCCGCCTGCGTGGCCGGCCGCCGCCATGCGCCCGAAGGCAGCGATACGCCGAAGCGTTCGGCGAGATCCGGCACGACGACGAGCTGCTGGCTGCGCAGCGCATCGATGAACGGCCACGGACAATCGAGCGCATCCATCTTCGGCGGCGCGGCGAGATGGCCCGGCTCGATGCCGCATGTGGCTACCAGCGACGCGACGGCCGGGCCGGGCTCGGTCTGATAGAACAGCGCGAACGTGATGTCGTAGGGATCGCTTTCGAGCGCGCGCACGCTGGCTTCGCAGACGTCGCGCCACGACAGCGCGTCGCGCGTGGCGCTGCCTATTTCGCTCAGCAACCGCAACTGGCGTTCGCCGACCATGCGCGCGGTGTCGTCGCTGTTCGCGCAGATGATGCCGCCTGTGCCGCCATGATCGTCGGGAATCGGGCTATAGGAAAAGGTGTAATACGTTTCTTCCGGATAGCCGTTGCGCTCCATGATGAGAAGCTTCTGCTCGACGAACGTCCCTTCGATTCCCTCCAGCGCCGTTTCCAGCAGCGGGTGGATGTCGCTCCAGATTTCGCTCCAGACGGCAGACGTCGGCTGCCCGAGCGCGGCGGGATGCTTCCCGCCGATGATCGACTTGTACGGATCGTTGTAGAAAAAGAGAAGCTCCCGTCCCCAGCCGATCCAGATCGGCTGGCGCGACGTGAGCATGATGCGGATCGCCGTCTTCAGGCTTTGCGGCCATTGGGCGGGTGCGCCAAGCGGCGTCGCGCGCCAGTCGTAGGCGCGTATGAGGCTCCCCATTTCACCGCCGCCAGCAAGAAAGCTCGGGGCTGTACTGCCGGCAGACGCCGCGTCCGCCTCAGAGGGAGCGCCCGCCATCGTGTTATCCGGTTTCATCGACGCAACCTCAATTGTCCCGCCGTATCGCTGTCGCCCACGCGGCCCTTACCGGCCTTGCGATGGCTTTATGTGTGCTGCGCTCGCCTGGGTTCGCTACTCGCCGTGTTTCATCCGATGCATTCACTCCGTCACATCGGAACGGGTCGCGTCAGAGCAGTTCGCGTCCGGCCGCAGCGTCGTGCCGGGATTGCGCGGCGCTCCGCTTGCGCCGTCCGCCGCGATCACGCGCTCGATGTCGTCGAGCGAAGCCGGCTTCACGAGGTGGTGATCGAAGCCCGCGTCGCGCGTACGCTGGCGGTCGGTGTCCTGTCCGTAGCCCGTCAGCGCGATCAGCAGCGCGCCCGCCGTGGCCGGCTCGGCGCGCAACGCGCGCGCCACCTGGTAGCCGTCGACGCCCGGCAAGCCGATATCGAGCAGCACGACCTCCGGCTTGAATTCGCTCGCGGCCGCGATCGCCGCTGCGCCGTCGTACATCACGCGCACCTCGTGGCCGAGCATCTCGAGCAGGATCGACATCGACTCCGCGCCATCGACGCTGTCGTCGACCACCATCACGCGCCGTCGTGTTGCGGGCGTGGCTTCGCCCGCGGGCTGCCTGGCAGCGGGCTCTCCGTCAGCCGCCGCCGACGTGTCCGGCGATGCGTCACAGGGCTTGCCAGCGCTTTGTTCGACCACCATCGGCAGCGTCACGACGAATTCTGAGCCCATCCCGAGTCCTCCTGAAAATGCTTCGATCGTTCCGCCATGCAGTTCGGTGAGGGTCTTCGCGAGCGACAGCCCAATGCCGAGACCGCCTTCGGAGCGCGCCAGCGAATCTTCTGACTGCATGAACAGGTTGAACACATCCGCCAGTTCGTTCGGTGGAATGCCGATGCCGTTGTCGCGCACGCGAACCGTCACGCTGCCGTCGGCGGCGCTCACGTCCAGTTCGATCACGCCGCCCTCCGGCGTGTACTTCGCCGCATTCGACAAAAGATTGCTGATCACCTGCGCGACGCGGATCGGATCACCGTAAATCATGCAGGCGCTCTTGGGCACATTGACGCGCAATGTGTGCTGTTTCGTCGCGATGAACGGCTGGTTCGCTTCGACGGCCGTCGCGACGGCAGCATCGAGATGAACGCATTCGCGCTGCAGCGCGATCTTGCCGTGCGTGATGCGCGACACGTCGAGCAGATCGTCGACCAGCCGGCTCAGATGTTCGACCTGACGGCGCGCGATCATGCGCGCATGACACACGGCGTCTTCGGCCGCGTGATAGCGCGGATCCATCAGTTCGACCGCATTGCGGATCGGCGCGAGCGGATTGCGCAGTTCGTGTGCGAGCGTCGCGAGAAACTGGTCCTTGCGGCGGTCGGCGTCGCGCAGCGCTTCTTCCGCGCGATGCAGCCGCAGCAGCGCGCGCACGTTGGCGACGAGTTCGGCGGGCTCGATCGGCTCGGTCAGATAGCTGTCCGCTCCGCCGTCGAGCGCGCGAACCTTGTCGAACGATTGCACAGCGGCCGCTGACGTTTGCAGGATGAGCGTCGATCGCGTCTGCGGATCGCGCTTGAGAATCGAACAGACCTCGATGCCGCTGATATCGGGCAGCTTCACATCGAGCAGCACGATCGCGGGGTTGTGCGTGCGCACCTGATCGAGCGCGCCCTGGCCCGTCGCCGCCTCGACCACATCGAAACCGGCATGCACGAGCACGCGCGTTTTCGCATAACGCGCGCCGTCGTTGTCGTCGACGTTCAAAATCAGCGGAGCGGCAACCGTCATGAGGCGCCTCCGTGTGCGATGGACGAGCCGTCCGCCCATCGCACGTCCGGGCCGGCTGCAGCCTTGGCCTCGAGGGGCAGCGTCAGGTAGAAGGTCGAGCCGACGCCCGGTTTGCTGTCGACGCCTGCATGGCCGCCGAGCAGCGCGGCGAGCTTGCGGCATAGCGGCAAGCCGAGCCCCGTTCCCTTCACGCGCTGCTGCAGATGGTTCTGCACCTGGCCGAATTCCTCGAAGATCACTTGCTGGTGTTCCTCCGCGATGCCAATTCCCGTGTCGACCACGGCAAATGTGACGTGCTGGCCATCCGGCTCAAGGTGCGCACCGACGCGTATTTCCCCGCGCTCGGTAAATTTGAGCGCGTTCGAGACAAAGTTACGCAGTATCTGCGTGAGTTTCGCTTCGTCGGCGAAGATGGATGGCAAACCGTGTGTGTCCTCGAAGATCAGCTTCACCGCCGGATCGGTCAGGAGAGGCGTGAGCATCGCGCGCAGCGCCGCGAATAGCCCCGCAGCCTTGAACCAGACGGGCGTCACATCTGTACGGCCCGCTTCGATCTTGGCCAGATCGAGGAGGTCGTTAACGATCTCGGACAGGTCCTCGGCCGATTTGCGGATAAGTAGCACCTGGCGTTCCTGCTCGCCGGAAAGATCGCCATCGAGACGATTGAGCAGCAAGTTCGAAAGCGCGCGTATCGAACTGAGCGGCGTACGCAGCTCGTGGCTCATGTTCGACAGGAAGCGCGATTTCATCGCGTCGGCGCGGCGCAGCTCGTCCGCGCGCTCGTCGAGTTCCGCGTATAGCGCGACGACGCCGCGATTAGTCGCTTCGAGTTCCTGGGTGAGACGCGAAAGTTCGTCCTGACGGTCGCGCAATTCCGTCAGCGTCGACAGCAGTTCGCGGTTCTGTTCGTGCAGTTCGTCCATCGAACGGCGCGCTGTTTCGTCGTTGGTTTCACTGTGCATACGCGCGCTCGTCGGGTTTTGCTGCACGAGGCTGCGCATGATCGCGTCGATGCCGGTGAGCGCCATCTCGGGCCGGTCGTTCGGCAGAAAGCGCGCCATCGACACGACCGTGCCCTGTTCTGCAGACGATTGGATCTCGCAACGGTCCATCAGGCGACGGCTGCCGGCGATGCCGCAGCCCATGCCCGTCGGCGAGCGGTACGTGCCTTCCAGCACCGATTCAAGATTCCGGATGCCGGGCCCCTTGTCGCGCACGTCGATGAGCAGCGCTTGCGGCTTAGCTGCGGCGTCGAACGTGAACGTCACTTCGCCGCCGTGCGCATACTCGAACGCGTTGCGCGCGATCTCCGACACGGCGCTCGCGATGCGCGTCTGATCGAGCGAAGAGAAGCCAAAGCCCGCGGCGATCGCACGAGCCTTGCGGCGCGCCGCCACGACATCTTCTTCGGCGCCGAGCCGGATGCGCAGGATAGGGGTCGTCATGCGTGAAATTTACTCCTGTCGGTGGGAGTTGGCGCTTTAGCGCCTTGCTCCCGCCCCATGCAAAGCTGTCGGTGGGAGTTGGCGCCCTACTCCGATCCCTTAACCGATTGCTGCTGATCCGCCTTGACGACGACCACGGTCGCGTCGTCTCGTCGCCGCGAAAAGTCGCGGTACAGCACCGCCGCAATCATCACGGCCGGCTGCAGATGCAGCCCCGGATAGGCGGCCAGATCCCAGCGCGTACCGATACCGTCCGAATGCAGGATGAGCAGTGCGTCGCGCGTCCACGGCACGGCAAACTCCTGCGAATCGCGCATGGTATGGCCGACGATGCCGTTGCGCGACGTGAGTTGCCAGCTGTTGCGCGTTCCCTCCGATGTCGCACTCGCACTGCGCGTCGAACCGCCGCCGACGAGGACCGGCCTGCCGACGTTGAAGATCGACGCCGATATGTTGCCCGTGCCCGCGAATTCGAGTTGCGAACGCGCCAGATCGAGTCGCGCGATCGCGACAGCGGCGCCGCGCGTCGGACGCAACGCGCCGTGTGCGAGCTCCATCAGCGCTGCAGGCGAGCGGCCTGCGCGCCGCCGCACGACATCGACCGCGCCCGCCGCCGCGACGTGCGCGTCGGGACCGTGGCCCAATCCATCGGCGACGGTGACGGTCAGGCCGTGCTGATCCGATTCGATGCCCCACGCGTCACCGCATACTGATTCGCCCGGATAAGGCACGCACACGCCGCCGATGTCGGTACCCGCCGCCGCTCGCATCGCGCGCGCTGGGGCGTGATCGCTGGGACTGCGGCTGCGCACGACCGCGCGCAGCACAGTGCCAAGCCCCGGTTGGGAATACACCGACACGTCTTCCGACAGCCGGCGGATCGCGCCCAGCCCAGTGCCCGGCGTGCCTGCAGTCGTGCTGCCGTCGCGAAACGCGAGCCCCACGTCCCGCATGCCGGGACCCTTGTCGATCGCGATGATCTCGACACCGTCCGCGCGTGTGCCCGCCGCACCCGAAGGCAACACGCGCACGAGCAGTTCGCCGTGCTGCGCATGCTTGAGGATGTTGGTCGCGGCTTCCGTGACGATCAACGCGACCCGGCCCAGGTCCGTGTCGTTTAACGCGCCTTTCTGCCCGGCGTCGTTCGCACTGCGCCGTGCAAACGCGACGCTGCTGGCGTCGGCGATTTCGAACGACGCATGCATGGCGCGCAGACCGCTCAGCGAAGTTTCCATTTGGTGATTGACACTCTCGTGCCTTTTCCTGGTTCCGACTGGATTTCGAATTCGTCGCACAGACGCCGCGCGCCGCCGAGCCCAAGGCCGAGGCCGGAGCCGCTCGTGAAGCCGTCCTGCAACGCGCGCTCGATATCCGCAATGCCCTGCCCCTGATCGACGAAGATCAGTCTGAGGCCTTTGCGCGAGCCGTTGAGCAGCACGTCAAGCGTCGCATCGCCGCCGCCGCCGTACAGAAGCGTGTTGCGTGCCAGTTCGCTCGCGGCGGTGACGAACTTCGTCTGATCGACGAGCGAGAAGCCCTGCGCAATCGCTTCGTCGCGCACGATCTGGCGAAGCTTGACGATCTCCTGATCCGAGCGCAGACCGACTTCGACAGTCGATGTCACTACTACGCCGAATGAGTTCATGTGTGAGCGCCCCGGTTGGTCAACGCTGTCGCTGCTTGAGCAGCGCCATGCCTCGTTCGACATTAAGCGCCGTACGCACACCTGTCAGCGTGAGCCCCAGTTCTACCAGCGTGATCGCCACGGACGGCTGCATGCCGACCACGACTGTTTGCGCATCGAGCACGGTCGCCATCGCCGCCGTGTTGCTGATCATGCGGCCAATGAAAGAGTCGACGATATCGAGCGCCGAAATGTCGATCAGCACGCCTTTCGCCTTGTCCTTCACGATGCGCGCGGTCAGATCGTCCTGAAGCGCGATGGCGAGACGGTCGTGCATATCGACCTGAATCGCGACGATCAGGCAATCGCCCATCCGCAGGATTGGAATGCGATCCATGTGATCACCTTAGCTCGCGATGCGAGTCGAAATGCTCGAACCGCTTTTTTGCAGCGCGACGATGAAAGCGTCGGCGAGCGTCGACTTCGTGATCACGTTCGTGAGATCGACGCCGAGATGCACGATGGTCTGTGCAATCTGTGGACGTATGCCGCTAATGATGCAGTCCGCCCCCATCAGACGCGCGGCGGCAACCGTCTTGAGCAGATGTTGCGCGACCAGTGTGTCGACGGTCGGAACGCCCGTGATGTCGATGATCGAAATCGCGGCGCCCGTTTCGACGATCTTCTGCAGCAGACTTTCCATCACGACCTGCGTGCGTGCGGAGTCGAGCGTGCCGATCAACGGCAGCGCGAGAATGCCTTCCCACAACTGCACGACGGGCGTCGACAGTTCGAGCAGTTCTTCCTGCTGACGCGAGATGATCGCTTCGCGCGCGCGCTGGAAGACTTCCGTCGTAAAGAGGCCGAGCGCGTCGAGCAGCAGGTTGACCGTCCAGCTTACTTCGGCGAGTTCGAGCGGCTGGCTGTCGAATTCTTCACGCATACGCGAGTACAACGGCTGCTTCAGCGAGAACACGAAGGTGGCCGTCTCGACGGGCGTGAAGCCCTGGCGCGCGCGATGCGTGGACATGTCGGTGAGAAATGCGCGCACGGGTTCCCATTCGGGACGGCTTGCATCGAGCGTATCGGATCTGGCGAGCGTATCGGAGAACACGTTCAGGAAGTTGCGGAACTGATCGTTCATTTCCGCTTCCGTCGTCAGGCCGCGGCGAAGCGCGATCGATAGATGCTGATTCAACCATTCGGTCAGCAGCGTATCGCGATGACGCGTCAGTACTTCGACGAGAGCCGCGCTTTTCGATGCGTTCATAAGGTCTCCCAGAAACGGTTCAGGTAAATATTGCGCGACTGTTTGCGTGCAAACCGTTTGCGCACAGTCGATGCACGCAAACATTACCGGAAGGCGCCTGATGACAGCAGATAGCGGCGCCTTTCTGCACGCTCGACAAATACTACAGGGGGCACTGCGCGATTGCGCATAAAAGAGAGCCGAAATGTGCGATGCGCGACAGCTTTGCACCGCGATCCCATCCGCAGTGTTTTGTCTGACTTTGCAGTGCTCAAGGTTCGCTGCAAACGAAGTTGTTCCCGTCGTTGAGATTGCCCTTGCCGAGATAGCGCGGATACATCGGATAGCGGCACAGCGGACGCGACCGGCCGTTGGTGGGTGGTGCGATGTCGGTGGCGAGCAGCGTTTCCGGCGAGATGCCGCGCGTCACCCAGTTGTCGAGTGCGCCGAGCAGATCGACGGACGGAATGAAGACGCCGCTGCCGTGCTGGAAGCCGGGCACCATGTAGAGACGCATGAACGCGTTCACGCGCTCGTCGCCGTATAGATCCACGAGATGCTCGTAGTAGCCGATGGTCTGGTTCGGGCTGATGACTTCGTCGGCGAGACCCTGCATCGTAATCAGCTTGCCGCCTTTCGCCATGAAGCGGCTCAGGTCGGGATTCATCGCGCCGATGGTCTGCGAGAGCGCGACCAGCTGCTTCTGATACTTGCCGGGATGCAGGACGTCGAACTTCATTGAGTCGAAGGTCGCGTCCTGCGCGACGAAATAGCGTGCGTAGCCGTCACCTTGTGCGAACAGATAGCCGTTGCCGGCGAAGGTGGGCGACGTCTGCCGCACCGGGTCGCGGCCGAGTCCGAGCGCGCCGTTCAGGCGTGTGCCCTGAAAGACGTTGTAGCCGTGATAGCCACTCACGTCGTAAGCAAGCTTGTACGGCAACTTGAGGCCGTCGCGCAGAACGTTCAGCGTCGCGAGTTGCGCGTCGGTGAGACAACCGCCTTCGTGCGCGTAGGACGAGCCACGATGGCAGCGCAGCGCGTCGATGATTTCGGCTTCGTGCTGACGGCATTGCGCGACGTCGCTGACGATGCCGTCGGCTGCGCCGTCGAGCTTGTCGCAGACTTCGAGCGACTTCTGATAGACGCGTTCGAGCAGGGCCGGCGGCACGAAGCCACCATGCGACGCATATTCGGCCTGACCGATGCGCACGCCGATCAGCCGCACGCCGGAGAAATTCAGCGCGGGCGAGTCGGCGATCACACCGTCGTAGTCGTCGGGGAAACGCTGCATCACCGTGTAGCCTTCGCGGCCGCCCGTCGAACCGCCGGCGAAGTACATGCGGTCCGGTGGATGACCGTACATGCGCACAATCAGCGCGAGGGCCGCGTCGTGAGTTTTCTTCAGATGCGCGTAGCCGAAGTTGACGACGGATTCGTCGACGAGCCCGAACACCGCGAGCGACGAGTTACCGACGTGGCCTGAGTCGTCGCCCAAGGTGACGTAGCCTTGCGCGAGCGGCGCACGGATTGGCGAGAACGGCATCACGCCGATACCGGTGACGACCGTACCGTTGTAGCCGCCGCCGCCGACCTGCAATGCGCGGCCGTTCCAGCGACGCGGCAGGTTCAGGTCGAAACGGATGTCGGGCGTCGTGCCTTTGATTGGGCGTATCACACCCGTGATGCGGCAGAACTCGCCCGCGCCGTTGCCCGGCGTTTGCGCCGAGATTGGCGTGGCAGTTTCGACATGCGCGCCGTGAGTGGGAAGCGCGATGGTGTCGGGGTCGAGCCAGAGGCCGTTCAGGTCGGTGCAGCGCGTGTTGAAGGCGGCCTTTTTGGGTTCTGTCGCGGGCGGATGTTGAGGTTGCGTCTGGCTATCGGGCGTGGCTGCCGCTGCTGTGTTTGCGCCGACGGCGGCCATCGCGGACGTGAGCGCGATGCGTGACAGCGTTCGCGCTGCACGCGGCCATGCTGTACCGCGCTTCATCGGCAGTCGGCTCCGGTGACGGCTGCGCGCGGCTGCGCCGGCCCCTTCCAGTCGCTCCAGAAACGCGCGAGCAACAGCACCGCGACGATCGCGATCAGGTCGCCCGCGAGCGCGGCCAGGCCGTGGCTCAGGCCGCTGAGATTGCGCGGCGTGGCTGTATCGACGATCAGCGAAATCAGCGTACCGCCAACGAAACAGGCGAGCCCCGTCTGGCCGACCTTGACGACGGCAGGCATGCGGTGCGCGAGTCGGGCGATCGCGCCCGTGCGGATAAGCCCGGTCGCGAGCCATGCGATGGCGAGGAAGTTGATCACGCGTTCAATCGACAGGTTCTGTTTGAGATGGCCCGGGAGCGGTTGCGTCAGGATGAACAGTTTGGTGACTGCGAAGGCTAGCACGGCTGCGACGGCGACTTTGGTTAACCAACGGCCCGTGCGGGATTCCTGGATGTCGGTCGGGACGGGGTGTTCGCGGCAAAGGATACCGATTACGAATAGCAGTTGCCAGGCGAAAGGGTTAAAGGCCCAGTTGCTGACGTCGTCGATCGCGGAGAGTTTGGCTAGCGGGATGGCTAGCGCCCATGTTGTGGCGCTTATTGCAAGTGCTGTTAGCGGCGACTTTCGAGCTACTGGGACGATTAGCGGGACGGTCAGGGCGAAGAGGACATACATCGGGAGGACGCTTGATAGGTACGGTTGGCGTCTTAGGGTTGCGATTTCGAACGCTTCCTTGAGGGGGGCTGCGCAGAACGCTGGCCAGCCGGTCAAGTCGACCATCGTGCGGTTGAGATGCAAGCGCTGCAGGATTGCGCCTGATAGTAGTGTAAGGAGAGCCGTAAGCAGGTATGCCCTGTAGATCTCCCAGCAGCGTTTGTGGAAGCGGGTCTGCGCGGCTTTGGGGCCTTTTTTGCTGAGCACGGCGTTGTACGCTGCGGCCGATGCGTAGCCGCCCAGGCAGACGAACACTTCCGCCGAGTCGCACAAGGCGTAAGCGTGCAGCATCAGGTGCTGTAACACGCTACCCGGGATGTGATCCAGCACGATCACGATCAACACAATCCCTCGGAAGAAATCCACTTCGATCGAACGGGGACGGGGAGGGTTCATGCGGGGGCTCGGGTTGTGCGCAGTGTCGAGGCTCGTTGTGCCGCTTGATTTCGGGTTTACGTGGACTAGGAACAATCGCGTGAGTGAATGTTCCCTGTGGTCAGCGGGGCGAAAGGAAAGGGGGGGCGTGGCTATTGGGGATGGGAGAGGCTGCGCTGACGGGCGCGAGTGGGCGGAGGAGGATCGAACTCCCGACCTTCGCATTGCGAACGCGACGCTCTCCCAGCTGAGCTACCGCCCCACGACGAGACGATTCTAGCACGGCACAATTTTATTGTGCCAACCGCCCATAAGCGCTATTTGGAAGGCGCCCCAGCCAGCGCCCAATCGACAACCGTGCGAATATCCGCATCGCTCATAGCAGGATGCGCGGGCATCGGAATCGCGCCCCAGACACCTGATCCGCCATCCTTGACCTTCTTCGCGAGGACAGCCGCAGCTTGGGCATTTCCCTTGTACTTCTCGGCAACCTGCTGAAACGAAGGTCCAACAAGCTTGCGATCTATAGCGTGGCACCCCAGACAAGCATTGCTGCGAGCGATCGCAAGCCCACGCGGCGGCGCATCGGCCGCATGAGCCACCGAGCCCACCACCGAGCCCACTACTACAGCCGCCCACAACAGACCAGAAACAAAGCCCCTCATTGCCCCGCCTTCGGATTCCCCGGATGCACCTGCGACGAGTTGCTGACCGGCGCAGGTGACTGCTGTTCCAACGGCTTCGACGTAATAGACGAATCCGGCACTGCCCCCGACGTCACCTCGGCATCGGGCTGAGCGGCCGCAGCAGCCGGCGCCCCCGAAGCCGCCGACGCGGCCGCCGTCGTCGCCGCAACAGCTTCTTGCGGCTGGATGTACTGGAACACCTTCACAACCTGCGTGACACCAGGCACGCGGCTCGCGACATCAGCGCCACGATTGCCCTCATCGACGGTCACCAGACCCATCAGATAGATCGACCCGCGCTCGCACACGACCTTATAGTTGTTCGCCGAAATATCCTTCTCGGCGATCAGGGCCGTCTTCACACGCCCTTCCAGATATGTGTCGTTACTCCGCGACGAGAAAGAGCTCGCAGGCGCAACGGTCAACTCGTTGATAATTGCATTCACATTATTGAGGCTGCGCACAACCGATTCGGCGCGAGCCTTGGAAACGTCGCCCGCAACTTCACCCGTCAACAGCACGCGCCGGTTGAACACCGTCACATTCACGTGTGCCGAGTCCGGCAGATTCTGGCTAATCAGCGACATCGCCTTCACCTGAATCTCGCGGTCTTCCGTCTGCGCGCCGAGCGTGCGCCGGTCGGTCGCGACCAGCGCGCTGCCGCCCGCCGCCGCACCCACAGCCAGCACGCAGCCCTGCAACGTCGCGGCCAGCCCCGCGACGAGACCCACCACCAGCGTGGTTCTCACGAACGTACTCTTCACGCGATATGCGCTCATCAACTCACTCTCCTTCGGAATCATTCTTCGCCGAGCAACATGGCATCGATGCCGTCGCACAGACTATGGATCGTCAACAGATGCACTTCCTGCACGCGCGCCGTGCGATCGGACGGTGCGCAAATGTGGATGTCGGTGTCGTGCAGCACTTCGTTGATCTTTCCGCCGCCCGTGCCCGACAGCGCTACCACGATCATCTCCCGGTCGTGCGCGTCTTCGATGGCAGCGAGAACATTGGCGGGATTGCCCGACGTCGAAATAGCAAGCAGCACGTCGCCGGGCTGGCCGAGCGCGCGAACCTGCGTCGCGAAAATCTGGTCGAGCGAGGCATCGTTGGCGATGCCCGTGATGACCGAAGAATCCGTCGTCAGCGCGATGGCCGGCAATGCGGGACGCTCGCGCTCGAAGCCGCCGATCAGTTCGGCGGCAAAGTATTGCGCGTCGGCAGCGGAGCCGCCATTGCCGCACGTCAGAATCTTGTTACCGTTTGCAAGTGCGGCAAACATCGCGTCGACGGCCGCCGCGATCGGCATCGACAGCGCTTCAAGTGCTGCGAGTGTGACTGCCGCGCTGTCGCGGAAGTGTTGTTGAATGCGTTCGACTGACATCGACTCTCTATGGTGTACTGCTTGCGCCGCCCGCCCGGCAGCGCTGGTTCAATTGGACGTGGGCGCTTCCCCGTGCGATTGTCCGCTGCCGCGCCGACCGGCGCGCTTGACGAGGCCGCTCTTCATTGCGCTTGACGGCGGCCACTTGCCCGCATCGAGCGAGTAAAAGCGCCCAGCCCTTTTCGCGTCCGCAAGTTTAGCGTACTCACGCGGCGAATCTGCGTCTCAACCTTCATCCACGCGAAAAGCGTCCCGCACCCACACCAGACGTCCTCGCTCGAACGCGATCACATCGAAACGGCACGCGGGCATCGCAACATCATGCGTCGACAAAAAATGCTGCGCGGCGCGCACGATGCGCTGCTGCTTCCGCCAACCGACACTCGCCGCCGCTCCGCCATATTCGCTTTGCGCCCGCGCACGCACTTCGACGAACACGAGCGAACCATCCCGCTCGCGCATCACGAGGTCGATCTCGCCGCCTCGGCACACGACGTTACGCGCGACGAAGCGCAAACGCTGCCGCTGAAGAAACGTCAGCGCCCGCGCCTCGAACGCCGCCCCGACGATTTTGGACCGTGCGCCTCCCGAAAAGTTGTCAGCGGGTCGCGTGGCTTCACGCGCAGAGGCGGGTAACGGTGCGGCTGCGTGGCACAATGTCTGCCTTGTTTCATCTGTCTGCGTTTTTCGTGTCATGACTCCTCTTTCCGAACTCGCGCAAGGGCAGCAGTACCCCACTTCTGCGCTGTACGTCGTAGCTACGCCGATCGGCAACATCGCCGACATCACGGTGCGCGCGCTGCACGTGCTCGGCCTCGTGGATCGCGTCGCCGCCGAAGACACGCGCAACACGGGACAACTGCTTTCCCGCTATGGCATCGCAAAGCCGCTCGTCGCTGTGCATCAGCACAACGAACGTGAGTCCGCGCAGCGCATCGTGGACTATCTGCGAGCTGGCGAGCGCGTCGCGTATGTCTCCGATGCGGGCACGCCCGGCATCTCCGACCCCGGCGCGAAACTCGTCGATGCCGTGCGCGAAGCCGGTTTCACGATCGTGCCGCTGCCCGGCGCCAGCGCACTCGCTACCGCGCTTAGCGTCGCAGGCGACTGGGTGTCGACATTCTCGTTCCTCGGCTTCCTGCCGCCCAAAGCAAAGCAGCGTGCTGCCGCGCTCGCGCCACTCGTCAAACACTCGCAAGCAATGGTGTTCTACGAAGCGCCGCATCGCATCATCGAAACCGTCCAGGCGCTCGCCGATGCATTCGGCGGCCAGCGACGTCTGCTGATCGGCCGCGAGTTGACAAAATTACATGAGGGATTGCATCGCTGCACCCTGGCCGAAGGGCCAAAGTGGCTCGAAGCGGATGCAAACCGCCAGCGCGGCGAATTCGTGCTGGTCGTCGAAGGTGCGCCCGCCGATGCCGAAGGCGAACACGAGCACGACACACTTCTCGGTATGTTGCTGGAAGAGGTATCGGTGAGCAGCGCGGCCAAAATCGCGGCGGCGCTCACAGGCGCCTCGCGCAACACGCTGTACACGCGGGCGCTCGAACTCAAAAAGGACGATTGAAAAAGCAAAAAGGGCTGTGCGCACACAGCCCTTTTTTAAGCAGACGACGATGTCCGCGGCGATCGGTCCAGAATGCTCTTACTTCTCGTTCGAGTCGCCCTGATTCGAAGCCAGGATTTCCTTCATCTCGGCCTTTGCTTCACGCTGCGTCAGACCTTCGATCTTCACGCGCGCAGTGCCGATATGCGCAAGATGCAGAATCTTCGCAGCTGCGTAAGAAAGATCGAGCACCCGGCCGCGAGCGTACGGCCCACGGTCGTTGATCTTCACGACAACGGAATCGTTCGTCGCCGGATTGGTCACTCGCACGTACGAGCCAAGTGGCAACGTTCGGTGTGCAGCCGTCAGCGCATGCATGTCGAAGCGCTCGCCGTTTGCCGTCTTGCGGCCGTGGAAGCCGCGCCCATACCAGGACGCACGTCCCGTCTGATGGAAGTCCGCGATGTTCGGGCCGTCCGTCAGCGGCTCTGCGTCGGCGAGTTTGCCCTTCTGGTCTGCCGTACCTGGCAGATCGTTCATACCCGAACCGTACGACGGCGGCGCGACGACAGCGCGCGCATCCTTCGTCGTTGCCGATACACCGCTGACCTGGGTATTCGCGCCCGGAGGCACCGCACAACCGGCGAGTGCCAAAAAGGCAAAAACGCTCCCAACACGTCGGGGTAGCCGAGTTTTCATAAGACAATTGATGCAAATGCGAGCCGCATCACGCGAAATGCCGTGCGTTTGCTTGCGGCTCCGGCGGCAAAGGGCGAACGCGCACCGCGCAACGCTGGCGCAGGACGATGAAAGCCCGGACGCGGCACCTTCAGCCGCAACCGCACGGTTAGTTTTCACGTCTGACGCAACTGTCCCCGCAGTTTTCGGCCAGACCCCACGAGCCGCCATCGAACGTTCACACGCTCATGCGCCGGAAAAACACGGCGCTCAGGAAGGCGGCGTAGGCCCCATCCAGCGTTACGGTAGCGAGACCGTGGCAGGCGCGTTGCGCCTGGCTAGACAGGACGTGCGCATCGAAAAAAGCGATCGATGCATGGATTTGCCGTCGGCATCACCGACAGCACTTGCTTGATGGTGAACCAGCAGCGTCCGTGCCGATTTCATAAGACGAAACGCCTGCTCACCCAAAAGACGGTGCGATTTTCCCACACCCAGTACGCACATTATACCAAAAACACAATCCTGTGTTCTCTACCTCAACTTGCCGCCGATGAATTCTCACTATTACTGCAAAAATGCGTATTCGCCAGTCGGCTTATCGGCCGATGGCATGCGCCTCGACGGCCGGTACAATCGAGTTTTCCAAGCACGTGGTTACTCATGAAAGTCACGCTGATCCCCGTCACGCCGTTCCAGCAGAACAGTTCCCTGCTCGTCTGCGAAAAGACCGGGCGCGCGGCCATCGTCGATCCGGGCGGTGATCTGGACATCATCAAGGGCGAGGTGGAGCGCCAGAAAGCCTCAGTGGAAAAGGTGCTGCTGACCCACGGTCATATCGATCATTGCGCGGGCGCGAAGACGTTAGCGGAGCACTATGGCGTGCCGATCGAAGGCCCGCATATCGACGAGCGCTTCTGGATCGACCAGTTGCCCCAGCAAAGCCTGCGTTTCGGTTTTCCGGCGGCCGAAGCGTTCGAGCCGACGCGCTGGCTCAAAGACAAGGACACGGTCACGTTCGGTGATGAAACGCTCGAGGTCTATCACTGCCCGGGGCACACGCCGGGACACGTGATCTTCTTCAGCCGCGCGCACCGTCTCGCGCTCGTGGGAGACGTGCTGTTCGCCGGCTCGATCGGCCGCACGGACTTTCCACGCGGTAATCACGGCGACCTGATCCGCTCGATTCGCGAAAAGCTGTGGCCGCTCGGCGACGACGTCACATTCGTCCCTGGCCACGGTCCCACGTCGACATTCGGCGACGAGCGCCGCACGAATCCGTATGTCGCGGACGGAGTCGGGGCATGAGTGTCGAAATCTATGTGAGCACCGATGTCGAAGCGGACGGCCCGATTCCTGGCCCGCATTCGATGCTGAGCTTCGCGTCGGCGGCCTATACGGCTGACAAGCAGTTGATCGGCACGTTCTCGGCGAATCTCGAATTGCTCGAGGGCGCAGCGCCTCATCCCGTGCAGGAAGCGTGGTGGAAGACGCAGCCGGAAGCGTGGACCGCATGCCGCAAGAACTTGCAGCAGCCGGCGGCGGCGCTCGTCGCGTATGTCGAATGGGTGGAGGCGCTGCCGGGCAAGCCTGTGTTCGTAGCGATGCCGGCAGGCTTCGACTTCACCTTCATGTTCTGGTACATGATGCGTTTTGCCGGCCGCTGCCCCTTCTCGTGGTCGGCGCTCGACATCAAGACGCTCGCGTTCGCGATGACGGGCCTCCCCTACCGCAAGTGCATCAAGCCGCGCTTTCCGAAGCACTGGTTCGACGACCATCCGCATACGCACGTCGCACTCGACGACGCCATCGAGCAAGGCGCGCTCTTTTGCAACATGCTCGCGGATCTGCGCCAGAGCCAGAGCGCTGTCATGTCGGAAGCGGATGGGGACGACGCAGGACAAAAACCCGCGGAGTAGGCGGCAATTTAGGGAATCTCCCTCAGTACGGGCGGTTTGCATTGCGTTTCGTTTCGGCGACCTCTAACATTGATAAAAAGGCGACGCGACAACGGAGGCGCAGTTGACACTCGATACGTTCTCTCAAAAGATCCTGCGTCTTCTGCAGCTAGACGCGCGCCGTTCAGTGCAGGAAATCTCCGATCAGGTCGGGCTCTCCAGCACGCCGTGCTGGCGGCGCATCAAGGACATGGAGCAATCGGGCATCATCCAGCGCTATACGGCGTTGCTCGACCGGGAAAAGCTCGGTCTGCACGTGTGCGCCCTCGCCCACATTCACCTCACACGTCACACGGAGGGCGGCGTCGAGCAGTTCGAGCGCGAAATCGCCACTTGCCCCGAAGTGACCGAGTGCTACAGCACGACGGGCGAGTCCGACTACATCCTCAAGATCGTCGCCCCCGACATCAAGGCATACGACACCTTCCTGCACGACCGCATCTTCAAGATTCCCGCCGTCGCGCAGGTGCGCACCAGCGTCGTGCTGCGCGAAATCAAGTTCGACACGCAGTTGCCGCTTTAAGCCGCTCCCTCATGCATCGCCGCGCGGCTCGCGCGCCAGTTCCGCGCCGGCCGTCGACACATCGACGGCATGCGTCACGCTCAAGCGGCGCGCGCCCAGTCTGAGCTTCAGAGCTTCCAGATCGATACGCTCGAGTTGATGCACTTCGCTTTCCAGCGCGCCGAGCCTGGACGGCTGCAACGTCACTTCGATGTCGAGCCCCGTGCTCAGATAATGCAGATTCACACTGGCCGCCGTGAGCCCTTGGGCAGCAAGCGCCGTATCGACTTCTGCGACGATCTTTGCACGCGGCGGCAGGTTGACGGGCGGCCGCGAAATCGCATCGTTCTCCGGGTCCACGTGAATCAGCGCGTCGAGCACGCGGCTGTCCGACAGTACGCGCGAGCGCGCCGTCTCCGCGATGTAGTGTCCTTCGGAAACCGAGATCATCGGGTCCACGAGAATATGCGCGTCGACCAATGCAAAGTCGCCCATTTTCCGCGTGCGCAATTCGTGGACATCGCGCACGCCAGGCGTCGACATGATGCGTGAGCGCAGATCGGCCGTGTCGGCTTCGTTCAGCGCGCGATCGGACAGATCCTGCAGCGCATCCCAGCCGAACGTCCAGCCCATACGCGCAACCATGAAGCCGACGATCGCAGCCGCTATGGGATCGAGCAGGCGCACCCCCGCGATGCTTCCGAGAATACCCAGCGCCACCACAAGCGACGACGCCGCGTCCGAGCGAGCGTGCCACGCGTTCGCAATCAGCATCGCCGAGCGCACGCGCTGCGCTTCGCGCAGCATGTAACGAAAGAGCCCTTCCTTCGACAGCAGCACGACGATCGCCACCGCCAGTGCGCTCAGATGCACGGCGGGAATGTTCTGCATGTCGGAGAGCCGTGCACCGGCCCGCCACAGCATCCCCACGCCGACCGAAATCAGCAGACCGCCCAGAAATAGCGAAGCGACCGTTTCGTAACGGCTATGCCCGTAGTTATGATCCGCGTCCGGCTCCGCCGCACTATGCCGATTGGCGATCAGCACGACAAAATCGGAAACGAGATCGGCGAGCGAATGCACGCCGTCGGCGACGAGCGCCTGAGAATGTGCAAACACGCCGATCACGATCTGCATCGACATCAGCACCGTATTAAGTGCGATGCTCGCGAAAGTGCTTGTTCGTGCGACGCGCTGTTTTTCCGCGGACTGGGCCGCCAGGGTGGAAGACATTGGAAGGGAAACGGGTTGGGTGCCATTAATTCTACCCGCGGCTTCGTGAATCCGCTGTTAAGCGATCAAAAAAAGCTTTTAAATCAGGTGCTTATCATAATGCGAAGCATTCGCATGAAAGTACCGGCGGCGAGGCGCCTCCACCGCGTCCAAAGATAAGCCGATGACCAATAAAAAAACCGCGCCTCTCGATGTGGGCGCGGTTTTCTTTAACACATTGCTCGCGCGGTGCAAGCATTAAGTCATATTATTTCTCGATGAGAAATTTTTCCCGCTCCTGGCCTGCAATCCAGCGGGGTGGCTTACCGCGACCCGACCAGGTGCTGCCGCTCGCGGGATCGCGATATTTCGGCGCAACGCCAGCTCGGGGACGGCCCGCTGTCTTGACGGCTTTCGCACGTGAGCCACCGAGTTCGGCCAGCGTAATGCCGTAATCAGCCATTTTCTGCTTGATCTCGTTTAACACTTCCGCATACTCGCGCGCTTTCGCCTCTTCGATCTGCTTTTCGAGCTTTTCGCGCTGCGCAAGTAGTTCCCTGTAGGAGGACATAGTTTCCTTCTGGTTCGATAAATGGACGGACGGTCTATGCCGATTTAGTCCGGAAAGTTGTCATGCCTCGGAATTTGGTGGCGAGATTAACACAAAATAGAAACTCCGGAAAAGACGTCTGCGAAAATTCATTAATCTCAATTTCCTAATCTTTCACGCGACGGTAAGCCGCGAGTTCCCGGGCAAATTATTCTTTCGCTGAATAGCACCAGCGCCGAGGGAATAAATTCACATTAATTCCCAAACCATGAAAAGCAATGGCTAATTTATTCCAGAACATTTCATGCGATGCGAGTTTCAACCGGCAAACTGTAAAGCTCAGCCCTTTTATCCGGTAAAACGACCTTGCACGTGAGTCTTAAGCAGGTCCCTGCCGGGCAATGCAATCTTCAAGAAGTGCGCGGAGCGATTCCCAATCGGGAGCTGGCGTGTCGAACGCGACGCGCTTTCGGCTACCCGACGTCACCAGGTCTGCGCCATACCTGTCGACTCCCAGTAGTCGAACATGCGCAGGACGCCGCGGATGCCGCTCGATCATGTCGGCCAGCGCGCTTTCCTCTTCGAACGAAACGGGCGCGAGCGGATCGAGGTCCTCCGCCATCAGCCAGCCCATCGCGCCAAACCCGCCGATATAGCGCATCCGCTCGATCGACATCACCCAGAAAGAAAAATCGCCCAGCACGAGGTAGCGTTCGGCAGAGGGGTGATAGCGCAAGTAGCGATGAGTTACTTCCGGGGTCGGCTGGACGTGCTCGAACGTGCCGACCAGCGTGACGCGCTCGCCATTGAGCACATCGCCGTCCGGCGCATGGACGATCAAGAAGCCCGAGCGCGGATCGGAGTGCAGGTTGCGCGTGTGTTCGGCGAGACGGCTCACAAGAATCGTCGGCCGATGCCGCGCGTCAGGCGCGAATGGCAGCACGGTCGGATACGGGAAACCTCGCGGCTGGCGCGCATGCGTGGCGAGCGTGCCGATGGCGGCCTGATGCAGCAGATGCAGCGGAGCGTGAGCGGGAATGTTCAAGTTCGCGTCCTCGTCGGATGAATTCGCGCTGCGCAATGCCCGTGGATCGACGAGGCCGACATCGATCCTGATCAGAACGGGCGACGCGCCGCGCGTGGAAAGTAGATATTAGTTCAGGGACTTGTCCGCACGACACGCTATTGCTTCGCTAGAATCTGGAAACGCTTTCACCGCGCTGTCGTTCCCGCGCGGTATCTTCTTCTTCGATCTCTGGCTGCTACGTGTCCGACCGCCCCTCCGAATCCGCATCCATTCCCGCCGCGCATCGCAATCTGCCCACGAGCGCGCGCAAGCGTGCGCGTTACGCGACGATGGCGCTCTTCCTGATTGCCGGGATGATGTATGCGTCATGGGGCGTCCACGTGCCGACCGTGCGCGACCGCTTCCATTTGAATCCGGCGATGCTGTCTGTCGCGCTGTTCGCAGTCGCGGGCGGCTCGATCGGCGCGATGGTGACGAACGGGCCGTGGATCGCGCGCGTCGGCACGCGCCGCGCATGTCTGGCGGGCGGCCTTGTTATGTCGGCGTGCGCGGCGCTGATTCTCGTCGTGCCGTCGTACTGGATGCTGCTCGTGTTGCTCGCGTTCTTTGGCGCCGGGATGGCGACACTCGACGTCGCGATGAACGCCGAAGCCAGCGCCGTCGAAGAAGCGCTCGGCCGGCCGATCATGTCGTCGCTGCACGGCATGTTCAGCCTCGGCGGGATGGCAGGCGCGGCCGTCGGCGGCGCGGCGCTCGCGCACGGCATGGCGCCTGCCGTGCATCTGCTGCTCGCAGCGCTGGTGAGTGCGGGCGTGCTGCTGGCGGCGTGCCCCGCGGTGCTGCCCCACGTCCCGCATTCCGAGCATCCAGATGCGCACGCGCCGCGCGGCAACCGCTGGCGCTCGCCGGCACTGTGGGCACTCGGCGCGATCGCACTGGTCGCGCTGATCGCGGAAGGCGCGATGTACGACTGGGCGACGGTGTACATGCGCGACGTCGTCGCATCGACGCCCGCTGTGTCGAGCGCCGCCTACGCGGCGTTCTCAGGCGGCATGGCCGTCGCGCGTTTCGCCGGCGACGCCGTGCGTGCGCGTTTCGGCGCGCCGCAGCTGACTGCCGCGAGCGCGTCGCTGGCCTGCGCGGGCATGATCGGCGCGCTGCTTCTGCCGCATCCCGTCGCCGCGTTGACCGGTTTCACGATGATGGGCCTCGGCCTCGCCAACATGATGCCCGTGCTGTTCGCGGCAGCGGCGCGCGTGAAGGGAATTCCCGCCGCCGAAGGTCTCGCGCACGTCGCGGGGCTGGCGTACTTCGGCTTGCTGCTCGGACCGGTGATCATCGGCGGGGTCGCGCAGGTGACGAATCTGCCCATCGGCCTGTCCGTCGTCGCGTTGTGTGCGGCGCTCGTCGCGTTCGCGGCACCCAAGGTATTGCGCCGGCTCCGTATCTGAACTGCTCGTTCAACGAGCCGGCGCGCAGGCATCGCTCAAAGCTCGCGATACGTGCTGTACGTGCGCGCAAAGTCGTTGCGTTCGAGAAAACTCGTGTACGTCATCGTGACGGAGGCATCGAGCGCCTCGACGTAATGCCACCAGCCGATCGGGAGAAACAGCAGTTCGCCCGGTTCCAGCGTGCACTCGATCACGTGCGCCTGTTCGAATGACGGAAACCGTTCGACATCGAGCGCCCCACCATCAACCTGCGAATAGCAATGCAGATGGTTGTACATATGGGCGGTGTCGGTGAACGGCACGAGTAGCACGCGCTTGCGCCCGATTACCTGCGCCATCAGATTGTTGGTGAGATCGTGGTGAAACGGCGTCTTTGTGCCGGCGGGCCCGAACCAGAAATAGCCCGCATCGGCAGCCGCGGCATCCAGATACTCGCCGATAGGCGGTACGTCGTCCCACAACGCCGCCAGCGCCACTCGGTTTCGCGACGCGTTGTTCGCCGTCATATAGAAGTCGTTCGTGACGCCGGCGCGTTCGACGAGATCGACGTAGTCGCCAAAACGCATCGCGCGCCTGTGTGACGGCTGATTGATCTCGTAGTTCGCATCGGCTTCGCGGCCGAACTGCACTTCCACCTCGGCACGCGCGCACCGCGCGCGAAAGTAGTCGAAATTCCAGCGTCTGCGGGCTGGCCACGAATCGATCATGCCGGTGACGATCACTGGCCGGTTCTGAAAATAGAACTGCTCGTAAAACGCATCACGCGACAGACCCGCGTGACGTTCAATCTCATCCGCTCCCCGCCGCATGCGATTCAGCTCGCCGTACACGGAAAACATCCATTCACGCTTGCGCAAACGATTGCGCAAGCGGGCGCCCGCAAGAAAATAAGGGCTATTCAGCGTGCTATCGATTTCGCATAGTGCGTGTTCGCGCTCGAAGCCGTGTTCGATGAGCACCGCATGCACGTGTTCGGGCGATGCGTCGAGCAACAGGTTCTCGGCGATCCAGCGCCGCCATTCGTCATCGATCATCCGTGTCACGATCGCGTCCCCCGCGTGGTGTGCGCAAACTTAGCGCACAAAACAAAAGGCACGCGGGAATGAACCCGCGTGCCTCCTATGATGCCTTGTCAGGCCGGTTTGCGTCCTGCGTGACGCGGCGAGACCGCGTGCGCGCCGGTTGCGCCGACCGCTCTTACATCTTCACGACGTCGAGCAGCGTCTTCTTGCCGGACTTGTAGTTGTACAGCGAGATCACACCGTGCTTCAGGTCGCCCTTCGAGTCGAAGGTCGTTTCGCCGATCACACCCTTGTAGTCGGTGTTCGGCATCGCTGCCAGGATCTTCGCCGGATCCGTCGAGCCAGCACGCTTCATTGCGTCGACGATGATGTACACAGCGTCATACGTGAACGGAGCGTAAATCTGGATCGGCTGACCGAAACGCTTCTGATACTTCGCCTGGAACGCCTGGCCGCCTTCCATCTTCTCGAGCGCCATACCGGCTTCCGAGCAGACGATGTTGTCGGTTGCGTCGCCAGCCAGGTCAGACAGCTTGTCGGTACACACGCCGTCGCCCGCCAGCACCTTCGCGCGCAGGCCAAGCTGCTTGGCTTGCTTCGCGAACGGGCCGCCCGTGGCGTCCATGCCGCCGTACATGATCGCGTCCGGGTTTTCGCCCTTGATCTTCGTCAGAATTGCGCGGAAGTCGACAGCCTTGTCGTTCGTCGCGTCATGCGACATCACGTTCAGACCGAGCGACTTTGCCGTCTTTTCGAATTCGTTCGCGAGACCCTGGCCGTATGCCGTCGAGTCGTCGACGATCGCGACGCTCTTGACCTTCAGGCCCTTCGCTGCGTAGTTGGCCAGTGCCGGGCCTTGCTGCGCATCGGTTGCCACGACGCGGTACGTCGTCTTGAAGCCCTGTTGCGTGTATGCCGGGTTCGTTGCCGACGGCGAGATCTGAACGATGCCTGCATCGCTGTAGATCTTCGAAGCCGGAATCGACGTGCCCGAGTTCAGGTGGCCAACGACGGCGACAACCTTGTCGTCGACCAGCTTCTGTGCGACCTGCGTAGCAGTACGCGGGTCGGCTGCGTCGTCTTGTGCATCCAGTTGCAGCGTGATCTTCTGGCCGCCGATCGTCAGACCCTTGGCGTTGATCTCTTCGACTGCGAGACGAGCGCCGTTTTCGTTGTCCTTGCCCAGGTGAGCGATGCCACCCGTCAAAGGCGCGACGTGGCCGATCTTGACCACTGTGTCGGCCGAAGCCGTCGTCGCCAACGTTGCAAACAGCATCGCCGCAGCGCTGATCGGCAACAGCTTTTGGATTTTGATGTTCATGTAAGTCTCCGATTTCGGTCCCAAAAACAACGTAATCGCCCTTGTGCCCCGCTTCCTTCACGTGTCGCTCAAATCCCGTGGACGACTCCGCCGGATGCATCGTTCATGCACTTGGCAAGCACGCGTTCCAGCCTGTTTGTGGCAGGTGGCGCCCCGCGCTTGCGCGCAAGTGTAGGCTATCAAATTAATTTGTGGGGTTTTTTTGAGTAAGTGGGATCACTACCAATAGCGTTTATCCCACTTAGTCGTGAATCGCGTCCGCTATATGCCCGGAAAGCGACAGCCCGCGCGGCTTTCCGGCGAGCGCAGCGGCTTCCATAACGCATGCATCGCATGTCTCGCGCATTCTCCGGGCGTGGTTTCGTTATGCGCCGGACGCGTCATCACACGTAAACGCAATTCTGCTAGAGCAGCATTGAGATCGTTCTCAAACAAGCCGAAGACGGACGCACTATATAGAGTGCGAGTGCCGCTTCGACGTACGCGTCGTTTCATTCCGCTTACGAGGAGCCCGCCGCGCCGGCCCCGCGCTGCAGGCCCGTTCTTTTGATGGCACACTGGGCGCCCGCTACGGGCAACACGTCCGCAAACGATTGCCCGCCAATTTGCGGCTTCACCGTTTATGCAAGGAGAAACAAGTGAGCGTGACTTCCCGATGGATCGACATTCAGACCGGCAATGACGCATTCGGCGCGTATGTATCGACGCCGAAGAGCGGCAAGGGGCCCGCCGTGATCGTCATTCAGGAAATCTTCGGCGTGAACGGGCATATCCGCGACGTCGTCGAGCAGTACGCGCAGGACGGCTACATCGCGATCGCGCCGGATATCTTTTGGCGCACGCAGCCGCGCGTCGAACTGACCTACGTCGGCGCCGATCGCGATAAGGGCATCGAAATCCTGCAAAAGACGAACGTCGATCTCGCTGTCGCCGACATCGGCGCGACGGCTGCCGCGCTGCGCGCGATGCCGGAAGTGACGGGCAAGATCGCGGGCATCGGCTACTGCTTCGGCGGCCGTCTTGCGTATCTGGCCGCGGTCGAAGGGCTGCTCGACATCGCCGTGTCGTACTACGGCGGCGGCATCCAGAACCAGCTCGACAAGGCGCCGCAGATCAAGGTGCCGATGCAGTTCCACTACGGCGAACTGGATCATGGCATACCGCTGTCGGCAGTCGGCGAAGTGAAGGAGCGGTTCGCGGGCCGCGACGACGTCGAACTGTATATCTACCCGAACGCCGATCACGGCTTCAACTGCACTGAGCGCGCGAGCTATCACCAGCACTCGGCGGCGCTCGCGCATGGCCGCACGCTGACTTTCCTCGCTACCCACGCGTAAGTTACGCTAGAGGCGCGGCGTGCCGGCGTCGCGCCTTGTGCATCGAATTGCATCGAGCTGCATCCAGCTGAATCGAGCGCGCGCATGCAGCCCGCGCGTGCCGTCATCATCATTCCAGTCCGCGGGAGCCCTCGTCGTGCAATCCGACTATCTCGATCATGACGCAATCGGTCTCGCCGATCTGGTACGCAAGCGCAAGGTGAGCGCGCGCGAATTGCTGGAGACCGCGATCGCGCGGGCCGAAGCAGTGAATCCCGCCATCAACGCGATCGTCCTGAAAGACTACGAGGCCGCCCGCCGACGCGCATCGCGCGAACGGACAAACGGCAGCGGCGAAGCACCCGACGCCGCTGCGCTCGGCGACGGGCCGCTCGCGGGCGTACCGTATCTGGTGAAGGATCTCGGTCTGGCCGTCAAAGGGCTGCGCATGTCGATGGGCAGCCGCCACTATCGCCATTACATTCCCGCCGAAGACGCGCCCATCGTCACGCTGACGCGCGCCGCCGGACTCAATATTTTCGGCAAGACCAGCACGTCCGAAATGGGGCAGATGCCTTATACGGAGCCCGAACTGTTTGGACCATGCCGCAACCCGTGGAGTCTCGATCACACACCGGGCGGTTCGAGCGGCGGCTCGGCTGCCGCCGTCGCCGCGGGCATCGTGCCGCTCGCGCATGCATCGGACGGCGGCGGCTCGATCCGCATTCCCGCGTCATGCTGCGGCCTGTTCGGGCTCAAGCCGACGCGCGGACGCCAGCCGTCGAATGCGGTGCCGGCGCCCGGCGATATGGGCGTCGATCACGCCGTGTCGCGCAGCGTGCGCGACAGCGCACTGCTGCTCGATCTTACGTCGGGCAATGCCGGCCGGCCGATGGGCGCGCCGGGCACCTTCCTCGCCGCGACGGGTGAACCGTGCAAGCCGCTGCACATCGCGTTCGTGACGGACCCGATGCTCGCATTCACATTGTCCGCCGACGCCCGCGCCGCTCTCGACGACGCCGCGCAACTCGCGGCATCGCTCGGTCACCACATCGAACCCGTCACGCTCAACATCGACTTCGCGAGCCTGCGCGAAGCGTTTCTGATGATCTGGTCGGTGAGCGCCGAGAACCTCGTGCTGCACGCCGACCAGATCACGGGGCGCAAGCCGAATCGTGAGGAATTCGAAATCGCGACGTGGGCGATGGGGCACATCGGCCGCAAGTTCGGCGAGCGGGAATTGCCCGCGGCACTCGAAGCGCAACGCCAGATCAGTGCGAAACTTGCCGAGCTGATGACGCGTTACGACGTGATCCTGTGCGCAACGCTCGCCGCCGCGCCGATCAAGATCGGCGAAATGCAACCGAGCGCCGTCGAGAAAATGCAGATGCGCGCCGTCACCACGGTTCCCGTCGAGCCGCTGATGCGCAAGCTGCTGACAGAAGTGTCGAACAAGGCGTTCGCGTGGGCGGGCTGCACGGAGCTGTTCAATATGACGGGACAGCCGGCGATGTCGGTGCCGCTCTATTGGAATGCGCGCGGCCTGCCGATCGGCGTGCAATTCGCCACACGGGAAGGCGGCGAAGCGCTGCTGCTGCGGCTCGCCGCGCAACTGGAAACGGCGCGTCCGTGGTTCGACCGGCGGCCGCCGCTGATCCCCGCGAGCAGCTAGCGCCTAACGCCGCTCCAGCGGCTGTTCGAGCGCATCGAGCGGCTTGCGCATCGCGTCGAGATCGGCGTGACGTTTGGCCGGCATGCATGCGACGGCGACGATCGAGATCGTGAGCCCGCACATCACGTAGTAGGTCGGCGCGAGCGGCGAACCCGTCGTCTTGATGAGCCACGTGACGATGAACTGGCCGAAGCCGCCGAACAGCATCACCGCGAAGTTGTACGCGAGCGACAGACCGGTCGAGCGCACGTTCGCGGGAAAGAGTTCGGCCATCAGCGCGCCGAATGGTCCGTAATAACCCGAGAGCGCAATAGAAAGGATGGCCTGCACGAGGATCAGCTTCGATACGCTCGGGGCTTCTTCCAGCCACACGAAAAGCGGGTAGATCGCCACCAGCGTGATGACCAGCGACCACAGCGACAGCCCTTTGCGCCCGATCCGATCGGACCACGCGCCTGTCAGCGGCGACAGCACGGTGAGCAGCAGATTGCCGACGATCACGGCCGTGAACGAATCCGCGTAAGGCAGTTTCAGCTGCCTGACGGCGAAGGTGGGTAGATAGCTGATCAACACATAGATCGTGACTGTCAACGCCACCACCGAGCCGAGACCGCAGAGCACGTCGCGGCTATGGTGCGCAAACAGCTCGCCGAGCGTCGCGCGGCGCGCGGTCTGCTTCGCGTGCAGAAATGCTTCGGAATCCGCGAGATTGCGGCGAATGTAGAAACCTATCGGACCGATCACGAGACCGAGGATAAACGGCACGCGCCAGCCCCACGACCTGAGCGCTTCGGGGGACAGGCCACGCGTCATCAGCGCCCCGACGACGGCACCGAGCAGCAGCGCGGCCGCCTGGCTTGCCATCTGCCAACTGCCATAGAAGCCGCGCTTCGAGAAAGGCGCGGCTTCGATCAGCAGCGCCGTCGAACTGCCGAACTCGCCGCCCGCGGAGAAGCCTTGCAGCAAGCGTCCGACCACGATCAGCAGCGGCGCGCCCACGCCGATCGCCGAATAAGGCGGCGCGACGGCGAGCAGCAGAATGCCGAGCGACATCAGCGCGATCACGAGCGACAGCGCGGCCTTGCGTCCGGCGCGATCCGCATAGAGACCGAGCACGATGCCGCCGACGGGCCGCATGAAGAACGCGACGCCGAAGCTTGCCGTGGTGAGAAGGATCGCCGAGTAATCGCTGCTGGAGGGAAAGAAGAGTTCTGCGATGACGACGGTGAGGAAACCGAAGACAGTGAAGTCATACCACTCGAGCGCATTACCGATGACGGCCGCCGTGACCGCCCGCGTATTGAGGCTCCTGGATGCTTGTGACATCGATGTCTCCGGCCTGCGTCGAGGCGTCGGGTGCGTTGATTTGAATTTGGTTCGAATGGGCCGCCGTCAGGCCCCGCGCGCACGCCATGCGAGTGTAAAAGAGCACGACATCAGATTTCAAGCAACTTTCATAAGACAAGAGCGCACGCCGCTCTCCGCGGCGGGCGCTCTTTACGGCTGCTGCGAAAGACGCGAGCGGCGGTGCGGTAACGCATCGCTCAACGCGCGCCTGTTCATCCAACGATGGCTGTATCAGCCCTTCTTGTTATAGGCGCTGCACCAACCCTTGCTCGCGACCTGCTTGCCCGCGAACATCGGGCACGGTGCGTAGGCATCGGTTGGCTTGCCCTGATAGAAGCTGCAATTGCCGCAATCCTGCCCTGCCGCGTATTTCGGGTACTTCGCCTTGTCGACTTTTGTCGCGTCTTCCTTGTAGCCGAGCGCCTGCGCGGTCGGATCGGATTCGGCGACCTTCGGCGCATCGGCAAACGCCTGGCGCGACGACAGCGCGATCGTCGATGCCACACCGATGCTCGTGATCAGAAACGTACGACGGGAATTGTTCATGTGACTCACTCCGTTGGTATTGTGGGGATCTACGCTGTTCTGACGACAGCGGTCCTCCAGCATAGCAATGAAGCCGACGCGCGTGACGCATCAAATGTCGGTCATAAGAAAATCGGTAGACGTGTGCGGGCGAAACACGCGCGGCATCACCGACGACACACCGGCAATGGCCGACGCAGCGTCACCGCCGCAGGCCGCGCAATCAGGCGCGCCCGCTCACTTCGCACACGCGCTGCGCAATCGCCAGCGACGCCGTCAAACCCGGCGACTCGATGCCGAACAGATTCACGAGACCCCGCACGCCATGCGCGGCGGGCCCTTGTATCAGGAAGTCGGCGGCGGGCTCGCCCGGCCCCGACAGCTTGGGACGAATACCGGCATACGCCGGCTTTAGCGCGTGAGCTGGCAACGCGGGCCAGTACGCGCGGATCGCCGCCTCGAAGGCCTCGGCACGCTGCGGATCGACGTCGTAGTTGATCGAATCGACCCATTCGACGTCCGGGCCGAACCGCGCCTGTCCGCCGAGATCGATTGTCAGATGCACACCGAGCCCGGCTTCATTCGGCATCGGATAGATCAGGCGGTTGAACGGCGCACGGCCCGAGATGCTGAAGTAGTTGCCGCGCGCGAGGTAGAGCGGCGGCACATGGCGGGCGTCGAGTCCGCGAATCTTGCGCGCGATCGCGTTCGCATGCAGCCCGGCGCTGTTGATCACGCACGCGGCGCCAATTGTCGTCGGCGAACTGCCGCCGACCTTGACCACAAAGCGGCCGTTGACCGCCTCGATTGCTTCTACGGGCGCGTGGAACGCGCAGACGGCGCCATCGCGTTCCGCGTCGCCGAGCAGCGCCAGCATCAGCTGATGACTGTCGACGATACCCGTTTGCGGCGAAAACACGGCTTCGACACAGTGCAGCGCCGGTTCGAGCGCCTGGGCTTCTTCGCCGCTAATGCGCATCAAGTCGAGCACCCCGTTTTCCTTGCCGCGCGCCATCAGGCTCTCGAGCTGAGGCACCTGATTGCGTGCGGTTGCGACCAGCAGCTTGCCGCAACGCTGATGCGGCACGCCGCGTTCGGCGCAGTAGTCGTACAGCATTTCGCGGCCGCGCACGCACAGCGTCGCCTTGAGCGAGCCGCGCGGATAGTAGATGCCCGCGTGTATGACCTCGCTGTTACGGGAACTCGTGCCGACGCCGATGGCTTGCGCTGCTTCCAGCACGATCACTTCACGCCCGCGCGCCGCCAGAGCGCGCGCGACGGCCAGACCGACGACACCCGCGCCGATCACCACACATTCGATCTGATCCATGTCCCTTGGACGCGGCCCGATGCACCGCGTTCTACCTCGTCATCCACCCGGATTCCAATAGCGTGCGGCGCCGTTTGACCCGTGACCGCGCGCCGTCGAACGCTTCACATGCACAATGCGAAATAGCCCGACGCGCCACAGACACAAATGCCCGCAGACTGTTCCGGCTGCGGGCATCAATATGTGGGAACGCGTCGCGCGTCCGAGTCAGTGTACGCCCACGGCGCTCATTCCTGGTGAATTTGACGGCCTCGCAGTTCCATGCGTTCCGCTCGCGCCACAACGGGCTTGATCAATCAGTGGCAGTCGTGCGCTTGAACAAATGGCGCACGTCGACATGCGCGATGGGCACCGTATAGCCGCCCGTCGCGAATTGCTGCGGATAGGCGGGCGCGTTCGGATTCAGGCTCAGTTCGCCGTTCGCGCGGGCTTGCGCCAGGTCCGCTCTCACCTCGGCACGCGTCTTCGGGCCATTGACGCCGGACGGCGTTTGCGTCGGCGCAGGGCTGTAGCCGCTCGCGAACGCGGGCGCGGCGACCGCTGCGGAAATCAACAACGCTGCAAGCGAAAGCTTCTTCATGATCGATTCCTGAAGATGGGTCCGGGGGAAATGCGGTGCGCATTTCGATGGACTCAGTCTAGGCTCCACCTATCGGTTTACCGACCCTCATTAATGAAATTGACTGTTGCCAGAATCCATTCAAACACGGCACAAACGATCCTGCTGAGGGCTATGAAATAGCTCCCAGACTGGACCCATGAACAAGCGCGCTTGCGCGCCGCCCGTTCGCCTCAACGGCGCGTCGAACGCTAGAAACCGATCGGTTTGCGGCGCGAGTTGTAGTCGAGGCGAATGTCGCCCGCGCCGATGTGATCGCGGCCCGCAATGCGCGCCGAGCCGAAGCCGTTCAGGATCGCGCGCCGCATTTCGCGCGGCGAAGCCTGCGCGAGCGCGTCGAGCGCTGCGCCGCCCAGTTCGGCGGGAAAATGTTGACCCCAGCCGTGCGCGGAGCGAATTTCGTCGTAGATCGACTGCGCGATGCGCCGGGAGCCGTCCCGATCGGGCGGCGGAATCTCGAAGACGTTCATGCGGTTCATGATCGGCTCGGGAATCGAGCGCTCGTCGTTCGCGGTCGCGATCCAGATCACATGACTGGCGTTGATGGGGATTTCCGCGAACTCGTCGATAAAGCTCTGTGCGGTGTCATGTTCGAGCAGCGCGTAGAGCGCGCCGAGCGGATCGTATTGTGAGTCGCCCGTCGCCTTGTCGATTTCGTCGACGGCGATTACGGGGTTTGCATAGCTGCCGTGCACGAGCGCGTCGAACACCTTGCCCGGCTTTGCGTTCTTCCATTGCGACGACGCGCCCGACAGAATCCACCCCGCCGTCAGCGAACTCATCGCCACATAGTGGTATGCGGTGCCGAGCATACGCGCGAGCTGCTTCGCAAAATGCGTCTTGCCGATACCCGGATCGCCGAGCAGCAGGATCGGCATCAGTTCGAGGCGGTCGTCCGTTTCGAGGCACAACGCGACCTGCTTGCGGATATCATCCAGCGGCTCGGTGAAGTTGGGCAGCGAGCCGATCAGATCGTCGATGGACGGCATCCGGTTCGGCTTCACGCAGAAGCGCAGATTGCCAACTTTCAGCATTTTTTCGTACGTGGAACGCAGTGCCTCGCTCGCGCCTTCGCTCAGTTCGTTCAGCGCAGTCTCCACCTGCTCCAGGTCGTAGACCTTGCTGAACGATGCAACCGCGATTTCCTGTTTCACCATTGCCGTTGTCATCGCTTCACCCCGTCGAGCTGTTCTTGCAACCACAGCGTCCCCGACGCCGCTTCAATTTCAGTGTAACGACGAGAAAAACGCATGCAAGCCAGCAGCCACGCGGGTCTGCTGCTGATTGTCCAAGGCTGGCGAGGTGTTTGCTTGAATCGGCACATCTGCGTCCCTATCTGCGACCTGGTGTTATCGCCGGGCGCTGAACCCTGGTCCCAGATCGGCTGTCAGAAAACCGTTATCTCGATAAAGCGTAAGATGGTCGGCGGTCGCAAGAAAGAACGCGCGGACATAGCACGCATTGGCGAAACGCAGCGATTCCGGGAGACTCTTTGTTCATGTGGAAAACCAGCCTTGTCGCCGCCCTGCTCGGGGCCACGCTCATCGCACAGCCCGGCGCGGCCCAGGCACAGCAGCGTAGCGCGCCGCCCGTCGTCAAATGGGAACTGCAGGTGGTGCGCGACGGACAGCAGATCGATTCGTTCGACGGCACGACCACCGTCGGCCAGGCCCGCACCGACACGCATCATCACGTGGTGCAGAACAGCGTCGGCTGCAAGGACGTGCCCGCGGGCAACATCGACCTGGCGCGCACGCTGACCGTCTCGCCGACGCAGGCGGATGCGACGGGCGTCACGTTTGCGATCGATGCGCAGGAAACGCTCCAGGAGCCGGGCATGCGCACGACGGCCGCCGGTTGCAAACTGCCGCCGCAGCCGCGCCAGGTGAGCGCGAACCATCCGGGGCTGAAAGTGCCGCCCGGCGACTGGACGTCATGGACCATCGTCGACAAAGATCCGAATCTCGTCTATCGCTTGCGTGCAAGCGTCGCAAACAACCCGTGACCTCAACGAACGACGTGGATAACGCGGCATGCGAAACCCCGAAGAACTGATACGCGAAAACCTCGGCCCGAAAGACTTCATCGCTGTGAGCTGGAACCTGCACAAAGGCCGGTCGCCGCTCGGCTTTCAGGCCTGGGAGGCGATGCAGCGCTGGGTGGAATCCGTCCACGCCGACGCATACTTTCTGCAGGAAGCGATGGCGCGCCGGATGCCCGGCCCTGTGCTGGCCAGTTCGTTCGGCGCGCGCATGGGTGATTACGACAATGATGTATGGCATTGCCAGGCGACTGAAATCGCCGACTCGCTGCAATTGCAGATCGCCCTCGGGCCGAACGTGTTCAAGCCCTCGTGGCGCCACGGCAATGCGATCCTGTCGCCGCATCCGCTCGATCTCGGCGGACGCTGGGACATCTCTGCGCATCGCTTCGAGCGGCGCGGGCTTCTCGTCGCTCGTGCGACATTCGGCGGCCATTCGGTGTCGCTGCTGTGCGCGCATCTCGCGCTCACGCGTCAGGCGCGTCTGCGTCAGATGCACTGGATCGCGCACTGGATTTCGAAGGAAGCGCCCGCCGGTCCGCTCGTGCTCGCGGGCGACTTCAACGACTGGCGCAACGATTCTGTGCCGCTCTTTCGCGAGCATGGTCTCGAAGAAGTTGCGACGCTTCTCGGCGAGCCGGGCCGCACATTCCCCGCCTTTTCGCCCGCGCTCGCGCTCGACAAGATGTTCGTGCGCGGCATGAAACCCATCGAATGGATTCAGCCTGCACAGGAAACGGCATGGCTGTCGGATCACCTGCCTTATATGGCGCGGCTGCGCGTCGAGTGAGCGCGCGCCGCGGCGTCAGTCGCGCTGCGGCGTCCGGTTGAGTTCGGCGCTGATCGCCTCGCCGGGCTGCAGCAAACGGTAGCCCGCGCGCTCGCGCGCGCCTTCTTCGGCGTTGAAGCAATCGGTCGTGTTCGTGACGGGCTCGACGCATAGCTGCGCGTCGTTTGCGGGCGCGAACACCACCATATGATCGAAGGGCGCATCGGCCGTCATGGTCAGGCGGCGGCGTTCGTCGGGCCACGCGATTGGCGCGCTGCGCATCCAGTTGGTGAAGTTGTTCTCGAGATCGAATGCATCCGCGTTCATGCCCGCCTTCAGCGCATCCACGGCGGGATGCGCGCCCAGATGCGTCGGCAGCGCATATGCGTCGGCGTGCCACAGTGCGTCCACATCGGCGGTGACGAGCGTATTCGCCGTACGCGGGTAGTACGGATGGTGGCCCTCCCGAATGGCATCGTACCTTCCGGCGGATGGCCCGTGCGGGAATCGCACGCCAACACATCTCCAGCCAATATTACTAGTAGTAAACAATGAAGAGGCGGTCTCGGGACAACGAAACATACGGCGATTAATATTATTAGTGACCGACAGGTAATAATTTTCGATGGAATAATCGGCACGGCCGATTACCACTGAAGTGCCGGCGGCAGTTGAAGCACAAAAGCAAAACACATCAACTGAACTGGTACCGGGAGGAAGACATGGCGTCGCACATGGCGATGACGATAGTCAGGCGCGCCGCTGCTGGGGCTCGAGTTCAATCTGCTGAACTTCGAAAACGGCCTCGGCTTCATCAGCTTGTCGGGCAGACCGCGGGATAACGTCGCAGCATCTCTGCCACGCGCTTGCGTCGCGCGCCCTCAAACGCGCCAGCGGGAGTAAGATCGCGGGTCTGCCTTGTACTCTGCTCAACGCGCCGCCGCCTCGCGTGGCAACTCGTCTCCATGCACCACTACCTGCCGATCCTGCTGCAAATCGCCATTGTTTACCTGGTGGCGCTCATCAGTCCGGGCCCCAACTTTTTCATGATCACGCAGCTGTCGCTGGCGGGACGCCGCGGGCTCGGCGCCGCGTCGGCGCTCGGCGTCGGCACGGGATCGACCATCTGGGCTTCGCTCGCCATGCTCGGCTTCGCAACCGTGCTGCAGCGGATCGACTGGCTGTACAACGGCATCCGCATCGCGGGCGCGGTCTACCTGGTGTGGTTCGGCATCAAGCTCGTGTGCGCCAGCACAAAGCGCGGCGAAGCCATCATCGTGACTGTGGAAACGCCGCTTGCCAACGACCGCGCGGCGTATTGGCGCGCATGGCGCTCGGGCGCGCTCACGTGTCTGACCAATCCGAAATCGTGTGCGTTCTGGACCAGTATCTTCGCGACGCTGTTCCCCGCGCATCCGCCGCTGTGGTTCTATGGCGTGGCGCTCGCGATGATCGGCTGCATGTCGGTCGGCTGGTACGGCAGCGTGGCGCTGATGTTCGCGACCGAGCGCACGCAGCGCGGCTATCGCCGCCTGCGCCGGCCCATCGACGGCGTGTGCGGCGCCGTGCTCGTGGGTCTCGGCGCGAAGCTCGCAGCCGAAAGCTGAGCGCGCGAACGCACTGCCAAACACTGATTTTGCTCGGGTTTCCAGCTTCGGCAGCAGGGTCAATGCTGCAGCGCGCGATACGTTTCCGGTATTATTCTGAGATAGCGCCTACCAGCGCCTGTATTCGCTGAAAGGTTGCCGTCACCAGATGGCCGACGGGCGAATGCCCACCAGGCGCCGGCAGCCTGGCGCCCGTCACGGATCGGTGAGACCCAAGGGCAATACCCTCGAGGGTCATCCGGGCACGGACCCAGCGCCGTACCACCCCAGCAGTGCACTCTTGCCGCGCCGTGATTGACCGTCCGAACAGGACGCCAGCCGCGCCGGCGCCTGACAATCTGACTGGCAAACCATATTCACTGCCCAACCCGCCCCGGCAATGGCCGAGTCGGTAAGGCGGTAAAATAGCGGATTGCGCATCCTTCCCCGTCGTCGCCGACAACGGGCGATGCATCGCCTTTGCCGTGCCGGCCCCGCTTTTTTGTGTGGCCGACCTTGTTTTCGCACCATCGAAGAAGCCATGAGCAACCTGAATCCACAAACCGTCCTGAGCGTCCATCACTGGACCGATACGCTTTTCAGCTTCACCTGCACGCGCGATGCGTCGTTCCGCTTCGAAAATGGCCAGTTCACGATGGTCGGTCTCGAAGTCGACGGCAAGCCGCTGATCCGTGCGTACAGCATGGCGAGCGCCAATTACGAAGAAAATCTCGAATTCCTGAGCATCAAGGTGCCGGACGGCCCGCTGACGTCGCGCCTCCAGCATCTGAAGGTCGGCGACCAGGTTCTGATCGGCAAGAAGCCGACGGGCACGCTGATGGCCGACAACCTGCTGCCCGGCAAGACGCTGTGGCTGCTGTCGACGGGTACGGGCCTCGCGCCGTTCATGTCGATCATCAAGGATCCCGACGTGTACGATCGCTACGAGCGCGTGGTGCTGACGCACACCTGCCGTTTCGTCGACGAGCTCGCATACAAGGAATACATCACGGATCACCTGCCGGCGCACGAGCACATCGGCGAACTGATCCAGGAGAAGCTGGTTTACTACCCGACCGTCACGCGCGAGCCGTTCGCAAACCGTGGCCGCATTACGGACCTGATCGAAACGAAGAAGCTGTTCGACGACCTCGATCTGCCGCACTTCTCGCTCGAAAACGACCGCGTGATGCTCTGCGGCAGCCCGCACATGCTGCGCGACACGCGTGAACTGCTCGACAGCATGGGCTTCCAGGAAGGCAGCAACAACAATCCTGGCCATTACGTCGTCGAAAAGGCGTTCGTCGGCTAAGCCAAGCTCGCAACCAGGGGCGAGGCGCGCCCCACGGCGCACGCAGTTCTGTCGAAACACCGGAAACCGGAGCCTTTAGGCTCCGGTTTTTCTTTTTGCGGGCGCTCCGTGCCGATCGCACATACTGCAAGTCCGATACGCCCGACGCCTCGCTGCCTCGTCAGATTCGCGGTTACAAATCGCACGAGTCTGCGTAAACCTTTTATGTAGGTGTTTTTCTGACATAGCGCGGCGATCCAGCGCAACTTTTGCGTGAACAATGCGCCACAGGCCCTAAATACCGGGCATTTTTTCTTTCTTTTACGCTATGATCCAGGCAAGCAGCATTTGACAGACTTTTAACAAAACTGCCGTCGATTTGTTACAGAATGTAAATCTGGTTACGCGCAGACGTAGCGTTTTTCCGTCGCTGCCCTTCCTGCGGCGGACACATCTGGGGGTCAGGGTTCGCATGCGTTCTTCCGTCTACATGCTGCCGATGCGTCGCCGTGACGCCGGCTATATCGCTTCGTGAGCGGAGCCGTGGATACATCCATCGTCGTACCGATGCGTGGGCATGGCACGGCCGCCCGCAAGGGTGACGCGCAGCGCGCGTCCGGCGCCCGCGCAACCCGCTCCGCCAAGGCCGCGACACCTTCCGGCACCGCGACGCGAGCCACATCCACTGACGAAATCACGCGTCTGAAAGCCCGCGTGCGCGAACTGGCATCCGAGCTGACGCGCACGCAGGAAGCCACGCGCCGCCGCGTCGCGCAGGAACTGCACGACAGCCTCGGCGCCGAGGTCACGGCCGCGCGCTTTGCGCTAGCGGGCGTCGAAACGTGGCTTCCCGCCGATGCTCCGCCGCAATGCACCGCTGCCCTCCAAACCGCGCAGCGTTCGCTCGACGCCGTCACGCAAGCCGCGCAAGAGGCCGTCGCGGAACTGCATGCACCGACGCTCGACAAGGGCATCGTGTGTGCGCTGTCGCACTGGATCAATACATTTGCCGCACGCACGGGTCTGCGTATGAGCTTCGTGTGCGCCGCCGATGCACGCCTCACGCGCCTGTCGGCCGATGCGTCGCTTGCCGTCTTCCGCGTCGCACAGGAAGCGCTGAACAACGTCGCGAAGCATGCGCGCGCATCGGGCGCCGATATGCGCATCGAGGCAACGGCCCAGCATCTGAGCATCGTCGTCAGCGACGACGGCATCGGCATTCCGCCGCACGCCGGCCAGGACGAGCGCCAGTTCGGGCTGGCCGGGATGCGTGCACGCTGCAACGCCTTCGATGGCGAACTGAAGGTCGCCGCGACCTGTGACAAGACCCACGGCGAGACGCGCGGCACGACCGTAAACGCGCGCTTCGCGTGGAAAGCGCTAATGGGCAATGCGACGCGCCCACGTGCGCGTCGCACGGCGATCCGCCTGTGATTGCGCCGCCGGTACCTCACCCGATCCCGCTCGTCCCGTTTGTGATCACTGACTGCCCGTTATGAACCTGCGCATTCTGATCGCCGAAGATCACGCCGTCGTTCGACAGGGCGTGCGGCAATTGCTGATCGATCGCGGCGTCGCCGACGACGTGGCCGAGGCGCAGACGGGTGCGGAAGTGCTCGCGGAAGCGTCGAAGCATGTTTTCGACGTGATTCTGCTCGACATCTCGCTGCCGGATATGAACGGCGTCGAGGTGCTCAAGCGCCTGAAACGCAAGCTCCCGCGCATTCCCGTGCTGATGTTCTCGATGTATCGCGAGGATCAGTACGCGGTGCGTGCACTGAAGGCAGGTGCGGCGGGCTATCTGTCGAAGACGGTCGACGCCGCGCAGATGATCGCCGCAATCCAGCAGGTCGCAGCGGGCCGCAAATACGTAAGCCCGGCGATGGCGGAAGCGCTCGCCGACTACGTCTCGTTCGACGGCGAGCAGTTGCCGCACGAGAAGCTCTCCGACCGCGAGTATCAGACACTGTGCATGCTCGCGTCGGGCAAACGTCTGACGGACATCGCGGTCGCGCTGTCCCTGTCGGTGAAGACGGTGAGCGTCTACCGCACGCGGCTACTCGAGAAAATGAAGCTGCGCAACAATGCGGAGCTCACCTTTTATGTGATGAGCAATCGCCTCGTCGATCTGAATCCGGCGATGACGGCCTGACGCCGACCCACCGCGCCGCATTCGCGGCGCACAAGTGTTGTGCACCGGCAAGGGCCGGCCGGCTCGATTCCGCTAAAATCGCGGGTTTTCCCGACATTGGGCGCGCCACACGCGTGCTTCACAGGAGACCCCGCCAAATGTCCCTCTTTCGCAAGAAGAACGTCGAGCACATGATCGCCGGCGCGCAGGCTGCAGGCCTGAAAAAGGCGCTCGGCGCGCTCGATCTCACCTTTCTCGGCGTCGGCGCCATCATCGGTACCGGCATTTTCGTGCTGACGGGCACGGGCGCTGTGCAGGCCGGCCCGGCGCTGATGCTGTCATTCATCATCGCGGCCATCGCGTGCGGCTTCGCGGCGCTCGCGTATGCCGAATTCGCATCGACGATTCCCGTCGCCGGCTCGATCTACACCTATTCTTACGCAACGCTCGGCGAGTTGGCCGCGTGGATTATCGGCTGGGACCTGATGCTCGAGTACGGTCTGGCCACTTCGGCCGTATCGGTTGGCTGGTCGGGCTACCTGCAATCGCTGCTGTCCGGCTTCGGCGTGTCGCTGCCCGTTGCGCTGACGGCGGCGCCCGGCGCGCTGCCCGGCCACGAGACGCTGTTCAATCTGCCCGCCTTCCTGGTGATGATGGCGATCACGACGCTGCTGTCCGTCGGAGTGCGCGAATCGACGCGCGTGAACAACCTGATGGTCGCGATCAAGGTGACGGTCGTGCTGCTGGTGATCGCTGTCGGCGTGTTTCATGTGAAGCCTGCCAACTGGCATCCGTTCATGCCGAACGGCATGAGCGGCGTGTTCGGCGCGGCGGCCGTGATGTTCTTCGCGTTCATCGGCTTCGACTCGGTGTCGTCGGCGGCCGAAGAGGTGAAGAATCCGAAGCGCGATCTGCCGATCGGCATCATTGCGTCGCTGGGCGTGTGCGCGGTGCTGTATGTGGCCGTGGCGGCTGTCGTAACGGGCATCGTGCCGTCCGCGCAGTTCGCGAACGTTTCGCACCCGGTTTCGTATGCGCTGCAGGTCGCGGGACAGAACTGGGTCGCCGGTTTCATCGATCTCGGCGCGGTGCTCGGCATGCTTACCGTGATCCTGGTGATGGCGTACGGTCAGACGCGAGTGATGTTCGCGATGTCGCGCGATGGCTTGTTGCCGGCGGCTTTATCGAAGGTACATCCGCGGTTTGCGACGCCGTTCGCGACGACGTGGCTTGTTGGGATCGTGTTTGGTCTGATTGGTGCGCTCGTGCCGCTCAATGTGCTCGCTGAACTGATCAACATTGGCACGCTGGCGGCTTTTTCGATGGTGTCGATTGCTGTGCTCGTGTTGCGTCGCACGCATCCTGATTTGCCTCGCGCGTTCCGGTGCCCTGGCGTGCCCGTTGTGCCCGTTCTCGCTGTGGCCTCTTGTCTGTTTTTGATGGCGAACCTCAGCACTGTCACCTGGACTGCGTTTGTGATCTGGTTGCTGGTGGGGATGGTCGTGTATTTTGGTTATTCCCGTAGGCATTCGAAATTGGCGCATTCCGGTCGGTCGTAAGTCTATTTGCGTCGCCGCGTGTTACTCGCACAGCGAAAGCGCACAGCGAAAGCCCACAGCGAAAAACCGAAAAAGCGAAGCCCACGCCACGCGGCCCTCATTGCGTCGCAGACAGACGCAAAAACACCGCACTGCAACATCCTCTCATCTTCAACTATCGTCGCCGCGGGCACGCTTCCCCGATAGCCGCCTTTCGATTTTTGTGTTTTACTTTTCGACACAAGAACAACAACGAAGCACAAAAACGAACAGCAACACCAAACAGCACCCAACCGATCCGGACCCTCCCAGCAGGCAAGCAGGCGGTAGGTAATGAACGCGGGCCCGAACCGGTCTCGCCCCATCCGGGGCTCAAATCCAGGGGCGTCCCCAAGGAGACAGTTCATGGCGATCAGCATCAGTCTGACGGTGAACGGTTCACCCGTTACCGCGAACGTCGAGCCACACACCCTGCTTGTCCAGTTTCTACGCGAACAGCTGCGGCTGACGGGAACGCACGTCGGCTGCGATACCGCGCAATGCGGCGCGTGCACGATTCATCTGAACGGTCGCGCGATCAAGTCCTGCAACATGCTCGCCGTACAGGCCGAAGGCCAGGAAGTCACGACCATCGAAGGGCTGTCCAAAGACGGCGAACTGCATCCGATGCAGGCCGCTTTCCGCGAATGCCACGGTCTCCAGTGTGGCTTCTGCACACCAGGCATGGTGATGAGCGCAACCGCGCTGGTCGCGACGAACCCGAACCTCACGGAAGACGAAGTGCGTGATCAGCTCGACGGCAACCTTTGCCGCTGTACGGGCTACCACAACATCGTCAAGGCCGTCGTTCAGGGCGCGCAAGGCATGAAAGCCGGCGCGTCGTCGAAAGCCGCCGCGACTGCCTGAAGGAGCCCGCCATGAACGCACCCGATTCGCACCGCATGGTGGGCATGCCCGTCAAGCGCAAGGAAGACTATCGCTTCCTCACGGGCAACGGCCAGTACACCGACGATATCGTCCTGCCCGCGCAGACCTATGCCGTGTTCCTGCGCTCGCCGCATGCGCACGCGCGCATCAAGAACATCGACACGTCGGCCGCGAAACAATCGCCCGGCGTCGTCGCGGTCTTCACGGGCGCCGATCTCGCCGCTGAAAATGTCGGCGGCCTGCCGTGCGGTTGGCTGATCCACAGCGTCGACGGCAAGCCGATGAGCGAACCGCCGCACCCCGTGATTGCCCATACGAAAGTGCGCCACGTGGGCGACCAGGTCGCGCTCGTGATCGCCGATTCCGTGAAAGCCGCGAAAGACGCCGCCGAACTGATCGAGGTGGATTACGAAGAACTGCCCGCCGTGATCGACACCGCGCACGCCGCCGACGCTGGCCAGCCCGCCGTGCACGACGAAGTGCCCGACAATACCTGCTACACGTGGGGCCACGGCGACAAGGCCGCCACCGACGCCGCATTCGCCAACGCGCATCACGTGACGACGCTCGACATCGTCAACAACCGCCTCATACCGAACGCGATCGAACCGCGCGCCGTCAACGCCAGCTATTCGCCGCAGGACGACAGCTACACCGTCTACGTCGCAAATCAGAACCCGCACGTCGAACGGCTGCTGATGGCCGCGTTCGTGCTGTCTCTGCCGGAATCGAAAGTACGGGTGGTTGCGCCCGATGTCGGCGGCGGCTTCGGCTCGAAGATTTTCCTGTACGCGGAAGACGTCGCGCTGACGTGGGCGTCGAAAAAAATCCGCCGTCCCGTGAAGTGGACCGCCGAGCGCTCCGAAGCGTTTCTGTCGGACGCACATGGCCGCGATCACGTGACGAAAGCCGAACTCGCAATGGACGCCAACGGCAAGTTCCTCGCGTTGCGCGTGCACACGATCGCGAATATGGGCGCGTATCTGTCTACGTTCGCGTCCAGTGTGCCGACCATTCTCTACGCGACACTGCTCGCCGGTCAGTATGCGACGCCCGCGATCTACGCCGAGGTGAAAGCGGTGTTCACGAACACGGTGCCCGTCGATGCCTATCGCGGCGCCGGACGTCCTGAAGCGACGTATGTGGTCGAGCGTCTCGTCGAAACGGCTGCGCGCGAGATGAACATGGATCCCGCCGCCATCCGCCGTCTCAACTTCATTCGCTCGTTCCCGTACGCGACGCCTGTGGGTCTCACCTACGATACAGGCGATTACGAAGCATGTCTTTCGCGCGCACTCGAACTCGCGGACGTCAAGGGCTTCGCTGCGCGCAGGCAGGAATCGGAGAAGAACGGCAAGCGGCGCGGCCTCGGCTATTCGTGCTACATCGAAGCGTGCGGCCTCGCGCCATCGAACATCGCGGGCGCGCTGGGCGCACGCGCGGGTCTGTTCGAAGCAGGTGAAGTGCGCGTGCATCCCACAGGTTCCGTCACCGTCTTCACCGGCTCGCACAGTCACGGCCAAGGTCACGAAACGACGTTCGCACAAGTCGTGTCGGACCGCCTCGGCGTGCCGCTCGACAACATCGAGATTGTGCACGGCGACACTGGCCGCATTCCGTTCGGCATGGGCACGTATGGCTCGCGTTCGATCGCCGTCGGTGGCTCGGCGATCATGAAAGCGCTCGACAAGATCGAATCGAAAGCGAAGAAGATCGCGGCGCATCTGCTCGAAGCATCGGCGGACGACATCGAGTTCAAGGACGGCACCTTCCGCGTCGCGGGCACCGACCGCACGAAAACCTTCGCCGACGTATCGCTCGCAGCGTACGTGCCGCACAACTACCCGCTCGACAAGCTCGAACCGGGCCTCGACGAAAGCGCGTTTTACGATCCGACCAATTTCACCTACCCGGCAGGCGCGTATATCTGCGAAGTCGAGGTGGACGTCGATACGGGCGAGACGCGCATCGAGCGCTTCACGGCCGTCGACGATTTCGGCAACGTGATCAATCCGATGATCGTCGAAGGGCAGGTGCATGGCGGTCTGGGTCAGGGCATCGGCCAGGCGATGCTGGAGCGCTGCGTGTACGACAACGAAAGCGGCCAGTTGCTGTCCGGCTCATACATGGACTACGCGATGCCGCATGCGTCCGACCTGCCGTCGTTCACCGTCGAAACCGCCAAGGGCACGCCCTGCACGCACAATCCGCTCGGCGTGAAGGGCTGCGGCGAAGCAGGCGCAATCGGTTCGCCGCCTGCCGTGATCAACGCGATCGTCGACGCGCTTGCGCCGCTCGGCGTGAAGGATCTGCAGATGCCCGCCACACCGCATCGCGTGTGGTCCGCGATTCATGCTGCGCAACACTCACGTCCCTGAGCGGAGGCCGACATGTACTCATTCGACTATCAACGTGCCGCCGATCCGCAAAGCGCCGTCGACGGGCTGGCGGCTGACAGCGAAGCGAAGTTCCTGGCGGGCGGACAAAGCCTGCTGCCGACGATGCGCCTGCGTCTCGCGCAACCATCGAAGCTGATCGACATCACGCGCATTCCGCAATTGAAGGAGATTCGCGTCGAGCCGCAGAAGGTAACGGTCGGCGCGGCCGTCTGTCATGCGGACGTGGCGAACAGCGCGGACGTGCAGCGCGTGTTGCCCGCACTCGCGTTTCTCGCGGCCCACATCGGCGACCCGCAGGTGCGCTCGCTCGGCACGATCGGCGGATCGATCGCGAACAACGATCCCGCGGCGGACTATCCGGCAGCCGTGCTCGGACTGGATGGCACGGTCGTCACCGACCGGCGCCGCCTTGACGCCGCGGACTTCTTCGTCGGCATGTACGAAACCGCGTTGCAGCCCGACGAACTGATCGTCGCCGTCGAGTTTCTAGTGCCCGAAAAAGCGGCGTACGAGAAGTTCAGGAACCCCGCGTCGCACTTTGCGCTGACGGGCGTGTTCGTCGCGAAGACGGCGAGCGGTGTGCGCGTGGCGATCACGGGCGCGGCGCCTTCCGTGTTTCGCGCGACGGACATGGAGAACGCGCTCAACGCGGACTTCACGGAAGCGGCCGCGCGCGGCGTGACAATCGCACCCGACGACCTCAACACCGACATGCATGCGAGCGCCGACTATCGCGCTCACCTGATACCGGTGCTGACGGCGCGCGCGGTGCGGGCCGCGAACGGATAGCGATCGCGGCGAGCCACGAAGCGTTTGACCGACATGAGGCCCGGCGCGTCCGGGCCGCTTCGTTTATCGGGTTTATCAGGTCTGTCCTGCTGCATCGCTTCGAGCGATGCAAGCCGATCTGCCAGGGAGAACCATGCAGCCCGCTTCGATCGACGACACCCTCGCGCAGTTGACCGCGCAAGGCTACTTCGCGAGTCGCGAACTGGCGACCGCGCTCTTTCTTGCTCTGCGGATGGAGCGGCCGCTGTTCGTCGACGGCGAGCCGGGCGTCGGCAAGACGGAACTGGCGAAGGCGGCAGCGGGCCTGCTCGGCACGTCGCTGTTGCGGCTGCAATGCTATGAAGGTCTGGATACGGCCAGCGCGTTGTACGAGTGGGACTATCCCCGGCAGATCATGGCGCTGCGCCTCGCCGAAGCGGCCGGCGAGAAGCCCGACAGCAGCACGCTGTATCGCAGCGAATTTCTGTTGAAGCGCCCTTTGCTGCAGGCGCTGCTGCCTGACGACCATCACCCGGGCGCACGGCGCGTGCTGCTGATCGACGAAATCGACCGCGCCGACGAACCGTTCGAAGCGTTCCTGCTCGAACTGCTGTCTGACTTCCAGGTGTCGATTCCTGAATTCGGCACCGTGCGCGCCGAGCATCCTCCCCTCGTCGTGATGACGTCGAACCGCACGCGCGAAGTGCACGACGCATTGAAGCGCCGCTGTCTGTATCAATGGATCGGCTACCCGGAGCGCGAACGCGAACTGGCGATCGTCGCGGCGCGCGCACCCGAAACGGGCGAGGCGCTGCAACGGCGCGCCGTCGATTTCGTGCACCGGCTGCGCGGCATGGATCTGTTCAAGGCGCCGGGCATCGCGGAGACCATCGACTGGTGCCGCGCGCTTGCCGCCCTCAGCGTCACGGAGCTCGATCCGCAATCGGTGCAGGACACGCTGGGCGTACTGCTCAAGTATCAGGACGATCTCGCGCGCTTCGACGCCGAGCAGATTCGCCAGTGCCTCGCGGCGGCAGCGGAGTGATGTCGATGTTTCCCGTCCACGACACCGGCCCGGCGACGCTCGCGCGCAACGTCGTGCACTTCGTGCGGCTGCTGCGCGGCGCGGGTCTGCCGATGTCGCCCGCCCAAGCCGTCGATGCGCTCGACGCGTTGCGCTGGATCGATCTCGACCGGCGCGACGACGTGCGCGCGGCGCTAGCTGCGCTGCTCGTGCGCGCGCCCGATGAGCGCGATCTTTTCAATGCCGCGTTCGATCTGTTCTGGCGCGATCCCGACTGGGAAGGCAAGCTGCGCGCGCTGCTGCTGCCGAAGGTAACGAGCGGCGTGCCGCCGCCGAAGCGCAACAACCGTCTCGCCGACGCGCTCGCCGAGTCGAAGCAGCGCAAGCCAGTCGCGCAACCCGGCGACAACGACAAACACGAGTTGCACGCGCATGTGACGTTCAGCGCCGAAGAGCGTTTGCGTCATCGCGATTTCGATACATTGACGGCGGACGAATGGCGCACGCTGCGCCATCTGATTCGCGGTCAGCGTCTGCCGCTCGCGATGGAACCGACGCGCCGCCTCAAAGCCGCATCGCACGGCACGCATGCCGACCTGCGTGCGAGCGCGCGTCATGCCGTACGCGCGGGCGGCGACTGGACGGTGTGGAAATACCGCGCCGTAGTGGCGCGCAAGCCGCCCCTCGTGCTGTTGCTCGACATTTCGGGCTCGATGAGCAGCTACTCGCGCGCCGTGCTCTATTTCTGCCATGCGCTGCTGCAATCGCGCGAACGTCTGCAGGTGTTTCTGTTCGGCACGCGCCTCACCAACGCGACGCGCGCACTGAAGGAACGCGACCCGGATGTCGCCATCGCGGCGCTCGCTGATCAGGTGCTCGACTGGTCGGGCGGAACGCGCATCGGCGCGGCGCTGGCGGAATTCAACCGACGCTGGGCACGAAGAGTGCTGACTGGCAGGGCGACAGTGCTGCTTGTCACCGACGGCCTCGATCACGAAGCCATCGACGTCCTCGAAACCGAAATGGCCCGCCTGCGGCGCTTCGCGCACCGCATCGTGTGGCTCAATCCGCTGTTGCGGTACCGCGAGTTCTCGCCGAAAGCGCGCGGCGTACAGGCGATGCTTCCGTTCGTCGACGCGCACAAGCCGGTTCACAATCTCGACAGCCTGGCTGCGTTCGGCCGCGATCTCGCGCAATTGACGCGCGTGCCCCGCGACGCCGCGCGCACCGCGATATCAGGAGGAGCGACGTCATGGAGCTGACCGAAACCTATACGCTGCCCGTGCCGCAGCAACGGGCATGGGAAGCCCTCAACGATACGGAGGTGCTGCGCGCGTCGATTCCCGGCTGCGACAGCATCGAGCCGGACGGCGACAACGCGTACGCCGTCGCGTTGAGCGCGGCCGTCGGGCCCGTGAAGGCGCGTTTCAAGGGCCGCATGGAACTCACCGATATCGACGCGCCCAACACGTATACGATCGTCTTCGAAGGGCAAGGCGGGGCGGCCGGCTTCGGCAAGGGGCAAACTCACGTCAAGCTCGAACCCGACGGTGACGAAGCGACGAAGCTCACTTACACCGCAAACGCGCAGGTCGGCGGCAAGCTCGCGCAGATCGGTTCACGGCTCGTCGACGGCGCGGCGCGCAAGCTAGCGGGCGAATTTTTCCGGCGCTTCACCGAGCAGGTGTCGGGCGGCGGTGACACCGCACAGGCAGAAATCGCCGATTCCGGCGACACTGCAAGCCAGTCCGCCGGCGGCGAAAGTGCCGGCGAAGGCGGTGGAGAAGAACCGAAGAGGAAGAAATCATGGACAGCGTGGATCTCGAAGTCCTGAAGACCAGCGCGCGCTGGCTCGAGCAGGGGCATCGCGCGCTACTCGTGACGGTAGTGAAGACGTGGGGCTCGTCGCCGCGTCCGGAAGGCGCGATGCTCGTCGTGCGCGACGACGGCGCGGTGGTGGGGTCGGTGTCGGGCGGCTGCATCGAGGACGACCTGATTGATCGCGTGCGGCAGGCCGGCATCGAGCAAGCGAGGCCGGAAGCAGTAAAGTACGGCATCACGGCGGAAGAAGCGCATCGTTTCGGATTGCCCTGCGGCGGCACGATCCAGCTTGTGCTGGAGCCGTTGACGAAAGCGAGCGGCATCGCCGAACTGTGTGAAGCGGTGGAAAACGGGCGGCTCGTCGCACGCACATTGGACATGCAAACGGGTGTCGCGCGACTGGGCCCGGCGCAAGCGACGGATGGCGTCGACTTCGACGACAAGCGGCTGCTGACGATACACGGCCCGCGTTACCGGATGCTCGTAATCGGCGCCGGGCAACTGTCGCGCTATCTCTGCAATATCGCGGTGGGGCTCGACTATCAGGTGACCGTGTGCGATCCGCGTGAAGAATACACCGACGAATGGGACGTGCCGGGCACGAAAGTCGTGCGCACGATGCCCGACGATACGGTGCTCGACATGAAGCTCGATGAGCGCTGCGCGGTGATCGCGCTGACGCATGATCCCAAGCTCGATGACCTCGCGTTGATGGAAGCGCTCAAGACGCCGGCGTTTTATGTCGGCGCGTTGGGCTCCCGGCGCAATAACGCGGCGCGGCGCGAGCGGCTCAAGGAATTCGATCTCACGGAAGCCCAGCTGGCCCGGCTGCACGGGCCGGTAGGGATTTATATCGGCAGCAGGACGCCACCCGAAATTGCCGTATCGATTCTCGCCGAAGTGACGGCGGCGAAGAACGGCGTTTCACTGCCGACGCTGCTGCAGGTGGAAGGCGCTAAAGCGGCGCGTGAGATTGCGGCTGGCGGCGGGGCGGCTTGCCGTATCCCCGAGTAGTCTTCTTTGCATCGGACCGCGAGGCGGGCAGCGCGCGGTCCCTACTCTGCCTGCCCCGGGCATCGGCAGGAGCGCAAGTCGACTGAGAGCCGCGTCCGGCGAAACGCGCCTTACATCAACCCGCAGGCCACAGCCGCGACGATCGACCTGGCAATCAATACAGCGCCTGCCGTCCGCCGCCTGTTGAGTTCCGTCCACAGCAGCACGCCCGTCAGCGACAGCAGAATCAGACTGCCCGCGATCGTATCGATCAGCAGCACCCAGCCGACGCTCATCGGTACTCGATAAAGCGGTCTTGCGCGGTCATCGCCTCCGGCATGCAAGCGCGCATGTCGCACCGTGACGCGCGACGGGTACACGCGTTTTGACAATGAGGTGTGTTCGCCGGAAGACTTCACGCAGATGCGCGCAGGCATCGAAACGATCGGCCGCGACGTGCGCGCGCAAGTGATTGGCCGCTCGAGGCTTGCGGAAACGGCGCAACGCTCAGCGGCGGCAACGGCGGTCGCGGTGCGCGCAATTGCCGGACGGCAGCGCCGCACTCGCGCCGCCGACTGACGACGCCTTGCGCCGGACTTTACACGGGCCAGAGCGGCCCTTCCTGCATTGCGCCGATCTGCTCGCGCAACTCGAGAATACGGTCTTCCCAGTAGCGCTGCGTGTTGAACCAGGGAAACGCAACCGGAAACGCCGGATCGTCCCATCGGCGCGCGAGCCACGCCGAGTAGTGAATCAGCCTTAAGGTGCGTAACGCTTCGATCAGATGCAGTTCGCGCTGATCGAACTCGCAGAAGTCCTCATAGCCCGCAAGCAGATCCGTCAGCGCGCGCGACGCTTCCTGGCGCTCGCCCGGCAACAACAGCCACAGATCCTGAATGGCCGGGCCCATGCGGCTATCGTCGAAATCGACGAAATGCGGGCCTGCATCGGTCCACAGCACGTTACTCGGATGGCAATCGCCGTGCATGCGTATCTGACGCACATCGCCCGCCCGTTCGAATGCCTGCTCGACGCCTTCCAGCGCCAGATTCACAGCGGCCTCCCATGCGGTACGCACGTCGGCGGGAATGAAGTCTTGCGCAAGCAGATAGTCGCGCGGCTCGTAACCGAAGGTGTGAATCTCGAGCGTCGGGCGCGCCGCATAGTTCGCCGTCTGACCGACGGCGTGAATGCGCCCGATGAATCGGCCGAGCCATTCCAGCGTGTCCTTGCGGTCGAGATCCGGCGCGCGGCCGCCGCGCCGCTCGAAGACGGAAAAGCGAAAGCCGTCGAAGGTATGCAGCGTGGCGCCGTTGAAGGTGCGAGCGGGCACGGCGGGAATCTCGCGTGCGGCCAGTTCCGCGACAAACGCGTGCTCTTCGAGAATCGCTTGGTCGGTCCAGCGTTCGGGCCGGTAGAACTTCGCGACGACGGGCGGGCCGTCTTCGACGCCGACCTGATAGACGCGGTTCTCGTAGCTGTTGAGCGGCAGCATGCGCCCGTCGGTGCGCACGCCCACGGTGTCGAGTACGCTGTCGAGCGCGTCGAGCACCACCTCCGGCGCGAGCCGGGCAAACGGAACAGCGTGGCCGTCCTGCGAAATTGGAGTGTCTTCGTTCATGCCCGCATTGTGCGCCGTGACGGGCACAAAAACGAGCGCAAGTGTCGCCGGCGTATCACTCGCGACGCGGCGCGTTCAGCGGCCGCACACCTCGCCATACACGATGGCAGCAAAGAAAATCGCGCTCAATGCACCTGTGCGCCCGCGGGACGAACGAACTCGCCCGTGTCGATCAGATCCTCGAGGAAAAAGGGTTCGGTGTTCAACATCTTCGACGTGCCCGGCTCGCCGGCGTACCACGCCACCATTGCCATGTCGCCGAGAATGCGCATCACGATTCCGCGCGCGCCTTGTGGCACGGCGATATGCACGGATCGAACAATAGAACCGACTTGCATGATATTGCCCCGTTCTCCCAATTGCCGGCTTGTTTGAAATTGCGCCGGTCAATGTGCTGATAAAAGCGCTGCAACGAGCAGAAGGTTGCATGCGCACCTGAATCGAAACCAAGGGCTGGAAGACTCGCATCTGTCGCCCGTTGCACCCCATTGTTGCCGTTTTGGGCTCTTTGGCAAAGCAAAAAGTAAGGCCTCGTCAGGCGCCCGTTCGGTCGACTCGACTTACGAAAACCTGACTGTTCCCGCCCGTCACAGGCTCATCATAAACCGGCCGCCCCACCCCTCTCAAAAAAGTCGGTATAAGCCACGATACGCGCTACGTTCCAGCGTCACGCCAACATCAGCGAAGCGCTCGCCCAAGGTATAACGCATCCACCGTGCCTACCCTGCGGCTGTCATTGTCGTCGCCGTCGCTTACCGCGCACGAACTGTACGACTACGGTTACAACCTTCTCCCGAAGACGCAGCTCGCGAGCGGGCCGCGTGCGTCGACGCGAGAAATCGTCGATGGCATCAGGATCATGATGCCGGCGCTGCACAACCTCCTTCCCGACTCGCGCGTCGCGCACTATCTGTTCATTCCACTCGCCGAGGCCGTCGTGTTTGCGATCTCGCGCCGTCCTTCTCGCGGGCGGACGCCGGTGCCAACGCTCGCGAAGTATCCGCTGCACAACCACCGCCGTCCCGCCGACTTCCATCATTCGCAGGTGGCGCGCAACCCGTTCATGCAAGTCCATCTCGCGTTCGAACGCAGCTTCGAGAGCGTGCGCACGCGATATCGTGCGTTCCTCGCGGCACGCGTCGCGCGGCCCCGAATCTCGCTGCCCGCCGACGAGCCACTCACGCATCCCGAAGAAGCCGGCCAACCCGCAAGTGCGCCTGCCTCCATGCGTGATGAGCGCCGATTAAGCACCCATCGCGGACGCTCCGGTCCGCGTCTTGCTGCAGAGCTCGACGACGTCCGGCGTGCAATGGGCGTATCGTTGAGCCCTTGCGCGTCCGTTAGCGTCGCGCGTTTCGCTGCAACTTTCGCCACGCCTCATCATTTCCGGGAGTTTTGTTGTGACCGCATCGTCGGACCCGAGTCGGCCCGCTGATTCTTCGTCTTTTGCCTCATCCTCCCCTTCCCCCTCCGGCGCGCCATATCTCGAGCGCGGCACGCGCGCCTACTGGCGCGCCAGTCTCGCGCTGCTGTTCGCCGGATATGCGACGTTCTCTCTGCTCTACTGCGTGCAGCCGCTGCTGCCCGCGTTCTCCGCTTCGTTCAATGTCAGCCCTGCGCAAAGCAGCCTGTCGTTGTCGCTGACGACGGCGGCGCTCGCACTCGCGGTGTTCGTCGCGGGCTTCGTGTCGGAAGGATGGAGCCGCCACCGGCTGATGACGGCTTCGCTCACCGCCTCGTCGCTGCTCACGCTCGCGGTCGCGGTCACGCCGCAGTGGCACGCGCTGTTGTTGCTGCGCGCGCTCGAAGGGCTCGCGCTCGGCGGCGTGCCTGCCGTCGCGATGGCGTATCTCGCCGAAGAAGTGCACCCCGAAGGCCTCGGGCTCGCGATGGGCCTTTACGTGGGCGGCACGGCCATCGGCGGCATGGCGGGACGCGTGATCACGGGCGTCGTCGCGGATCTGTTCTCGTGGCGCGCCGCGATCGGCACGATCGGCGTGCTCGGCATTCTGTCCATGCTCGCGTTCCGCTCGCTGCTGCCGCCGTCGCGCCATTTCGTGCCGCGCCGCGGACTTGGCTTCGCGCATCACCGCAGCGCGCTTGCCGGGCATTTCGGCCGGTCCGGTTTGCCGCTGCTGTTCCTGATGGGCTTCGTGTTGATGGGCAGCTTCGTCACGCTGTACAACTACATCGGCTACCGGCTGCTCGCGCCGCCGTTCGGGCTGAGCCAGACAGCCATCGGCGGGATTTTCGTCGTGTATCTGACGGGCGTGGTCGCGTCGCCGTGGTCGGGCCGCATGGCCGACACGTTCGGACGCGGACGCGTGCTGACGGGCAGCATCGTCATCATGTTGTGCGGTTTGCTGCTGACGACCACGCAGTCGCTGTCGCTCATTGCATGCGGGATCGCCTGCGTGACGTTCGGCTTCTTCGCGGGACACGCGGTCGCGAGCGGCTGGGTCGGACGGATCGCGAAAGAGGCAAAAGGCCAGGCGGCCGCGCTGTACCTGCTCGCTTATTACCTCGGATCGAGCATCGTCGGTTCGTATGGCGGGCGCGTGTGGGCGGCGTACACGTGGACGGGCGTTGCGGCGCTCGTCGGGGCGTTACTGCTGCTCGGCATAATCGCATCCACACGCTTGTGGGCCCGCGAACGCATCGGCGCGGCGTAGTCATTCCTGCAATCCTCGCAACGCTCGCCCGCAGGTCGACCGATAAAACGCATATTCAGAAAGGTCGACGTAAGCGGACGCGCTCGCGGCGCGAGCCCCCTTGCGCCGCTGTGCGAACCGCGCAAAGCCTTGTCCCGCTTCGGTATCCCGCGCGACGGGCAAAAGCGCGGGCGCGCTGCAGCCAGCCAAACGCATCCGCATGGTCTTCTATACTGGTTTCAGGCGCGCCGCATGCAGCCGCGCCAGACGCCTATACAAAGGAGACGGGCATGCACTACTTCACGATCGGTGATTTCATTCTGGTCATTCCGATGGCGCTGGCCGGGGCACTGTTCCTCGGCGCGCTTCCATGCAAAACCGAATTCAGGCACAACACGCTGCGTGTGTTGGGCGCGCTGCTTGGTGTCGTGTTTGCGGTCGTGCTAGTAGAGGGCTTGCCTGCGCTCGTTTAGAGAGCGATTTTCGCGTGCGAAAGGCGCTGGTGGAAGCAACCCCGCGCACCATTGAAAAAGCCGCCAACATGGGCGGCTTTTTTATCTCGCATCGACTTGCGATTGTCGCGATCAGATGTGCTGATCCGTCGATGGCTTCTCCCACAGGTTCACGCTGCCTTCCGTCGCATAGCGATCGATCTCCGCCAGCTCCTCCGCTGTGAACGACAGGTTCTTCAGCGCCGCGACATTCTCGCGGACCTGCTCGGCCTTGCTCGCGCCGATCAGCGCAGACGTCACGCGCGAATCACGCAGCGTCCAGGCGAGCGCCATCTGCGCAAGGCTCTGACCTCTGCGTTGCGCGATGTCGTTGAGCTTGCGCACGCGCTCGATATTCTGCTCGCTCAGGTGCTCCTGCTTCAGCGAACCGCCGCCCGCCTTGTTGACGCGAGCGTCCTGCGGCACGCCGTTCAGGTATTTGCCGGTCAGCAGACCTTGCGCGAGCGGCGTGAACGCAATCGCACCCGAACCCGTTTCCTCCAGCGCGTTGAGCAGTTCGCTTTCGATCCAGCGATTCAGCATGTTGTATGCAGGCTGATGAATCAGCAGCGGCACCTTGTATTCCGCAAGCAGCTTTGCCATTTCGCGGGTCTTTTGCGCGGAGTACGACGAGATGCCGATATACAGCGCCTTACCCTGCTGCACCGCGCTCGCAAGCGCACCTGCCGTTTCTTCGAGCGGCGTGTCGACGTCGAAACGGTGCGAATAAAAGATGTCGACGTAGTCGAGACCCATGCGCTGCAGACTCTGATCGAGGCTCGCGAGGATGTATTTGCGCGACCCGCCGCCCTGGCCGTAGGGGCCAGGCCACATATCCCAACCGGCCTTCGACGAAATCAGCAATTCATCGCGATACGGCCTGAAGTCGTCCTTGAAGATGCGGCCGAAGTTCGTTTCCGCGCTGCCGTATGGCGGGCCGTAGTTGTTCGCCAGGTCGAAGTGAGTGATGCCGAGATCGAACGACGTGCGCAGTATGTCGCGTTGCGTCGAGATCGGCGTGGTGTCGCCGAAGTTGTGCCACAGGCCGAGCGACAGTGCCGGCAGTTTGAGACCTGACTTGCCGCACACGCGGTACTGCATATCCGAATAACGGGCTGAAGCTGCTTCGTAAGCCATTGCCGAAGTCCTTGTCGAGAACTGAAGTGGAGTCGACGATGCCGTCGTGCATCGCTCGGGTGAACGCTTGTTGTTGTCGTGTCGTGCCGCCGTGATACCGCGTGCGGATGACGCGGTACCGGTATCACACGAAGTTTACGGTGCCGCTATCCGGCACCAGCTGGCGGCCGGCCAGCGACGGCCCAACACGATATGTTAGCCAATTGCCGCTTGCGCTGCAGACGCCCACACTGCGGGACGCGAGCATGGACTCGAGGGCATCGATCACCTAGACTTTCGGCCTGGTTATCCATCGATGAGGAAGTGTTCATGACCAAAGCGATTTCGCTCGCATTGATCGCCGGCGGTGTCGTGCTGCTGTACTTCGGCGGCCAGTCGTTCCATTCGTTTAGCGACGATGTGTCGCGAGTCTTCACGGGCTCGCCGACCAGCAAGACCATCTTCCTGATCGCCGGCGGGATCGTTGCGACGCTCGCAGGCCTGATCGGACTCGCGTCGAACAGGCGCTGACGCGCCGCCGCATAGCGGCCCCGGCCAGCGGCGGGACAAGGGGTTCAGAACGCGACTTCGGGCTTCGACGCAGAGCGCGAACCCGGCAGCGGCACATTGCTCGCGCCGTGATAGGTGAAGACGAGCGAGAACTTCACCTGCTCCGACAGATTCTTCCCCGCCGAATGCAGCGTGTTGCAGTGGAAGAAGACCACGTCGCCCGCCTTCAGCGCGGGCGACACCGCTTTCTGGATCAGCGCGGCATTCTCCGGCACGTCCGAGCGGAAGAATTTCGCTTCGTCGAAGCGATCCGACGTGAACGCTGCGGCATGCGAACCCGGCACGAACCAGAGCGCGCCGTTATCGACGATTTCGTCGCCGAGCGCGAGCCACACCGACACCAGATCGTCGCGCTCGAATGACCAGTAGCGCACATCGCGATGCCAGCCCGTCAGGCTGCCGTACGCGGGATGCTTGGTCATCATGCAGTTGTGATGCGCGCGCGACAGGCGCGGCTCTTCGCCGAAATACAGTTCCATCCAGCCGCGGATTTCCGGCGCCGTCCCCCATTCCGCAAACCGCGGATGACGTGCATAAGCATCCAGCAGACGCCGCACGGTATGACCGCCGGGCGCTTCTTTCGACTCCGGCGCGCCAGGATAGCGCAGGTCCGCTTCGAATTCGACCGGGTCGGCCGCGATCTGCAACTGCTGCCGCGCGATCTGTTTCATCTCGTCGCAGCGCTCGGGCGTGACGAGACTCGGCACCACGACAAAACCCTGCTCGCGCAGCACCTGAATCTGCTCTTTCTTCGAATGGACTGACATGGACGTTCCGTTCAGCTAGCGTTCGTTCGACAACCGGTTTCCCATTGTAAAACGGGCACGATCGGATCGGCGTCCGGTCTTGCGTTGCGCCTCGCGCGAAGTGTGCAACGAGGACGGGCCAGATTGCACGCCAGCTGGGCAACGTGCACATTCGTCGCGCGCAAAGGGCGCGATCGTGCGCGCTTTGCCTCGTAAAAACCCCTATCGCTTCGGACTTTCGACGGTCATCAATCACGTGTAGCCTTGCGTCCATGTCGATTGCAACACACGCTACTTCGCCGTCGACACGGCCATCCGCAGCCGCTGTCGTCTCGTTCCGTCACTCCGCAGGCTTTCGCGTCCCGCTCGCTGGCATGGATGGTGCGTCGTTTCACGCACTCTTCGTCGCTCGCCACGCGGCCCACGCAGCCTTATTCATCAAGCCATGCACAGTCCATTGAGCACTCGACTTACCCGCGCGTTCACCGCTGCGCGACCCGCACGCCGCCATGTGGTGCGTGCCCTCCGTCACCATTCCGCGCGCACGCGCGCGCTCGCCGGGCAACTACGCGAAGCGAAGCCCGTCGATAGCGTGCGCTTCTGGTTCCGCGCGTTCTTCAGCGCGCTGCGCGTGCAGGGCGCGACGCCGCGTCTGGCTCTGCGCACGCTATTGCGCACGCCGTCGCCCGTGCGAATGCTGGGAGTATCGCCGCGCGCCGCCAAGCAGGCCAATGTGCCGCACCCGACGAGCCGCCGGCCGCGTCGCCTGTCGGCGACGAGCGCAGGGTGGTTCGCGTTCGCGCGCTAGGCGCTTGCCAGTCCTCGAAACGGTTCCGGTGATGAAGCAGCGGACGCGCGAAAGCGTCCACTGAGTCCTCGATGTGCGTACAAGCCGCACATCACACGATGCGCGCATCAGAAAAAAACGCCCCGCATGCGTTCGCATGCAGGGCGTTTTTCTTTGCGGCCTGGAGATCGATGCCGCGCGACATTCGGCCGCGCGTATCGCTCACAGCGTCGTTCAGGCGAGAGCGGCAACCGGCTCCGTGCCAGCCGCTTCGGCCAGCGCGAGCGCCTTGTCGGTCGCTTCCCACGAGAATTCCGGCTCCTCGCGGCCGAAGTGGCCGTAGGCGGCCGTTTTTTCATAGACTGGGCGCAACAGATCCAGCATCTGGATGATGCCCTTCGGACGCAGGTCGAAGTGTTCCTGAACCAGACGTGTGATCGTCGCATCCGACACGCGGCCCGTGCCGAACGTGTTGACCATCACCGAGGTCGGCTGTGCAACGCCGATTGCGTACGACACCTGGATCAGCGCGCGCGATGCGAGGCCGGCTGCGACGATGTTCTTTGCAACATAGCGGCCGGCATACGCCGCCGAGCGGTCGACCTTCGAAGGATCCTTGCCCGAGAACGCGCCGCCGCCGTGCGGAGCCGCGCCGCCGTACGTATCGACGATAATTTTGCGGCCCGTCAGACCGCAATCGCCCTGCGGGCCGCCGATCACGAACCGGCCCGTCGGGTTCACGAGGAACTTGATGTCGCCCTTGATCAGTTCGGCGGGCAGCGTCGGCTTGATGATTTCTTCGATCACGGCTTCGCGCAGTTGTCCGAGGTCGATATCCGGTGAGTGCTGCGTGGACAGCACGACGGTGTCGATCGAGTGCGGCTTGCCGTCGACGTAGCGAATCGTGACCTGCGACTTCGCATCCGGACGCAACCAGGGCAGACGGCCGTCGCGGCGCAGATTCGCCTGACGCTCGACGAGGCGGTGCGACAGGTGGATCGGCAGCGGCATCAGTTCGGGCGTTTCGTCGCATGCATAGCCGAACATCAGGCCCTGGTCGCCGGCGCCCTGGTCGAGATTGTTGTCGTGCGCACGGTCGACGCCTTGCGCGATGTCCGGCGATTGCTTGTCGTACGCGACGAGCACCGCGCAGCCGCGATAGTCGATGCCGTAGTCGGTGTTGTCATAGCCGATGCGCTTGATGGTTTCGCGCGCGACCTGGATGTAATCGACGTTTGCCGTCGTGGTGATTTCACCCGCCAGCACGACGAGACCCGTGTTGCACAGCGTTTCGGCCGCAACACGCGAGTATTTGTCCTGGGCGAGGATCGCGTCGAGGATAGCGTCCGAAATCTGGTCTGCGACCTTGTCCGGATGGCCTTCGGAGACGGATTCGGAGGTGAAGAGGTAATCGTTAGCCACGTTACAGGCTCCTTGTTGGTTACGGTTGAGTTTCACGTAGCCTGCTTCGAGCCTGAAGCGGCGACGCTTTAGCGGAATTCCTTACCGCCGGGCGACTATCTGAAAGATAACCATCCGTCGGCTTCGCCCCGCAAGTTGTCTATTAACTCGGCGAAGCCCTTATTATAGCGACTTCTTTCATTTGTCACAGAGTGCCTGCGCGTGCGGTATATCGTCCATTTCGCCGTTTTTCTTTACCCAGCGCGGTATCGCGCAGATAGCGGAGCCCTCGCATGCTGAGCCGTCTGGGCGTCACGCTCGCCATCGGGCTGCTCAAGCTGTTTGCGTTGCTGCCGTACGGCTTCGTCGCGCGCCTGGGCGACGGCCTCGGCTGGCTGCTGTATCAGATTCCGAGCCGCCGCCGCCGCATCGTTCATATCAACCTGAAGCTGTGCTTCCCGGAATGGAGCGACGAGCGTCGCGAAGAAGTCGCGCAGAAGCACTTCCGGCACGCCATTCGCAGCTATCTGGAGCGCAGCGTGCAGTGGTTCGGCTCCGCGAAGAAGCTGGAAAAGCTGATTCAACTCGATAGCGAGATCGATCTCACTGATCCGAATCTGCCGCCCACGCTGTTTCTCGGCTTTCACTTCGTCGGCATCGAGGCCGGTTCGATCTTCCTCAACTATTCGCTGAAGCGTCCGTGCGGCTCGCTGTATCAGCCGATGTCGAACCCGCAACTCGAGGAGGTCGCGAAAGCGCAGCGCGGCCGTTTCGATGCGGAAATGGCGAGCCGCGCCGACAGCGCGCGCATCGTGCTGCGCTGGCTGCGCGAGCGCAAACCGGTGATGCTCGGCGCCGACATGGACTACGGCATGCGCAATTCGACCTTCGTGCCGTTCTTCGGCGTGCCGACGTGCACGTTGACGGCCGTCGGGCGCCTCGCGAAAGTCGGGCGCGCGCAGGTGGTGCCGTTCATCGGCGAGGTGCTGCCCAACTACCAGGGCTACCGGCTGCGGGTCTTCAAGCCGTGGGACAACTACCCGACGGGCGACGACGACGTCGACGCGCGCCGCATGAACGCGTTTCTCGAAGAGCAGATCCCGCACATTCCCGAGCAGTACTACTGGGTGCACAAGCGCTTCAAGACTCGCCCGCCGGGCGACCCGAGCTTTTACTGAAGCGCGCCACCGCACAACGGGCAAGACGTTCGGCCAGTCACTTACAATAGCGGCATGAAACTGAAATTCACCAAAATGCACGGCGCGGGCAATGACTTCGTCGTGCTCGATGGCTACACGCAACCGCTCAACCTGACGGAAACCCAGGTGCGCGCACTGGCGAACCGGCATTTCGGCGTCGGCGCGGACCAGTTGCTGGTGGTCGAAAAACCGACCGTCGATGGCGTCGATTTCAGATACCGCATTTTCAATTGCGACGGCGGCGAGGTCGAGCACTGCGGCAACGGCGCGCGCTGCTTCGTCAAGTTCGTGCGTGACTCGCGCCTCACCGACAAGCGCAGCGTCCGCGTGCAGGTTCAGAAAGGCGTGATCACGCTGACCATGCAGGACAACGGCGAGGTCGTCGTCGATATGGGCGCGCCCGTGTTCGAGCCGGTCCAGGTGCCGTTCGACGCAAGCGGTGTCGAAGCGCGCCGCGAAGGCAACGACACGCTGTATGCGCTAGAGGTCAACGGCGAAACGCGCTGGGTTTCCGTCGTGTCGATGGGGAATCCGCATGCGGTGCAGGTGGTGGATGATGTCGAGGCGTTTCCCGTGCTGGTCGACGGGCCCGTCATCGAGACACACCCGCGCTTTCCGCAGCGGGTCAATGCCGGCTTCATGCAGATCGTCGGACGCAGCGAGGTGAAGCTGCGCGTCTACGAACGCGGCGCGGGCGAAACACTCGCGTGCGGCACGGGCGCATGCGCGGCCGTGGCCGCGGGCATTCGCCGCGGCCTGCTGGATGCCCCCGTCAAGGTTCACACGCACGGCGGCACGCTGACCATCACGTGGAACGGCGAGTCCGCATCGTCGTTGATGATGGCGGGGCCGGCCGCTACCGTGTTCGAAGGCGAAATCGAACTGGCCGACTGAACTTCTCACCGTCGCGCGGCGGCTGAACCGCGCGGCGCAGCAGCACGACCGACAGCAAAGAAGCGCGCAACCTTTAAGCTGAAACCATGAACGATCGCGAAGTCGCCGACTACCTGCTAGCCAACCCCGAATTCTTCGCCGAGCACGCGGAACTGCTCGCTTCCGTTCGACTCGCAAACCCACACGGCAAAGCCGCCGTGTCGCTGCAAGAACGTCAGATGGACATGCTGCGCGAGAAGAACAAGCATCTGGAGCGGCGTCTCGCCGAACTGCTGCGCTACGGACACGAGAACGACAGCATCGCGTCGAAGTTTGGCCGCTGGACGACCCGCGTGATGGCCGAGCGCGATCCAGGCGCACTGCCGCGCACGATCTCCACGGGCCTGCGCGACGTGTTCGACGTGCCGCAAGCGGCGCTGCGCGTGTGGGACGTGTCCGAGCCGTACTCGCACGCCGACTTCACACGCCACGTCGGGGAGGAAGTGCGCATCTTCGCGAACAGCCTCGCCACCCCGTACTGCGGCGCGAACACGGGTTTCGAGGCAGCGCAATGGCTGACGCCTGCGGTGTCGGCCGTAGCCGGCGACGCCGCAGGTTCCGCGGAGGGCGCGGCTGCGAACGGCACGGAATCGATCGCGCTGATCGCGCTGCGCGACCCCGAAGCATCGGACAACGCTTGCGCGTTCGGCCTGCTCGTGATGGGTTCGCCCGATGCGCGCCGCTTCCACGACGGCATGGCCACCGACTTCCTCACGCAGATCGGCGCGCTCGCGAGCGCTGCGCTGAGCCGTTTGCTGCCGCGCTGAGCGCCTTCACGTGACATCCGCCGACCCGATCGCCACCTATCTGTCGAGCCTCGAGCACGAACGGCGGTTGTCGGCGCATACGCTGCGCGCTTACACGCACGAACTCGGCGAGCTGAAAACCCTCGCGAACGGGCGCCCGCTCGAAAGCCTCACGGCTACGGACATCCGCGGCGCCGTCGCGCGCGCGCATGCGGGCGGACTGTCGGCGCGCTCCATCGGGCATCGGCTGTCGGCGTGGCGCGCGTTTTACCGCTGGCTGGCCGGGCGCGTCGACCTGCCCGCGAACCCCGTCGCGACGGTGCGCGCACCGAAACGCGCGAAGACGCTGCCGAAAGCGCTGTCCGTCGACGACACGCACAAGCTGATGGAAACACCCGCGACGGCCACGGCTGAAGGGCTGCGCGATCATGCGATGCTCGAACTGTTCTACTCGTCGGGCCTGCGCTTGTCCGAGCTGGTCGGCCTCGACGCGCAGTACGCCGATGCCGACGGTTATCGGTCGCAAGGCTGGCTGAAGCTCGACGACGCCGAAGTCGAAGTGCTCGGCAAAGGCAACCGGCGGCGCGTGGTGCCCGTCGGCAGCAAGGCGCTCGAAGCCTTGCGCGCCTGGCTCGCCGTGCGCGGTGAACTGGTGAAGCACGACCCGCATCCGCTGTTCGTGTCGGTGCGCGGCAACCGGATGTCGCCGAACGTGGTCCGCGACCGCGTGAAGCGCGCGGCGCTCACGGCGGGCATTCCCGCGAACGTTCATCCGCATGTGCTGCGCCATTCGTTCGCGACGCACGTGCTGCAATCGAGCGGCGACCTTCGCGCAGTGCAGGAGCTGCTCGGCCACGCGAGCATCGCCGCAACCCAGGTCTACACCGGCCTCGATTTCCAGCACCTCGCGCGGATCTACGATCAGGCGCATCCGCGCGCCAAAAAACGCGACTGACGCTGCCCGACGTTTTTCGGGCGGCCGGTCAATTCTGCTTTGCCGCTCGGGCGGCACATTGTTCTGCTGAAATCCTCACGAAGTCATGAATACCGTTACGCTCAAACCGTCGAAAGAGAAATCGCTGCTGCGCCGCCATCCGTGGGTCTACGCGAACGCGATCGAACGCGTCGACGGCAAGCCGGCCGCGGGCGCCACTGTGCTGGTGCGCGCGCACGACGGCCGCTTTCTCGCACGCGCCGCATACAGCCCGCACTCGCAGATCCGCGCGCGCGTCTGGAGCTTCGACGAAAGCGAGCCCGTCGATCACGCATTCTTCAAGCGCCGCGTGCAGCGCGCGCTTGAGCATCGCCAGACGATGGTGCACAACACGGGCGCGACGCGTCTGATCTTTGGCGAGGCCGATGGTCTGCCAGGACTGATCGTCGATTACTACATCCAGGACGACGCGACGAAGCGCGGCCAGCTCGTCTGCCAGTTCATGGCAGCGGGCGTCGAGGCATGGAAAGACGCAATCGTTCAGGCGCTGATGGGTGCGACGGGTTGCCCGAACGTCTATGAACGCTCGGACGTGTCGATCCGCGAAAAGGAAGGGCTTGACCAGACGGTCGGCGTGCTCGCCGGCGATGCGCCGCCCGAAACGCTGATCGCGAGCGAAAACGGGGTGCGCTATCACGTCGACGTGCGCGACGGCCACAAGACGGGCTTCTACGTTGACCAGCGCGATAACCGTGCGCTGGTGCAAGAGCTGTCGAAAGACCGCGACGTGCTGAATTGCTTCTGCTACACGGGCGGCTTCTCGCTCGCAGCGCTCAAGGGCGGCGCGAGGCGCGTGGTGTCGATCGATTCATCGGGTGAGGCGCTGGCGCTGGCGCAGCAGAACGTCACGGCCAACGGCTTCGAACCGGCGCGTGCGACATGGCTCGACGCCGACGCGTTCAAGACCCTGCGGCGCCTGTACGAAGAAGGCGAGCGCTTCGACCTGATCGTGCTCGATCCGCCGAAGTTCGCGCCGTCGCGCGAGCACGTGGACCGCGCGGCGCGTGCCTACAAGGACATCAATCTCACGGGCCTCAAGCTGCTGCGGCCGGGCGGCCTGCTCTTCACGTACTCGTGCTCCGGCGCGATCGATGCTGAACTGTTCCAGAAGATCGTCGCCGGCGCGGCCGCCGACGCACGGGTCGATGCGCGCATTCTCAGGCGGCTCGGCGCAGGCGTCGATCACCCGCTGCTGACGGCGTTCCCCGAAGGCGAATATCTGAAAGGCCTATTGTTGCAAATCGCGTGAACGCCCATAGTTAGGCGTTATTTCCCTGGCATCGGCAGGGCATTGACTGGCCGGCAGCGGCGTCCGCACAGTTATGCTTCAATATTCTTCTGAATTCCTGCGGTCAGGACCCTGCGCGCAGCGCGCGGTTCGCACCCCATATCGACGAACACAAGGCGACTCCACATGGCGAACAACATGATTCCCGTCACTATCCTGACCGGCTTTCTCGGCAGCGGCAAAACCACGCTGCTCAAGCGCATCCTGAACGAGAAGCACGGCATGAAGATCGCCGTGATCGAAAACGAGTTCGGCGAAGAGAACATCGACAACGACATCCTCGTACAAGACACGGGCGAGCAGATCATCCAGATGAGCAACGGCTGCATCTGCTGTACGATCCGCGGCGACCTTGCACGCGTGCTCGGCGACCTCGCGGCGCAAAAGCAGGAAGGCAAGCTCGATTTCGACCGCGTCGTGATCGAAACGACGGGCTTGGCCAACCCCGGCCCCGTTGCGCAGACCTTCTTCATGGATAACCAGATCGCCGACGAATTCCTGCTCGACGCGATCATCACGCTCGTCGACGCAAAACACGGCAACCACCAGCTGGACGAGCACGAAGTCGTGCAGCGCCAGGTCGGCTTTGCGGACCGTCTGTTCATCACGAAGTCCGATCTCGTGGACGAAGCGGTGCTCGGCGACTTGCGCCACCGTCTGCTGCACATGAACCCGAAAGCGCAGATTCGCGTCGTCAATTTCGGCGAAGCGGACATCAAGGAAATCTTCGATCTGCGCGGCTTCAACCTTAACGCGAAACTGGAAATCGACCCGGACTTCCTCGCCGAAGACGAGCACGATCACGCACATCACCACCACGATCACGATCACGACCACGATCACGCAAACTGCAATCACGATCACGGCCAGTGCGATCACGAAGGCCACGATCACGGCCATCATCACGCGCACCACGACGACAAGATCAAGTCGTTCGTTTTCCGCAGCGACCGACCGTTCGATCCGAACAAGCTCGAAGACTTCCTCGGCGGCATTCTGCAGATCTATGGCGAGCGTCTGCTGCGCTACAAGGGCGTGCTGTACATGAAGGGCGTCGATCGCAAGGTCGTCTTCCAGGGCGTGCACCAGATGATGGGCAGCGACCTCGCCGCCAAGTGGCAACCCATCGAGAAAAAGACGAACAAGATGGTGTTCATCGGCATCGAACTGCCGCAAGACCTGATTACTGACGGTCTTGAAGCCTGCCTCGTCTGATTCGTTATCTGTTCATTCGTGGAAGTTGCGGGCGGGCGCTCCGGCGCGCTGCCCGGGCAGCCATTTGGGCGCTTTGGAAAGGCAAAAAAGAGCTCAAAAGCACAAACGCGGCAATTAAACAGTCCGTTTGCGGTCAAAGCACGTGAAAACCCTGTTGTGAGAATACGTGTCCGACCATCGCTTTTTATTGAGCAGCGCGTTATATTTTCACGATAAGTGGAGTTTGCGGCAGGGATTTCCCTCCCTTGCTGATTCGTATTGTGATTCAGTTACAATACGGCCCCGCTGGAGAAAGAGAACGAATTTGCCCGGTTAAAAGCGCGTAGTCGCGTTGCAGCCGTGCCGGGCCGAAAACGGCGCCGGAAAATCTCATCCGGGGACAACGCCGATAGCCGGCCTGCACTGTCCGGCTCATAACGCGCTGCCGGGAAGCATTGCCTCAGGAGCATTTGAAGATCGGTTTCCAGAGGAGTTCGGCCCCGCAACGGCGCTTCGGCGTCACGACAGCCCACCGTCCGTGTTCGCCGGCGCTCATTTGAGCGTCATCGAGGCGCCTTTGCGGGCAACACGAAAGTGCGGGCAATGATTTGCCTCACATTGAAGAAGCAAGCCAGATGACGACGAAACGACTCTTGACCGAAGCCGAAATCCTGAAGATGAGCGACAAGGATTACATGAATGAGGATCAGCTCGCTTTCTTCAAGAACCGGCTCGAACAGCTGCAGGCGGACATCCTCCGCAATGCCGGCCAGACGACCGAGAACCTCCGCGAAACCGTGATCGTGCCGGACCCGGCCGACCGCGCGACGATCGAGGAAGAGCATGCGCTGGAACTGCGCACGCGCGACCGCGAACGCAAGCTGCTGAAGAAGGTGCAGCAGTCCATCGCGCGCATCGAATCGGGCGAGTACGGCTGGTGCGAAGAAACGGGTGAGCCGATCGGCATTCCTCGCCTGCTCGCGCGTCCGACCGCAACCCTGTCGCTCGAAGCCCAGGAACGCCGCGAACTGCGCCAGAAGCTGTTCGGCGACTGATCGACGGGCGGCGCGGTTTTCGGGGTCCGCGCCCCAGATACGCTTCGTCAGAGGCGCACGGTGATTCGTGCGCCTCTTTTTTCTTTTCAGGCCGGATATTTCGCCGCGCCACCGGTAAATGCGAAATGCATATGACCGGGCACGCACCGGACCGTCAGCATGTTTTACCGCCGACTCCCCGCGCGCTACCCGTCTGCGCCTTTTCTCGCGCTCCTTCCAGTTCCGCTCTTGATAACTCCGCGCCCGCCCTAAAATAATCCCGACATGCGTTGCACACGCGCGCGGCACGGGCATCGCGCGCTGTCCGCTCTCGGATTCCGTGGTTGCGCATTGGCGCTTCCGCGTCCTCCCTTGCTTTACAAAAGGAACGCATATGGAGCAATTTCACGGCACGACGATCGTCTCCGTGCGCCGCGGCGACAAGGTCGCGCTTGGCGGCGACGGCCAGGTCACGCTTGGCAACATCGTGATGAAAGGCGGCGCGAAGAAGGTCCGGCGCATCTACAACAACAAAGTGCTGGTCGGCTTCGCTGGCGGAACGGCCGACGCGTTCTCGCTGCTCGACCGCTTCGAAGCCAAGCTCGAAAAACATCAGGGCAATCTCACGCGCGCCGCGGTCGAACTCGCAAAAGACTGGCGCACCGACCGCATGCTGCGCCGTCTCGAGGCGATGCTGATCACGGCGGACGCGACCACCACGCTGGTCATCACGGGCAACGGCGACGTGCTCGATCCCGAAGGCGGCATCTGCGCGATCGGCTCAGGCGGCGCATACGCGCAGGCGGCTGCCAAGGCGCTCGCCGACAACACGGATCTTTCCCCGCGCGAGATCGTCGAAAAGTCGCTGGAGATTGCCGGCGACATGTGTATCTACACGAACCACAATCGCGTCATCGAGACGATCGAGTAAGGACACACGATGAGCACCATGACTCCCGCCGAGATCGTCTCGGAACTCGACAAGCACATCATCGGCCAGAATCGCGCGAAGAAGGCCGTCGCCGTCGCGCTGCGCAATCGCTGGCGGCGTCAGCAGGTCGACGAGCCGCTGCGTCAGGAAATCACGCCGAAAAACATTCTGATGATCGGGCCGACGGGCGTCGGCAAGACGGAAATCGCACGGCGTCTCGCCAAGCTCGCCGACGCGCCGTTCATCAAGATCGAGGCGACCAAGTTCACCGAAGTCGGATACGTGGGCCGCGATGTGGACAGCATCGTGCGCGATCTGATCGAGATCTCCGTCAAGCAGACGCGCGAAACCGAAATGCGCAAGATGCGCACGAAGGCCGAAGACCTCGCAGAAGACCGCATCCTCGATATTCTGCTGCCCGGCGCACGCACAGTTGGCTTCGGCTCGGGCACCAGCGAAGCGAGCGGCGACGAATCGAACACCACGCGTCAGACATTCCGCAAACGGCTGCGCGAAGGTGCGCTCGACGACAAAGAGATCGAGCTCGACATCGAAATGCAGGCGCCCGCGATGGACATCATGGGCCCCCCGGGCATGGAAGACATGACCGAGCAGATCCGTTCGATGTTCGCGAACCTGGGCGGCGGCAAGAAGACGCGCCGCAAGGTCAAGGTGAAGGAAGCGCTCAAGCTCCTCACCGACGAAGAAGCCTCGAAGATGCTGAACGACGAAGAGGTCAAGACGAAGGCCGTGCAGAACGTCGAACAGAACGGCATCGTGTTTCTGGATGAAATCGACAAGATCGCGTCGCGTAGCGAAGCAGGCGGCGGCGAGGTGTCGCGCCAGGGCGTGCAGCGCGACCTGCTGCCGCTCGTCGAGGGCACGACGATCAACACGAAGTATGGGATGGTGAAGACCGACCACATCCTGTTCATCGCGAGCGGCGCCTTCCATCTGGCGAAGCCGAGCGATCTGATTCCCGAGTTGCAAGGGCGCTTCCCGATTCGCGTCGAACTCGATTCGCTGTCGGTGAAGGACTTCGAATCGATTCTCGTCGCCACCGACGCCAGCCTCGTCAAGCAATATCAGGCGCTGCTTGCAACGGAAGACGTGCACCTCGAATTCGCCGATGACGGTATCCGTCGCCTCGCGGAAATCGCGTTTTCGGTGAACGAGAAGACGGAAAACATCGGCGCGCGCCGCCTCTATACGGTGATCGAAAAGTTGCTCGAAGAAGTGTCGTTCTCGGCAGGCAACCACACCGGCAAGAGCGTCCTGATCGACGCGGCGTATGTGGACCGTGCGCTGAACGACGTCGCGCAAGACGAGGATTTGTCGCGCTACGTGCTGTAACGCGAGCCGGGCCGGCCAAACAAGAGGGCGGCGCTCCGCGAGGAGCGCCGCCCTTCTTCATGCGCCATGTGCGACGGCCGGGCTACTGCTTCACGGGCCGCTTAGCCAGCTTGCGCTGCAACGTGCGCCGATGCATGTTCAGCGCGCGCGCCGTCGCCGAGATATTGCCGCCGTTCTCCGCAAGCACGCGCTGAATGTGCTCCCATTCGAGCCGCGCCACTGACAAGGGCGTCGGATTCTCGATCGCTTCCTCGGCCTGCAATGCGCTCGCTTCGGTTTGCAACGCGGACAGAATCGTTTCGACATTCGCGGGCTTCGCCAGATAATTGTCCGCGCCGTCCTTCACCGCCTGGACGGCCGTGGCGATGCTCGCGTACCCGGTCAGGACGAGCATCCGCGCGTCCGGTTGCAGGTCGCGCAGCGGTGCGACGAGATTCAGACCGGAGTCGTTGCCCAGATGCAGATCGACGGTGATCTGCCCGAACTTCTGCTGGTTCGCGAGGCGAATCGCTTCGTCGGCGTTATGTGCCTCCGATACCGTAAAGCCGCGACGCGTGAGGCCGCGCGCAAGGATGCCGGAGAACACTTCGTCGTCGTCGATGACCAGGAAATTCTTGTCGCTCATGCTTGTTTCTCCGTGTTGGACGACGCGGCGCCGTGCCGGCCCGCGTCCGTTTGCTCGCGGGCCAGAGGCAACCGCAACACCGCGCGCGTGCCGCGCGGCTTGGTTTCGTTGACATCGGTGAGCTCGATCGACCCGCCGAGCCGTGCCGCCGCCGAAAACGCCAGATACAACCCGACGCCGTGTCCGCCCTGCGTGCTGTCGACGGGTGCCGCGCCCAAAAGCCCGCGCAGCGTGGCCGGCACGCCCGGGCCGGCGTCGCAGACTTCGAATTCGATGGATGCCGGCTCGACGAGCTTCGCCGCCAGCGTTACATGATCGCGGCTCGCGCGCGCGGCGTTGTCCAGCAGGATCGTGAGGATCTGGCTGACCGCGACGGTATCATCGAGGCTGACTTCGGCGGGCGGCTCGCCGAGCCGCTCGAACTTCACATGAGGATGCCGCAGGCGCCACTGGCCGGCGAACGAGTCGAGCCATTCGTCCACGCGCTGCCTGCTGCCTTGCGTCGAAGCCCGGCTGCGCAGGCGCGCAAGCGCCGAGGTGCACAGCGTCATCTGCTGGTCGAGTATGTCCAGGTCGGCGGCGTAGGGCTTGAGGCCCTCGTCGCTGCGCGCGGCGTCGCGCAGCTCTTCCGTGAGCATCGCGATCGTCGACAAAGGCGTGCCGATCTCATGCGCGACCGTCGCGGCCTGCACGCCCAGCGCCACGGCGCGCTCGTCGCGCAACAGGCGCTGCTGCGCGTCGCCGAGCGCAGTGTCGCGCTGACGCAGCGCCCGCGACATGCGTGCCACGAACCAAGCGATCAGGCCGACGCTGACCATGAAGTTCACCCACATGCCGGCGCGGTAGTAGTCGAACAGGTTCGCAGGATTGTCGAGATTGAGCGGCACCGACTCGAAGCCGAGCACCGCGTAGCAGGCCACCGCGAAGGCCGCGAGCCACGCCATCAGACGCCACGGCAGCACGGCGGCCGCAATGGCCAGCGACGGCAGGTACAACGAAACGAACGGGTTGGTCGTGCCGCCCGACAGGAACAGCAACGCCGACAACGCGCCGAGATCGACCCACAGCTGCCCGAACAGTTCGAGATTCGACTCGGGCTTCTGGCTCGCGACGCGCAGCCACGTCAGCCCGTTGAAGATCACTTCCAGACCGATGATAAGGAGCATCGCCGGCAACGGCAGCTTCACGCCGACAAAGATCTGGACGAACGCAATGGTCACGAGCTGCCCGATGATGGCAAGACTGCGTAGCCAGAAGAGATGCCCGAGGTTGACCCGGCCAGTGATGGTTATGCGGTGCATCCTGCAAGTTTATCCGTTGAGAGCAGTCTGATTCATCTAGCGAATGTTCGGAACTATAGTGTTCTTTACCGCTTAACATACGCCCGCCACTCTTTACGCCCAATGCTCAACACATCACTTGATCCACATCAAGTTCTTTTGGATTCCTTCCAGACCTTTCTGCGTCACGCTGTCGCAGCGCAAGACCAGAACGACGGCGCTGCACGTGACATCTGGCTTCGGGCCGCTGCGCATCTGTTCCCGATGGATGCCGGTTCTCTCGCCGAACTGAACCTGCAACTGCTGACCGGGCAACACGCCGTCGAAGCAGAAGCGATCGCCCGGGCTTGTGCGGCACTCGCTCCGCGCGATCCCAAAACGCACTTTCAACTCGGGCTCACCCTGCAACTGATGAACCGGCACAGCGACGCCATCGCGCCCTACCGCGAGGCGCTCGCCATCGATCCCGATCTGCCAAGCCTGCGTAACAATCTTGCTGCCGCGTTGATGTCGGCGAATCCTGCTTCACCGGAAGTGGCTGTCTTGCTGACCGCCGCGATCGAACGGAGCCCCGACGACGCGAACGCGTGGATCAATCTCGCCAAATCGCGTCTTGCGGGCTTCGACCTCGACGGCGCCCTCGAGGCCGAGCAGCGCGCGATTCTGCTTCAGCCCGACACTCCCGTCGCGCTCGGCAATCACGGACAGACATTGCGTGAAGCGCAGCAATGGGAAGACGCCGAACGCTTCACATCCGCGGCACATCGGGCTGCGCCCAGCAATGCTTCGTTCATGTCCAATCTCAGCATGCTGCACCTGCTGCGCGGCAACTACGCGGACGGCTGGCTCGAACATGAGGCTCGTTGGGACGGATCAAAGGAACTGGCGGGCAAGCGTCCCGTCATGCCAGGGCCGAAGTGGTGCGGTGAATCGCTCGCCGGCAAGACGCTGCTGCTCTGGGGCGAGCAGGGTATGGGCGACCTGCTGCAGTTCTGCCGCTACGTTCCGTTGCTGGCCGAGCGTGTGCATCGCCAGGGCGGTCGGCTCGCATGGAATTCGTTCCCGCAGATGGGCCCGCTGCTCGCACGCACGCTTGCGCAATATGCCGATGAGTTCACCCTCGGTGGCAGCGTCGAAAGCTTGCCGAAATTCGACTATGAAATCTCGCTGCTGTCGCTGCCTTTGCTGTTCGATACGCGGGAAGAAACGATCCCGTCCACTGTTCCCTATTTGCGAGCGGATCCGCAACGCGTGGACGCATGGCGCGAGCAACTCGCCGGAGAGAAGCGCCTCAAGGTCGGACTCGTCTGGACGGGCAGCCACGGACATCAACGCAACCCGTACCGGCGCGTCGGGCTGGAACGCTACGTCGATTACTTTCGCGAACTCGACAACGCTGCGTTCTATTCGCTGCAGCCGGGCGCCGGAGCCGAAGTGGCGGCGGCGCGTACAGCCGGGCTCGATATCGCCGATCACACGGCAGCGTTCAAGACCTTCGACGACACCGCCGCGTACGTCAGCGCGCTCGATCTGGTGATTACCGTGTGCACGTCGGTCGCCCACTTGAGCGGCGCGCTGGGGCAGCGCACGTGGGTGCTGCTCGATGTCAATCCGCATTGGGTCTGGCTGCTCGATCGCGCCGACAGCCCGTGGTATCCCAGTGCAACCTTGTACCGGCAAGCGCAGTTCGCGCAGTGGGAGCCGGTGTTCGACAAACTGACACGCGATCTCGCCGCACTGGCGGATTCGCGTCGCCCGTAGCCGCTGGGCTTCAGCGCGACACACCGGGCGGTGCGCGTCAACCCTGTGCCGGGCCGCCTTCTTCCGCACGCGAGCGCGCAATCACCCCAGCAAGACATTCGGGACATAGACAGCCGGTGCCGGGCTCCAGCGCTTCGGCGGGCAATGCCGGCATCGAAGCACACCAGCAGGCCGAACGGTCGCCGCGCGCGCCGCAATCGAACACGCGGCGGCAGAGCGGGCATCGCACGCTCGACGTAACGGAAGTTTCAAGCGATTCAGACGGGGACGGATTCATGACAGCGGGATGAAACCGGTCAGATGATTCGAACATGATGCCACGTCCGGCGGTTCAGCAAAATGCCTGCCCGCTGTCCGCCGGCCCCCCTCCGGCGTGTCGGCACAGCCCGGCTTTCCGGGCGTGCGAGAACTTACTCGCGTCACGGCGGCCCAAGCTTTTCGCCGCGCCGCGCTGACGGCGCGCAGTTGATTCTCGGGCGGGTGCCCGTCGACGGAAAAGCAGGCTATTCCGCAGCGCGGAAAAACGGCCTGACTGGTCGCGACGGCACACGCTGAATTCACTATTGCACCGCGCCAGTTGTGTACAATCCGGCGTGTTTTCACCGTTTCCGTGTCCGAGCCGCCGCCATGTCCGAGTCTCCCGACCTGTCCCAGATCGCCCCCACGCTGAAGGCTGAAATCCTCGCCGAGGCTCTGCCCTATATTCGCCAGTACCACGGCAAGACCGTCGTTATCAAATATGGCGGCAATGCGATGACGGAAGAACGCCTGAAGCAGGGCTTCGCGCGCGACGTCATCCTGCTGAAACTGGTCGGCATCAACCCGGTGATCGTGCACGGCGGCGGTCCGCAGATCGATCAGGCGTTGAAAAAGATCGGCAAGCAGGGCACCTTCATCCAGGGCATGCGCGTCACGGACGAAGAGACGATGGAAGTCGTCGAATGGGTGCTGGGTGGCGAAGTGCAGCAGGACATCGTCACGCTGATCAACCACTTCGGCGGCCATGCGGTCGGTCTGACAGGCAAGGACGGCGGCCTGATCCACGCGCGCAAGCTGTTGATGCCGGACCGCGACAATCCGGGCCAGTACATCGACATCGGCCAGGTTGGCGAAGTCGAGGCGATCAACCCGGCCGTCGTGAAGGCCCTGCAGGACGACGCGTTCATTCCCGTCATCTCGCCGATCGGCTTCGGTGAAGACGGTCTGTCGTACAACATCAACGCCGACCTTGTCGCGGGCAAGCTGGCCGTCGTGCTGAACGCCGAGAAACTCGTGATGATGACCAACATCCCCGGCGTGATGGACAAGGAAGGCACGCTGCTGACCGACCTGTCGGCGCGCGAAATCGACGCGCTGTTCGCGGACGGGACGATCTCGGGCGGCATGCTGCCGAAGATCTCGTCGGCGCTCGACGCCGCGAAGAGCGGCGTGCGTTCGGTGCACATCATCGACGGCCGCATCGAACATTCGGTGCTGCTCGAAATCCTGACGGAGCAGCCGTTCGGCACGATGATCCGCTCGCACTGAGCGCGCGGCGCGTCACGGCAACGTCAAAATTCTCGCATCGCGCGAAGCACGCCAAGCTGGACTCCGTGCTTCGCAAAAGGCATACAGGCCTTCCGTCTTTCGCGCAGCACGCTGCGCCGTCATCGCTGTTACACCGCTCCTTTCCCGCAAAGCTTCGCACGGGGTCTGCATCGCAGCCCTGGCGCGCGGAACTCACGACATGATGCGCCCTTCCCGTCCGAAGCGCCGTCGGCCGCAGATTCACGCCGGCACGCCCGTCTGGCTGTTCGACCTCGACAACACGCTGCATCACGCGTCGCACGCCATCTTTCCGGCCATCAATGCCGCGATGACGCAGTACATCGTCGACACGCTGCAAGTCGAGCGCGACGAAGCCAACCGTCTGCGCACCGGCTACACGCAGCGTTACGGCGCCGCGCTACTGGGCCTCACGCGTCACCATCCCGTCGATCCGCATGACTTCCTTAAATATGTGCACACGTTCCCCGATTTGCGCGCAATGCTGCGCAGCGAGCGCGGGCTGAAACGTCTCGTCGACGCGCTGCCGGGCCGCAAGATCGTGCTGACCAACGCGCCCGAAGTGTATGCAATGGACGTGCTGAGGGAGCTCGGCATCGAGCGGCTGTTCGAGCGCGTGATCGCGATCGAGCACATGCGCGACCGCCGCTTGTGGCGCGCAAAGCCAGATCACGCGATGCTGCGCCGCGCGATGCGCGATGCGCATGTGCGTCTCGCCGACGCCGTGCTCGTGGAAGACACGCGCAGCCATCTGAAGAACTATCGGCGGCTCGGCATCCGCACGGTATGGATCGTCGGTCATCTGCCGCGGACGGTGCGCGCGGACGGCACGCGTGCGCGTCTTCCCGGCACGGGACGCCCGCACTATGTCGACCGTCGCATTCGTTCGCTAAAATCGCTAAGACTGGGCAACCGCCCGGAAGGCCGATCGGTCCCCTGATGGCGCATCTGGCCTGGGATAGAAGGGACGACAGACATGCAGCCCATCCGCAAGCATGACGACGTAACCGAAGATCAGCCGGCCGCACCGCGCGCGACGCGCCTGAAACCGGGCGAGCGGCGCGTGCATATCTTGCAGACGCTCGCGGCAATGCTGGAGGCGCCGAAGAACGAAAAGATCACCACGGCGGCGCTGGCCGCGCGCCTCGGCGTATCGGAGGCGGCGCTCTACCGTCATTTCGCGAGCAAGGCGCAGATGTTCGAAGGGCTGATCGAGTTCATCGAGCAGACGCTGTTCGGCCTCATCAACCAGATCATCGCGAAAGAGCCGAATGGCGTCCTGCAGGCGCGCGCGATCGCGCTTACGCTGCTCAACTTTTCGGCGAAGAATCCGGGCATGACGCGCGTGCTGACGTGCGAAGCGCTCGTCGGCGAACATGAGCGGCTTACCGAACGGGTCAACCAGTTGCTCGAGCGCGTCGAGGCGTCGCTCAAACAGTGTCTGCGACTGGGACTGATGGACGCATCCCGTCAGGCGGGGCAGGCGGCCCCTGTAGCAGGAACCGGCCACGCCGAATCAGACACGATACCGCTGCCCGTCGACTACGACCCCGTCGCGCGCGCGAGTCTTTTGCTCAGCTACATCATCGGACGCTGGCATCGCTTCGTGCGCAGCGGCTTCTCGCGCGCGCCCGTCGAACAGGCCGATGCACAACTGCGGCTGATCCTTCAGTAAGGGCGCTCGCCGCTGCGGCGCCGGAATTTCCGATATACTCTGCGCTTGACCGTCCATGACGGTCACAGCTTGTACAACGCGCCGATTTGCTGACTCGATTGCGGGCGCGCGAACCAGCGGATGATATTCATCCATCGTCCCGGTTCACTATAAATGCGGCTAAAGAGGTCGTCAGCCGCGCACATTGTCCTTCCGCGCAATCGCCGACACCATTTAGCCGCCCCATGTCAGAAGGCGGAATGAATGGAATCGATCGGGATCGTCAGTCCACAAACAATGCATTTTTCGGAGCCGCTGCGCCTGCAGAACGGCAGTTCGCTCGCGAACTACGACCTCGTCGTGGAAACGTACGGCAAGCTCAATGCCGCGCGCAGCAACGCCGTGCTCGTGTGCCACGCACTCAATGCGTCGCATCACGTCGCGGGCGTCTATGCGGACGATCCGAAAAACGTCGGCTGGTGGGACAACATGGTCGGCCCCGGCAAGCCGCTCGATACGAACCGCTTCTTCGTCATCGGCGTGAACAACCTCGGTTCGTGCTTCGGTTCGACGGGCCCGATGAGCATCGATCCTTCAACGGGCCGTCCGTACGGCGCGAGCTTTCCCGTCGTGACTGTCGAAGACTGGGTGAACGCGCAGGCGCGCGTCGCCGACGAGTTCGGCATCGAGAAATTCGCTGCCGTGATGGGCGGCAGCCTCGGCGGCATGCAGGCGCTTGCGTGGAGCATGATGTATCCGGACCGGCTGGAACACTGCATCGTCGTTGCATCGACGCCCAAGCTGTCCGCACAGAACATCGCGTTCAATGAAGTGGCGCGTTCGTCGATCCTGTCGGACCCCGACTTCCACGGCGGCGACTATTACGCGCATGGCGTGAAGCCGAAGCGCGGGCTGCGCGTCGCGCGGATGATCGGCCACATCACGTATCTGTCCGATGACGACATGGCCGCGAAGTTCGGCCGCGCATTGCGCCGCGCGGAAGGTGCAGAGAAAGCGTACAACTTCAACTTCGATGTCGAGTTTGAAGTGGAGTCGTATCTGCGTTATCAGGGCGACAAGTTCGCCGACTACTTCGACGCGAACACCTATCTGCTCATCACGCGCGCGCTCGACTACTTCGATCCCGCGAAAGCGTATGACGGCGATCTGACGGCCGCGCTCGCGCATACGAAGGCGAAATATCTGATCGCGAGCTTCACGACCGACTGGCGTTTCGCCCCCGCGCGCTCGCGCGAACTGGTGAAGGCGCTGCTCGATCACAAGCGCCAGGTGACATACGGCGAAATTGACGCGCCGCACGGCCACGACGCCTTCCTTCTCGACGACGCACGCTATCACAACCTGATGCGCGCCTACTACGAACGCATTGCTGCGGAGGTCAACGCATGAACCAGCGCGCTCTCGATTATCTTGCGACGCGGCCGGACTTTCGCGCGATCGCCCGCTGGGTCGAACCGCGTGCGACGGTGCTCGATCTAGGCTGCGGTGACGGCTCGCTGCTGTCGCTGCTGACAGAAGAACTCGAAGTGTCGGGCTACGGCATCGAGATCAACGACGCCGGCGTGCTCGCGTCGACGAAGAACGGCATCAACGTGATCCAGCAGAATCTGGAAGACGGTTTGCGCCTGTTCGAAGACGGCAGCTTCGATTTTGCAATCCTCTCTCAAACGCTGCAGACCATTCACCAGACGGCAGCGATCCTGCGGGAGACGGTGCGCGTCGGCAAGGAATGCATTGTTTCGTTCCCAAATTTCGGGTACTGGGCACATCGTCTGTCGGTTTTGCAGGGACGCATGCCCGTGTCGAAGTCGTTGCCTTACCAGTGGCACAACACGCCGAACGTGCGCGTGTTGACCATCAAGGATTTCGAAGCGCTCGCGCCCGAAGTGGGCATCGAGATTCTCGATCGCGTCGTTCTGCATGGCGGCCAGCAGGTGCGGTGGGGCGTGAACTGGCGTGGTAGTCTTGCGGTCTATCGCGTCAAGAAAAGCTAACGTCACTCATCTCATGTCGAACCCGCCACACGAGGCGCCTGCACTAACTGCACACGAAGAACATCCCGGCTGGCGCGCGTTTCTCAACGCGCGCATGCTGATTTGCGTCTTTCTCGGCTTTACGTCGGGGTTGCCGCTTTTCACACTCGTCTCTCTCGTGCAGGTCTGGCTGCGTTCCGAAGACGTCAATCTGAAGGAAATCGGCCTGTTTGCGTTGATCCAGTTTCCCTATACATGGAAATTCGTCTGGGCACCGCTGATGGACCGCTATGTGCCGCGTCTGCCCGGCTGGCGTCCGGGACGCCGGCGCGGCTGGATGCTCGTCACGCAGATTCTCGTCGCAACGGCGATTGCGTCGTTAGGTCTCGTGTCACCACGCGATGCCATCTGGACGGTCGCAGCGTTGACAGCGCTGGTCGCGTTCTTCGGAGCGAGCCAGGACATCGTGATCGACGCTTACCGCCGCGAACTCCTACACGACGCTGAACAGGGTCTCGGCAACGCCGTACATGTGAACGCGTACAAGATCGCGGCGCTCGTGCCCGGTTCGCTTGCACTGATCCTCTCCGATCACCTTCCCTGGTCGACCGTGTTCATGGTGACGGCCGCCTTCATGCTGCCGGGCATGATCATGACGCTGGTCGTCAAAGAACCGGAAATGCATGGCGCGCCGCCAAAGAATCTGCGCGAAGCGGTCATCGAGCCTTTCCACGAATTTATCGTGCGCGACGGCTGGCGCGGCGCGCTCTTCGTGCTCGGCTTCATCTTCCTGTACAAGCTGGGCGATACGATGGCGACCACGCTGTCCACCTCGTTCTTTCTCGACATCGGCTTTACGCGCACGCAGATCGGCGTGATCGCGAAGGCCACGGCATTTACCGCGAGTCTCGCGGGCGGCATCATCGGCGGGGTGCTGCTCTTGCGGATCGGCATTGCCCGCGGGCTGTGGATCTTCGGCTTCCTGCAGATGGTGTCGACGCTCGGCTTTGCATGGCTCGCAAGCGTCGGTCCAGCGTCGCCGGGACTCTCGGTCGTGTACGACATTGCCGTCGCCCTGAGCACGGCCACGTCGAATGTGCTGTCGCTGCTCGGTATCGATTGGACCGTGAAGCCGGATCCGATGTCCGTTGCGCTCGCGATCGTCTATGGCTTCGAAACGTTCACCACCGGCCTCACGTTGGCCGCATTCACCGCGTATATCGCGAGCACGACCGACCCGCGCTACACCGCGACGCAGTTTGCCCTGTTCACGTCGCTGGCTGCCGTGCCGCGCACACTGGCGTCCGCGGCAAGCGGCTTTCTCGTCACAAAGATCGGCTGGTTCGACTACTTCGTCGTGTGCACGGCGCTTGCTGTACCCGGCATGCTACTGTTGTTCCGGATCGCCCCTTGGAGAAAGCAGTCGTGATGGTGTTTGCGTCGCGGCGCGCCGCCATTGATCGGGCTTGGCGCGCCGTTTCCCGTCGATTGCCCGCATATCGCATGCGCGTGCATGCCCGTGCGTTGCATGTCGCCGTGCTTGCTACGTGCGTGGGCTTCGGCGTCGCATCGCCGTGGCAGGCGAACGCGGCCGAGCCGACATCGAATGTCAGTTCGCCGACCTCAGCGAATGCGCCGGCATCACCATCGGCGCCTTCTGTACCGTCAGCGCCTTCCGCACCCTCGGCGCCGAAGTCGGAATCTGCGCCTACTGCCACTTCCGGCGCATCCGCGCAGTCGAACACGGGCTCCTTGACGCCTCAGACGCCCGTCACAGCGCGCCCGTCGGCGGCGCCACCTGTCTCACCGGCTATCTCACCGACGCCGTTCCAGCCGAACCAGCAATTGCGTTATGGCGGCTACGCGGTGTTCCGTAATCTGATTCCGTCGCCCATGCTCGAAGCGCAATCGGCTGAGGAATTCGACCAGATCGCGCGCGGCGCCGAGCACATGAACCGGCTCTATTCGCCATCGGATCCGCACGTGAAGCGCGTGCAGTCGATCGTCGACAAGCTCATTCCGTATTCGCTGAAATGGAACGATCGCGCGAAGAGCTGGAAGTGGGACGTCGCGGTGCTGCGCTCGCCGGACATCCGCGCATACTGTCTGCCCGGCGGCAAGATCGTCGTATACGGCGGCATGCTCGACAAGGTCAAACTCAGCGACAACGAGCTCGGCGTGCTGCTCGGCCATGAAATCGCGCATGCGTTGCGCGAGCATGCACGCGAGCGGCTCGGCGAACAGCAGGCCGCGCAGCTCGGATCAGGGTCGATTCCGCAACTGTTCGGTCTCGCCGATCTTGGCGCGGCGCCGCTCGGCATCGGCACGCAGCTGGTGGAAATGAAGTACGAACGCGCCGATGAAACGGAAGCTGACGTGATAGGCAGCGAGATCGCATCGCGTGCCGGTTTCGATCCGCGTGCTGCCGTTACGCTGTGGGACAAGCTTGCTGTCGCCACGCGCAGCAACCGCGATCAGGGCTTCATCTACGTGCATCCGTACAACGCGGAGCGACGCGCGGACATCATGAAGCGGCTCGCCGACATGCTGCCGCTGTACGCGAAGGCGGTCGGCAAGACCGTGGATGCGCTGCCCGACTACGCGGGCATCGGACGCCCGCGGCGAACGGCTGTGAGCGACTGATTCCCGCAGCGCGTCTGGGAATGCCTATTTCGCCAGCTTGTGAGCATAGTCGACGGTCACGGGCGCGTGATCGCTGAACTTGATATCGCGAAACACATCGACGCGCTTCGCCGTGGCCGCGACGCCCGGCGTCGCGATCTGGTAATCGATACGCCAACCCACGTTCTTCGCGTACGCCTGGCCGCGATTGCTCCACCACGTGTACTGCTCGGGCCGCTGGTCGAGCGTGCGGAACACGTCGACGTAGCCGACTTCGTCGAACAGCTTCGTGAGCCACGCGCGCTCTTCCGGCAGGCAGCCCGAATTCTTCTGATTGCCTTTCCAGTTCTTGATGTCGATTTCCTTGTGCACGATGTTCACGTCGCCGCACACGATGACTTCACGCTCCCTCGATAATTCCGCGAGATGCGGCATGAACTCGTCCATGAAACGGTACTTCGCCTGCTGACGCTCGTCGCCGCTCGAACCCGACGGCACATACACCGAAATCACCGACAGATTGCCGAAGCGCGCTTCCACGTAGCGCCCCTCGGGATCGAACTCTTCGCTGCCGAAGCCGATCACGACTTCATCCGGTTCGTGACGCGTATAGAGACCCGCACCGCTGTAGCCCTTTTTCACTGCATGCTGGAAATAGCCGGTGAAACCGTGCGGCGCGAGGAACTCTGGCGTCATGTCGTCCTGCGAGCATTTGATTTCCTGCACGCATACGACATCGGCCTTCTGCTCGCCGAACCAATCGAAAAAGCCCTTCTTGGCCGCCGAACGGATGCCGTTCAGGTTGGCCGTGATCACGCGCAACATGTTTTTCCTTCATTGTGGTTCGTCTATTCGACGAGGTGAGGATCATTCGACGATCACGCCCTTCAGCGATTCCTTTGCCGGAGGAAACTCGAGCTTCAGCGACTCGAACGAGCGCAGCAGCAGCTCGCCGATCATCACGTTGCGATGCGTCTTCGAGTTCGCGGGCACGACATGCCACGGCGCGTACTCCGTCGACGTCGCAGCGAGCGCATCCTCATATGCGGCCTGATACTTGTCCCATAGCTTGCGCGCGTCCAGATCGGAGACGTCGAACTTCCAGTGCTTGGTCGGATCGTCGATACGCGCCTGCAGACGTTCGCGTTGCTCGTCTTTCGAAATGTGCAGCATGCACTTGATGATCGTCGTGCCGTGGTCCGCGAGCATCCGTTCGAACTCGCGAATGTGCCCGAAGCGCCGGTCACGTTCGTCCTTGCTCAAGGTGCCGAGCACATAGGGCACGAGTACGTCTTCGTAGTGGCTGCGGTTGAAGATCGTCAGTTCGCCGGCGGCGGGCGCCTGCGAATGGACGCGCCACAGAAAGTCGTGCGCGAGTTCATTGAGCGTCGGCGCCTTGAACGGCACGATGCGCAAGCCGAGCGGATCGACTTCATGAAACACCGCGCGGATCGTGCCGTCCTTGCCGCTCGTGTCCATGCCTTGCAACACCAGCAGCACACGCTGAACGCGCTGCGCGTGCAGACGTTCCTGTTGCGCGTCCAGCGCCGCACCGATTTCGGCGAGGCGTTCGCGGTCGCTGTCCTTCGATCCCGTCGAAAACGGCTTCGCCGACGGATCGACGCCAGCAAGAGAAAACTTCGACTTGCCGTCTTCGTCGAAAAAGGGCACGCGATATTCGTCGAGACCGTTCTTCTTTGCCATCTGCCCGTCCTCCTCCGCGACGCGTTATCCCGGTGAAAAAGCAAACGGGCCGTTGCGCGACTTTCGATGCGACAACAGCCCGTCACAGCCTGGCACGCAGCATGTCGCGCGCCTAACCCATACCGCTACGACACTCAGCCGAGCTTCTTCTTCAGCAGTTCGTTGACCTGCTGCGGATTCGCCTTGCCCTTGGTCGCCTTCATCGCCTGTCCGATCAGCGCGTTGAACGCCTTTTCCTTGCCGGCGCGGAATTCCTCGACCGACTTCTGGTTCGCGGCGAGCACTTCGTCGATGATCGCTTCGAGCGCGCCTGTATCGGAGATCTGCTTAAGACCCTTCGCTTCGATGATGCGGTCGGCGGCGGCTTCGTCGGTGGCCTTCTCCTCCCAGATGGCGAGGAAAATTTCCTTGGCGATCTTGTTCGAGATCGTGCCGTCGGCGATACGCTGCAGAACGAGGGCGAGTTGCGCAGCCGATACCGGGCTGTCGGCAATGTCGAGGCCTTCGCGGTTCAACTGCGACGAGACTTCGCCCATCAGCCAGTTCGCCGCGACCTTCGCCTGCGCCGCGCCGACCTTCGCCACGACGGCTTCGTAGTACGCGGCCATTGCCTTGCCCGCCGTGACGACGCCCGCATCGTATGGCGTGAGGCCATATTGATCGACGAAGCGCTTCTGCATCGCGGCGGGCAGTTCCGGCAGCTCGCCCTTCACCCGCTCGACCCACGATGCGTCGATCACGAGGGGCATCAGATCGGGATCGGGGAAATAGCGGTAATCGTGGGCGTCTTCCTTGCTGCGCATCGAACGCGTTTCGCGCTTGTCTGGATCGTACAGACGCGTTTCCTGCACCACGGTGCCGCCGTCTTCGATCAGTTCGATCTGACGCCGCACCTCGTACTGGATCGCTTCTTCCAGGAAGCGAAACGAGTTCAGGTTCTTGATTTCGGCGCGCGTGCCGAATTCTTTTTGCCCCACGGGACGCACCGACACGTTCGCGTCACAGCGGAACGAGCCTTCCTGCATGTTGCCATCGCAAATGCCGAGCCACACCACCAGACCATGTAGCGCCTTCGCGTAGGCAACGGCCTCGGCGGCGCTGCGCATTTCCGGTTCGGTAACGATTTCGAGCAGCGGCGTGCCCGCGCGATTCAGGTCGATGCCCGTCATGCCCGCGAAGTCTTCGTGCAGCGACTTGCCCGCATCTTCTTCGAGGTGAGCACGTGTCAGGTTGATGGTCTTCTCGTACGCTTCTTTTCCGGCCTTTTCATTGGCGGGAACCTGAATCGTGATCTGGCCGCCCTGCACGACGGGGATTTCGTACTGGCTGATCTGATAGCCCTTCGGCAGATCAGGGTAGAAGTAGTTCTTGCGCGCGAAGATGCTGCGCGGCGCGATGGTCGCATCGATCGCGAGACCGAACTGGATTGCGCGCTCCACCGCGCCTTTGTTCATCACGGGCAGCACGCCCGGAAGGGCCAGGTCGACGGGGCAGGCCTGCGTGTTCGGCGCGGCGCCGAACTGCGTGGCCGCGCCCGAGAAGATTTTCGATACCGTCGACAGTTGCGCGTGGGTCTCGAGACCGATAACCACTTCCCATTGTGTTGCCATATCAGACTCCCGCCGGCGCCATGCGATGCCAGTCGGTGGCGCGCTGGAACGCGTCGGCCACTTGCAGCATGCGTGCTTCGTTGAAATAGTTGCCGATGATCTGCAAGCCGACCGGACGCTGCGCATTCGCGCCTGCGCCGAAGCCGCAAGGTACGCTCATGCCGGGCAAACCGGCAAGGCTCACCGACAGCGTGTAGATGTCCGCGAGGTACATCTGCACGGGGTCGTCGCCCTTCGCACCGATATCCCACGCGACCGACGGCGCCACCGGGCCCATGATCACGTCGCAATGCCTGAACGCTTCCTGGAAATCCTGCGCGATGATGCGGCGGATCTTCTGCGCCTGCAGGTAGTACGCGTCGTAGTAGCCGTGCGACAGCACATACGTGCCGACCAGAATGCGACGCTTCACTTCGGGGCCGAAACCCTCTGCGCGCGACTTCTTGTACATGTCGAGCAGATCGCGATACTCCGCCGCGCGGTGGCCGTAGCGCACGCCGTCGAACCGCGACAGGTTGGACGATGCTTCCGCCGGCGCGATCACGTAATACACGGGAATCGACAGCTCGGTCTTGGGCAGCGACACCTCGACGAGCGTTGCGCCAAGCGCTTCGTATTGCTTCAGCGCGGCGTCGATCGATGCGCGCACGTCGTCGGCCAGACCTGCGCCGAAGTATTCCTTCGGCAAGCCGACCCGCAGACCCGCGAGCGGCTTGTCGCGCGCATTGCCCGCGCCCGACCAGTCCTGGCCGAGATAGCGCGTGTAGTCTTCGTGATCGTGCGTGAGGCTCGTCGAATCGCGCTCGTCGAAGCCGCCCATGGCGTTGAGCAGCAGCGCGCAGTCCGCGGCCGTCTGCGCCATCGGGCCGCCCTGATCGAGCGACGATGCGAACGCGATCATCCCATAGCGCGATACGCGGCCGTACGTCGGTTTGATGCCCGTGATACCCGAGAACGACGCGGGCTGACGGATCGATCCGCCCGTGTCGGTGCCCGTCGCGGCGGGCGCGAGGCGCGCGGCGACAGCCGCCGCCGAACCGCCCGACGAGCCGCCCGGCACCGCCTTGCGGTCCCACGGGTTCTGCACCGGGCCGAAATACGAGTTTTCGTTCGACGAGCCCATCGCGAACTCGTCCATGTTGGTCTTGCCGACGCACACCATGCCCGCCTGCGCGAGACGGTCGACGACGGTGGCATCGAACGGGCTCGTGTAGTTTTCGAGCATCTTCGAGCCGGCCGTGGAACGCCAGTTGCGTGTAACGAACACGTCTTTATGCGCGATGGGCAAACCCGTCAGCGGACCGGCGTTGCCGGCCGCGATCAGCGCGTCGGCGGCTTGCGCCTGCGCGAGCGTCTGCTGCGCGTCGACGTGAACGAACGCGTTCAGCGCCTTGCGGTCTTCGATCCGCTTCAGATACGTCTGCGCCAGTTCGACTGCGGAGCACTGCTTCGCGTCGAGCGCGGCGCGCAGTTCGGTCAAGCTTTTCTCATGCATTGCGTTTTTCCTGGAAAGCGCGACGGCGCAGTGCGCCGCCGTTTGGGCATCCGGCCGCCCGCCGGCTCGCCGGGCCGAAAGGAGCGTGCCATGTCGCGCGCGTATTCGCACGCGTGACACACAACCCCGTGCTTGATCGCCATGTCACGGCGCTTATTCGATAACCTTCGGCACCAGATACAGCCCGTCTTGCACGGCAGGCGCCGAACGCTGATAGTCGTCGCGGTTCACGTTTTCAGTGACGGCGTCGTTGCGCAGACGCAGCGCGACGTCTTCGATCTGCTCGATCGGGTGCGCGAGCGGCGAGATGCCGGTCGTATCAACCGCCTGCATCTGTTCGACCAGACCGAAAAAGTCGTTGAGCTGGATGAGCGTGTGCTCGGCGTCGGCATCGGGCAATTCGAGCCGCGCGAGATGGGCGATGCGTTTCACATCGGTCAGAGTCAGGGCCATGCAGTCACCGGAAAAGTGCTCTCTGCCGCAGCGATGAAAAAACGATGCCGCGACAGCAGGTTAGGTCATTGGAGCCGGCCCTCGAAATTGGGGCCCGGGATGGCAAAAAGTGCCATTCGTTTCCTTTAAATCAAGCAAAATTATAAGGTATCATTACGCGTTCGACCCAAACCCGGACCGACTTACCAGGGCCTTTCTGTCAAATTCAGAGATCGCTGAACGACAGCTCGGCTGCCTTGCTATAGCCTCCGGTACGTTCCCCTGCAGTTTCATGCTTCCCTCGGCCCTGTAACTGGCCGGACATGAGGCTGCTAATTTTTTCCGCTGCCGCCCTACGCTTACGATGCGAGGCCCGGCCCCCAGCGAGACAGGATTTTGCATGTTCGGTTTTTTGCGCAGCTATTTCTCCAACGATCTGGCCATTGACCTCGGCACGGCCAACACGCTCATCTACATGCGTGGCAAAGGTATCGTCCTCGACGAGCCGTCCGTCGTTTCGATCCGCCAGGAAGGCGGCCCGAATGGCAAAAAGACCATTCAGGCGGTCGGGAAGGAAGCAAAGCAGATGCTCGGCAAGGTACCGGGCAACATCGAGGCGATCCGCCCGATGAAGGACGGCGTGATCGCCGACTTCACCGTGACGGAACAGATGATCAAGCAGTTCATCAAGACCGCGCACGAATCGCGCATGTTCTCGCCGTCGCCGCGCATCATCATCTGCGTGCCGTGCGGTTCGACGCAGGTCGAACGCCGCGCCATCAAGGAAGCGGCACACGGCGCGGGCGCATCACAGGTCTACCTGATCGAAGAGCCGATGGCAGCGGCGATCGGCGCCGGCCTGCCGGTGTCGGAGGCAACGGGCTCGATGGTCGTCGACATCGGCGGCGGCACGACGGAAGTCGGCGTGATCTCGCTGGGCGGCATCGTGTACAAGGGCTCGGTACGCGTCGGCGGCGACAAGTTCGACGAAGCGATCGTCAACTACATCCGCCGCAACTACGGCATGCTGATCGGCGAACAAACGGCCGAAGCGATCAAGAAGGAAATCGGCTCCGCATTCCCCGGCTCCGAGGTCAAGGAAATGGAAGTGAAGGGCCGCAACCTGTCGGAAGGCATTCCGCGCAGCTTCACCATTTCGAGCAATGAAATCCTTGAAGCACTGACCGATCCGCTGAACCAGATCGTGTCGTCGGTGAAAATCGCGCTGGAACAGACGCCGCCGGAACTGGGCGCCGACATCGCCGAGCGCGGCATGATGCTGACGGGCGGCGGCGCATTGTTGCGCGACCTCGACCGTCTGCTGGCGGAAGAAACGGGGCTGCCCGTGCTGGTCGCCGAAGATCCGCTGACGTGCGTCGTACGCGGCTCGGGCATGGCGCTCGAACGCATGGACAAGCTCGGCAGCATCTTCTCGTACGAGTAAGGTTGCCAGTCTCCATGTCTGCAATGCGCACTGACAGGCTGGCTTTGCCAGCCTTTGTGCGTTGGGCGCGCGACTAGCGCGCCGCAGTTTCACCCACTCGCTCACGCTCCCGGCGACCATGGAATACAGTCCGCCGCCCCTATTCAAGCAAGGCCCTTCGGCACTCGCACGACTGATTTTCTTCGTGGTGGTGGCGCTCGCCCTGCTCATTTCGGACGCCCGCTTCCGGACGCTCGAAATTGTTCGCGGCGTGCTCGGCGCGGGCTTGTATCCGTTGCAGCGCGCAGCGCTCGTGCCGCGCGACATCTTCATGGGCGCAGCCGATCTTGCCGTCACCAGCGCCACGCTGCGCGGTGAGAACGACAAGCTGCGAGCACGCAATCTGCAATTGTCGCAACAGGCCAACGAAGCCGCCCAGCTCGGCGCGGAGAACACGCATCTGCGCAACTTGCTGCAGCTCTCGCAACGGATGACGACGCAATCGATCCCAGCCGAGATCCAGTACGATACGCGCGATCCGTTCACGCAAAAGGTCGTGATCGGCCGTGGCTCGCAGCAGGGTATCAAGGACGGCTCGCCCGTCGTCAACGAAGACGGCGTGATCGGCCAGGTCACGCGCGTGTTTCCGCTGCAGTCCGAAGTGACGCTGCTGACCGACAAGGATCAGGCCGTGCCCGTACAGATCGTCCGTACCGGACTGCGCAGCGTGATCTACGGTACGCCGAAGGGCGACGCGCTCGATCTGCGTTTCGTGCCGATCAGCGCGGACGTGCTTGCGGGCGACGAACTCGTGACGAGCGGTCTCGACGGTGTCTATCCTCCGGGGCTGCCTGTCGCGAAGGTGATGCGGGTCGACAAGCAGGCGGACACCGCGTTCGCGCGCGTCGTTTGCCAGCCGATCGCTCCCGTGCGCGGCGCTCGCGACCTGCTTGTCCTACACTACGAGCACAACGTGCCGCCTCGTCCCGCCGACGAACCCGATCCGGCCACGGCCGCGAAAGAAGCGAAAAAGAAGAACGCGAAGACTCCCGACAAGGGCAAGGACGCAAAGCCCGCATCGTCGCCAACCGCGGCATCGGCGCCTGCAGCCGCGGCTGCCGCGCCAAAGCCCGCGTCGTCGGTCAAGCTGACCGGCAAGGCATCGACCGAAAGAAAGCCGGCCGCTGAAAAGGGCGCGAAGCCGCAAGGTAGCCAAGGGGCCACTCAGGGGGCCAAGCAATGAATCGCCCGCAGTACATCCTGCAGCCAGTCAATCCATACTTCATCGCGTTCAGCCTGGCCGCCGCATTCCTGCTGAACATGATGCCGTGGGGCCGTCTGATCGGCGTGCCCGATTTCGTCGCGCTCGTGCTGCTGTTCTGGAACGTGCATCAGCCGCGCAAGGTCGGAATGGGCATCGCGTTCACGCTCGGCCTGTTGATGGACGTGCACAACGCCAGCCTGCTTGGCGAACATGCGCTCGCGTACACGCTGCTGTCGTACGGCGCGATCACGATTCACCGCCGTGTGCTGTGGATGTCGATCGGCGTACAGGTGTTCGCCGTGATGCCTTTGCTCGTCGTCGCGCAACTCGTGCCCTTCGTGATCCGCCTTCTGACGGGCGCGTCGTTTCCCGGCTGGGGTTATCTGATCGACGGTTTCGTCGAAGCTGCGTTGTGGCCCATTGCGAGCATTCTGCTTCTGATGCCGCAGCGCCGTCCGGCTGACCCGGACGATACGCGGCCCATCTGACGGCCGCGCCGTTTTCCCGCTCACGAACGCGCCATCGTTTCGCGGCTGCGTTCGACGGCGCGACGGCGCATCGCCGTAGAAATGAATCAAACCGCATAACCGGCAGTTTCTGCCCAACCGCATGACCGAATTCAAGGACACCCAGCAGCAGCTCACGAAATTCCGCCTGCGCGTCGCGGCGGCGGGGCTGTTCGTGTTCGTCTGCTTCGGGCTGATCGCATTCCGCTTCCTGTTCCTGCAAGTCTGGCACTACAGCAAGTATTCGCTGCAAGCGAACGAGAACCGCATCTCGGTCGCGCCGATCGTGCCGAACCGCGGCATCATCACCGATCGCAACGGCGTCGTGCTCGCCAAGAACTATTCGGCGTATACGCTCGAAATCACGCCGTCGAAGCTGAACGACACGCTCGACAACGTGATCGACAATCTCGCAACCGTCATTAGCATCGACGCGCGCGATCGCCGCCGCTTCCGCAAGCTGCAAGAAGACTCGAAGAACTTCGAAAGCCTGCCGATCCGCACGCGTCTCACCGACGACGAAGTCGCACGCTTCACCGCACAGCGTTTCCGCTTTCCGGGCGTCGAAGTGCGCGCGCGCCTGTTCCGCCAATACCCGCTTGGGCCGACGGCCGCGCACGTGATCGGCTATATCGGCCGGATTTCGCAGCGCGACCAGGACCGTATCGACGACGCCAGCGACCAGAACGACAGCGATCCCGATCACTACGATCCGCGCCTCGACGCGAACAACTATAAGGGCACGGACTACATCGGCAAGATCGGCGTCGAGCAGAGCTACGAGACGGAATTGCACGGGCTGACGGGTTTCGAGGAAGTCGAAGTGACGGCGGGCGGGCGGCCCGTGCGCACGCTGTCACGCACACAGGCCACGCCGGGCAACAACCTCGTTCTGTCGATCGATATCGGTTTGCAGCAGGTCGCCGAGCAGGCATTCGCGGGCCGTCGCGGCGCGCTCGTCGCCATCGAACCGTCGACGGGTGATGTGCTCGCATTCGTCTCCGCGCCAAGCTTCGATCCGAATTCGTTCGTCGACGGCATCGACCAGCAGACGTGGGACGAACTGAACAACTCGCCCGATCACCCACTGCTCAACCGTCCGCTGCACGGCACGTATCCGCCCGGCTCGACGTACAAGCCGTTCATGGCCCTCGCCGCGCTGACGCTGCACAAGCGCACGCCGCAATGGGGCTTCCAGGATCCGGGCTCGTACACGTTCGGCGGTCACACGTTCCGCAACGACGTGCCGCAGGGTCAGGGCTGGATCGACATGAACCGCGCGATCATGGTGTCGAACGACACGTACTTCTACATGCTCGCGCACGATCTCGGCGTGAACGCGATCGCGAACTTCATGAAGCCGTGGGGTTTCGGTCAGATCACGGGTATCGATATCGCCGGCGAAGCGCGCGGCATCCTGCCGTCCACCGATTGGAAACGCAAGGCGTATCGCAAGCCCGAGCAGCAGAAGTGGTACGAAGGCGAGACGATCAGCCTCGGCATCGGTCAGGGCTATAACTCGTACACCATTCTGCAGCTCGCACACGCGACGGCCACGCTTGCCAACAACGGCGTGCTGATGAAGCCGCACCTCGTGAAGGAAATCGAGAATCCCATCACGCGCGCACTGCGCGCCACGGTGCCGAAGGACGACGGCCGCGTCGACGTAAAGCAGTCCGACATCGACGTCGTGAAGCGCGGCATGGAAAACGTGACGATGAACCCGTCAGGCACGGCATACCAGGTGTTCCGTAACGCCGCGTATCTGTCGGCGGGCAAGACGGGCACGGCGCAGGTGTTCTCGCTGCAAGGCGCGAAGTACCACGGTCATGCGCTGGCTGAACATCTGCGCGACCACGCGCTCTTCATCGCGTTCGCGCCGGCGGACAATCCGAAGATCGCGATCGCGCTGATTGTCGAAAACGGTGGCTGGGGTGCTCAGGCGGCCGGTCCCATCGCGCGTCGCGTGCTCGACTACTACCTCGTCGACAAAGCGAAGCCGGGTGTCGAAGCGGCCGCCGTCACGGCGGCTGCATCGGCGACGGAGGAAACGTCGGCACCCGTCATCGGCAGCGCGCCGACGGCGCCCAGCGGTGAGGTTCAGCCCATTTCGGTTGCGGCGGGCTTCACGCCACTGCCGTTACCAGCGGGCGCATCCGCGCCGCGCGTGGCAGCGGCGTCCGACGCGTCCGGCGCTGCGGCTGCGGGTGCAGCCTCCGGAGCCGGGCCCGCTTCCGCGCCTGCCGCGGCATCGGCGAGCACGCCGCGGTTTGCTTCGACCGCGAAGTCGGCGAAGGCCCCGCGCGCTGCGTCAGGCACGGCAGCACTGTCGCCCGCCGCATCGGACGCGACAGCCGCAGCGCCCGTCAAGGCGTCCGACGCCCGCAAGTCCCCACGCAAACCCCGACCGGCCAGCGAATCGCGGCCGGTCGCAGCCGCGCCGTCGCGCAACGAGGAAACGCAAGCCGCGCCGCGCGGCCCCGTTTCCGGCGGCATCGACGAGTAAGGAGAAAGGCATGCAAATCGACAAGCGCGCCTGGCTCGAACGCTTCAAGAAAATGTTCGCGGGATTCGACCGCCCGCTCGCACTGATCGTGTTTCTGTTGCTGTGCGTCGGCATCGTCACGCTTTATAGCGCGAGTCTGGACGTGCCCGGACGCGTCGAAGACCAGTTGCGCAACATCATTCTGACGTTCGCGCTGATGTGGGTGCTGGCCAACATCCCGCCCACCACATTGATGCGCTTCGCCGTCCCTCTCTATACATTCGGGGTCGCGTTACTGATCGCCGTGGCGCTATTCGGTCTTACGCGCAAAGGCGCCAAGCGCTGGATCAACGTCGGTGTGGTGATCCAGCCATCGGAAATTCTGAAGATCGCGACGCCGCTGATGCTCGCGTGGTACTACCAGCGCCGCGAAGGCAACATCCGCTGGTGGGACTACATCGTCGGTCTGCTGATTCTCGCCGTACCCGTGGGGTTGATTGCGAAACAGCCCGACCTCGGCACCGCCGTGCTCGTATTCGCAGCGGGCTTCTTCGTCATCTATTTCGCGGGATTGAGCTTCAGGCTGATCGTCCCCGTGCTGGTGGCAGGCGTGATTGCCGTCGGCGCGATTGCGACGTTCCAGGACAAGATCTGTCAGCCCGAAGTGCAGTGGCCGCTGATGCACGATTATCAGAAGCATCGTATCTGCACGCTGCTCGATCCAACGTCCGACCCGCTGGGTAAAGGCTTTCACACCATTCAGGCCGTGATCGCGATCGGTTCGGGCGGCCCGCTCGGCAAGGGCTGGTTGAAGGGCACGCAGGCGCACCTCGAGTTCATTCCCGAAAAGCACACCGACTTCATCTTCGCGGTCTTCTCCGAAGAATTTGGACTGGTAGGCGGGCTCGTGCTGCTGACGCTATACATGGCGCTGATTGCGCGCGGTCTCTACATAGCGGCAAACGGCGCGACGCTTTTCGGTCGATTACTCGCCGGCTCGCTGACGATGGCGTTCTTCACGTATGCGTTCGTGAACATCGGCATGGTGAGCGGGATCCTTCCCGTGGTGGGCGTGCCGTTGCCGTTCATGAGTTACGGCGGCACCGCGCTGACGACGCTTGGTTTCGCGATCGGCCTTATCATGAGCGTCGCGCGACAGAAGCGTCTGATGCAGAGTTGATCCTGCGTTGCAGCGAGAAGCAAAACAAAATGGCGCCTGAAAGTTCAGGCGCCGTTTTTCATTGCGGCTTTGCTTCGTGCGATTCGCGCAGCTGCGTACTGAGCTGCTGATACTTGAGCCGTGCGGCGGGATCGCCCTGCGCGGCAGCCGCCGCGTAATAGGCACGTGCGACGTTCAGATTCTGCGCCACGCCATCACCGCCGCGTTCGTAGAACGAGCCCGTCACGTACTGAGCCGTCATGTCGCCGCCCTCGGCCGCTTTCTTGTACCAGACGAATGCCTGCTGGTTGTCGCGAGCGGTGCCGCGTCCGTCGAGAAACTGGTTCGCAAGCGCTAGTTCAGCCTGGATGTGGCCTTGCTGCGCAGCCTTCAGAAACCATTGATGCGCCTCGACGGGATCGCGCGCAACGAACTCGCCATCGTCGTACATCTTGCCGTAGACGTACTGCGCGTGCGACATGTTCGCGTCGGCGGCCTTGCGCAGCCACTTCTTGCCTTCTTCGACATTCGCCGGACCGCCTTCGCCGTTGAGCAGCATCATCGCGTAGTTGAACTCTGCCAGTCGGTTGCCGCGTTGCGCGGCCTTGCGAAACTCGGCGAGCGCGGACGTATAGTTGCCCGCATTGTAGTCAGCGACGGCCGTCTGCGTTTCCGAATCCGGCGCGGGCGGCGTCTTGCTCTGCGCATTCGTCACCGCGCCGGCCGTCAATGCGGTCAGCACGATAGCGCGCGTTACCATGCGCATCGCGTACAACGACAACTGCTTCATGAGCGAACCTCCTGCAGTGCCTGTCGCGTGGTGCGCAACAGCCACATCACATCGGCGGCCAGCGCGATGAAGCGGAAGCCCTCCGACCGGTATTGCCGGGCGCTCGCGACATCGATCGCGAAGATGCCCGTTGCGACGCGTGCGCGATGCGCAACGTCCTGAATGTGCTTCATCGCTTCCTGGACTTCGGGGTGCCGGGAATCGCCGAGATGGCCGAGGCTCGCCGCCAGATCCGCCGGTCCGACGAAAAGGCAATCGACACCCGGCGTCGTCGCGATCTGCTCCAGATTTTCGAGTGCCTGTTGCGATTCGATCTGGATGATCGTCGCGATCTGCGCGTTGGCGTTCTGCAGATAATCGCGCCGCATGCCGTAAGCGGCTGCGCGCACGACGCTAGCGACGCCACGTAAGCCCTCCGGCGCGTCGGATGTCGCGTATTGCGTCAGACGAACGGCATACGCGGCTTCGTCGGCGGTTTCGATGTTCGGAAACATCAGTGTGCGCGCGCCCGCATCGAGCACACGCTTGACGAGCCACGGCTCGACAGCAGGCAGACGCACGACGGGCTCGGTAGGCAAATGCGCTGCAGCGATCGCGCGCAATTGACCCGTGACGTCGACGCTGTCGTTCGGCGCGTGCTCCATGTCGATCAGAAGCCAGTCGAAGCCCGCATGCGCGAGCGCCTCGGCTGCGTTATCGCTGCCGAGCGAAAGCCACAGCCCGAACAACGGGTCGGGATCTTTGAGACGCAGTTTGAGTGGATTCGTGAACGTGCTCATCGCGCGCCTCCACCAATGCGAGGCGCAGCCGCGAGCAGGCTGGGGAAGAAGAAGGCGCGGCCCGCAAGGCCGATGTAGTGAACGGCTTGAAAGTCGTGGCGGGCGTCGAGCCCGCTGCGTAGCGCGGTGACCGGCATGTCTCGCTCCGTGTGGTTATCGAAACGATCATACCGTGACAATAACCCGTTTAGTCGCGCACGACGTCGGCCCAGCAATTCGGCGTCTCGTACAGACGCAGCTTATGCAGCCTCAGGTTCACGCCATAGTGCGCGTCGTAGACGTTCGCGAGAATGTCGAACGCGACAGCGGCGAGATTTTCGACAGTTGGAATGCGATCGAGCACGACCGTCTTGTGGCCGGCCATCGTTTCGAGAAAGCCGCGCACTTGCGTATCGCCTTCGTAGACGAGAAACGCGTGGTCCCACTTGTCAACGAGATGTTCGTTCGCGAGCGCTTTCACGTCGGCGAAATCCATCACCATGCCGCGATCCGGCGCGCCTTCCGTTTCGACCAGATCGCCTTGCAGCGTGATTTCGAGCACGTAGCGGTGACCGTGCAGATTCCGGCACTGGCTGCGGTGATCGGGAATGCGGTGGCCCGCGTCGAATTCGAGTTTTCGGGTAATCGTCAGCACGGCAAATCAGGGAATGTTCAGGTACTTGTGAGTCTGCATCGACAGGCGCCATTGCGGATGGCGCTTGCACCAGTCGATCGCGAGCTTCGTGTTGATGTCCCGCGACGGCCCGTCCATCGGCTGGACGAGGAAATAGTCGAACTCGAGCTTCGCATAGTCGGCAAGGCGCTGGTTGTCCTGCGGGACGACCACTTTCAGTTCGTTGCCCTTGGTCTGCACGAGCGGCGCGCCGGCCTTCGGGCTCACGCAAATCCAGTCGATCGTATCGAGCACGGGAAGCGAGCCATTCGTTTCGATAGCAATTTCAAAACCTTGAGCGTGCAACGCGTCGACCAGCGGCTGATCGATCTGCAGCATCGGCTCCCCGCCCGTGCACACGACGAAACGCTGATCCTCGCCTTCCGGCCACAACGATGCGATCTTCGCCGCCAGTTCTTCTGGCGTGCGGAATTTGCCGCCGTTTTCGCCGTCCGTGCCGACGAAGTCGGTGTCGCAGAACTTGCACACCGCGTCAGCGCGATCTTCCTCGCGGCCGGACCACAGGTTGCATCCGGCGAACCGGCAGAAAACGGCCGGACGTCCGGCGTTAGCGCCCTCGCCCTGCAACGTATAGAAGATTTCCTTGACCGCGTACGTCATGCTGCTTTCTGCCCGATGCTCCGTGAAGCGCTGTTGATGTGTGTGCTCTTCGCCTTGCGTGGTGAAGCTTCAGGCCGGCTCCGTGACCTGCTCGCCGCTCAGATACGCCTCATAACCACGCTTGCGCAAGCGGCATGCAGGACACTCGCCGCAACCAAAGCCCCACGCATGCAGTTCCGCGCGCTCGCCGAGATAGCACGTGTGCGTCTCGACGCGAATCAACTCGACCAGTTCGTCGCCGCCCAACTCATGCGCGAGGCGCCAGGTGTCGGCCTTGTCGATCCACATCAGCGGCGTTTCCAGCACAAAGCGGCTGTCCATGCCGAGATTCAGCGCGACTTGCAGCGCCTTCATCGTGTCGTCGCGGCAATCCGGGTAGCCGGAAAAATCCGTCTCGCACATGCCGCCGACCAGCACCCGCAGCCCGCGCCGATACGCAATCGCCGCCGCAATCGTCATGAACATCAGATTGCGGCCGGGCACGAACGTGTTCGGCAGACCGTTCGACGCCGCGTGAATCTCGATTTCGCGCGTCATTGCGGTTTCGCTGATCGAGCCGAGCACGGAGAGATCGATCATGTGATCGTCGCCGAGCCGCTCGCCCCACTCCGGGAAGGTGCGCGCCACTGCGCTGCGAAAGCCTTCGCGGCACTCGAGTTCGACGCGATGCCGCTGGCCGTAGTCGAAACCCAGGGTTTCGACCGTCTCATATCGATCCAGCGCCCAAGCGAGACATGTGGCCGAATCCTGGCCGCCGGAAAACAGCACCAGGGCGCTACTCTTCGCGTCTTTGCGGGTCACCGTGAAACTCCGTGTAGGTTGATTGCGTGCGCCAGCCGCCCGTCGCCGCGGCTTCCAGGCCATGCCGAACGTTGCGGCATGGGCATGGCGCCGACGCTGGCTCAAGCAGTATAGGCGGCGCCTCTCGCGCGCCAAGCTGGCTTGGCTTATACCGCTGATCGTCCGCCAGAGAGTTCCACGCTAAGCAATACCTCGGACCTGAAACGAAAAAGGACTTGCGAAGAACATATGGCAAGTCCTTGATACAGCGCGATTTTATCATGCAGAGCCTAGCCCCGCTCGCGGCCGCCGCACCGCCCTTGCCACGCAGCGAGCCGGCATATTGTCCGCACATAGGAAAAGCCCCAGGAATCTTGCGATTTCCTGGGGCTGAATCCTGGTGGCCTGGGGCGGAATCGAACCACCGACACGCGGATTTTCAATCCGCTGCTCTACCAACTGAGCTACCGGGCCAACGAAGAAGCGAGAGTATAGCAAGCAGTTTTGCGTTCCTCAAGCCCTTCGCGAAAAAAACTTCAATGACGTTCATTCACCCGGCGTCACTCGCCCTTGTTCTTGCCGAGATCGACGCCGAGCTGCTTGAGCTTGCGATACAGGTGAGTCCGTTCGAGCCCCGTCTTCTCCGCGACGCGCGTCATGCTGCCGTTCTCGCGCGCGAGGTGATATTCGAAGTAGGCGCGCTCGAATGCGTCGCGCGCATCGCGCAGCGGGATGTCGAACGAAATCGACGCTGTCTGCGCGGACAGCATGCCGCCGCCCAGACTATCCGCGGACATCATCGGCAGCGCCGCCGCCGACGCGACTGCGGACGCGTTCGCCGCCATCGGGGGCTTGGCTGCCATGCCGCCCGCCGCGGGTGCCGCGCTGCCGCGTGCGAGCCCCTGCTCGACGGCCTTCAGCAGCTTCTGAAGCGCGATCGGCTTTTCGAGGAAGTTGAGCGCACCGATCTTCGTTGCTTCAACAGCCGTATCGATGGTCGCGTGGCCCGACATCATGATAACGGGCATCGTCAACGTGCCTTGTGCCGCCCACTCTTTGAGCAAGGTGACGCCATCGGTATCGGGCATCCAGATGTCGAGCAACACCAGATCGGGTGCCAGGCGTTGCCGGTAATCGCGCGCCTCCTGCGCGTTCTCCGCGACCTCCACGACATGCCCTTCGTCGCTCAGGATCTCCGAGAGCAATTCCCGGATGCCCATTTCATCATCTACCACCAGGATGGTTGCCATTTAAGCTGCCCTTGTCTGCACTGTTGCTTTTGTCTTTCCCTGCGACGTGCCGCTGCTGTCATGCGCCGCCTGCGGCCCGCTTCCGGGCGCCGCAGCCTTGTCGTCTGCGAGTTGAAGAAAGAGTATAGAAATCTGCGCACCTTCGATCACATCGCCCGCTTTTAGACGATTGCGAATGTCGATTCGCGCGCCGTGTTCATCGACGATCTTCTTGACCATGGCGAGTCCGAGACCTGTACCTTTGGCCTTGGTCGTCACGTAAGGTTCGAACGCGCGAGTGAGGATGCGCGCGGGGAAGCCCGGACCGTTGTCCGACACGGTCAATCGCACCGCGACGCTCACTTTGCCGTCTGCGTCGGGATCGCCATATTCTACTGTCCTCGTCTCGAGCAACACACGCGGGTGCTGGACATCGGCCACGGCATCCTGTGCGTTCTGCAGCAGGTTATGGATCACCTGACGCAATTGCGTCGCGTCACCTCGTATAACGGGCAAGTCCGCCATTTCGACGACAATCGCGCTCTTGCCTTCTTCGATCCCATACAGCGTCAGCACTTCGCTGACGAGTTCGTTCAGCTGCAGATTCGCGAGCACGGCCGGCGGCGTGCGTGCATAGTCGCGAAAGTCGTCGACCATCTGCTTCATCGCGGCGACCTGATTCACGATTGTAGTGGCACCGCGTTTCAACACTTCGGCATCCGACGGCATGAGCTTGTCGGCGAGCTTCATCTGCAGACGCTCGGCGGAAAGCTGGATCGGCGTGAGCGGATTCTTGATCTCGTGCGCGAGACGCCGCGCGACTTCGCCCCATGCAATGGAACGCTGAGCAGAAATGACGTCGGAGATATCGTCGAACACGACGACATAGCCAGACGTCTCTTCGTCGTCGCTATCGTTGCCTGCCGCGGACACGAGCCGCGCGCCGCGCGCGAGCAGCGTCAGCGGATCGGCTTCGCCCGGCACCTGGAGCGCCATCTGCTGCTGCCAGTGCCCGGTGTCGCCCTGATCGTTGCCGCCTGCTGCTTCGAGGTCCGCAAAAGCCTTGCGCACCATCGGGCCAAATTCGCTCAACACGCCGATGCGATCCAGCGGAGAACCGAGCAGCGACACGAACGGCTGACGGAAGATGCGTTCGGCACCGCGATTCGCGGTGGTGAGACGGAACTGCCGGTCGAACACGAACACGCCTGCTGTCAGATTCGCCAGAATGCTTTCGAGATACGACTTCGAATGTTCGAGCGCGATGCGGTTCGCCTCGACAGCGAGGCGCGCTTCCGACAACTGGCGCGTCATTGCGTTGAACGACTGCGTGAGGAAGCCGAGTTCGTCGCGCGACTTGATCTCACGCTTCGGCGTGTAATCGCCCTCCGTCACTTCCTTGGTGCCCTGAGCGAGCAGGAACAGCGGCCGCGCAAGTTGATTGCCGAGCGCGAGCGCGAGCATCATGGCGATGAAGGTGGCGAGGAACAGCGCGAGCGTCAGCGTGCCGATGTACATCTTGCGCAAGCCCGTGCGTCCGATCGCTTTCTCCTGATACTCGCGATACGCGCGCTGCACTGCATCCGCGTTGCGCGCCAGCGATTGCGACACGGGCTGCGTGAGCTGCAGGAAGCGCTCGGTCGGTTGTAGCTGCGACGCGTTGGCGTCGGGAATGCGCTGCACGATGCGCAGCCGCAAAGCACCCTTCGCGCCGCGTGCTTTCGGATCGCCATCCACTTCGCCTTCGATCGAGGCGAAGCCGCGTCCGCGCGCCTGCTCGATCATGATCGACGTGGGCAAGTCGCCCGGCACGAGCGACGCGTAATTACTGGTCGCCTGCGCGACGACGTGCATGTCGGGTGTAGCGCCCGAAATACTGCGCGACGGCTCGACGATCGTCGCGTCCTGCACACCGAACTGGTCGCGCAGACGCAAGAGCGTGAGCGTCGTGCCCGCGGAATCGGCGCTCGCGAGCTGTTCGGCCATCAGACGGCCCTTGGTTTGCAGATCCGACAGCGACGCGTCGAGCATCCCGCGTCCGAGATTCAGGCCCGACGTGAGCGCCGTTTCGACATTCACATCGAACCAGGATTCAATACTGCGCGACACGAACTGATACGACACGATGTAGATGATGCCGCCCGGCACCACGCCGACGAGCGCGAAGAAGAACGCGAGCTTCGCGAGCAGCCGCGTCCCGAACTTGCCCTTGCGCAATCGCGTGACGATAATCACCACCAGCACCGCGACTATCAGCATGAAGATCAGCGCGACCGCGACGTTGGCGGCATAGAGCCAGCCGTAGTAGCGATCGAAGAACTCGGTGTTCGCGCTCGCGGCCGCGAGCAGCACGAGCAGCAGGACAGCTGTGACGGCCACCGTCGATACGAGCAGCCTGACGACGAGACTGCCGGCGCTGGTGGCCCGGCGCACTTTATTTAGCACGTTCGGTCACCGTAAAGGTAAAACGCTTCCAGTCGGAAGCAAGATTCCAGTCGCGGTTGTTGACCGCATCGATCTGGAAGGGCTTGGGCATCAATGCGATATCGAGCTGCATGCGCACCGACGCGTTGTACGTTTCTCCCACATGGACCTGATTGCGATCGATCACATGCCACGACGTGACGTGCTTGATCACGGCGAGCGCCTCGTTCAATGAAGCGAAGCCAAGCTGCAGACCGCCCGTCGACACACGGTATTCGCGCGTGAGCGGCTGAAACGAGAGTCGAATGCTTTGCGATACGCTCACCGGCTGTTCATCGAACCAATACCAGCGCGGCCGGCTCAGCTCGAAGTCCGTTGTGAAGTAAAGCGGTATGCCTTTGTTGACGGCGTCTTCGAGGTTGCTGTTCAGCTCGAACTCGAAACGCGCGTCGAGGCTCCAGCCGCTGCCGTCGGATTGCAGGGACGCGCGTTGCACGGCGATCGATTCGGCTCGCGCCGGCCCGGCTGCCGTCAGCCAGAAGGCCAGCGCAATCCAGAGCGCCGCCGCGAGCCGTAGCGGAAGAAAGCGTTTGATGATCACCGTTTCTGAAAGCGCGCGTAGAAGAATCCGTCGTGGTCTAAACTCGAACCAGTGCTTTGTCCGGCGCGGGAACCAGCCGATACGTCGGCGGGCGCGCGGGCGACTGCAGGGAGCAGTTGCCCCGGCGCGTCCAATCGTACCGCATCCGCGTGCCGGTTTCCAAACCACTGGGCCTGCAACTCGCCTTCTTCCGGAAAGATCGAGCACGTAACGTACAGCAACTCGCCGCCCGGTTTGACGAGCGTCCAGAGCGCTTCGAGGATGCGGCGCTGTTCCTCGACGAGCACGGGAATATCCGAGGCGCGGCGCAGCCAGCGAATGTCCGGATGACGGCGCACGATGCCCGAAGCCGAACACGGCACATCGGCGAGGATGCGGTCGAACGGCGCATCGGCGGCATCGTGCCATTGCTCGGGACTGCCCGCATCGCCGACGCGCACGTGCGCGCTCAATCCAAGGCGCTGCAGGTTTTCGCCGATCCGGCGCGCGCGCGTCGCGTCGCTTTCTAGCGCGATCAGATCGATATCCGCGAGTTCAAGAAGATGACCCGTCTTGCCACCGGGCGCGGCACACGCGTCCAGCACCCGCATGCCGTCGCGCACACCCAGCCATTGCGCGGCGAGTTGCGCGCCCGCGTCCTGAACCGAGGCGACGCCTTCGTTGAAACCGGGAATGCGATCGACGGGCATCGGTGTTTCGAGTCGCACGGCTTGGTCGCCCGCTTGCGTCGCAGAAATCTGATGCTCACGCAACGTTTGCAGATAAGCATCGACGGTCGCGCGCCGCGCGTTCACCCGCAGCGTTAGCGGACCTTGATTGTTGCCTGCCGTGAGGATGTCTTGCCATGCGTCGGGCCATGCGTTGCGAACGGCGTCGATCCACCAGACGGGATAATTCCAGTGAGCGACGGCATCCTTCTGCGCGTCGCCGAGCAAGGTCTCGCGTTCGCGCAGGAAATTGCGCAGCACCGCGTTCGTCAGGCCTTTCGCGAAGGACGACTCGCGCCGCGCGCCGATTGCGTTCACGGCCTGATCGACCACCGTGAAGGGCGTGTACGCCGCGTTGCTCGCTTCGTCGACCAGCAACGCAAGCGCACACGCGAGCACATGCGCGACGTGCGGCGGCGGCGCCTTGCGCACCAGCTTCGCGACGAGCCATTCTGCCGTGCCTAGCCGGCGCATCGTACGGTATGCGATGTCCTGCACGGCCCCGCGCGACGCCGTCGCGACACCCTCCGGCAACGACACGAAGATTGAATGCAAGGCTGCGGGCAACGCAGCGCCCTGACGCACCGCGCCGACGGCCTGCGCGGCGCAGTCGAGCGCGAAACCGAGCGATTCCGGTGCGAGATGCAGCATCGACAGATGAGTGTCCCGCGAACGCGGTGATGCGGCAGGACGCTGAGAAGGCTTTCGGGTCATGAACGGGCAGAGAACGGTGCGCACCAAGTGTCGCGCAAACGCCACATTGTAGCGTGCCGCGCAGCACGGCCCGGCCACCCCGTGCGGATAACCCACGCATTTTCGAGAATTGCTCCGCGCGCTGAAAACGGCAAAGATCGCGTTGTACGACAAAAAGGGGCGAGTCATGCTCGCCCCTTTTCAAATTGCAGCCGAAGCTCCAGCTACCGTTGATCGCGCCTATTCGAAGCGCCCCGTACGCGCCATTTCCATCAGACGGGCGATGCGCTCCTCGGTGGACGGGTGCGTCGAGAACAGGTTCGCGATGCCGCCGCCCGCGAGTGGATTCATGATCATCATCTGCGCGGTGGCCGGATGCGCCTCGGCCGTCGGGAACGGAATGCCGTTCGCGTAGCGGTGAATCTTGTCCAGCGCCGACGCGAGCGCCTGCGGATCGCCCGAGATCTGCGCGCCGCCGCGGTCCGCTTCGAATTCACGTGCGCGCGAGATCGCCATCTGGATCAGCGCGCCCGCAATCGGCGCCAGCAGCGCGACCGCGATGCCCGCGATCGGATTTGCGGGACGGCCATTCTCGTCGCGACCGCCGAAGAACATCGCGAAGTTCGCGAGCGCCGAGATCGCGCCCGCCATCGTGGCCGAGATCGTCGAGATCAGGATGTCGCGGTGCTTCACGTGCGAGAGCTCGTGCGCCATCACACCGCGCATTTCGCGCTCGGACAGCACGCGCAGAATGCCTGTCGTCGCCGCGACTGCCGCGTGTTCGGGGTTCCGTCCCGTCGCAAACGCATTCGGCTGGTCTTCGTCGATCAGGTACACGCGGGGCATAGGCAAATTGGCACGCGTGGCCAGGTCGCGAATCATCCGATAGAACTGCGGCGCACTCGTTTCGTCGACCTCCTGCGCGTTGTACATGCGCAGAACCATCTTGTCCGAGAACCAGTAGGAGAAAAAATTCATCCCGAGCGCGATGAGCAGCGCGAACATCATGCCGCTCCGGCCGCCAATCATGCCGCCGATTACGATAAAGAGGGCCGTAATCGCGGCCATCAGCATCGCGGTTTTCACCCAGTTGAACATATCCAAGACTCCTTGCCCGCCACGCGGTCCCGATTGGTGCCGCGTATCCGCGGCGAATGATTGTAAGCGAACTGTTAGATATGGACGAACGGGAAAAATTCAATCACCGCGTTGCCGTGGCGAGCCTGACGCCGAGCCCGACGAACGCACTGCCTACCGTGCGGTCGACCCACTTCTTGACGCCCGGGTTGCCGGAAAACCGGCGCGTGACGCTGCCCGCGATCCATGCGACGAAGCTGTTCCACGCCATGCTCATCACGACGAACACGACGCCGAGCGTCAGGAACGCGACCGTCTTATTGCCGCTGCCGGCCGATACGAACTGCGGAAAGAACGACACGAAGAACAGCACGACTTTGGGATTCAACACGTTGGTCCAGAAGCCTTGCAGAAAAAGCTGTCGCAGTGACCTGGGCGCGCCGGCGCAAGCGCGCGCTTCGCCGGCGGCCTGGCCCGACTCCGGCTTCGTCAGGATGAGACGCACGCCGAGATAAACCAGATACATCGCGCCGACGAACTTGATGACGGTAAAAGCCGTCGCCGATGCTGCCAGCAGCGCGGTCAACCCGAACGCGCACGCGAGCGAGTGAACGCAGCATCCGGCCGAGATGCCCAGAGCCGACATTAGCCCCGCGCCGCGTCCCTGTGCGACGCTACGGCCGACAATGTAAGCGGTATCGGGTCCCGGCGTGACGTTGAGCAAAAAGACTGCGACGACGAAAAACCCGAAATGTGTGATGCCGAACATGGAGTCCTCTTCAGGCAAGTTGCACCGAAGATTTTAACGCGCCGCGCGAGCGCGGCGCGCCCCGGCCGAACGGCATATGGTGCAACGCGAAGGCTGACTTTATTGTGGCTGTGCGAGTTCGAAGCGCTGGCCCGCCGCGAGCGTCGAGCCGGCGAGAAAATCGCGCACCGGCAGGCGCTTGCCGCCCGGCTTCTGGAGTTGCGTGATGCGCAATGCGCCATCGCCGCATGCCACGACAACGCCTTCGGGCGACACCTCCACAATCGTGCCGGGTTCTGCCTTGCACGAAGCGTCGACTGCGGCAGCGGACCAGAGCTTGAGCACCGCGCCGTCGAGCGTCGCGGCGCCGCCGGGGAACGGGTCGAACGCGCGAACCTGACGGGCCAGTTCCGCCGCGGGGCGTCGCCAGTCGAGCGCCGCTTCGTGCTTGGCGATTTTCTCGGCGTAGGTCGCGCCTGCGGCCGGCTGCGGGATCGACGCCAGCTTGCCGCTGCGTTCCAGTTCGACTAGCGCGTCGACTATCAGCTTTGCGCCCGCTTCGGCAAGCCGGTCGTGCAGCGTCGCAGTGGTGTCTGTGCCGGCGATCGCGGTGCGGACCTCGGAAATCATCGCGCCCGTATCGAGGCCGGCGTCCATCTGCATCAGCGTGATGCCTGTTTCGGCGTCGCCTGCTTCGATTGCACGGTGGATCGGCGCCGCGCCCCGCCAGCGCGGCAGCAGCGACGCGTGAATATTGATGCAGCCGTGCGGCGCAATGTCGAGCACTTCCTGCGGCAACAACAGCCCGTAGGCGGCAACGACCATGACGTCGTGCGGTGTCGCCCGCAGCTGCTCGATGGCGGCAGTGGCTTGCGCTGGATACTTGCCGTTACGGCGCAGCGAAGGCGGCTGCGCCACTTCGATGCCGTGCTCTTGCGCGTAACGCTTGACGGGGCTGGCCTGCAGCTTCATGCCGCGTCCCGCCGGGCGGTCCGGCTGGGTGAGCACCAGCGGCACCGGGAAGCCCGCTTCGTGAATGGCGGCCAACGCGGCGGCGGCGAACTCCGGCGTACCGGCAAAAATGACGCGCAAGGTGTGACTCATAGGCTGATGGCTATTCTAAAGCGCATCACATTGCGTGCGCGAGCTTCTTCATCTTGCTCTTGATGCGCGTCTGCTTGAGCGGCGACAGATATTCGACGAACACCTTGCCCATCAGGTGATCCATTTCGTGCTGGATGCAAACGGCGAGCAGCCCTTCGCAATCCAGTTCGAAGGTTTCCCCTTTCTCGTTCATCGCACGCACACGCACCTTCTCGGCCCGCTCGACGTTGTCGTAAATACCCGGCACCGACAGGCAGCCTTCTTCGTGGATCTTCCGCTCGTCGCTCGACCAGAGAATTTCCGGATTGATGAACGCGCGCAGTTCCTCGTGCGTGTCGGACACGTCGATCACGATCACGCGCTCGTGCACGTCGACCTGCGTCGCCGCCAGACCCACGCCGGGCGCGGCGTACATCGTCTCGGCCATGTCGGCGACGAGCTTGCGAATACGGTCATCGACCTTCTCGACCGGTTTCGCAACCTTGTGCAGCCGCTTGTCCGGGTAATTGAGGATGTTGAGTAAAGCCATAGTCCTGAAGTTGATTGGGTCGCCGACGCTGTTCAACAAGTGGCGCGACTGGCCATTCGGCCAGCTTGTTCGCCAGTCGCGACACGCACAGGATAGATAGTGGCCGAACCGCGTTGATTCAACGCCTGTTCTGCGCTCATGCACATGTCGCCGGGCGCGCGCAAACGCGGCGCAGCTTGGGTTTCGGTTATTTCAGATGATGAAAATTCTAGCATGGCGACCGAAAGGCCGGTGCCGTGCTTAAGGACGCTAGCCATGCAGACGCTTCCCCTGACAGACACAGAACTCGCCGCATGGTTGCGGCTCGCCGCGGCACCCGGCTTGAACCCTGCCGCCCTGCGCCGCCTGCTCGTGGCCTTCGGTCTACCCGAAGCCGTGCTGTCACAGACCTTCGCCGCGATCGCTGAGGCCACCGACCAAGCCACTGCCCAGGCCGCACTGGCGCCGCCGTCTGCGGACTTCGCCGCCCAATTCGACGCCGTGCGCGCCTGGCGCGCGCTGCCGGGCAATGCGCTCGTCACGCTCGACGATCCAGCCTATCCGCCTTCCTTGCTGACCATGCCCGATCCACCGCCGCTGCTATATGTGAAAGGCCGGATGGAACTGCTGCAGGCGCCCAGTGTCGCGGTAGTCGGCAGCCGCAGCGCGACGCCGCAGGGAATCGAAGATGCGTCGCGGTTCGCACGTGCCTTGTCGGACGCGGGGATGACGGTGGTATCGGGCCTCGCTGCAGGCGTCGACGGCGCGGCGCATCGCGGTGCGCTCCAGGGTCGCGGCAGCACCGTCGCGGTGATCGGCACGGGCGCGGATATCGTGTATCCGGCTTCCCACCATGCGCTCGCTCACCAGATTGCCAATCACGGCGCGATCCTGTCGGAATGGCCGCTCGGCACGCCCGCCCGATCCGCAAACTTTCCGCAGCGCAATCGACTGATCGCGGGGATCGTGCGCGGCGTGCTGATCGTCGAGGCAGCGATGCGCTCGGGTTCGCTGATCACGGCGCGGCTCGCCAATGAAATGGGCCGCGATGTGTTTGCGATCCCAGGTTCCATCCACGCACCGCTGGCGCGCGGCTGTCACCGCATGATCAAGCAGGGTGCAAAGCTCGTCGAGACGCCGGAAGACATCCTCGAAGACCTCGGGTTCCCCGTGCCGCAGACAGAATCAGTGCCCCGGCGATGCGCCAGTCCGCAGACGCATTCCGGCGACATCGACTCGCGGCGGGAGAACGGGCCCGATTTGCCCGACGATGCCAGACGCCTGCTCGACGCGCTCGGTCATTCGCCCACCACGCTTGAAATCCTGGCCGAACGCACCGACATGGACGACACACTGCTGCAAAGCACGCTGCTGCGGCTAGAACTGGCTGGCGAGTTGTGTGCGCTGCCCGGCGGCCGGTATGTTCGAGCAGTGCACAGCGCCTGACGCGACGTGCTACATTCGCGCCAAATAACCCATGTAATGCCGAAGGAACCCGCCATGCCCGCGCTGAATCTGGACACCGACTCGAAACGGATCGCCGAGCGCGTCAGCGATCGCGATACGCTGTTCGTGGCGTGCCTGTGTGCGGAGTGGTGCGGAACCTGCCGCGAGTACCGGGCCGCGTTCGATGCGCTGGCAGACAGGCATCCCGACGTCTGCTTTGCGTGGATCGATATCGAGTCCCACGCGGACCGCTTCGACGATCTGGACGTTGAGAACTTCCCGACCATTCTTATAGAAGACGGTATCACCACTCGCTTCTTCGGAACGGTTTTGCCGCAAGCGTCGATTGTCGAGCGAATGCTGGTCGATCTGACGGCAGTGCCCGGCATCAAAGGGGCGCCGAAAATGCGGCCAGCTTTGCTCGAAGCCTGAGCCGCCCCGGACCGTACGTTCGCTTCCGCCCCATTCCAGGGTATTCCCGACAGCGGCGGCACGGCGTTTGCAAAAAAGCGTCGGGGTTGCGGAAAAGCGAGCTAAATCAGCTACGAAACCGCCTTCGAACCCGCTCGTCACACGCTTGCCCAACGGATCTGCGCGCAATTATGATGACCCGCTTATTTGGGCCCATCGGTTGCCGTTGCGGCGGCGTGTGCTATAAAGCGGTCGTTAATGGGTACCAAACCCGGGTGGGAAAACCCGCGGTACCGGCCCGAATCCACCAATTTATTTTCAGTCATGTCCAAAGCACTGATCATCGCCGAAAAGCCATCCGTCGCGAACGACATCGCGCGGGCTTTGGGCGGGTTTACCAAGCATGACGAGTACTTCGAAAGCGACGATTTCGTCCTTTCGTCGGCAGTCGGCCATCTGCTGGAGATTGCCGCGCCCGAAGAATATGAAGTCAAACGGGGGAAATGGAGTTTTGCCAATCTTCCCGTTATTCCGCCCCATTTCGACCTGAATCCGATCGCGAAAAGCGAGTCGCGTCTGAAGGTGCTGAACAAGCTGATCAAGCGGAAAGACGTCGACCGTCTGATCAACGCCTGTGACGCGGGGCGCGAGGGCGAACTGATTTTCCGCCTGATCGCGCAGCACGCGAAAGCGAAGCAGCCGGTGCAGCGCCTGTGGCTGCAGTCGATGACGCCCGCCGCTATCCGCGAGGGCTTCGCGCAACTGCGTACCGACGCCGAGATGCAACCGCTCGCGGATGCCGCCCGCTGCCGCTCGGAAGCGGACTGGCTGGTCGGCATCAACGGCACGCGCGCGATGACCGCGTTCAACAGCAAGGGCGGCGGCTTCTTCCTGACCACCGTCGGGCGCGTGCAGACGCCGACGCTGTCTATCGTCGTCGAGCGCGAAGAAAAAATTCGCCGCTTCGTGCCGCGTGACTACTGGGAAGTGAAGGCCGAGTTCGTCTGCGCGTCGGGCTTCTACGAAGGCCGCTGGTACGACCCTAAGTTCAAGAAAGACGAGTTTGATCCGGAAAAGCGCGATTCGCGCCTCTGGAGCCTGCCGGCTGCGGAAACGATCGTCGCAGCCTGTCGAGGCCAGACGGGCAATGTGACGGAAGAATCGAAGCCGTCGACGCAGCTGTCGCCAGCGCTGTTCGACCTGACCAGCCTGCAGCGTGAAGCCAACGGCCGCTTCGGCTTTTCGGCCAAGAACACGCTGGGTCTCGCCCAGGCGCTGTACGAGAAGCACAAGGTGCTGACCTATCCGCGTACCGACGCGCGCGCGCTGCCGGAAGACTATCTGGAAACGGTCAAGCACACGATGGAGATGCTCAAGGAGAGCAACAACTATCTCCCGCACGCGAAGCAGGTGCTCGACAAGGGCTGGGTGAAGCCGAACAAGCGCATCTTCGACAATTCGAAGATCAGCGACCACTTCGCCATCATCCCGACCCTGCAGGCGCCGAAAGCGCTCTCCGAGCCTGAGCAGAAGCTGTATGACCTCGTCGTGAAGCGCTTCCTCGCCGTGTTCTTCCCGGCTGCCGAGTACCGCGTCACCACCCGGATCACGGAAGTCGTCGGCCATCATTTCAAGACAGAAGGCAAGGTGCTCGTCGAGCCGGGTTGGCTGCAGGTCTACGGCCGCGAGACGGGCGGTGAAGACGCGAACCTCGTCCCCGTGCAGAAGGACGAGAAGGTCAAGACCGACAAGATCGCTGCGCAACAGCTCGTCACGAAGCCGCCCGCACGCTACAACGAAGCCACGCTGCTTTCGGCGATGGAAGGCGCAGGAAAGCTCGTCGAAGACGACGAACTGCGCGAAGCGATGGCCGCGAAGGGTCTCGGCACGCCGGCTACGCGTGCAGCCATCATCGAAGGTCTGCTCGGCGAAAAGTATCTGGTCCGCGAAGGGCGCGAACTGATTCCGACCGCGAAGGCTTTCCAGCTGATGACGCTGCTGCGCGGCCTCGACGTGAAGGAACTGACCGCACCGGAACTGACGGGCGAATGGGAATACAAGCTGTCGCAGATGGAACGCGGCAAGCTGCCGCGCGACGCCTTCATGCAGGAGATCGCCCGCATGACGCAGACCATCGTCAAGCGCGCGAAGGAATACGATTCCGACACCATCCCCGGCGATTACGCGACGCTGCAGACGCCCTGCCCCAACTGCGGTGGCCAGGTGAAGGAAAACTATCGGCGCTTTGCATGTACCAAGTGCGAATTCTCGATGTCGAAGATTCCGGGCGGCCGCCAGTTCGAAATCGAGGAAGTCGAGGAATTGCTGCAGAAGAAGCAAATCGGTCCGCTGTCGGGCTTCCGCAGCAAGATGGGTCGTCCGTTCTCGGCAATCCTCAAGCTGTCGTTCGACGACGAAACGAAGAACTTCAAGCTCGAATTCGACTTCGGCCAGGATCAGGGCGGCGAAGACGGCGAGGCGCCGGACTTCTCTGAACAGCAACCGGTCGGCGCGTGTCCGAAGTGCAGCGGCAAGGTGTTCGAGCACGGCATGAGTTACGTCTGCGAAAACTCTGTCGCGAATCCAAAGACCTGCGACTTCCGTTCGGGCAAGGTGATCCTGCAGCAGGAAATTGCGCGCGAGCAAATGGCGAAGCTGCTGGAAAACGGACGCACCGACCTGCTGACGAACTTCAAGTCGTCGCGCACTGGCCGCAACTTCAAGGCATTCCTCGTCAAGCAGAACGACGGCAAGATCGGCTTCGAGTTCGAGAAGAAGGAGCCGAAGGAAGGCGCGGCAAAGACGGCGGCTGCGAAGGCCGCTGCCAAGGCGGCGCCTGAATCCGCGACTGGCGAAGCGGCGAATGAGGCCACACCCGTGAAGAAGGCCGCAACAAAGACGGCAGCGGCCAAGAAGGCACCGGCCAAAAAAGCTGCCGCGAAAACCTCGGCTGCTAAATCTGCCGCTCGCAAGACGGGTTCGTAAAGCGGGCGGAAGGCGCGCCGCCGCAAGGCTCGCGCGCCCGCTCAGCCTCGAGGCTGCAACAAAAAGCGCAGTCGCCTTTTACGGTGACTGCGCTTTTTTATTGACTTGTGGACGCCATCGCTGCCTGACGTCGCAGCACTCGCGTCAGTGCGTCGGCGAAGCAACGCCGCGCGAGCGATTGAGCGTACGCGTCGGCTTGGCCGGAATGTCGCCGTCCAGCAGGCTCGACAGCGGCTCTGCGCCGTCGAAGGCTTCGGGCGCCATCGACATGGCTGTGGATTCGCGCATCGCCGGTGCGCGCTCTACACCGTCCTTCACCCATTGCTCGCCGAGCTTGCTGTTCGGCGTCTGGTTGAAGTGTTCGACGAGGTGATCAATGAAGGTGCGGACCTTCGCGGGCAAGTGTCGGCGGCTCGGGTAGGCGATGTTGATCTCGACCTGCGGCAAGCGGTAATCGCTCAACAGACGCACCAGTTTCCCACGCGTCGTGTCGCGTCCGATCAGGTAGCTCGGCAGGATCGCGATGCCCATGCCGAGCAACGCGAACTGACGCAGCATTTCCGTGTTGTTCGCGACGATCACGTTGGTCGGACGCACGCGCACCTCGCCGTCCGGACCCGTGAACACGCGCTCGTCGCCCCAGTATTCAGACGGCAGGGACAGGCAAGGATGCTCGAGCAGCTGTTCGGGGCGGGTCGGCGTGCCGTGCTTGTCGAGATACGCGGGCGTTGCGCAGACGGTCATGCAGCCCGTCGTCAGGCGCCGTGTCACGATGCTCGCGCTACGCATATGACGCGCGATCACAACGCCGACATCGAAACCTTCTTCGACGAGATCGACCTGGCGATCGACCAGCGTCACGTCGGGTATCACTTTCGGATAGCGTTCAGCATAAGTCTGGAGCACGGGCGCAAGGTTGTGCAGGCCGAACACAACGGGCGCGACGATGCGCAGGGTGCCGACAGGCTCGTGATTACGCGCGACGACCATCTGCTCGACGTCTTCGAGCTCATCCAGAATCTGACGCGCGCGTTCCAGATAAACCTGACCGGACTCAGTCAGCGAAAGACTGCGGGTGGTGCGGTTGAGCAGCCGGGTGCCGAGACGGCCTTCGAGATCGGCGACGTGACGGGTAGCGACTGCGTTTGAAATATCCATCGCGCTAGCCGCGCGGGCGAAACTGCCGAGATCCGCCACTTTGACGAAAACTCGCATCGACTGCAAATGATCCATGAACAACTCCTGCCGTAGTACCGCTCCCCTCGCGAACAGGAAGCACACTTGGAATTTTCCTACGACCAGGGAAATCCTGCAGAAGTTGCCTAAGTTAGTGGAAATTTTATAAAAATTTGAGTCAATGTCTTCGGTGCCGGTATGCACGAGCGCGTATTGTTCCCACGATGGAAACAATTTGCTGCAGAGCGTCGAAACGCGGCATTCCGCTTGAACAGCGAAAGCGGGCGCCGGCGGGGAAATGGGGCGGAATGCGAGCGAAACCGGTCGGACGCGCTCAAGAAAGCCGCCCGAGGGCGGCTCATATGGGCGTTAGTGAGCGCTCACAATGTCACGCGGTGAGCTTCTTTTCGAGCGCGCTGCGGGTGTCTTGCAGTGCGACAGGCAGGCCCTGCTTCAGCGTGTCGAACAACTCGCTGTGCAACGCGAGTTCCTTGCGCCAGGCGGCATCATCGACCGAAATCACCTGTTCGAATTGCTCGCGCGTGAAGTCCAGCCCGCTCCAGTCGAGGTCGTCATAGCGCGGGGACACGCCGAACGCATGCTCCTCTCCCTTCGCCTTACCCTCGATCCGATCGACCATCCAGCGCAGCACGCGCATGTTTTCGCCGAAGCCAGGCCACACGAACTTGCCGTCGTCGCCCTTGCGGAACCAGTTGACGCAGAAAATCTTGGGCGTGCGCACGCTCATCTGCTCCAGTTTCACGCCCGTCTTCAGCCAGTGGGCAAAGTAGTCGCTCATGTTGTAGCCGCAGAACGGCAGCATCGCGAACGGATCGCGCCGCACGACGCCCTGCTGTCCGGCCGCCGCCGCCGTCGTTTCCGAGCCCATCGTCGCGGCCATGTAGACGCCTTCGACCCAGTCGCGCGCTTCCGTCACGAGCGGCACGGTCGTCGAACGACGGCCGCCGAACACGAACGCGTCGATCGGCACGCCTGCTGGGTTTTCCCAGTCGGCGTCGATCGACGGGCATTGCGAAGCGGGCGCCGTGAAGCGGGCGTTCGGATGCGCCGCCTTGCGGCCCGTTTCTTTCGCGATGGCGGGCGTCCAGTCCCTGCCCTGCCAGTCGATCAGATGCGCGGGCGGCTCGTCCGTCATGCCCTCCCACCAGACGTCGCCGTCGTCCGTAAGCGCGACGTTCGTGAAGATCACGTTTTCCTTCAGCGTGGCCATCGCGTTGAAGTTGGTCTTTTCGCTCGTGCCCGGCGCGACGCCGAAATAGCCCGCTTCCGGGTTGATCGCGTAAAGACGCCCGTCCTTGCCTGGCTTGATCCAGGCGATGTCGTCGCCGATCGTCGTGATCTTCCAGCCGTTCATGCCTTGCGGCGGAATCAGCATCGCGAAATTGGTCTTGCCGCAGGCCGACGGGAAAGCCGCCGCCACATGGTGCTTCTTGCCTTCGGGCGAGGTCACGCCGAGCACCAGCATGTGTTCGGCGAGCCAGCCTTCGGCGCGGCCCATCGTGGACGCGATACGCAGCGCGAAGCACTTCTTGCCGAGCAGCGCATTGCCGCCGTAGCCCGAGCCATAGCTCCAGATTTCACGCGATTCCGGGAAGTGGACGATGTATTTCGTGTCGTTACACGGCCAGGCCACGTCCTTCTGGCCTGCCGCGAGCGGCGCGCCGACGGAATGCACGCACGGCACGAACTCGCCGTCCTCGCCGAGTACGTCGTACACCTTGCGGCCCATGCGCGTCATGATCCGCATGTTGCTGACGACGTATGGGCTATCGCTCAGCTCGACGCCTATATGGGCGATCGGCGAGCCGAGCGGCCCCATCGAGAATGGCACGACGTACATCGTACGGCCGCGCATCGCGCCGTCGAACAGACCGTCGAGCGTTGCGCGCATCTCGGCGGGCGCGATCCAGTTGTTGGTCGGGCCAGCGTCTTCACGACGCTGCGAACAGATGAACGTACGGTCCTCGACGCGCGCGACGTCGGACGGATCGGAACAGGCGAGATACGAGTTCGGCCGTTTGGCCGGGTTGAGCCTTCTGAGGGTGCCGGCCGCGACCATCTGCGCCGTCAGGCGGTCATATTCCTCCTGCGAACCGTCGCACCAGACGATCCGCTCCGGCTTCGCCAGCGCCGCAACGCGCTGCACCCACTCGATCAGCTTTTTGTGTTTGACCCAGGCAGGCGCTTCAAGGGTTGAATGGGCTGCAAATGCGGGATGATTCATCGAGCTGTCTCCGTTTTGGTAGAAGTATGAAAACGGTGCTGGCCCAGCGACGCTGCGTGCGAGAGGCGACACTCTGCGCGAACCGTTCCCGGACGCGCGATCCTGCAGGTCGTAAGGGCCTTTCCAGCCTGTCGCCGGCACGTTGAAACCGTCTGTAAAGCGGCTTGCGTGGACATGCAACAAACTGTTAAAAACGAGGGAACTTGCCGCGCCGTCGTCGCTCCGTCATTGCGGCTCCTTATACGGTAAGGCAATCAAAGCAAGCATCATGTGCTCCAGGTCACATGATGGGACACCCGAATCCGACTCTCCGTTCCGCGCCCATTGAGTGCGTCGCAAAACATATACGCCATGAAGATTGCCATCCTTGACGACTATCAAGACGCCGTCCGCAAGCTCGACTGTTTCCAATTGCTCGCCGACCATGAGGTCAAGGTTTTCAACAACACCGTCCGCGGTCTCGGCCAGCTCGCAAGCCGCCTGTCGGAAGTCGACGCCCTGGTTCTGATTCGCGAACGCACCCGCATCAGCTCTCAACTGCTCGACAAGTTGCCGCATCTGCGCATGATCAGCCAGACGGGCAAGGCAGGGAGCCATATCGACATGGCCGCCTGCACGGACCGCGGCATCGCCGTGCTCGAAGGCGTCGGGTCGCCCGTTGCTCCCGCCGAACTGACGTGGGCCCTCATCATGGCCGCGCAGCGCCGCATTCCGCAATACGTGGCAAACCTTAAACAGGGAGCGTGGCAACAATCGGGCCTGAAGACATCGGCGCTGCCTCCGAACTTCGGTCTCGGCCAGGTGCTGCGCGGCCAGACGCTCGGCATCTGGGGCTACGGGAAGATCGGCCGGATGGTCGCGGGCTACGGCAAGGCGTTTGGGATGAACGTGCTGGTCTGGGGCCGCGAGCACACGCGCGAAGCGGCCGTCGCCGACGGCTATCAGGTGGCGCAAAGCCGCGAAGCACTGTTCGAAGACAGCGACGTGCTGTCCCTGCATCTGCGCCTGCACGACGACACGCGCGGCATCGTCAAACAGGACGACCTGATGCGCATGAAGCCGACCGCGCTCTTCGTCAACACGAGCCGGGCGGAGCTGCTGGAAGAGAACGCGCTGATGGGCGCGCTATCGCACAACCGCCCGGGCATGGTGGCCATCGACGTCTACGAAAGCGAGCCGATCTTGCAGGGCTACAGCCTGCTGCGTATGGAAAACGTCATCTGCTCGCCGCACATCGGATATGTCGAAAAGGAAAGCTACGAGCTTTATTTCAGCGCGGCGTTCAAGAACATCCTCGCGTTCGATCAGGGCGACACGGCGAGTGTGGCCAATCCGGAAGCGCTGCAAGGCGGGCGACGGAAGTAAATTAAAAAGCGGTCTTCGAAGGCCGCTTTTTTATATGCGCGCTTCAGTCGTGCTTCATTCGCGCGCGGCGGCGTGGAGCAGTTCAGGCATGCGTTGTAGAAACTGCTCGCCGTCCGTGCGCCCGAGGTTGTAGGCGTGCAGCATCTGCGACGGGCTCGTGTAGTCCCAGCTCGAAATCGGCACCTTGCTGGACGGCTGAACGTACAACCTCTGCTGCCCGCCGTGCGGTACGACGAACATCTGCGGACGCGGGTAGATGCGCGTCACCATCACCAGCACGGTGCCGGGCGTCGGATCTAGCGCGCCGACGGGCACGTTGTCGACCATACCGCCATCCAGCACGGGACGCCCGTTGCGCCGCAGAACGGGCGTGAACGGCGGCGTACACGACGACTGGAGAATCAGATCGGCGAGTTCCTCGACGTTTGCGCAGTCCTGCGCGCGCACGAACTCCGGACGAAAGCCGATCGACTGGCCGAGCGTCGGGTGGAGCGTCTTGCGGATATATTTTTCGATGTTGTACGCGATCAATCCGGCGGCAACGGCGCCGCGCGCGCCCAGCCAGCGCGGCACATGCGACACGCCGATGCGGATTTCGGGCGCCTTCGCGAGTTGCGCGAACTTCTCGCCGTAGATGTCCAGCAGTGCCTGGCGGTAGATTCGATAATGCGGAAACACCGATTCGCCGCGCAGCAGATTGCCCCAGTACGCGTTCTTCCTGTTGTTGCGCAGTGCGTTCTCGTAGTAGCGCATGACCCAGTCGGCGTCGCGCGTGTAGAGCATGCAGGCCGTCGCCGCACCCGCCGAAATGCCTGTGATCACGCGTGGCTTAATGTCGAGTTCCGGCTGGATCACGTCCCAGAAGCCTGCCTGCCACCAGCAACGATTGCCGCCGCCGGCGAAAACGACCTGATCGAACATCCGTTGTTTCCTTCGATCGCCGCGGCGCGCGCGCCGACGGCGGATGCGAGTTCAGTTGAGCAGCGCGTAAGTGGTGGTGGCGTGGACGGCCATCTTGCCGTCTTCGTCGATGAGTTCGACTTCGCCAAATACGAGATTGCGGCCCATGCGCAGCACACGCGCCATGATCAGCACGTCGCCTTTGCGGACGGCGCGCATGAAGCTGATGTTGAGCGAGACGGTTGTCATCGGCTTGAACCCGCCGAGCGCCGCTGAAATGGCGACCACCATCGCCGTGTCCGCGGCGGCCATGAAGACCTGGCCACAGATGACGCCGCCGCTGTGACGCAGTTCGCCTGAAAACGGCAAGCGGAGCGTGGCGCTTTCATCGTCGACCTTGACGGGCGTAAGCGAAAGCGCCCGCACCCACGGCGCAAGCACACGGTCGAGCAATTCCCGGACTTCGTTGTCGTCCATTGTGATTTTTCCGTTGGGGCCGCGCGGAAGGCCGCACGGCGTCATGTCGCGACATCATACCGGTACGAACGCGCGTGCGCTTCAATGGTGCTTTCGGCCCCGTCCGTCGACCTCGTGACGGACGCCGCGCCATCTATTTTAAGAAATTTGCGCGACGCGCTTGCCAAGCAAGAAAAACCCCTGCATAATCTCGCTTCTGTTGGGGGCGTTAGCTCAGTTGGTAGAGCAGCGGACTCTTAATCCGTAGGTCGAGTGTTCGAGTCACTCACGCCCCACCAAGAATTCAAGCACTTAGCCCAGCCTTAACCGGCTGGGCTTTTTGCTTTCTGAGGCCATGTAGGCACTGTGTAGGCAAGTTCGGTCAATGCGAAGTCGCGGGGATTTGCTCTCGATGATCCAGCGCCGCACTGTGGTTCCCGCACAACCGGGTCAGGGGGCGTTGCTATCCCCCGAACCAACAACCCAAATCAGAGATGAGAGCGGCTGACGTTAGGATGCGCGGCAGCCTTTGCTGCGCAGGGTCAAGGGCACCCGGCAACGGCCAGATACTTGCGCCTGGCCTCATCCGATACGCATTGGTCTAAATACTTGCACGCCGGGCACCAGCAGCCCGCCAGCACTGCCATCGGGGACGTTGACCAGGCATAGCCCCGTGCGCACTCCCATTCGAGCTTCGTCGTGACGTTCACGTAGGCGTCCGAGAGGCAGCGCCCGCCACGCTCGCGAGCGATCTCGTTCATTTCCCCAATGGTATGGTTCGAGCGTTCCGCACGGGCGCACTTCGGGCACCATGTTCCACCCTTGATATTTGCGGGCGCGGCCAGCCAGCGGTGTCCACGGCAGCATTCCCAGCGCAGCAGACGCGCGCTCGTTTCATAGGTGTCCGACAGGCATTTGCCACCGCGACTCGCGGCCAACAGGTGCATGTCCTCAAGCCTCGATGAGCGGCGTCCCTGCTTCGCACAGATTGCGCACCAGAAGCCGTTGCGTACCCTGGCGGGGGACGTGACCCATTCGTGACCTTCGGCACAGCGCCAGCGTAACTTGCCTGTCGGACCGGCGTAGTCCGTAGACAGGCAGTGGCCGCGATGCCTCGCCGCGAGCGCGTGCATGTCATTCATGGTCCCCTTCCGGCTATCAGCGGCACACGCCGGGCACCACGCCCCGGCCACACGTATGCTGGCGGGCGTGGCCTCCCACGTGTGGCCTTGATGACATTCCCACCACAGTTTTGTGCGGCTGTTCACGTAAGTTTCGGAAAGGCATTTGCCGCCGCGTTCACGAGCGAGTGTGTGCATTGCAGGGAGCCAGACCGCGCTATGTTCGTCGTGAGCGCAAGTCGCACACCACTTGCCCTGACGCACACTAAATGGTGTCGCCTCCCACTCGTGGCCCCGCACGCATCGCCAGCGTAGTTCCGTATGGATATTCCGGTAGTCGGTCGATATGCACCGGCCACCGTGGCGAGCGGCCAGCCGTTGCATATCGTCCAGCGTCAATGGGGCAGACATTCAGGTCGAACATCCCGCGTCAGGACTCGCCTTGACGTGATTGGCCCCGCATGGACACAGCACCTGGTCGCCGTCGAGTACGCTCGCACGCCCGTCCTCGTCCATCTCCGTTCCCGTACCTTGAATCGGATGCTCGCCCGGACACTTGCGACAGGTCGCCCCGGTCAAGGGCGATGCGCCGCTCGCCGTCGAACATCGTGGATGCCTTCGCGATCACATGCCCGACGGTCGTCGTTTCATCGCCGTTACATACGAGTGCCTTGCCCATACTTTTCTTTCCTTTTGGTTCATTCGCTCGGACCACCCATGCGCGATCGGATTCGGTGTTGACCTTGCCGCCGTGGTCGGTGGTGTCACCGAGTCGAATAAAGTCTGTCATTCCTTGATCTCTAAGTGTCAGATAAAATCTGCAAGCCTCACTGACCCGCCCTTCTTTTCATAAGCCATTTTTTTATGAAAAAAAACAGTAGTAACAAGACGCTGCCAACAGTCAACATAGCTGGCAACGTAATAGCAAGCAACGCACCAACCAAATCTTGACACGCCTCCGACGAATATCCAAATTCTAAGGAGCATTCAACAATCTGCTTAAACTGATATGCCAGACCGAAAACCAACAACACAAACAAGACAATGCGCAAAAATTTAATTACTGAAATCATATCAAATTACGCAGCTTTACTGAGTTTAAAACATTAAGGAAAAGCGCGAGCGATTTTTATTATCTCCACGCAGGAATCGCGCGAAAATGACGAGCGCTTGGCAAGCTCGACAAAGAACCGATTTTTTGAATCCAATTTTCTGTGGGCATCAATTGAATCAGTCACACTCACCCATTTTTTATTCGAATAAAATTCTGTATTTGCCGCAACCTTTGCGGCGTCATTTTCGGTTTTCGAAACACTTTCTTTTGGAATGAAGGCGAAGCATCCTTCGGATCCTCCAAGCCATTTTGCATGGCCAGCTGAAATTCTAGCCTCATAAAATCCGCCAATATGAAACAAGCAATCGTGAGCGATATTTCCAAGTGGCCGAATAGTTAATTCCGGCCCATAGGGATTTTTCATGCTTACTGGCTCCGCGTGAAGGCTGCGCGATGGCTTATTATTTTTTTCAAGTTCCATTAAAATGTAACCTTTAATGATTGGGTCCGCAAGCGGGGGGAAATGCACCTCGTCCGTTATATACACGTTATTATTAGCGTCCTGCGGCTCGAAAGCAATATTTCTACACCAGTCACGGCCGCTTGAGTCCCGCCCCAAGTAATATGTTGCATCTCTCGTCAAATCAAGTTGAGAAACGACACGGTCCTCTTTTTTGGGATCGTAAACTGTTAAATTTGCCCGATATGTCGGGACAACTACTGCAGGCTGCCAATCCCAAAATTTTTGGAAATTACCTGATGTATTTGGATGACCGTAAACCTTTTGGAGTGTGAATCCTGTCTTTTCGGTCGTTATTTGAAGTCGCACTGATTTATCGGAGATGAGCACCTTTTTCGCAACCTGGTCGCTTGATACGGTTGTATCTCGATGAGAAACGCGACACAATTTTCGGCCGGATGGGCTTGTGATAACTACCGACTCAAACTCGCTACTCGAAAAATCGCACATTTTCTCTACCTAGAAAATCCAACTATTCAATAGTTACGCGTAAATTGCCACCGATTCCGACGTGGCAGTCTGGCTCAGTAAATGCGTATGCCCTTGCTCATCGGTTACACCATGCTCAATCGCCCCATCAGAGCGAACAATCGCATATTCAACATTGGCGAGCGGTGTTTTTGTCTTCTGGTCGATCAATTGAAATCGATCATCAAATCCGCTTTCTGAGGTCGGCATCGCGAGCAGCCGCATCTTCATCGAATCCACTCCCGATTTGCTCCATTTGGACGTCTTTTCCAGAATCGGTCCCGGCGAACCGTTGACGATGCCGCTACCGTTGATCTGGATATACGAGCCACCCGCACCAATCCAGATTTCCTTCGCGGCGGTGATAATGATCCTTCCGTTCGTGCTGCTGATCGTGAGGTCCTTCAGGGCCCCGAGCGCCATTGCGTCACTCTGCGCCTGAATCTCGACCTTGCCTTTCGCCGCGAACAGGCGGATGCCAAGCCCTGTCACGAACGAGAGGGCACCCCGCACCGACGCCAGCCACGAGCGGCCCGACGCAATGCTCACGTCGCGGCCCGCCGTAATCGCGTGATCGTTCTGGCTGTGCAGATGCGTGCTGTCGCTGGCGGTCACTGCGATACCCGCCGCACTTGCCAGCACGAGGTCGGGCCGCGTCATCTCCGGCGACGGGTTCGCGGTGCTTTTCGCGCCGCCCTTGATCGCGTCGTTCTGCGCCTTCATGCCCGCCGTTGCGTCGCCCTGGCTCACCTGCGCGTCCTGCGCCTTGTGCCGCCTGGCGAACTGCGCCATGTCCTCGTGCAGTTCGCGCGCCTGCGTGAGCCGCTGCACCGTCTCGCCCATGTCCTTTACGGGCGCACCCGCGCCAGCGCGCGTCTCGGTCGTCAGCAGCAGACCCCGATTGGCGCGCGCCACGCCATGCGCCTCGGTCGCCAGTTCGAACCCCTCGCCACGTGCCTCGCTGCGGCCCTGGTGCCGGTCGATGCGCGTGTTGCTGCCCAGCACCAGACGCGACTGCGCGTGGTCGCTTGCCACCTGCACCTGGAGCTTGCCCGGTGTATCGTCGGTGACAACGCTGTTGGTCGTTGGCCCCTCCAGGTCCTCGCTCAGCCAGCCCGAAAGCGCCTGGTTCGCGGGCAGCGGCCACGGCGGTTCGTGGAACTGGTTCACGTGCCGTCCCGCGATATACGGCTTGTCCGGATCATTGTCCTGATACCCGATCACCACCTCGTGGCCCGCGCGCGGAATGTAGATCGCGCCGTAGTTCGCACCCTGCCATGGCGACGACACCCGCACCCAGCAGCTTGAGTCCTGGTCCTGCTGGCCCTCGCGATCCCACGGGAACCAGACCTTCGCGCGGCCATACCTGTCGGTCCAGATTTTTGAATCCGAATAGCCCGTCACAATCGCCACCTCGCCGTGCGAGCGCGGTTTTTTCGCCTTCTGCGGCGTGCGGAAATACGTATTGGCGGGCTGCACCGTGAACTGCGTGTCGCACGTGTACTGACGTTGCAGCGCACCCCGGTTCGTCACCGTGTCGTTGTTGACGATCTCGATCTTCGTCGCGACGACCAGGTATTCGCCATTGCCCGGTGCGAGCGGATAGCCTTCCAGGTGGAACGTGTAGCCCACCCTCAGCCCGCGCATGTTGCCGCGCCCCTTGCCGCGCAGACTCTTCGCCCGTTTTGCTTCCAGCCGCACGCGTGCCAGGTGCTCGCCCTCGAAGTCCACCTCATTGGGCTGCGCGGCGGTCCCCATCGCCCCGGCCAGCGGCTGCGAGTAGTCGCCCCAGGCGTAGTGCTCGATGTTGTCGTTCGCGCGCTCGCGGTAGTCCGAATCCTTCGCGGCGAGATTCGCGCGCGACTGCGTGTAGTCGTAGTCGGTGACGCTGACCTTGCCCGTGGTCAGGGCGCGCGCAATCTCGAACTGGTGGACGTGTTCCTCGTCAATGCGCTGGCCGTCGCGGTCCTGGTATTGCAGCGTTGCATACGCGGGGCCGTGCTTCTTGTAGGCGGCGGTCGAATCGCACAGCACGAGCGTCGGGCCATCGTAGAAGAACGTGATGCCCCATTCCTGCCACAGGCGATTGAGATAGCCCCAGTCGCTCTCCCAGTACATGCGCTGGTAGTCGCGCTTCGGATACTGCCGGCCAAAGCCGGGGCCGGCCAGGCGCAGTTCATAGTGAAACGGATACTTTTTCAGGATCGTTTCGGAGATTTCCTTGACCGTGAGGTCCTGGAAGATTCTTGAGTCCTGGTTGAGGGTCGCTAAAAAGAGCCATGGGCGAATCCTCAAGCGATAGAACGCCCGCCGCGTATCCGAGCCGACGCACTCTGCCGAGACGATCAGGCCGGTGATCTCGCGCACGCCTGCGCCGATATTGATCGACGGGGACACGCCGATTGTTCCCGTCTCGTAGGTGCCGCTACCCTCGGTGGCGATCTTCACCGTCACCTGCTTGCCGACCAGTTCGTCCACCTTGACCATGGCTCTTGCCTCATGCACGGTCAGGCCGATATCGTCCTTCGTCGCAATCTCGACGGTGTAGTCGTAGAGCCTGCCGAGCTTTTCGGTGCCGGTCAGGCGCGATACGGTGAACAGGCATTCGTCCTGCCACTTCGGCAGGCCTGCGCTGACGATCTCCAGCGTGCGGGGTTGGTCAAGCCATGACATGCGGTGCTCCGTGGTCAATCGGGAAAGAGGAAAGGAAGTCAGCAGACCTCGCGCGTACCCATGCGCGGCGGCCATTGGGCGATCAGGCCGCGCTGTTTCGAATGCAGCACAGTGGTCGTGAACGAATGCATCGAGACGTGACGCGCGACGTAATGCTCCAGCACCAGCGCCAGGGTATAGGGGCTCACACCGTCGAAGCCGCTTTCATCGAACGTAAATTCGCATTCGATGCCACGCCCGAACACGATCGGACCGTTACCGGCCAGCATCTCGTTGACCGGTGTTGCCGTTGCGCTCACGAGGCTTTCGACCTGCCGCCCAAGGGCACCGGCATCCGGCATCACATAGAGGCGCAGACGGCGGCGCACGCCTTCGCCCGGCTGGGGTTCGCTGTACCGATCGTCGAACATCTGGTAGTCGAGCTTCAGTTGCCCCATCAGTTGCCAGGCCAGATCACCGCGCGCGAGCGGCGGTTTCGGTGCGGACGGCGCACGCACAAAGCCGACGCTGACCACCGGCTTCGATCCGGCAAGCGTGAGGTCGTTTAGGCCATTGCATTCGAGGAGGGATGGCAGGTCCCGGTTGGTCAGCCACGCGTCGAGCGACAGGAAACGGATACCGCTGTCGTCGGGCCGGCCCTGGCTGTTCACGAGCGAAATGAAGGTCTGCGTCTCGGTGAAGGGGCGACGCGTGCCGTACTGCCGCCCGCCGCCCTGAACCAGGTTCAACTGACGGCGCAGGGCGAAGTAATGCCCCTCGCCGGAACCGCCGCCGCCAAGCGGGCGGTCCCTGGGCTCGAACCGCACCTCCTCGCTATCCTCTTCGGAGACCTGACCGCGCGCAGCATCCACCGAGCGCAGGTCGAAGTCGGCGGGCGCATCGGGCACCGGCACGAGCCGGTGTTCGGACTGCTCCCGGTCGATGGGAAGGTTTTTCGTACGCATCGGAAAGAGGTTCACGACCGGCGTACAGAAGAGCGCAAAATGCGACGCATCCACCGTATCGGCCAGCACTCCGGGCGCGCGGTTGAGCAGGATGACGATCTCGACTGCATTGCCTTCGATGGCCTTCAGGCCCTGGGCAAGCCCGGTCAGTGCAAGGAACCAGAAGCGGGCCGGACACGCGAAGTACTCCTGCAAAAGACCATGCCCATGCAGCGTGCGCGGCACATCGGGCAGCACCGCCTGCTCCAGGTCAATGCCTTCATGGACCACCGCACCACGCGTGACGCCGTAAAGTGGTCCGTCCGCGAACCGGCCCGGTGCGGCCATGACCGTGGCAATGCCCGCCGCGTGAATCAGTTCGAACAGGTGCGATGCGATACGCTCGTCCCCGGCAAGATATAGGGGTAGCCGGTCCAGCTCCTCCAGGGTCGCAATGGACGCGCCGTTGGTCGTCTCAAGGGTGAGGCGCACCGCGCCACGCACCTGCTGGCCGTCCGCCACGTAGTGGCCGAGCGATGGAATGTCGGGAGGAATCAGCGTCACCCGTGCGACTTTGATTCGCAGCGGATAGACCGTCACGTCCTGGCTGCTGCGGAAGACGCAGGACGTATTCTCGCCCGCAGGCGTGTGCGAGGTGAACGCCGTGCCGCGCGGAATGTGAAAGCCCTGTCCGAGGTGGCCGCTTTCGTGTCCCGGATACAGGCGGGCCACGCCAATCGAGGGCGTCTGCCGGATGTAATTCGGATAGACCGTTTCCAGCATCGGCTGCATCAGTTCCGGAAACGCGGCATCGATGCGCATCTGCGTCCGCGCATTCATGAAGGACGCCCCCTGGACCAGCCGCTCGACATAGGGGTCGCCGATCTCGCCCGCCTGCATACCCAGACGTGCAGCGATCTTCGGATGTTGCGCTGCGAATTCCTGCGCGAGCGCAATCGTGTACATCAATTCGCGCGTGTAGTATTCGAGCAGTTCCGGGTCTGCGGGTGGTTGATGCGGCTTCGTCATGTCGTTCGTCTCGTTTTCCGCCAGGGCTTGAGCCCCTTCGTGCGCGCGTTGCCCTGCCAGACGACGTGCCATGTTGCGCGCACAACCGTTGACCGCCCAGTTCTACTCCTGAGAAGGGACGGATGCAATTTTTGAGACGGAGATTTAACGAGAATTGACACTACCACTGCTACGGACGGCTGGTGGAGATTCAGGTGAACGTGCGGCGCAAAATGCTAAGGCACGCTCAATACCGGCGAGCACAAGCGCTCCCTCACCAAGGCCCGACCATGGGCTCTTGATGTACGGGCGTAAAAAAACCGCCAACCGGCGGTTGCCGGCCTACGACATTCCCGGACGCCAATCCGGGGCCGCGCTGTGAACACGACAATCTCAGTATCGCGCACGTCGTTACTGGCCCCGGCTATGCGTCCGCGCTCCCTCTGCGCGTCCCTCCTGAAGGATCGCCAGCAATTCCTCGTCGGACATTTCGCGCACGCTGCGCGGCGTCGTGTTGACCTCGGCGCTCACCTCGGCATGCCAGACCGCCTTGCCGAAGCCCCTGTCCAGCAGTTCGCGCACCGCCGCCGGCCGCGTCGCCTCGTTCTCGGCGTGGCGCATCACGTCCACCAGGCGCGCCACGGCCTCGCCGCCGTACTGGCCCGCCAGCGCGCGAATCTCGGCGGTGGTGCGGTTTGGCGTCCCGGCAACCCGTCCGCCTGTCTTGAACCCTTCGCCATGTCCTCCGTCTACTTGCCTCTATTACAGACGCGCGGCGTGCTGGCGGGACAGCTGTCAGCCTCGCCCCAATCGTCGGCTTCGTCACCCTCATTGTCCGCACGTTTGCGGCCCGGTTCCCAGCGAAGTTTTGTCGCCTACATGATCTTCAATCAACACCAAGCAATCAAAAAACGCTGGGACTCTTAATCCGTAGGTCGAGTGTTCGAGTCACTCACGCCCCACCAAGTATTCGAAAGACCGGTTAGCGAAAGCTTTCCGGCCTTTTTCACTTTCTGCCGCCTCACAGGGCAAGTCGCTTAATTCCCCGGCACCGTCGCATCCGACGCCGCTTTCGCCATCCGGTTCGCATTGTCCGCATTCGCGAGCGCCTGCTTCTTGAGATATTCGACCGTGCCCTGGAACGCAGGGCTCACGTCGGGATACGACGCATCGGTGACGTAGTTGAGTCCGTTCTGCTGCGCTTCGATCAGTTCCTGATAGACCTGCGCGCGAGTCTTGCCCTGCGCAAACACATTCGTCGAACCGAGTGCTGCGACGGATACGGCCAATAGTGCGAGCATCTTCATTTCCAACTCCTTGAAAACGTGCGGTACGCACAGTGACGAACCACGTGACGCCGCGATCTATTCCCTTCTACGTGCGATAATCTACGGAGCTTAATGTGGATGACTAACTATATAAACAAACAAAGGCGGCCGCACCCGAAGGCGCAGCCGCCAATATAGAAAAACGAAAGATCAACCCGGCGTCGCCGCCGTCAACTGCGCATACACGTCATGCGCAATCTGCAGCATCACCTTGCGATCGATGCCGCCCGACACCGCATAGCCGAAATCGCCATCGACCCAATAGAACACGTTCACGGGCCCGTCCTGATAGAGCTTGAACGCCGTAGTATTCGCACTCGCCTTGCGATGAGAAATGCACAGTGTCACGCGCTCGCCCTTCGCGTTGTGATACATGAACTGCGCAACGGGTCCATCGTCGCCCGGCAGCACGCGGCCGCCAGCAAGCTCGAAGCCGTTCTTCGTGAGCATCGGCGGATGCACGTCGGTACCGAGCTTGTTCGCCAGATACTGCACGAAATCCTGCTCATGGTCCTCGCCGATCTGCGCCGGGCGATCGACGGCCGGCATATAGACGACATGCGCCAACGCCGCTTTCTGCGCGAAGACTTCCGATGCATCCGCGCTCACCGGCCGCGTGTTGGACGTCGCGGACGGTCCAACCGTCCACGGCGCAGCCACATCCTTGCCCATGTTCGTACCGACGCCGATGCCGATGCCCAGCACGAGTGCCGCCGCCATGCCCGCAAACTGCGGCCAGTTCGCCGCGCCCATCCAGCGACGCTTCTCCGGCACGCGCAAGCGCACGGGCACGGGCTCGCTCAGCACGCGGTCATAGCGCTCATGGAACATGTTGTTCAGCGAAAAGTAATCGCTGATGCGCGCGGCCAGCGCGGGATTCAGTTCGATCGCACGCTCCACCTGCTCACGGCGCTCGTCCGACAGCGTGCCGTCCACGTACGCATGAATTTCCTCTTCGCTAATGGGAGTCTGTTGATCGCTCATCGCACCACCTTCAGTTTCGCGCCGGGCTGCGCGCCCGCCATCAACGCGCGCAAACGCTCGCGTCCGCGCGAGAGCCTCGACATCACCGTGCCGACGGGAATGTCGAGCGCGATCGCCACTTCGGCGTAACTCATTTCTTCAAGCCCGACGAGCAGCACGACTTCACGCTGATCGGCGGGCAGACGCTGCAACGCGTAATCGAGATCGCGCACTTCGAGCGAGCGCGTCTGTTCGCCCGACACAGCAAATTCGCTTTCGACGATGCTCTCGTCATCTACCGACACATGCACCGCACGCGAAGACGACTTGCGCACCTGATTGACGAACACGTTGTGCATGATCGTGAAAAGCCACGCACGCAGATCGGTTCCCGCCTCGAACATCTTCGTGCGCGAGAGCGCGCGCTCGAGCGTGTCCTGTACGAGGTCGTCCGCGAGATCGCGATTGCTGATCAGCGCCCTTGCATAGCGGCGCAATCGCGGAACGTGATCCATCAACTCGTTACGGATGTCCATTTGCTCTACCCATCGATTATCGCCCCGCGCGCAAAGCAGCCACCCGCGTTGCCTCCTGAAGCAGAGAACACTACCTGTGGCATTTTATTCCGCCTGTTTTTCACGAGCCGAACAGCGGTCAGCGCGAAGTCAGCGCGTCCGCGGCGCGCATCAGCCCATGCGTCGTGGCGTGGCCCGCAATCACGTACCGCCGGCCGTCCACGGTCCACGACAGAAGCCGCAAATGGCCGATGCGCTGCGCCGTCCAGTGCGGCTGATTCGCCGCGAACGGAGCCGGTGCCGAAAGCAGCACGACCGGTTCACCATCGGCGTTCCGATAGTCGAGCACGTCGATACTCGCGAATGCGTGCGGATGACGTGTCCTTGCCGCGACCAGCTTGAATCCTACAGGCACGAGGTCGACGGCGTACGGATCGCCAGGCACAGCCGCCGACGCTTGCGAAACCGGCTGGCCGGACGCGCGCATCCACGCCATCACAGCCGCGGCATCGAGCATTTCCGGCGACACCCGCGACGCGACCAGCCAGCCACTCGCCACCAACACCGCCAGCACGACGCCGAGCAGCGCCACGCCGACGCGCCGTATGACAGATCCGCGTAACGTCGAGCGGACAGTCGCACCGTGTTCGGGATCGGCGCGCCGCACGTGAACCCGCGGCGCAAACGCACTCTCGAACACGCTGCGCATCTGCATGTTCAATTGCCGGTAGAACGCGATCCGCTCGGCTTCAACGGGCCTCGAGCCGAGGTACTTCCGCACGTGCGCCGCCCGTTCCGGCGACAGATTGCCGTCGGCGAATGCCTGCATGTCCGCTTCAGTGAGCGGCGTGTCGGACGGGGGAAAAGTGCGGGACATGATGGTCGGTCGTGCAGATCTCGGGCTCTTGCTGCGCTAACAGGCGCATTGCCGGCTTTATTCCATCGGCTTTCAGTGATTCATTCGTCAGACGTTACGCAAAAGAAACGCGCCGCGTGGCGAAAACCACGCGGCGCGTATCTGTGTGAAGAGCGCAGACTTACTTCGCCGATACGTCGATATTGCCGAAGTACTTTTGCGCGAGCGTCTTGACCGTGCCCTCCGACTGAACCTTGGCGATCGCCGCGTTCAGCTGGTTGCGCAGCGCCGTGTCGCCCTTGCGAATCCCGAATGCGATGCCGCTGCCGAGAATCTTGTCGTCACGCACCGGCTCGCCGACGAACGCGAAGTCCTTGCCGTCAGGGCGTGACAGGAAACCCGTCTGCCCAGCCGGCGCGAGCACGAGCGTCGCATCGAGGCGGCCGGCGACGAGATCCGCGTACACCTGGTTCTGGTCCTGATACGGCACCACAGCGACGCCCGCGCTTTCCCAGTGGGCCTTCGCATACGTCTCCTGAATCGACGCCTGCAACACGCCGACGCGCTTGCCCTTCAGAGATTCGGGCGTCGGCTGCAGTCCGCTGTCCTTGCGCGCGATCAGTTGCGTCGGCACGCGGTAGATCACGTTGGTGAAATCAATCGCCTGGCGGCGCTTTTCCGTAGCGTTCATCGCCGAGTTGATCGCGTCGAACTTGCGGCCCTGCAAAGCGGGAATCAGGCCGTCGAACGACGTTTCAACCCAGCTGCATTTCAGATTTGCGGTCTTGCAGACGGCGTTGCCGATATCGATATCGAAGCCCTGCAACTCGCCATTCGCACCCTTCGATTCAAACGGCGGATATTGCGCCTCGAGGCCATAGCGCAGCGACGTCGCGTCGGCGGCTATCGCCGACACGGCCGCCACCGATGCGAACCCGCACGACAGCATCAGCAGACTCTTAACCAGCTTCATCATCGATCTCCTTCCCCTTGTGTTCAATGCGGTTCAACGCACGTCAGACGGCGTTGCGATGCGCCGATGCGCGAGCACCGGCAGACGGTCGCGCGCTTCGTCGAGCGCGCTTTGTGTGAGCGTCGCGAGCGCGATGCCGGGCTCGTCGTCGCGCCGCGCGAGCACCTCGCCCCACGGCCCGACGATCATACTGTGGCCAAAAGTGCGCCAGCCGTTCGAGTGCGTGCCGCACTGGCCGGATGCAAGCACAAAGGCCTGATTTTCGACGGCGCGCGCACGCAGCAGCAGTTCCCAATGTGCGAGGCCCGTCGTATGGGTGAAGGCTGCAGGCACGGCGATGATGTCGGCGTCCGGCCCCGCGCGATACAACTCGGGAAAGCGCAAGTCGTAGCACACCGACAGCCGCAGCGTGCCGAACGGCCCCCGCGCGGTGCTGATGCTGTCGCCGCCGACCATCGTGTCGCCTTCCGCATGCTGCTCCGCACCCTGGTTGAAGCTGAACAGATGGATCTTGTCATAGCGCGCCGCGCACTGTCCCGCCGGATCGAAGACGAGCGACGTGTTGTACGCGTGCGTGCCCACCTGCGGCCCGTGCGCCGGACGGATCGGCACCGTACCGCCGATCAGCCATGTGCCCGTCTCGCGCGCCAGTTCCGAAAGCGTCCGTTGAATTGGGCCATCGCCGAACGATTCGGCAAGCGCGACCCGCTGCATCTCGCCGTCGCCGATCCAGCAGAAGTATTCGGGCAGGCAGATCAGCGTGGCGCCCTCGCGCGCGGCTTGCTGAACCCAACGGCGCGCCTCACCGAGGTTCTGCTGCACATCGGCGCTGCTGCTCATCTGCACGACGGCGGCCTTGATCGATTGCTGCATCATCGCGTGACCCTCGGTCAGATTGAACGCAGACGGCGTGCGCCTTCGATCAGCGTGTCGTCGTCCTTCGAAAAGCTCAGACGGATCACGCCGGCGTCCGTGGCGTCCGTGTAGAACGCCGACAGCGGAATGGTCGCGACCTTCGCATCGCGGATCAAACGCAGGACGAAGTCGCTGTCGCTTTCATCCGAGAAGCCGCGAAAGCGCGCGAGCATGAAGAAGCTGCCTTCGCTCGGCAATAGTTCGAAGCGCGACTCGCGCAACTCGCTTGCGAGCAGATCGCGCTTGCGCTGATAAAAGTCGGACAGGCCCAGATAGCTTTGCGGATCGGACAGCGCCTCGACGAACGCATACTGCATCGGCGTGTCGGCGGAAAACACCATGAATTGATGGATCTTGCGAATCTCGTCCATCAACGCCGCGGGTGCAAGGCAATAGCCGACGCGCCAGCCCGTCACGTGATACGACTTGCCGAACGACGACACGATCACGCTGCGCTCCGCCAGTTCGCGATGGCGCGCCATGCTGTGATGCTTCGCGCCGTCGAACACGACATGCTCGTACACTTCATCGGAAAGAATCACGATATCCGTGTTGCGCGTCACAGCCTTCAGACGTTCGATATCCGCGTCGCTGAAAATCGTCGCGGTGGGATTGTGCGGCGTGTTGACGATGATCATGCGCGTCTTCGGCGTGATCGCTGCGGACACCTCATCCCAGTTCACGCGAAAACTGGGCGCGGACAGCTTGATCGGAACCGGCTTCGCGCCTTGCAGACGCACGATTGGCGCATAGCTGTCGAACGACGGCTCGAAGTAGATCACTTCGTCGCCGGGATGCACGAGCGCGCTGATCGTCGAATAGAGCCCTTCGCTCGCGCTCGCGATCACGGTCACTTCCGTGGACGGATCGTAGTGCACGCCGTACAGCGTTTCGATCTTCGCGGCCAGCGCGGAACGCAATGCCCCAATGCCCGCCATCGGCGCGTACTGGTTGTGTCCCGCGCGCATTGCCTTCGTCACGCCGTCGACGAGCGCCTCGTCAGGCGCGAAATTCGGTGCGCCTTGAGAGAGGTTCAACGCGTTATGTTCGGCGGCCAGCTGGCCGATGACGGTGAAAATCGTCGTGCCGACGTCCGGCAATTTCGAGCGGGCTTGCAAAGCGCTCTGCATGAGATTCCTCCTTCTCGCTGCAAATCGGCGGGCCGCGCATCGCGCGTCGGTCCCGTTCAGTTTGTACGATTAGGCAACAACGCACGCACGAGAACAATCGAAAGTTTGTCATGCACGGCATGCGTTTAGCTCATGCACGCCGCGTGCATGTGGAACGGTGAAATCAGAGGGAACGCGTTTGCGCTTATGACACAGCGCGAGCCGTGCGCGACCGCAGGGTAATCCCGCCGGTATGAAAACGAGTGATGCCTGCCCGTTTTCGCATTTCACCCGTATGAAGAACGACGAGCGAGGCGATGTGTGCGACCGCCTCGTCATTGTGCGCGTCACTCGTCCATCAAACGCACTTTGACCTTCTTGCCCTTGATCTTGCCCGCGTTCAGTTTGCGCAGCGCATCGCGTGCAATGCCGCGCTCGACGGCGACGTACGTCGAGAACTCCGTCACATTGATCTTGCCGATCTGCGAGCCGTTGAAACCGGCGTCGCCCGTCAGCGCACCGAGCACGTCGCCGGGACGGATCTTCTCCTTGCGGCCGCCGAGAATCTGCAGCGTTTCCATTGGCGGCAGCAGCGGTTCGTCGCTCGCGGCGTTCAGTTCGGCGAGCGGATGCCATTCGACGTCGCGCCCTTGCGCCTCTTCGATGGCGCCTACGCGCCCCATCTCGTTCATGCTCGCCAGGCTCAGCGCCCAGCCTTCCTGATCCGCGCGGCCCGTGCGGCCGATGCGATGCACGTGCACTTCCGGATCAGGCGTCACGTCGACGTTGATTACCGCTTCGAGCTGCGCGATATCCAGGCCGCGTGCGGCGACATCGGTGGCGACCAGCACCGAGCAGCTGCGATTCGCGAACTGGATCAGCACCTGGTCGCGTTCGCGCTGATCGAGTTCGCCATGCAGCGCCAGCGCATGAAAACCTTGCGCGCACAGCACGTCGAGCAGATCGCGGCACTGGTTCTTCGTGTTGCAAAACGCGATCGTGCTCACCGGGCGGTAATGGTTCAGCAGCTGGCCGACGGCATGCAAGCGCTCGTCTTCCGTCACTTCGTAAAAGCGCTGGCGGATCTTGCTGTCGTCGTGGCGCTCTTCGAGCTTCACCTCCTTCGGGTTGCGCAGAAACTGCTGGCTCAGCTTCGCGATGCCTTCGGGATAGGTCGCTGAGAACAGCAGCGTCTGGCGCTCCTTCGGGCATTGACGCGCGACCTTGGCGATGTCGTCGAAGAAGCCCATGTCGAGCATGCGGTCCGCTTCGTCGAGCACGAGCGTATTGAGCGCGTCGAGCGACAGGCTGCCGCGCTCCAGGTGATCCATGATGCGCCCCGGCGTGCCGACGACGATATGCGCGCCATGCTCGAGACTCGCTGTCTGCGGACGCATGGGCGTGCCGCCGCACAGCGTCAGCACCTTGATGTTCTCTTCGGCGCGCGCGAGGCGGCGAATTTCCTGCGTGACCTGATCGGCGAGTTCGCGCGTCGGGCACAGCACCATCGCCTGCACCGCGTAACGCCGTGCATCGAGTCTCGCCAGCAGCGCCAGCGAGAACGCCGCCGTCTTGCCGCTGCCCGTCTTCGCCTGCGCGATCAGATCGTGACCGGCGAGTGCGATGGGCAGGCTGGCGGCCTGGATGGGCGTCATATCGGCATAGCCGAGTTGCGTGAGATTTGCGAGCACCGCCTGCGAGAGCGGCAGTTCGCTAAAGGGTCTTGCCTGGGTTGTCATGTCGGTGTGCGGCCTTAGTTGTACGGGCGACCTTCGATCTGCTCATAAACGATCGTGCCGTCGTCGGCATCGAATCGCTCGACGTAGTTGCGTGCGCCGCACATCGGACAGCGGAACAGCAGGCCCTGGCCTTCGTTCTTGATGGTGACGTCGGACAGTTCCCACTGTGCGCCGCAGCTCTGATTGATACATGTGAACACGGTGAATCTCCAGCGTGAGCCGCCAACGCGCTTTCCCCACACGCGCTGGCTTTTCAACAATAGGTTTACTTGTATGTATACGTAGTAGCAGTTAACAAGCGCGCGGCTTTTCTGTGGATAACACAGGTTTACCGAAACGAATCAGCGTTTTGCCGGGCGCATAACCGCATGCGCTTGATGTGCGCACCCGATGGCGTTCGACGAACAACTTTTCCTGTCCGAGCGCGAATGTCGAGTTACCCCGTTTACGTCCACATCGATTCCACACGCGTTTCGACCGCTCTTCCAGCCGTTATCCACAGGCTTCTAATGGACACGTCGGAACAGGCGGGCACACGCAGTATGTTCGATGAGGATGGTGGGTCGTGCGGCGGGACGGGGCCGCGCATGCCGCAATTCTAGCGGATACGCAATCGCAACCCCGGCGATGGACGCGCTAGTGAGCCAGTCGCGGACTCGGGGGCGCGGGAACGGTCTTCAATGTTTCGGACGGACGCACGCCGAAAAGCTTGCGATAGTCAGTCGCGAACTGGCTCAGATGCCAGAAGCCCCACGCGGCCGCGACGTCCTGGACCGTGAGTTCACCCGGTGTTGCGCCACATAGTTGGCGGCGCGCACCGTTCAGCCGGATCGCGCGCAGATAGCTTGCGGGCGCGAGGCCCAGCACGTCCTGAAAGCAGTATTGCAAGGTGCGGCGGCTGACGTGCAAGTGCTCGCACAGTTCCGGCACGCCGACCGGACGCTCGCGATTCGCGATCACGTAATCGCGCGCTTGCGAGACGATCCATTGTCTGCGCGGACGTGCAGGCATCGCGACCGGTTCGAGCGCCGTCGTCGCGCACAGATCGAACAGCGAAGACAACACCGAGCCTTGCAGATTGCGCCGTGCGCCTTCCGATAAGGCGGCACGCGCGGTGTCGTCGAGCATGCTGCGCAAGAGCCCACAAATGCGCACCTTGTGCTCCATCGCAATAGGAATGACGCCCGTGTGGGTTGCGCGGTCGAGCAGATCGGCATGTTCGACGGAAGCCGCGTGTCGTCGCAACGTCGCGCCGCGCACCACCACACCGAAGATCGCATAGCCGCCGGGCGTGAGCAATTCGAACTCGACACCGCCGCGCTGAAACGCCAGCGAGTCGCCGTTGATCGGCTGCGCACCGATGCGGCCGATGCTTACGTCGTCGGCGGGAACGCCGAACCAGTACGCGTCCGATGGCACTTCGCAGGTCTGTCGCAAGGTCTGGCTGGTCGTCTCGCAGAACACATGCATGTCGTCGAGATGCAGTCCCGTCAACCTGCCGACGAAGTGGCCCGCCGTGAGCTGGTCGTACGTCTGCGTCCAGCCGTGAAGATTGCGCGCCTGCTCATCGGCATCGTGCGCAACGCAGGTTTCGACGCGGCACGCAGGCGGGTACGCGGACAAGGAATGATGGTCGGTCGTCATATGGGGCATCGATGATGGACATGCACCTGCACGTGACATTGAACAAACAGACGCCCTCCGACGCAAGTCCCGTGCCGAACGGATCATCCCGCGCCTGCTCCGGGCAACGTGCTGTCCTGTTCAGTCGATGAACACTCGCGTTTTCAACTGCTCACGGATGCAACGTCATCGACGGCGACATTGCGCGCAAAAAAACCGCATGCATCGCGAGAGTGCTGCGTGCACCGGCGTTGCCCGTCGGCGCGTGCGCGTTGGCACGCTTCTGGCGATAAGCACCCGCGGCAACGCAACACCGCCGGGACGGGTGATATTCCCCGCCGAATACATCGATATCCGATATGTGAGGAGCACACAGATGAATCACGCAGAGATGAAGTTTCTGACGACCGAGTTTCCGTACAAGAAGCAATACGCGAATTTCATCGGCGGCGAATGGGTCAAGCCGACTGGCGGCGAATACTTCGACAACATCTCGCCGATCACGGGCGAACCGTTCACGTCGATTCCGCGCTCGCGCGAAGCGGACATTGAACTCGCGCTTGACGCCGCGCATCGCGCGAGGGCCGCATGGGGCAAGACCTCCACCACGGACCGAGCGAACATTCTTAACAAGATCGCCGACCGCCTCGAAGCGAACCTGCAACGCCTCGCCGTCGCCGAATCGATCGACAACGGCAAGCCGCTGCGCGAAACGATGGCGGCCGACATCCCCCTCGCAATCGACCACTTCCGTTATTTCGCGGGCGCCGTGCGCGCGCAGGAAGGCGGCATCTCGGAGATCGACCACGATACAGTCGCGTATCACTTTCATGAGCCGCTCGGCGTGGTCGGTCAGATCATTCCGTGGAATTTCCCGATCCTGATGGCTGCGTGGAAACTCGCGCCTGCACTGGCAGCGGGCAATTGCGTCGTGATGAAGCCTGCCGAACAGACGCCCGCCTCGCTGCTCGTGCTCGCGGAGCTGATTCAGGACCTGCTGCCGCCGGGCGTGCTGAACATCGTCAACGGTTTCGGTCTCGAAGCAGGCAAGCCGCTCGCCTCGAACAAGCGCATCGCGAAGATCGCCTTCACGGGTGAAACGACGACGGGCCGGCTCATCATGCAGTACGCCAGCCAGAACATCATTCCCGTGACACTGGAACTGGGCGGCAAGAGTCCGAACATCTTCTTCGCCGACGTGCTCGACAAGGACGATAGCTTCTTCGACAAGGCGCTCGAAGGCTTTGCGATGTTCGCGCTGAACCAGGGCGAAGTTTGCACGTGTCCGTCGCGCGTGCTGATCGAAGAGTCGATTTACGACCGTTTCATGGAGCGCGCGCTGAAGCGTGTCGCAGCCATTCAACAGGGCCACCCGCTCGACACGAAGACGATGATCGGCGCGCAGGCCTCCCGGGAACAGCTGGAAAAGATCCTGTCGTACATCGATCTCGGCAAGCAGGAAGGCGCGCAATGCCTGATCGGCGGCGAGCAGAACAAGCTCGACGGCGAGCTATCGAAGGGCTACTACGTGAAACCGACCGTGTTCCGCGGCCACAACAAGATGCGCATCTTTCAGGAAGAAATCTTCGGGCCGGTAGTGTCCGTCACGACGTTCAAGACGGAAGAAGAAGCGCTCGAAATCGCCAATGACACGCTGTACGGACTCGGCGCAGGCGTCTGGACCCGCGACGGCACGCGCGCGTATCGCTTCGGCCGCGAGATCCAGGCGGGCCGCGTGTGGACGAACTGCTACCACGCATATCCGGCGCATGCGGCCTTCGGCGGCTACAAGCAGTCGGGCATCGGGCGCGAGAACCACAAGATGATGCTCGACCACTATCAGCAGACGAAAAATCTGCTCGTCAGCTATAGCGAGAAACCTTTGGGCTTCTTCTGAGCGTCGTGCTCCCGTTGGGCGAACCGCGCGCTGCGGTTCGCCCGCCTTTTCAGCGAGTCGAAGCGAGAGAGGAGACGCGATGAACGAACAAGGCGTTGCGCGAGTCGTGGCGACGGACGCCGCAATCAAACTGATCCAGCGGTTGAGCGCCGAGCACGGGCCGATTATTTTTCATCAATCGGGCGGATGTTGCGACGGCAGCGCGCCGATGTGTTTTCCGTCAAACGAGTTCCTGGTCGGCGGATCGGACGTTAGGCTCGGTGAAATTGCAGGCGTACCGTTTTATATGAGCGAATCGCAGTTCGAGTACTGGCAGCACACGCAGTTGATCATCGACGCCGTGCCGGGCAACGGCGGCATGTTTTCACTGGAGCGGCCGACAGGTCTGCGCTTCCTGACGCGTTCGCGTCTGTTCGCAGACGATGAGAATGCGTGGCTCGAAAAGCATCCTGTCAGCAAGGTGGATGCGTAAGCGTTCGCAGAGCCCCGACGCATGAGCCGGGGCAATTCGTTCAGCGGGTCTTTGAATCGTCGGCGATTGTCGGCTTGGTTTCGGGCGCTTGCAGCAACGCGTCGCTGTCATCCTTCAAGCCGACGCCCGTCAATCCCAGACGACGCGCATGCGTCAGCAAATAGTGCAGCTTGTGCGCGGCGGCTTCGTAATCAAGGCCTTCGGGCCGCACGTTCGAAATGCAGTTGCGCTGCGCATCGCTGCATCCGACTTTAGGCGCGTACGTCAGATAGACGCCGAGACTATCCGGCGAACTCAGTCCTGGCCTTTCGCCAATCAGCATCACGACCAGCTTCGACCTCAACAACTCGCCGATCTCATCGCCCAACGCGACTCGCGATTGGCGCGCGACCACGACGGGCCCGATCTTCCACCCGGCGAGACGTTTCGTGACGGCCTGGAGAAAAGGAACTGACTGTTTCGACGCGGCGAATGCTGAGAGTCCGTCGGCGATGACGAACACGACATCGGGCGCTTCGCTTGCGGCGGCATGAGTGAGCGCTTCACGGCTCTCGTCGGACAAGCGGCGGCCCATGTCCGGACGCCGCAAATAATGCGCGCGATCCGGCGCCGCGCTATGCACGTCGAGCGTCGAGAAGCCGAGCGTGCGCAGCTGTTCATGCAAGACGTCGACATCGAGCGGATGATGCACGGCATCGCGCGCCTGCGCATGGGACAGATTGAACGCGAGCAGCGGCGCGGTCGGCAGACTGTTGCCCGCGCGGCCCAACGCGATGCGCGCATTCGTGAAAGCACGCAATGCCTGCCACGCATTCTTTTCGATCGAGTCGCTCATGCGATGCCCATCCATTCGCTCGCGCCTTCGAGCAATGGCTGACCCGTCGGCGCATTGAGCAGCGCGCCGCGCGTGTCTGTGATCTGCATCGATTCCAGCCATTCTTCGAACTCCGGTGCGCGGCGCAATCCGAGCACCTCGCGCACATAGAGCGCATCATGGAACGACGTGCTTTGATAGTTGAGCATCACGTCGTCGGCGCCGGGAATGCCCATGATGAAGTTGATGCCTGCAACGCCAAGCAGCGTCAGCAGATTATCCATGTCGTCCTGATCGGCTTCCGCGTGATTCGTGTAGCAGATGTCGCAGCCCATCGGCACGCCGAGCAGCTTGCCGCAGAAGTGATCTTCGAGACCCGCGCGCGTGATCTGCTTGCCGTCGTAAAGGTATTCCGGGCCGATAAAGCCGACCACCGTATTCACCAGAAACGGGTTGAAGTGGCGCGCGACCGCGTAGGCCCGCACCTCGCACGTCTGCTGATCGACGCCATGATGCGCATCCGCCGACAGCGCACTGCCCTGCCCTGTTTCGAAGTACATCACGTTGTCGCCGACCGTGCCGCGCTTGAGCGCCAACGCCGCCTCGTAGGCTTCCTGCAGCAACGCGAGCGAAATGCCGAAGCCCGCATTGGCTTTTTCTGTTCCGGCAATCGACTGGAACACGAGATCGACGGGTGCGCCTTTCTCGATCGCAGAAATCGTGTTGGTCACATGCGTGAGCACGCACGATTGCGTCGGCACGTGATAGCGGGTGCGGAAGTCGTCGATCATCAGCAGCAGGTTCGTGATCGCCGAGAGACTGTCCGATGCGGGATTGATGCCGATCATCGCATCGCCGCAACCGTACATCAGACCGTCGATCATCGATGCAGCGATGCCTTTCACGTCGTCGGTCGGATGGTTCGGCTGCAGTCGAACGGACATGTGTCCCGGCAAGCCGACGGTGTTGCGAAAGCGAGTGATGACGGGCCGCTTGCGCGCCGCCAGAATCAGATCCTGATTGCGCATCAGCTTCGACACGGCCGCCACCATTTCGGGCGTGAGTCCTTTCGTGACGCGCGTGAGTGTGTCCGTGTCCGTCTCGCTCGACAGCAGCCAGTTGCGAAATTCCCCGACGGTAAGATGCGCAATCGGCGCGAATGCTTCCGGAGAATGGGTATCGATGACGAGGCGCGTGACTTCATCGCTCTCGTATGGAATCAACGCCTCGTTCAGGAACGTGCGCAACGGCACGTCCGCCAGCGCCATCTTCGCGGCGACGCGTTCTTCCTCGCTCGCCGCCGCAATGCCGGCGAGCTGATCGCCGGAACGCAGCGGACTTGCCTTCGCCATCAGCGACTTCAGATCGGCAAAACGATACGTGCGGCTGCCGATTGTCTCCATGTAGCTCATGTCGTGTACTCCATCGCCGCGCCTGCTGCGCGCGGCTCTATTGCCAATGCGTCAGTGCCGCGTGCGATGCCTGCGCTGCCTTCATTCTTCGAGCAAAACGTCTGCCGGGGCCGCTTCGCGTTGATGACGCGTCATCAGGAAATAACCGTAGCCGAGCGCGAGGAAAGCGGCAAACACGAGCGCGACGAGCAGATTGAAGTAGATCATCGTGCCCAGCGAAATCACGGCAGCCACCAGTGCGAACGCCGGGAAGTACGGAAACAGCGGCGCGCGGAACGGACGCTCCATGTTCGGCTCGATGCGGCGCAACTTGAAAAGCGCCAGCATGCTGATGATGTACATCACGATAGCGCCAAATACCGACATCGTCACGATATTCGCGGTCAGCGTCTGGCCGCCGAACTGGATCAGCTCGTCACTATAAATGGCGGCGATGCCGACCACACCACCCGCGAGAATCGCGCGATGCGGAGTCTTGAAGCGCGGATGCACCTTCGACAGCCACTCCGGCAGATAGCCTGCGCGAGCCAGCGCGAAGATCTGCCGTGAATAGCCCAGGATGATGCCGTGAAACGACGCGACGAGACCGAACAGGCCGAGCCAGACGAGCATATGCATCCAGCCGCTGTTTTCGCCGACGATGTATTTCATGGCTTGCGGCAGCGGGTCGTTGATGTTGGAGAGCTTCGTCCAGTCGCCCGCGGCGCCCGCGAACACCATCACGCCGATCGCAAGCACGACGAGCGTCAGGATGCCCGTCACGTAAGCGATCGGGATCGAGCGCTTCGGGTTCTTCGCTTCTTCGGCGGCCATCGCAACGCCTTCGATCGCGAGGAAGAACCAGATCGCGAACGGAATCGCGGCGAACATACCGTGAAACGAACCCATGTTGAACGCGTCCGAGCCGGCCCAGCCGCCCTTCGCGAAGTTCGACCATTGGAAGCCCGGCGATACGACGCCCATAAATACCAGCAGCTCGAAGATGGCGAGCAATGTCACGCAAAGCTCGAATGCCGCTGCTATCTGCACGCCGACGATGTTCAGCGCCATGAACACGAGGTAAGCGCCCATTGCCGCATGCTTCGGTTCAAGACCGGGAAACTGCACATGCAGATACGCGCCGATCGCCAGCGCGATAGCGGGCGGTGCGAACACGAACTCCACCAGCGTCGCTGCCCCCGCGATGTAGCCACCTGTGGGGCCGAACGCGTGACGCGCGTATGCGAACGGGCCGCCTGCGTGCGGAATCGACGTCGTGAGCTCGGTGAAGCTGAAGATAAACGTCGTGTACATCGCGGCAATGAAGAGCGCGGTGATCACGAAGCCGAGCGTACCGGCGCTCGCCCAACCATAGCTCCAGCCGAAGTATTCGCCCGAAATCACCAGACCGACGGCGATGCCCCAAAGCTGCCAGGTGCCGAGCGTCTGCTTCAGTTCATGATGCGTGACGTTTCCTTTGTGCTGGGTTGTCGACGCTTGTTTCATCGGAGGCTCCCTTTTTAAAGTTGCCGGTCGGCAATCGCGTTCGCGGTCGCGTCGCGGTTGCCCACTACGGGCGGCATCTGGCGATGGTAGGAAGCCATTAATCCAGGTGTTATCGAAAATCGGCAAAGTTAGGGTTTCGATTTTTTCTGCGTATGCACTTCAGATTCGCGGTCGACGTTAAGCAGTCGCTGAATGACGCCTGCCGAACGGCACAGGGCAAGTCCGCAGGATTGGGCAAATCGCGGCGTGCTATCGTGTTCCCGTCGCCCGTTGTCTCGCGCCTGTCATGAAACGATATCGGCCAACGCGCGCTACGCTGCGCGGCTCGCAGGGGTCGCGTGTCTGTCGCCGTGGCCCTGGCACCGGATACATCAGGCGATGTCAGGCGGAACCGTTGCGCGACTGTGCGGCGGTTGCGCCTGCATCACGCGGCAGGCTTTCTCGCCAATGCGTCGATGCCGATAGCCGGGCTCGCCGGGCGATCCGGATACAGCAGCTTACAGTTGTTCACGCGGGCGTTCAGCGCCGTCTTCGGCATGCCGCCCGCGCAGTATCGAAAGTCCGGGCCGCACATCCGGTTCCGGCCATCTTTTGCGGACTCAGGAGGCAATCGAATGACAATGCGAGACGTGGTGATTCGGGATATCGAGGGCTTCGACGTGCTGACGGTCGATCATGTCGGGCCGTACATGCAGATCGCCAAGGCGTTCGATACGCTGACGGGCTGGCTCGCCGCGCGCGGGCTGCTGTCGAAGGAGATGCGGATGATCGGGATTTACTACGACGATCCGACGGCTGTGGCCGAGGGCGAACTGCGGTCGAAGGCGGGGGTGTGGCTGCCGCGTGCCGTCGATGTGTCGGGCGATCCGCTCGTGAGCGTCACGTCGATCACGGGCGGCAGATACGCCGTGTTGCGGCACAAGGGGCCGTACGCGGATATGGCGTCGGCTTATCAGTGGCTTTATGGCGAATGGCTGGTCAATTCGGAACACGAGGCCGCGAATGCGCCGGTGTTCGAAGAGTACTTGAATAATCCGAAGGAGACCTCGCCGGCCAATTTACTGACGGATATCTGTTTGCCCGTCGTTTAGGAATGGATCGTGCGATGTTCGATCTCCGCCGGGTTGGAATGAGGGGCGCCATGAAGCGGTATCGGGATTTGAGCGGCAGGTCGGGCGTAGTTGCCTACGAGCTATCTGAAACCTGGGTCAGCGTGAAGTTTTCCGACGGGACGCTGTATCGGTACGACTATGCGGCGACCGGGCGGAAGGACGTTGAGGAAATGAAGAGCCTGGCTATCGCCGGACGCGGATTGTCGACCTACATCTCGCAGGTTGTTAAAGATCGCTATGCGCGTAAATGGCGGAATGATTGATGTGCAAAAAAAACGCCAACCGGAATAGGTTGGCGTTTTTCATTTGACTACTGACGCGCCCAGGACGGAGCGCTGTGTGCCAGCCAGCCAGCTTAAACGTCAATATTCCCTGCCCGCAATGCATTGCTCTCGATAAACGCGCGGCGCGGCTCGACCTCATCGCCCATCAGCGTCGTAAAGATCCCATCGGCCGCAATCGCGTCTTCGATCTGCACGCGCAGCAAACGACGCACGTTCGGATCCATCGTCGTTTCCCACAGCTGTTCGGGATTCATCTCGCCGAGTCCCTTATACCGCTGCTTCGACACGTTGCGTTCCGCATCGGCGATAAGCCACTTCATCGCGCTCTTGAAGTCGCCCACGGCCATGCTGCGCTCGCCGCGCTTGATGACAGCGCCCTCGCCGATCAAGCCCTTGAACGTATTGGCCGTGTTCACGAGTTGCTGATAGTCGGCCGTCAGCTGGAACTCCTCATCGATGACCGAGACCTTCACGTTGCCGTGATGGCGACGCTCCACCCGCAGCGAACGCAGTTCGCGCACCGGGTCGTACATCGCGAACACGTTGATCTCGGGCTTGAGCGGATCGTCGCGCAGCTTGGCTTCGAGCGCGCGCGCCGATGCTTCCGTTGACTGCTCGCTCGACAGATCGATCGACACGCCATCCATCACCGCCCCGAGCGCCGCCTCGTCGTACAGCCGGCTCAGACGATCGACGACAGCCTGCGCCAGCAGATAAGAACGCGCCAGCTCGCCGAGCGCGTCGCCGGCGATCGGCGTCGCACCTTCGGCGGCGACCAGTTCAGAACCGTTCAGAGCCAGACGCAGCATATGCGCGTTCAACTCGGCGGTGTCCTTAAGATAGCGCTCATCCTTGCCCGCCTTCACCTTGTACAGCGGCGGCTGCGCGATGTAGATGTAGCCGCGCTCGATCATCTCCGGCATCTGACGATAGAAGAACGTCAGCAGCAGCGTACGGATGTGCGCGCCGTCGACGTCAGCGTCGGTCATGATGATGATGCGGTGATAACGCAGCTTGTCGAGGTTGTAGTCTTCCTTGCCGATGCCGCAACCCAATGCGGTGATCAGCGTGACGATCTGCTCCGACGACAGCAGCTTGTCGTAGCGCGCCTTCTCGACGTTCAACACCTTGCCGCGCAGCGGCAGAATGGCTTGGAATTTTCTGTCACGGCCCTGCTTCGCCGAACCGCCTGCCGAGTCACCCTCGACGATATATATCTCGGACTTCGCCGGATCTTTCTCCTGGCAGTCCGCAAGCTTGCCCGGTAGACCGACGCCATCCAGCACGCCCTTGCGTCGCGTCATTTCTCGCGCCTTGCGCGCTGCATCGCGCGCGCGCGCGGCATCGACGATCTTGCCGCAAATGATCTTTGCGTCGTTCGGCGTTTCGAGCAGGAATTCTTCTAGCGCCTTCGCGACCACCTCTTCCACGGGTGCGCGCACTTCCGACGAAACCAGCTTGTCCTTCGTCTGCGAGCTGAACTTCGGCTCCGGCACCTTCACCGACAGCACGCACGACAACCCTTCGCGCATGTCGTCGCCGGACGTTTCGACCTTCGCCTTTTTCGCGATTTCGTGATCGGCAATGTACTTGTTGATCACGCGCGTCATCGCCGCGCGCAGACCGGTAAGGTGCGTGCCGCCATCGCGCTGCGGAATGTTGTTCGTGAAACACAGCACGTTTTCGTTGTAGCTGTCGTTCCACTGCATCGCGACTTCGACGCCCACGCCCTCCTTCTCGCCGACAATATGGAAGATGGTCGGATGCAGTACGCTCTTCGTCTTGTTGATGTACTCGACAAAGCCCTTCACGCCGCCGACAAAGGCGAAATCATCTTCCTTGCCCGAACGCTGATCGGTGAGACGAATCCGTACGCCGTTGTTCAGGAATGAGAGTTCGCGGATACGCTTCGCCAGAATGTCGTAGTGGTATTCGACGTTGCCGAAGATCGTCTCGTCGGCCATGAAGTGCACTTCAGTGCCGCGATTTTCCGTCTCGCCCACAACGGGAATGGGCGACAGACTTTCGCCGTCCACTTGCTCGATCACGCGGTTCTGCACCACGCCACGGTGAAACTCCATGAAGTGCTTCTTGCCGTCGCGGCGCACGGTAAGGCGCAGCCAGGACGACAGCGCGTTCACACACGACACACCCACACCGTGCAGGCCGCCCGACACCTTGTAACTGTTCTGGTCGAACTTTCCGCCTGCATGCAGTTCCGTCATCACAATCTCAGCGGCGCTGCGCTTTGGATCGTGCTTGTCGTCGCGCTTGATGCCCGTCGGAATGCCGCGGCCATTGTCGGTCACGGAGATCGAGTTGTCGGCGTGGATAATGACCTGAATGTCGTCGCAATGACCGGCGAGCGCCTCGTCGATCGAATTGTCGAGCACCTCGAACACGAGGTGATGCAGACCGGTGCCGTCCGACGTATCGCCGATGTACATACCCGGCCGCTTGCGCACGGCCTCCAGACCTTCGAGGATCTGAATGGATGAGGCGCCGTAGCTGTTATCGGGTTGCGAGTTGTTCGTATCAGTCATGGATTTCTTCCGGATCTGCGTTGCTGCTTCGTTACTGCTCGAGGAATTTCAAAACACCATAAAAACGCCAAAGGGGCGCTGCGCCCCTTGGTGTGTTCTTCGTGTTGGACGCGTCAGATGCGCATCGGCATCACCACGTATTTGAACTCGTCGTTCTCGGGAATCGTGATCAGCGCGCTCGAACTGGCGTCGCCGAGGCTGATTTCCAGCATGTCGACCTTCAGGTTCGCGAGCACGTCGAGCAGATACGTGACGTTGAAACCGATGTCGATGCTGTCGCCCTGATACGGGATTTCGAGTTCTTCCTGCGCTTCTTCCTGGTCCGCGTTGGTGGACATGATCTTCAGCTGGCCCGGCTCGACGATGCAGCGCACACCCTTGAACTTGTCCGACGTCAGAATGGCCGCGCGTTGCAGCGAGCGCTGCAGTTCTTCCCGACCGATCACGAACGTGTTTTTGTGCGACTTCGGGATCACGCGCTGAAAGTCGGGGAACTTGCCTTCGACCAGCTTCGACACCAGTTCGACGCCGCCGAAGGTGAACTTCACCTGCGTCGGCGCGATGTCGATCTTGAGCACGTCGTCGATATCTTCGAGCAGACGTTGAAGTTCGAGAATCGTCTTACGCGGGATGATGACTTCCTGGCGCGCAAACGAGCCTTCGATCTTCATCGACGAATACGCGAGACGGTGACCGTCCGTTGCCACGGCCATCAGCTGGTCGCCATCGACCACCAGCAACATGCCGTTCAGGTAGTAACGGATGTCCTGCTGCGCCATCGCGAAATGAACCATGCCGAGCAACTGGCGGAACGTTTTTTGGGGAACCGCGAGGTTCGCGCCGAAGTCTTTAGCTTGAGCGACGGTCGGGAACTCGTCGGCCGCCAGCGTCTGCAGCGCGAAACGGCTCTTGCCGGACTGAACCGTCAGACGCTTGTCGTTCAGGGTGAGTGTGACCTGCCCGTCGGGCATCGCGCGCAGAATGTCGAGCAGCTTGCGCGCCGCCACCGTGGTGGCCACCGATTCACCGCCGACACCGAAGTCGGCACGCGTGGTGATCTGCAGTTCGAGGTCGGTGGACAGGAACGAAACGTCCGGGCCGTTCTTGGTGATGAGCAAATTGGCGAGGATCGGCAACGTATGACGGCGTTCGACAATGCCGCTCACGGTTTGCAGCGGCCTGAGGAGGTTATCGCGTTCGGTCTTGACCAGTTGCATAGAGTTCCTTCGTTGATGTGACGGCCTGCGCGCCTTGTCCGGCTAGATTGAAGCGCGCGGCCCCGGCCCCCCGCCGGCGTCGTACTGCGCCAGTCACGGCGTGAATCCCGCCCGTTTTTGCCGGGCGGTTAAACCTGTATTGTGCCTGAAAATGGAAGCACTTCCCTAAATTGGGGGTGGCTTGCGCAATAAACAGATCGAATTTTCCGACGGTTTCGAGCGACGCTTCGGTTCGATCCCGCCGTCTCACCCGATTTCAGCCCTTCAGCGTCTGTTCCAGTACGTGCAGTTCGTGGTTCAGTTGCGCGTCCTTGCCGCGTTCGTCGGCGATCTTGCGTACTGCGTGCAGCACTGTCGTGTGGTCGCGTCCGCCAAACAGCTCGCCGATTTCAGGCAGACTCTTTTGTGTCAGTTCCTTGGCCAGATACATGGCAATCTGGCGTGGCCGCGCGATGTTGGCCGGGCGCTTCTTCGAATACATATCGGCGACCTTGATGCTGTAGAAGTCGGCGACCGTTTTCTGAATGTTTTCCACCGAAATCTGCCGGTTCTGCACCGTCAGCAGGTCTTTCAGCGCTTCCTTGGTCAGTTCGATCGTGATTTCGCGGCCGTGGAACTTCGAGTAGGCGAGGATCTTGCGCAGCGCGCCTTCCAGCTCGCGGACGTTCGAGCGCAGATGCTTCGCGACGAAAAACGCGACGTCCTCGTTCAGGTTCACGCCTTCCGATTGCGCTTTGCGCATCAGAATCGCTACTCGCATCTCCAGTTCGGGCGGTTCGATTGCGACGGTCAGGCCCGAATCGAAGCGCGAGATCAGACGGTCGTCGATACCCGAGATTTCCTTCGGATAGGTATCGCTGGTGATGATCACCTGAGCCTTGTTCGCAACCAGCGCTTCGAACGCGTAGAAGAATTCTTCCTGAGTACGGGATTTTCCCGAAAAGAACTGAATATCGTCGATCAGCAGGAGGTCGAGCGAATGGTAGTAGCGCTTGAAGTCGTCGAACGCCTTGCGCTGGTAAGCCTTCACCACGTCCGATACGTACTGCTCCGCGTGGATGTAGCGGATGCGTGCGCCGGGCTTGTCCATCAGCAGCTGGTTGCCGATTGCGTGAATCAGGTGCGTCTTGCCGAGGCCCACGCCGCCGTACAGAAACAGCGGGTTATACGAAATGCCGGGGTTGTCGGCCACCTGGATTGCGGCTGCACGCGCCAGCTGGTTCGCCTTGCCGGTCACGAAGTTGTCGAAGGTGAGCACCGGGTTCAGCTTCGAGCGCTCGTAGGTCGAATCGCTCTCGCCGCCCGCGGCCTGCGCGGCAGCGCCCGGCCGCCACGTGCGGCGGGCTGCCGCGGCTTCGTTGGCGTCCAGGCTCGGAAGATCGAGGTCGGCGGCATCGTCGGTCAACTGGGCAGCGTTCGTGGGCATGCCGAGACCGGGCATGCCGCCCCCGCGCGCTGAGTGGGCCGCTTGCACGGCACCGACGGCGGCATCGACGGCCGCGGCCGCGTTGCGCACGCCGGCAGACGGCGGACGCGACGGCGCAGCAGGCGCGGTGCGCATGCCAGCCTTGGGATCGAGGACGAACTGGACGTCGACGGGCGAATGCCAGAAGTCGCGCGCGAGATCGGTAATGCGGCCCGAAAACTGGCTCTTGACCCAATCCAGCTTGAAACGGTTCGGCGCCGCGATGCTCAGCGTGTTCGCATCGGCGTCGAAGGCGACCGGGGCCAACGGTTTGATCCACGTCACGTACTGCTGGGGCGTCAATTCACGCTCCAGCAGTGCGGAACAGTGTTGCCAGAATTCGTTCATCAAGTTGCTATCGTTATGTGTGCAACGCGATCCGTCGGCGCTCTGGTCGCGGGATACGCGACGAGGCCCGAAGCTGCCAGGCGGAAAAGCCCCAGACGCTTGTGCCACAAGGGTTTGCGGGGTCAAGCGGGCCGGGGCGGCGTGCAGGATTTTTGGGAAGTAAGGCGAGATTCTACCGCCAAAACGGCAGTCAAAGTGAGTTATCCACAGGGCCCGATCAAACAACGCCGACGGACGCCCCCTGTGGATCATCGTCCTAAACTATTGACGGCTCAGAGAAAACCGGTTTAAATAGCGGGTTCCGCGAAAACCAATTTCCGAACCTCCGGCCATTGCACTTTCAGCGATGCTCGCGCGGTTA